>NZ_JPOC01000014.1 GCF_000738775.1 Prescottella defluvii
GCGAATCCCGGGATCAACGGCCCCTCCCCGCGGGAAGTCGGCGAGGGATTCGCCAAGGCCGCCAACGGGATCGGCCAGGGACTCGGTGCCGCCGCAACCGGCATCGGGACCGGAGTGGGAGGCATAGTCGGGGCGGTCGTGGACCCGTTGACCGGCGTCCTGATCGGAAAGTAGCCGATGCCGACCGCGCAAATCCTCGGGCCGGCTCCGGACGAACTCGTCGAAGGCGTCCCCGGCGCCCGCGAATTCCTCGACGCCGTCGACGTCGCGACACCCGGTTGTGTCCTGCTCCGAGGCAACTCCGGCAGCGGGAAGTCCCTCCTGCTCGCGGCGGCGCGCGCACTACTGGACACCCCGGTCGGCGACGTCCACACCACCGTCGGATCATGCGACGACACCAGCGGCCCTTTGATACTCGACGGGGCGCACCTCCTTTCCGACGACGAACGCACCGCCCTCGTCGAACTGGTTCGACGCCGCGACCGCACCATCGTCGTCGCGACCGAACCGCGCCCCCACGACCCGACGCTGGGCCTGCTCGTCGCGGCGGCCCAGTCCCTCGGAACGGTGGTCGATCTGCGAGCGCTGACCGCGGACGAGATCGCCGAACGCGCCCACCGACTCGGTCATCCGCCGACCGCGACTCTCGCGTCGACGCTGCACGAATCCACCGGGGGCGTACTCGCGGGCATCGACGCCGGACTGGCCGCCGCCGCGACCGCCCCCGGCGACGACGACGTCGTCCGCGCCGCAGCGGTCACGCACCTGCTGGCCGCGCTCCGCCACCTCGATGCCGAGATGCTGGCCGCTCTTGCGCTGTGCTCGTACGGTTCCGGTGTCGACGCGAGCGACATCAGCACCGCCCTCGACGTCGATCCGCACCGGGGACAGGAGCTTGCCGACCGAATCCGGGCGAGTGCCTTCGCCACCCGGACCGGCTCCGTGTTGCCCTTCGCCCGCCCGCACATCGCCGTCGCCACCGGCACCAGCCGGGTGCGCGACCTTCAACTCCGATTGCTCACCACGCGACTCGACGCCGGAACGCTCGACGCGGAGACGGCCCTGGCCCTCGTCGAATCCGGCCTGGAGGATCCGCGATTGGCCGAATTCGTCTGCGCCTGCGCGGATGCGGCAGAGCCGACGGCAGCGTCCGTCCTGTACACCGCCGCGGTGCGGGCCGGCGCCGACGCCGACCGACTCGCCGTCCGGCACTGCGAGGCCAGTGCACTGAGCGGAGACCTCGACACCGCGGAACGGATCGCGGACTCGCTACTGACCCGCACCGACTCCCTCGATCCCACGGAACTCACTGCAGCCGTTCGAATTTCCGCCAGCGTGGCGGCCTGTCGGGGCGCGGTCGACCGGAGTGCCGATCTCTACGAATGGCTCGGACCGGCACGGGTCGGCGCCGACACCGCCGTCTCCGCGACGATGCTGCTCGCTGCCGGACGACCCGACGCTGCGGCCGCCGCCCTCGCCGTCGGACGCCAGGGACCGCCCACGTCGGGGGCCGCCGGCATCGCCCTGGTCGCCGAGGGGCTCGCGCAGTCCATCGCGGGTTCCGGTGCGGTCGCGATGAACTCACTGACACGCGCGATGTCGCTGATGTCCACCAGCGCCCACACCCGTCTGCTGCCCGACAGCGCGACCGCCGTCACGGCACTGCTGTGCCTGCACTCCGGGGAGCTTGCGCACGCCGAATCGGTACTCGGCCGCGCCCTCGAATCGGACCCGCCGGGCAGCGTCGCCCACCTCAGGCACCGCGTGCTGGCTGCCTGGACCGCGATGGTCGGCGGCGATCTCGCAGGTGCCGCCGCGCTCGTCGACCCGCTGCCCACCGACCGGCCCCTGCCCCACCGGGAGGCCCTGTTCGTCCACGGACTCCGGGTGGGACTCGCCCGGCGAAACGGCGATCTCGGTGCGCTGCAACACCAGTGGTCACTGGCCCAGCCGGTCGTCGCGGGATACTCGGTGGACCTGTTCAGCCTTCTTCCGCTGGGCGAACTGTGGCTCGCTGCCGTGCGACTCGGCGACGAACCGCGGATCACCCACCTGGTCGAGCAGGCCCAGGAACTACTGGCCCGCCTCGGGGAGCCGGCCCTGTGGGGCGCGTCGCTGCACTGGTACGGCGTGCAGGCGGCGATCCTCGGCGAGAACCCGGCGAAGCTGATGCCACACGCACGGGCCCTCGCCGCGTCCGCCGAGGTGAGTTCGTATGCCGCGGGACTCGCGGCGGCAGGCCGGGTCTGGCTCCGGGTGCTCCGCGAGGAGGCGGATGCGTCGGAGGTCGAGGCCGCAGCGCGGGCACTCGACCGGATCGGGTTGCCGTGGGACGGCGCACGGCTCGCCGGCGAAGCCGCACTACGGGTCTCGGACACCCGCGGCGCGACGACGCTCCTGCAGGTGGCCCGGTCGCTCCGGGACGCAACGGCAACCCCGCCCGCCACCGGCGCCGAGCCGAGCACCCCCGATCCCGCCGCCGGGACGCTCACCGACCGTGAGGGGGACGTGGCCGAACTACTGCTGCTGGGACTGACCCATCGTGAGATCGGCGCCCGCCTGTACATCGCCCCCAAGACGGTGGAGCACCACGTGGCGCGGATCCGGAGACGGCTCGGGGCCCACTCCCGGTCGGAGTTGCTGTCGATGTTGCGGGCACTCGGCCACGGCGTGCCCGAGTCACCGGCATCGTGAACTTCGGGACTTTGTTCCCGGGCGCCCCCACCACTCCTTGCCCTATTGTTGGTGGCTGATCCCGAAGACCCCGAAGGAATTCAATGCGTACCTCGCCGGCGCCGCGCGCCGCTGCCCGTTCGTTGGCCCGCCGCGTCGCCGTCGCAGGATCCTCTGCGCTACTTCTCCTCGGACCATTCACCGCGGCCGCACAGGCAGCCCCCGATACCGCCACCGCGTCGTCCGTGACGCAGTTGCCGGTCGATCAACTGCCCGCAGATCTGGTCGAGGCGATCACCCGAGACCTGAAGATCAGTCCGCAGGAGTACCTGGACCGCGCCGCCCGCGCGCAGGAGCTCGGGTCGTATGCCGAGGGCTTCCGCGCCGAACGCCCCGACGACTTCGCCGGCGCCTGGATGGGACTCGACGGCCATCCCGTCGTCGCCGTCACCACCACCGAAGCGGCACTGGTCGCGGCGCGCGACGGCTACCGCACGCACCTGGCGCCGGTCTCCGCGTCCGGCCTCGAAGCCTCCCTCGCCGACTTCAACCGGTGGGTCGCGGACCTGCCCCGGGAGATCGCGGCGCAGGTCGGTGCAGCGTCGATCGACGTCCTGAACAACCAGGTCGTCGTGGACATCGCGAACAGCCCCACCGGGCGTGCGCTCGACCTTCCGACCCACATCGCGAACGTCAAGGTCCAAATCCAGTCGTTGGGCCCCGTTCCCGTCGAACGCGCACCGATGGGCGGCGACACCTACGTGACATCGGCGGTACCCCTGGCCTCCGGCGGCGACAGCGAGATCGGCGTCTGTTCCTTCGGATTCAACGGTGTCGATCGCAACGGCACCGCAATCAACATCAGCGCCGGTCACTGCGACCCGGCCCCCGGTGCCGCCGCCGGCGTCTACCTGCCCAGCCGCGAGAACATCGACAACAGCCTCGAGGTCGGGAAGTTCGCCCGGTCCGTGGTGGGGACTGCGAACGCGCTCGACTACTCCCTGATCCGCATCAACGACGCCGGCGTGCGTGCCGGACTCGACCGCCCGGTGGTCCGCGGCGCCGCCGGCAGCACCCTCACCGTGACCGGCACGGCCGTCCCGGTGGTGGGCGCACCGATCTGCAAGTCCGGGCAGACGTCGTCGTTCACGTGCGGTGTCGTCTCCGCCGACCGCGTCCAGGCCGAGTTGATGATGGGTGACGGCAGCAGTCGGATCGTGCGCGGTTTCGCAGGCACCGCCTGCACACTCGCCGGCGACAGCGGCGGAGCGATCGTCACCGGCACACTGGCACTGGGCATCACGAGCGGTTCCAACAGCAGTGAAGCCCCGAACTGCGCCGAAGCCAACCTCGTCCTCGCATTCGACGGCGGCACATCGAACCTCGGTATTCCGATTCGGAACGTGCTCGACGCGGCGGATGCGTCGTCGGGCGGCGGCCTCGGAGCGGGCCTGTCGGTGCGCACCGGCCCCGCCGGCGACTGACGATCGACCCCCGAGAAATTACGTAGATCGGGTGGGCACGGCCGTACCGAACCCATATAGTCGTAGCGACTCGGGGGGCACTCGCTGACGCCGGGCGATCATCCCTGCGCACGTCTGGATCCAGGGCGCAGGGGCACACAATAGAAAGGCCCACATGCGAAGCTCGCTCGCACGTCGCGCCGCGGTGTTCGGTTCTACCGCGCTCCTCCTCCTCGGCCCCGCAACCGCGGCCGCCCAGGCCGATCCAGCCGAATCGTCGTCCACCGCGGGCGTATCGGATCAGGCGGCGCACCTACCGATCGAACTCGTCGACGCCCTGCAGCGGGATCTGCAGCTCACACCGGAGCAGTATCTCGAACGGTCCGAACTCGGGCAGAAGCTCGCGGAGTTCGCCGCGCTCGCCCGCTACGAGTTCCCCGACACGTTCGCGGGCGCATGGATCGACCCGTCCGGAACTCCGATCGTCGGGCTCGCCGGCGAGGGCCGCGACGCCGCGCGTGCCGCCGTCGAGCAGGCCGGGTTCACGAGCAAGGACGTCGAGCGCAGCGAGAACCGACTGCAGTCCGACCGCGCCGCCCTGAGCAAGTGGATCGACACGCTGCCCCGCGAGATCGCCGACCTGGTGCGCGGCATCACCGTCGACATCGCCGGCAACACCCTGGTGCTTCGCGCGGACGATGCCGCGGGCGACCTGTTCGACCTGCTGCCCCCGTTCCTGCAGGGCGCCGCCCGGATCGCCCTCGGCCCCGCCCTCGGGTCACTGCAGCCGGCGGCACCGGGCCCGGACGCCGCCCGGTATGCACCCGACGCCTTCCTCGGCGGGGATCCGTACGTCGCGGCCGGCGGTGGCCTCGGGCTGCGTTGCTCGCTCGGATTCAACGCGATCGACCGCAACGGCGCCCCCGTCAACATCAGCGCCGGACACTGCGACCCCAACGGCGGCTCCGCCGGAACGGCCGCCGCATCCAAGGCGTACGCGGCGGCAGGCAACGCGACCGGACCCATGATCGGAACGTTCGAGAAGACCCGCCTCGACGGACTCGACTACTCGGTGATCCGCCCCACCGCCGAATCCGCGCAGCGGTTCGCGAACAACGGCGTGCGGGTTCCCGGAGCAGCACCGATCTCCGTCACCGGCACCGCCGATCCCGTCGTGGGCGCCCCCGTCTGCAAGGCCGGCAACACGTCGGGCTTCAACTGCGGCGTCGTCACCGCCGCCAACCAGAACGTCAAGGTCGGTGCCCGCGTGCTCGCCGGCGGATTCGCCACCAACCTCTGCGCCCTCCAGGGCGACAGCGGCGGCACCATCGTCACCGGCACCCTCGCCCTCGGCATCTCGAGCGCGTCGACCGTCGGCGACTTGGGCTTCTGCGAGGTCGCCGGCTTCGTCAGCTCCGTCATGGGCCAGACCCCGGAACTCTTCGCGACCCCGATCAACGCGATCCTCCGCGACAACCCGGGCGTCCGCCTCCGGACGTCGTAGCCCGTCCGGACACACAGACGAAGGAGCCCACTTCCGCGAGGAAGTGGGCTCCTTCGTCTGTGCGCGCTGTCCGGTCAGGCTGCGGGCGCCGGAGCCGGGTTCATCGTCTGGAACACCTGCCAGCCGTTGTAAGCGAGGACGGGACCGGCGGCGAGGATCGTGCCGACCACCGCGCCGGTACCGGCGCCGGCCGCGATGCCCGCGAAGCAGGCGGCTGGGCCGGTGGAGCCACCCCCGACGCATCCGATGAGAGCCCCGACGATCGTCCCGATGAGGCTGCCGACGGTGACCGCCGAGTCGACGCCGTCGGCCAGCTTGTCGAGCATCGAGAGGTCGATCGGCAGCGGCGGGAGGGTCGGTCCCGCGACGTCCACCGGGGTGGCCTTCGCCGGATCGGTCTCGGGCGACAGCGTCAACTGCCGTCCCTCGATGACCGGGGCGATCGAGAACTCGCGGTCGCCGATGCGGTACGACAGCGGCAGCGTCTGCAGGACGGCGCCGGCGTCGTTCGTGATCTCGACGAACTGTCCGTTCGATGCCACCTGGAATCCCCCGGCGTCGAGGACGGTCACGACCGCGCCGCCGTCGATGTGGGCCGCGTACCCGATCGCCTCCTGCGCGGGCGCGGCGTACGACGTACCCGCACCGATCCCCATCGCGGCGATCACCAGGGCCGAGGTTGCGGCAAGCTTCGTGAACTTCATAAGGCTGTCATATCCGTTTCTGTGACTGCCACGAGTGGCTCCCCGAGCGAATAGGAATTCGAATCTGCGAATCGCTCCCAGCACACCCCACCTGGACAAACGGGCCGCGAGAAGGTCTCCGATCCGCGGCGAATCATAACCCGACAGAACGCGGAATCGTCATAAATTCATTTCGAATAATTAATGAACAAACGTCCATATCGACCCCGGATCGAACTCCCCCGCGCATGTTAGGCCTACCTACACGACGTGCGTCACACCGGTACCGCATACCGTGATCCGAACCCAGCCTCGAACCACGCGGACCGGGCCCGCCGCACAGGCGCTTCGGACCAGACGGTCTGTGCAACTGCGACGAATTTTGCGGGCGAAGATGCAGGAAGCGGCGCTTCGCGCTATGTTACCGATGAGTACTGCTCACAAGTTACCGGCGGGTAACTTATTGGGCGCTAGGATCTGTGGGCTGACCCCTGGTGGCACGCGTGCTGCCCCGAAACGAAAGGCCTCGACATGAATGCCCTGACGATTACGTTGGGCACCGTCGGCGTGCTGCTGAGCCTGGTCTGTTGGGCCTCATTCCTGAGTGGGGCCTGGCGGATGGCGAAGACCGTCCAGATCGGTCAACCGGCGCCCGACCGCTGGCGCCCCTTCTTCCCGCGCTTCAAGCAGATGATCGTCGAGTTCATCGTGCACACCCGGATGCAGAAGTTCCGCACCGTGGGCTGGGCGCACTGGCTCGTCATGATCGGCTTCCTCGGCGGCTTCCTGCTGTGGTTCGAGGCCTACGGTCAGACTTTCGATCCGACGTTCCACTGGCCCCTGTTCGGCAACACCGCGGCATGGCACCTGTGGGACGAGATCCTGGGCATCGGCACCGTGGTCGGCATGCTGACGCTCATCGTCATCCGGCAGCTCAACCATCCGCGCATCCCTGACCGGCTCTCGCGTTTCGGTGGATCGAAGTTCGGTCCCGCGTACTTCGTCGAGGTCATCGTTCTGCTCGAGGGCCTCGGCATGATCATGGTGAAGGCCGGCCGCATCGCGATGACCGGCCACGCCAACCCGTGGACCGACTTCTTCACGATGCAGATCGCGAAGCTGCTGCCGTCGAGCGCCGTGATGGTCTCGATCTTCGCGTTCGTCAAGCTGATGACCGGCATGATCTGGCTGTACGTCGTCGGCCGCAACATCACGTGGGGTGTCGCATGGCACCGCTTCTCGGCTTTCCCGAACATCTACTTCAAGCGTGAGGACGACGGCGACGTCGCCCTCGGCGCCGCGAAGCCCATGATGTCCAAGGGCCGCGCCCTCGACATGGAGAACGTCGACCCCGACACCGACACGCTCGGCGCCGGGCGGGTCGAGGACTTCTCGTGGAAGGGCTGGCTGGACTTCACGACGTGTACCGAGTGTGGTCGCTGCCAGAGCCAGTGCCCCGCATGGAACACCGGTAAGCCGCTGTCGCCGAAGCTGCTGATCATGTCGCTGCGCGACCACGGCTACGCCAAGGCCCCGTACCTGCTGGCCGGTGGCCGCAAGGACATGGGCGGCGACGAGGTCGGACTGGTCGACGCCGAGGGCAACGCCGACGAGGCCGCGCTCGCGAAGATTCCCGCGGCAGCACTCGCCGAGGCCGAGCGTCCGCTGGTCGGCGAATCCGTCGAGGGCGAACTGGGCGGCATCATCGACCCCGAGACCCTGTGGTCGTGCACCACGTGTGGTGCATGCGTCGAGCAGTGCCCGGTGGACATCGAGCACGTCGACCACATCATCGACATGCGCCGCTACCAGGTGCTCATCGAATCGGAGTTCCCGTCCGAGCTCGCGGGTCTGTTCAAGAACCTCGAGAACAAGGGCAACCCCTGGGGCCAGAACTCCAAGGACCGCCTCAACTGGATCAACGAGATGGACTTCGAGATCCCGGTCTACGGCCAGGACGCGGATTCCTTCGAGGACTACGAGTACCTGTTCTGGGTCGGCTGCGCCGGCGCCTACGAGGACCGCGCGAAGAAGACCACCAAGGCCGTCGCGGAACTCCTCGCGACCGCGGGCGTGAAGTTCATGGTCCTCGGCGCCGACGAGACCTGCACCGGCGACTCGGCTCGCCGCGCCGGCAACGAGTTCCTGTTCCAGCAGCTCGCGATGCAGAACATCGAACTGCTGAACACCGTCTTCGACGGCACCCCGGACAACAAGCGCAAGATCGTCGTCACGTGTGCGCACTGCTTCAACGCGCTCGGCAACGAGTACCCCCAGGTCGGTGGCGTCTACGAGGTGGTCCACCACACGCAGCTGCTCAACCGCCTGGTCCGCTCGAAGAAGCTGGTCCCGGTCGCCAAGCTCGAAGAGGACGTCACCTACCACGACCCCTGCTACCTGGGCCGTCACAACAAGGTGTACGACGCTCCTCGCGAGCTGATGGAGGCGTCGGGCGCGACTCTCAAGGAGATGCCGCGACACGGCGAGCGGTCCATGTGCTGTGGTGCCGGTGGCGCCCGCATGTGGATGGAGGAGCAGCTCGGCAAGCGCATCAACGTCGACCGCGTCGACGAGGCACTGTCGACGTCGCCCAAGAAGATCGCGACGGGCTGCCCGTTCTGCCGCGTCATGCTCACCGACGGCGTCACCGCCCGACAGGAGCAGGGCCAGGGCGAGGGCGTCGAGGTCGTCGACGTCGCGCAGATGATGCTCGAGACCGTCACCCGTCTCGATCCCGCGCAGCTGACCGCGAACATCAAGGTCGAGCCGCGCGAGAAGGCTCCCGTCGCCGCTGCTCCGGTTGCCGAGGCTGCTCCGGTTGCCGAGGCCGCTCCTGCTGCCGCGGCCCCGGTTGCTGAGGCCGAGGCGGCTCCGGCTGCACCGGCTGCCGGCAAGGGCCTGCAGATGAAGGGCCTGGGCAAGGCTCCGGGTGCGAAGGCACCGGGCGGCAAGGGCCTCCAGATGAAGGGCGCCGCCAAGGCACCGGGCGCCCAGGCCGAGGCCGCTCCGGCCGCCGCGGCCGAAGCTCCCGCCGCCGAGGCGTCGGCAGCGCCGGTCGCCAAGCCCGGCGGACTGGGCATGAAGGGCGGTGCCAAGGCACCCGGCGGCAAGGGCCTCCAGATGAAGGGCGCCGCCAAGGCACCCGGCGCCAAGGCTCCGGCCGCACCGGCTACCGAGACTCCCGCGGCTCCCGCTGCCGAGGCACCGGCGGCTCCCGCCGCACCGGCCGCCAAGCCCGGCGGACTCGCCATGAAGGGCGGCGCCAAGGCACCCGGCGGCAAGGGCCTCCAGATGAAGGGCGCCGCCAAGGCACCCGGCGCCAAGGCTCCGGCCGCGCCAGCTGCCGAGGCTCCCGCGGCACCGGCCGCGGAGGCACCGACTGCTCCGGCCGCTCCGGCCGCCGAGGCCAAGCCGGCACCGCAGGCGAAGCCGGGCGGACTGGGCTTCAAGTCCGGCGCGAAGGCACCGGGCGCCCGCAAGGCCGCCCCCGCCGCTGCACCGGCACCGGCACCGGCTCCGGCCGCCGAGCCCGAGCAGCCTGCCGAGCCGCAGGCCGAGGCCGCACCGGCCGAGGCCCCGGCACCGAAGTCGGAGGCAGCCACCCCGCCGCCTCCGCAGGCCAAGCCCGGCGCGTTGGGCTTCAAGTCCGGCGCCAAGGCTCCGGGCCGCAAGAAGTAGTTCCCTGACGACAGCGCCCTCACCGTCCGCGGTGGGGGCGCTGTCGTCTGTGCGCACCCCGACACCACACACCACTTGTCCGCATCACATGGCCGTTCGGCGGGCAGAACCCGTGTGATTCCGCCACAACCTGTGTGCAGTCGAGTTGTCCACAGCCCGACGGCTATCCACAGGGCGCCGGCCGATTCAGGATTCGCGGGGCCGGCCGGGGGTCCGGGGTGGGCACGATGGCCGGCATGGGGGCGAACATCATTCGACGGTCCGAGGCGCTGCGGCGCGGTGCCACCGATCAGGAACTGCAGCGGCAGTGCCGGAACGGCTCGTGGCTTCGACTACGGCCCGGGACGTACGCGTCGCAGGCCGAACTCGACGCACTCGATGCGGCCGCGGTGCATCGTCTGCAGGCCGAGGCCACTGCGTGCGCCGCGTCGCCGGGCGCGGTCCTGAGTTATCAGTCGGCCGCCGTCGTGCACGCCCTCGACATGTGGAACACCCCGCTGGACGTCGTGCACCTGACGCGTAATCGCCGGTCTGGTGGCAGCCGGACCCGACGCCGTCACGTCCATTCCGCGGCGTTGCGGCCCGACGAGGTGACGGCCGTCGGAGGTCTCCGGGTGACGACGGTGGCGCGGACGGTACTGGACCTGGCGCGATCGCTGCCGTTCGAGCAGGCGGTTGTCAGCGGTGATCATGCACTGCATTCGACGGCTCTGACGCTCGCAGAACTGCAGGACGCCTCGGACGCACTGCCGGTACATGCCGGACGCAATCGTGCGCGACGCGTCGTCGACCTACTGGACGGGCGCGCGGAGAGCGTCGGCGAATCCCGCAGCCGGGTCCTGCTGATCCGCGAACAACTGCCGATTCCGGCCTGCCAGCCGAACCTCTACGCGGCCGACGGCACCCATCTGGGTCGCGTCGACTTCCTGTTCGAGGAGCGCGGTGTGGTCGGCGAGTTCGACGGACGCGTCAAGTACGGCCGGTTCGTACCCGAGGGCCGAACCGCGGCGGACGTGCTGTGGGCGGAGAAGCAGCGCGAGGACGCGATCCGGGCAGCGGGCTGGCAGGTGGTGCGGTGGGTCTGGGACGAGTTGGCGACGCCGAGCGTGATCGTCGACCGGATCGCCGGGGCATTCGAACGCGCCCGGCTCTGCCCACGCCCGAGTGGACGCGTCGAACACACACCGCAGCCGTGACAGCACACAGGTTCCGACGACGTCACACCCGTCTTCGCCACCGAAATCCGGTGTGATCCGGGCAGAAGTCGTGTGACGCTACGGACGCCACAGTTCCAGCCGCGGCACGCCGGGTGTCTCGAAGCCGAGGACCTGACCGTAGAACGACAGTTCCGCTTCCCGCGCGCTGACGATGGTCTCGAGTTTTCGGAATCCGTGGGACTCTCCCTTGTACGCGAGGTACGCGTGCGGGATCCCCTTGGAGAGCAGTGCGCTCCGGAATCGTTCGGCCTGCGACGGCGGGACGATCGGGTCGGACAGGCCCTGGAGCAACAGCACCGGGCACGAGAGCCCGTCGACGTTGTTGACCGGCGCGCGCTGCGCGTACAGGTCGGCGGATTCCGGCAGCGGACCGATCAGGCCGTCGATGTACCGGGACTCGAAGTCGTGGGTTTCCTTCGCGAACTCGAGCAGTTCGGCGACGCCGTAATACGAGACGCCGCAAGCGAACACGTCGGACGTGGTGAGCGCGGACAGCACGGTCCAGCCGCCGGCCGAGCCGCCCTCGATCGCGAGGCGGGCGGGATCGGCGAGTCCCGCGTCGGCGAGCCCGCGCACGGCGGCGACGGTGTCCTCGACGTCGACGATTCCCCACTGTCCGCGCAGCCGGTTGCGGTACTCGCGGCCGAATCCGCTGGAGCCGCCGTAGTTGACGTCGACGACGCCGATCCCGCGGCTGGTGAAGTACGCGTACACCAGGTGTACCGCGGGTGCGACGTGCGCGGTCGGCCCACCGTGCACGAAGGCGACGTACGGCGGCAGTTCCCCGTCCGGCGCCGTGTAGTTCGGATTGCGTGGCGCGTACACGAGTGCGTGCACCTCGCGTTCCGGGCCCTCGAATGTGAGCGACTGCGCCTCCGGCAGGTATTCGACGTCGGGCAGGTCGTCGACGGACAGTCGGACGTCGGTGAGTGCACCGGTGTCGAGGTCGAGCAGTCGCAGCCCGGAGGCGACACGGGATCCCCCGCAGCGCAACAGGATCCGTCGCCCGTCGACGTCCGAGATCTGCACCGACGAGATGCCGGCGAGCGGGATGTCGTGGAGTCCACCGGTGTCGAGGTCGAGCACGGCGAGGGTGTCGGTTCCGACCGTGCGGGCGGTCAGCAGGGTGCCGTCCCCGAGGGCGGTGTGCCAGCGGGCGCCGAGCTGCCACAGTGGTGCGCCGAAGTCTGCGTCCGTCGGGCAGATCGGTTCCACGCCAGGGCCGTCCACCGGCACGCGGTAGAGGTTCCACCAGCCGCTGCGGTCGCTGATCACGTGCAGCGCCGAGTTGTCGGCCCACTCGGGCTGCAGCACCGATTCCTCCGGGCCGCCGAGCAGCACGTCCACCTTGCCCGTCGCGAGAGTGAGAACGCGCAGTTCGGTTCCGTCCCAGGGCATCTGCGGGTGATTCCAGGCGATCCAGGCGAGGCGAGTCCGGTCCGGGGACAGTCGCGGGTAGGCGAGGAAGTCGGATCCGCCGACGATCGAACGCACCGCCGCCGGGTCGTCGACGGCCGATCCGTCGAGGGGCACCGCGCAGATGTCTCGGACGGGCGACGAGCCGCGGTGACGCTCGCGCACGCACCACACCTCGTCGCCGACGATCGTGAGGTCGCCGTAGCGGTCCGAGCCCGGGAGGTGCGCTGTCGGCGTGATCGGCACCGGAGCCGCGTCGACGCGTGGGTCGAACCGGTACAGCCGCTGGTCGCTGAACTCGGCGAACACCAGCACGCGGTCACCGGTCACCGTCCACGCGCCGCCCCCGTACTCGTGGACGCGGGTGCGGGCGTTCCACGGGGCCGGGAGGACGTCTCCCGGTTCACCGTCGGGTCCGTGTCGGCGGATCGCCGTCCGGCCGTTCTCGGTGGGGCGCTGCTCCGACCACCACACCTGGTCGCCGACGAACCGGCCTCCGTCCACCTGGTGGCCACTGGCCGCCAGATCGGCGGCCGCAATGGGCGACATCCACGAGCCGTAGGGGGCGACGGTCCGAGCGGCAGGGGTCATGCGGACACCCTAGCCAGGAAGATCGCGGGGACACCGTACGTCGACGTACCGTTTCCTCATGCAGGTGCCGCCACGGTTCGCCGACGCCCCGATCGCCCGGATGGCGACGGTGACGGAGGGCGGCGACCCGCACGTGGTGCCGGTGGTGTTCGCGGTCCGCGGAGAGACGATCTACACCGCGGTCGACGACAAGCCGAAGAGCACCCGGCGGCTGCGCCGGCTCGCGAACATCACCGCGACCGGACGGGTGAGCCTGCTCGTCGACCACTACGAGGATGACTGGACGCGGCTGTGGTGGGTCCGGGTCGACGGGGCCGCACGGATCCTGTCCGGGGACGGCAGCGAGGGCCGGGCCGCGATCGACGCGCTGGTCGCGAAGTATCCGCAGTACCGATCGATGCGCCCGGCCGGTCCGGTCGTGGCCGTCGACGACCTCCGGTGCCGGGCATGGTCGGCGTCGTGAACGCTGCGGCACCCGGCCCGTCCACGCGTGCCGACGGGCGTTCCCCGGGCCCGTTCCCGCACCCGGGATCGGCGGTCCCACCAGGCCGAACATGCTCGATCTCGACGCCGCTCCCGGGTCGCCGTTCGTGGGCGGCCGATTTCCGTTTGCGCACGAGTGGAATCATGGTTGCGTGAGCACTCCAGATTCCGTCCGCCACCGCCGGCCGCAGCGCGCTCTCGAGCAGTCCACCAAACTGCAGAACGTGCTGTACGAGATCCGGGGGCCGGTGCATGCGCACGCGGCGCGACTGGAGTCCGAGGGGCACCGAATCCTCAAGCTCAACATCGGCAATCCCGCCCCGTTCGGGTTCGAGGCCCCCGATGTGATCATGCGCGACATGATCGCGGCTCTGCCCTATGCACAGGGCTATTCGGAGTCCAAGGGCATCCTGTCCGCACGACGCGCGATCGTCACGCGGTACGAACTGGTGCCCGGATTCCCGGAACTCGACGTCGACGACATCTACCTCGGCAACGGCGTCTCCGAACTCATCACGATGACGATGCAGGCGCTGCTCGACGACGGTGACGAGGTTCTGATCCCGGCGCCGGACTACCCGCTGTGGACCGCGATGACGAGCCTGTCGGGCGGCACCCCGGTGCACTACCTGTGTGACGAGCAGAACGACTGGAACCCGGACATCGCGGACATCGAGTCCAAGATCACCGAGAAGACCAAGGCGCTGCTGGTCATCAATCCGAACAACCCGACGGGCGCCGTCTACTCGGCGGAGGTGCTCTCGCAGCTCGTCGACCTCGCCCGCAAGCACCAGTTGCTGCTGCTCGCCGACGAGATCTACGACAAGATCCTCTACGACGACGCCAAGCACATCTCGCTGGCCACGCTCGCGCCCGACCTGCTGTGCCTGACGTTCAACGGCCTGTCGAAGGCGTACCGGGTCGCGGGCTACCGCTCGGGTTGGGTCGCGATCACCGGCCCGAAGGAGCATGCGGCCGGCTTCCTCGAGGGCCTGGACCTGCTGGCCTCCACCCGCCTGTGCCCCAACGTCCCCGGTCAGCACGCCATCCAGGTTGCGCTCGGCGGGCACCAGAGCATCGAGGATCTGATCCTGCCGGGCGGTCGGCTGCTCGAGCAGCGTGACGTCGCGTGGGAGCGGCTCAACATGATTCCCGGTGTCTCGTGCGTCAAGCCGCGCGGTGCGCTGTATGCGTTCCCGCGGTTGGATCCGAACGTCTACGAGATCCACGACGACGAGAAGCTGGTGCAGGACCTGCTGCTGCAGGAGAAGATCCTGATGGTCCAGGGCACCGGCTTCAACTGGCCCGACCATGATCACCTGCGGATCGTGACGTTGCCGTGGGCACGGGATCTCGCGGTGGCGATCGAACGGTTCGGCAACTTCCTCTCCAGCTACAAGCAGTAGGCACCCGAACCCCTCCCGTGCTTGCCCGCCCGACCCGGTGCAGGTGCGTCCGACACGTCGGAAGCACCTGCATCCGAGCATGATCCGCCGCCTAGCGTGCAGTCGCGATGTCCCGTTCGGCTGCAAGCCTGCGGGATCGTCCCGGTATGGGTAGATTGACCGACTGGCACCCCAGGGTGTCCGCAAGCGCCTCGTCTTGCCCCCTCCCCCCTGGGCGACGAGGTATCGGTGGCGGGGACGACCCCCCCTGCTCCCCGCCACCGTCGCTTCGCTGCACCGCCGCTAGCCTGATGCGGTGAACAGGCCGATTCGATGACACCCGATGCCCATCACGGCCTCAGCCACGGACACGGCCACGGCCACTTCGAGGGCCCCCTCCCGGTGGGGCCGACCGCAGCGCGTGTCGTGGTCGGGCTTCTCGTCGCGATCGCCGTCGTCGTCGTGGCGACCGCCGCCTTCCTGTGGCCGGGCAAGCAGCACATCGACATTCCCCTGCCGTTCCAGAACGCGGGCGGCGGCGCCGTCACCACCGAGGCCGGTACCGTCGTCGCACAGGACATCGCGCCGTGCGGCAGTCCCTCCGCGGGCCGCGCGTTTCCGGGTGAACCCGCACCACCCCCGAACGGTAGTTCGTTGGAATGCCGCCGCAGTGTGGTGACCATCGACTCTGGACCGAACTCGGGGACCCGCACCCTCCTCGAGATCGTGCCGGGTCCCGGACAACCGAACCTGAGCGTCGGTGGGCACATCAGGCTCGTCCGCCAGACGGATTCGTCCGGCACCCCGATCTACGCGTTCAACGACCACGCGCGCGGACTGCCCCTGCTACTCGTCGTCGCCGCGTTCGCCGTCGCCATCGTCGCGGTCGCCCGGTGGCGGGGCGCACGCGCACTCCTCGGGCTCGGGATCACCTTCGGGGTTCTCGTCGCCTTCACCCTGCCGGCACTACTCGACGGAAAACCGGCGATGCCCGTCGCGCTCGTCTCGGGGGCCGCGATCCTGTATGCCGTGCTCTACCTGGCGCACGGCGTCAATCTCCGTACCAGTGCGGCACTGCTCGGCACGCTCGCCTCGATGCTCGTCGCGGCCGTGTTGTCCACGCTCGCGATTGGGATGACACATCTGACCGGGCTGTCCGAGGAACAGAACACCGACGTGCAGGCCTACATCCAGCAGGTCAGCATCACCGGACTCCTCCTGGCCGGCTTCATCATCGGCTCGCTCGGTGTGCTGAACGACGTCACGATCACGCAGGCGTCGGCAGCCTTCGAGATCGCGTCGATGGACGAGGCCGCGTCCCGGCGAACCATCTTCACCTCCGCGATGCGGGTGGGACGCGACCACATTGCGAGCACGGTCTACACGCTGGTGCTGGCGTACGCCGGCGGTGCGCTTCCGCTGTTGCTGCTGTTCAGTGTCGCGGGCGGACCCATCAGCGATGTCCTCACCGGTGACGCCGTGGCGATCGAGATCGTCCGCGCGTCGGTCGGTGGCATCGCACTCGCGCTCTCGGTGCCCCTGACAACCGGGATCGCGGCGCTCCTCGCCCGCCCCCGGATCGCGGGCCCGGCACCGCGGCGACGCGCGGCCGGACGGCACGCACGCTGACCGACCGCAGTCACAGGCCCGGAATACTCGGAAGACGCGGCAGGGGCGGCAGTTCCACCGGAGGTAGCGGCAACTGCGGCAACTGCTCCAACTGGGGAATCGGCGGCAGCGACGGCAGCCCGGGTAGCTCCCACCAGCGCGGTGGATCCGCCGGCCGCGACTGGACTTGTGGGCGCGATGCCGGGGCGCTTCCGCTCCCAGCGATCGGCTGCGACGCACCCGGATCGGGGGGCGGTGGAGTCTCGGCCGGCGGGGTGGTCGGCGGGAGCGAGGCCTGCGCGGTCGCCGAAGTACTCGGTGGTACCGAGGTCGTCGTGTCGGCGGTCGCCGCGGGATCGGATCCGAAAAGTGTTCTGCCGTAGCTCAACCCGAAACCGATGACCGCGATGACGACGAGCGCGCCGCCGGCGATGCCGGCACCGCTGACCTGCCGTCGCGAGACCGGTCTCCGGTGCCGTCCCCGCGCCCTGGACGGACGCGGCCCCGCCGGTCCCACGACCGACACCGGTGTCGCCAGCAGTGCGGCACCACGAGCAGTCGCAAGTTCCGGCGCGTGCGGCGCGATGACCGGTAGACCGAGCCTCCACCCGAGCACGTCCCGCACGACCGGCAGGTGGGTTCCGCCACCGACGAGAACGACGGCGTCGGGCCGCTGCCCGGACTGCGCGATCAGTTCGGCCACCAGGTCCGCCGAGCGCTCGACCGCAGGACCCGCGACGCTGTCGAATGTTTCACGTGGCAGTCGGACCAGATCGTCGCCGCGCAGCATGCCGGTGCGCTCCGTTGCCGCGACAGCCCCCGTCGACCGGTCGACCACACTGACGGTCAGCCCGGAACTGCCGAGGTCGTAGAGCACGACCGTTCGGAACCCGGAGGCACCGTCCGTCCCCCGCAGGTGTTCGAGGATCGCGGTCGCCTCGGGAACGAGGCGGAAGCCGGTGATGCCCTGCCGGCGCATCGCCATGTCGAGCGCGGCGGCCTGGGCCTCGTCGCTGTAGGAGATGCCCACGCCGACTGCCGATCCCGACCCGGCCGCATCCGCGAGGACGACGCCGACGGACTGCGCCGCGAGGTCCTCGGCGATCTGTCCACCGACCTCGATCGCCTGGTGCTCGAACACGCCGGATCCGTCCGGAGCGTCGGAGCGCACCAGACGAACGAATCCGGCCCCCACCGACACCCCTAGAACCCCACCCATGAGCCGCCTTCGATCGTGGTCGCGATGCGGTCGCCGCGCGAGCCGCGTGCTGGACCAGCCGAGTCTATACAGGCGCGCCTACACTCACCCCCATGCAACTACTGTTCGTCTGCACCGGCAACATCTGCCGATCCCCCACCGCCGAACGGATCACTGCGGCCTGGTCGGCCCGCACCGGGCGGAGCGATCTGGCCGCGTCCAGCGCAGGAACCCGCGCGGTCGTCGGCGGCTCGATGGAACCGACGGCAGCGCAGATCCTTTCGGACCTCGGTGGCTCCGCGGACGGATTCGCGGCACGCCAGTTGACGCCCGCGATCGCGTCGTCGGCCGACCTCGTCCTGACGATGACCGAGAGTCATCGAGACGCCGTGCTGCGCATGGCTCCCCGCCAGCTCAAGCGGACGTTCACCCTGCTGGAGGCGGCGCACCTGGCCTCCGCTCGCGGTTCGGCCACCGTCGCCGAACTCGCGATGGCACGGGGAACCGTCCCCCGACCCGGCAACGCCGACGTCCCCGACCCGATCGGCCGCAGCGCGATCGTGTTCGGGGACGTCGGCGATCAGATCGACCAGGCCCTACTCGACCTTCTGCCCCGCCTGCGCGACTAGAGGCGCGGGTTCGACGGGAGCCGGGGAGCCCTCCGTCTTCTGCACCGGCGCATCCGAGTCGTAGTAGTACTTGTACTCGTACGCCCCCGCACCCTTCGCCGGCGTCATCGTCAGGATCGTGCCGAGGACGGTCGCACCCACGTTGCGCAGGTTGCCGACCGCGCGCGACACCTGGTCACGCTTGGTCTGCCCGTGCTTCACCACGACCAACGCACCGTCCACCTTGACCGCCAGCACCGCCGCATCCGTCACCGGCAGCAGCGGTGAGGCGTCGATGATGACGAAGTCGAACCGCGAACGCAGATCCGCGAACAGCTTCTCGGCGTGCGTGGAACCGAGCAACTCGCTCGGGTTCGGCGGCAACGGACCCGACGCCAGCACCGAGACGTTCGGGAACGGCGTGGACTGCACGACGTCGTCGATGTCGGCCTGCCCTGCCAGCACGGTGCTCATTCCGACCGACCCGATCAGATCGAGGTACTTCGCGATACGCGGGCGACGCAGATCCGCGTCGACCAGAACCACCGAATACCCGGCCTCCGCGATCGCCAGCGACAGATTGATCGCCGTCGTCGTCTTACCTTCTCCGGGAAGCGAACTGGTGATCGCAATGACCCGGGGCGGATTGTCGACCTCGAGGAACTGCAGATTCGTGCGCAACTCGCGGAACGCCTCGGCACTGCCCGAGTACCCGTCCTGGAACGCGATCGCCGCCTTCTCCTCCCGGTCCTTGTCGAACGGCACCGTACCGACCAGACCGACACCGGCGAGCTCGTCGAGCACCTCACGACTCTTCACGGTGTTGTCGAGGCGATCACGCAGCACGGCGAGGGCGATACCGACCAGGAGTCCGATCACGAACCCGAGGCCGAGGTTGCGGTTCACCTTCGGGCTGACGGCGTCGGCCGGGACCTTGGCCGCCTCGACGACACTCGCCTTCGCCACGGGGGCCCCTCCGCGCGAGTCCGATTCCAGGCTCTCGATCGTGGCTGTCAGCGCGACGGCGACGGCATCCGCCAGGTCTCGTGCCATCACCGGATCGGTGTCGGTGACGCTGACGTCGAACAGCACGGTGTTCACCACCGGGGTGGCTTTGACCCTGGCTGCCAGATCGGAAGGCGCGATATCCAATCCGAGTGCGCCGATGGCGTTCTCCATGACCTCTTGTCCCGTCGCCAGCTTCGCGTAGGACGCCACGCGCTGCTGGGAGAACTGCGCTCCCTGCATAGCCTCCATCACCGACGAACCACTGGTGGAGACGAACAGTCGGGCTTTGGCCGCATACACCGGCGTCGCAACGAGCGACGCGACGAGTGCCGCAGCAACCGCCACCGCAGTGACCGCCACGATTATCCGCCACCGCGCCAGCACGATACGGACGTAATCTTGAATCTCCACCCCATACACTCCTGTCAGATCAGGCGACTATTGCCTGCTCGAAAATCGTCTTTCGGCCCCGTACCGCTCTCACGTCATCAGGAAACCTCCGGTCTGCAGTGGCCGCGAGGGTCCCGGGCTCGAAGTTCCGCCGCGAGTATCGGGCCGATCACCGCGAGCGCCGTCGGCGCCGTCATCTCTGCGTGAGTGCAGTCGACCGGCACCTCCCGTACCTTCCCCGTGACGTAGGCATCCCACTGACGCGGAGCGGCGATACCTTCACGACGATCTTTCGCTGCTGTGAAGAATACGAGATCCCCGGTGAATACGCTCGGCCGATGACGCCGCACCAACGTACCGGCGAGTAGCGAGTTCTCGTGCATGGCAGAGATACTGGCGGCGGTCAGGAACGAGAACGGGCTGTCGGCGCGGCGCAGAAGCTCGGTCGCGCGTTCGGGACCGAGGTCCTGCGGTTCCCCGGTGAGGTCCAACGACGGTTCGAGTTCGGCCAGCAGATCGATCACGTCGTGCCCGCCGGAATCGGTGTCCTCACCGGCCGTGTGCTCGTCGACCTCGAGCAGGCTGTCGAGGGCCACGAGGAGGGCCACCGGCTCGCCCTGGTCCTGGAGTTCG
This sequence comes from Prescottella defluvii, assembly GCF_000738775.1. Lineage (GTDB taxonomy): Bacteria > Actinomycetota > Actinomycetes > Mycobacteriales > Mycobacteriaceae > Prescottella > Prescottella defluvii. Next base: position 20,539 of record NZ_JPOC01000014.1, read on the forward strand.
GTTGCGATTGCATGTGCGATCACACCGCCGAGCGACCAACCGGCAAGGTGGTAGGGGCCGTGCGGCTGGATCCGGCGGATCTCCCGGACATAGTCGGCCGCGAGATCCGCGATCTCTCCGGGGAATCGCAGGCCGTCCTCGAGTCCCGGCGCCTGGAGTCCGTACACCGACTGCTCCCCACCCAGGTACTGCACCAGTCCGGCGTAGCTCCAGGCGACTCCGGCCGCCGGGTGTACGCAGAACAGCGGGGCCCGTGTTCCGTTGGTCTGCAGGGGAAGAACCTTCCCCAACGCACCTGACGTCGGCAGTGACGAGTTCTCGATCGACTCGGCGAGGCGTGCCGGAGTCGCGTCAGGGAACATCAGCGACACCGGCACTCGGCGGTCGAGTTGCCTCGAGAGCAGGGTCACCACCTGCAGAGCACCCAGCGAGGTTCCCCCGGCGTCGAAGAATCCGGTGTCACGGCCGACGGGGCCGCCCCCGAGAACCTCCTCGAACACCGACGCCACCACCCGCTCGGTCGCGGTGCACGGAGGCGCTGCCGCCGCAGCCGTCGGGAGCGGCAGATCTGCGAGTGCCGCGCGGTCCACCTTGCCGTTGATCGAGAGCGGGATCTCGTCGACCGGCACGAAGACACCGGGAATCAGGTTGCGCGGTAGCCGAAGTGACAACTGCCGACGCAGGTCCCCGGCGACGTCACTCCCATCCGCGTCGTCGGTGAGCACCACGTACGCGACCAGACGCGCATCCCGCAGCAGTGTCACCGACGTCGCGACGAATCGGGACGCGCCGAGCGCCGCATCGATCTCCGGCAGCTCCACCCGTGCGCCGGCGACCTGCACCTGATCGTCCGAGCGGCCGACGAAGTGGAGTTCGCCGTTGTCCCCGACCCGAACCCGGTCGCCGGTGCGGTACAGACGCCCGCCGTCGATGCTCCGGGGGTCGGCGACGAACCGACTCGCGGTCAGCGGCGGCCTCCCCGGGTATCCCCGGGCGAGACCGGGCCCGGCCAGGTACAGATCGCCGACCGCCCCGGGTGGGGTCGGACGCAGTCGGTCGTCGAGCACGTCCGCGCGCACCCCGGCGATCGGTGCGCCGATCGGCACCGGGCTTCCGGGCTCCAGCTCCGCGAGCGGGCCGGTGCCCGTCGCCATGATCGTGACCTCGCTGGGCCCGTACGCGTTGAAGAAGCGTCGGCCCGGGGTCCACCGCCGCGCCTGCTCGGGTGGGCAGATGTCCCCTGCACTGATCAGGACCCCGAGCCTGTCCAGACCGTGGGGGTCGAGAGTCGCCAGGACCGCCGGCGTGACGACCGCGTGGGTCACCTTCTCCTCGACCAGCAACCGGTGCAGCCCGGCACCGCCGAACTCGTTCGGCCCCGCGATCACCGAGGTCGCCCCGTTGGCAGCGGCCATGATCAGCTCGAACACGGATGCGTCGAAGCTCGGCGACGCGACCTGCAGGACGCGGGAGGTCGGTGTGAGGCGGTACCGCTCACGCTGCTCCGCCACCAGGTTCAGCAGGCCCCGGTGCGTGACGGCGGTTCCCTTCGGGACTCCGCTGGTGCCGGAGGTGTAGATGACGTACGCCGTCTGGTCGAGGTGCGTTCGGGGTGCCCGGGTGAGCGAACGGACCGCCGGGGGCAGGTCCCGGTCGAGGAGGATCCAGCCCGGCTCGTGGGGTAGCCCGTCTGCGTGGAGGGAGGTCGTCAGCCCGGCGATCGCCCCGGAATCGGCGAGCATCAGGGCAATCCGCGCGGCCGGATGGCGCGGGTCGACGGACAGGAAGGCCGCCCCGGTCTTGGCCACCGCCCACATCGCGACCACGAACTCGACCGACCGGTCGAAGGCGAGCGCGACAACGGTCTCCGGGCCGGCACCCCGCGTGGAGAGGTGTCCCGCAACGCGGTCCGACCACTCGTCGAGATCGCCGTAGGACAGATCGACACCGTTGCAGCGCAACGCCACCCGATCGTGATGCACAGCGGCCGCAGCACGCAGTATCGCCGGGAGAGTTGCCTCGGCCGGGTCCGTCGCCCCCTGCGACGGGCCGCCGGTGATCGGCGTACCGCCCAGGTCGACGTCGCCGATCGCGACCGTCGGGTCCGCGAGGACGGCGTCGAGCATCCGCCCGAAGGCGTCGACGAGCCGATCGGCGGTACCCGCTGTGAACACGTCGGTCGCGTAGTCGAGCCGGACGTCGAGACCCGTCTCGCCCTGCGTGACGTCGAGTTCGAGGTCGAATCTGATGGCGTCGGAGGCGAGCTCCACAGGTTCGATCGCATTGTCCGACAGCACTCTCCGGTCCGCGGCGTTGCCCGCACCGAATGTCAGCATCACCTGCACGAGAGGATGGTGTGTGGTGACCCGCCGGGGACGGATGGTCTCGACCAGCCGGTCGAACGGCACGTCGCTGTGGGCGAAGGCGCCCAGATCCGTGTCGCGTACCGTCGCAAGGAGTTCCGCGAACGATGCACCGGTGTCGACGTCGGTGCGCAGTACCGTCGTGCCGACGAACATGCCCACCATGTCGTCGAGTTCACGCGGGCCACGGCCCGCGGTGGGCGTTGCGACCGCGATGTCACCGACGCCCGCGTACCGAGCGAGTACGGCAGCCCAGACCGCGTGCACGACCATGAACTGGCTGGCACCGTGCGCGCGCGCTGCGTCCATGAGTGACGCTGTACCGGTGTCGAACTCGCGTCGTACCGCCGCACCTCGATGCGACGGCGGTCCCGGCCGCTGTCGATCGAACGGCAGCGGCAGCCGATCGGGCAGGCGCTCGAGAGTGCGGATCCAGTAGTCGAGGCATCGCGCGACGACGGAATCCGGATCGTCCTCGGAGCCGAGCATGTCGGCACTCCACGCGCTGTAGTCGCGGTACCGCAGCGTCGGCGGGGTCCACGACGGCGCGTGCCCCGCCACTCGGGTCCGGTACGCGTCCACCAGATCTCGGCCGAACGGTCCCATCGACCACCCGTCGGCGGCGATGTGGTGCAGCTCCACGACCAGCAGGTCCACGCCGGCGCTCTCGGGGACCACGGCGATCCGCAGCGGCATCTCGGTGGTGAGGTCGAACGCTCGCGGATCCGGCACCGCGTCGTGATCGGTGATCGGCACCGAGAAGGGCGCGAGTACCACCTGGTGCGGTCCGTCGGCGGAGTCGGGGTGAATCGTCCGCAGAGTGTCGTGACGTTCCATCACGTCCGCAACGGCGAGGTCCAGGGCCGCGCGATCGAGCCCGCCGCGAACGCGCAGACCGAACCTGATGTTGTACTCCGTCGATTCGGAATCGAGGCGGTTGACCAGCCACAGCCGGCGCTGCTGGGGCGCCAGCGGGATTCGTTCACCTCGCCTCCCCGCACGAGGGAACGGACGCGGCGACGCGCCGCCTCTGTCCCGCAGGGCGGTGGCCAACCCCCGTGCGGTCGGGTTGTCGAACAGGTCCCGCACCGCGATACGGTGAGCGGACGCCGCCTCGATCCGGGCGACCGCGGACGTCGCCGACAGCGAGCTGCCGCCCAGGGCGAAGAAGTCGTCGTCGACACCCACCGCAGACAGCGCGAGCACGTCCGCGAATGCCTCGACGATCGTCTGTTGGAGGGAATCACCCGCTGCGGCCCAGCGTTCCGGGCCCTGTCGGGTACCCGGCAGCGCCGACACGTCGAGCTTGCCGTTGCCGGTCAGCGGGATCTCGTCGAGCACCTCCACCCGCGACGGCACCAGGTGTGCCGGCAGAGCCGCGGCGGCGAACTTCCTGATCTCGTCCGGGTCCGGGCTCTCGCCGGTCCGTGCCGCCACGTACGACACCAGCACGTCCCGTTCGAGTACGGTGCGCGCGAGCGCGATCCCGGAATGGCCGACGAGGATGCTGTCGATCTCGCCCGGCTCCACCCGATAACCCCGCACCTTGAGCTGACTGTCGGTGCGCCCGATGTACTCCAGACCGCCCCGGGCGTTCCAGCGCACGCGATCACCGGTCCGGTACATCCGCGTGCCGTATCCGCCGTACGGATCCGCGACGAACCGGGATGCGGTCGCGGCGAGATCACCGAGATAGCCACGGGCCAGTCCGGCACCCGCCAGGTACAGTTCGCCGACCACGCCCCGGGGGACGGGACGCAACCGTCCGTCGAGAATCATGACGCTGGTTCCCGGAACGGGTGCGCCGATGTCCACGGCCCGCCCGCGTCGCACCAGGGCGGCCGTCGCGACCACGGTGGCCTCGGTGGGCCCGTATGCGTTGACCATCGACCGGGTGTCCCCGGCAGCCCACTGCTGGACGAGTTCGGGTGGGCACAGCTCGCCCCCGACCGCGACCGTTTCGAGCCGCGGCAGCCCCGTGGGGTCGACGGTCGCGAGCGCAGACGGCGTGGACAGCAGGTGCGTGACCCGCTCCTCCCGCAGCAGTCGCGTCAGCGCGGTCCCACCGAATCGTCCCGGCGGCGCGAACACCAGTGTCGCCCCGGCACCGAGGGCCAGGATCACCTCCAGCAACGCGGCATCGAAGTTCGCCGAATAGTTCTGCAGAACAACCGACTCCGGCCCCACACCGTAGTGCGTCACCGCGAGCGCGGTCAGGGCGCTCAGGCCGACATGCGTCACCACGACGCCCTTGGGGCGTCCCGTGGAGCCGGACGTGTAGACGACGTAGGCCGGGTGCTCCGCTCGCAGCGGGCGGATCCGGTCGACATCGGTGACCGGCGCCGCGGACGTGGACGTGGACGTCTCCACGAGCGCGTCGAGCGTCACCCACGCCGCCGCGCCCAGCGGCTCGTCCGGCAGCACGTCCGCGACGACGACGGTGGCGGCGCTGTCCGCCAGCAGGTACGCGATCCTGGCGGGCGGGTATTCGGGGTCGATCGTGACGAACGCACCGCCGGCCTTGCTCACCGCCAGCATCGCGGTCACCCACTCCGGTGAACGCCCGAACGCGAGCGCCACCACGGTTTCCGGTCCCACCCCGAGACGGATCAGTTCGCGGGCGAGACGATTGGAGACGGAATCGAGCTGCCCGTAGCTCCTCTCCCACCCGTCCGCACGGAGCGCCGCCGCATGGCGTCCCACCGCGGCACCGGATGAGAACACTTCGGGCAGCAGCACCGTGTCGGGTGCACCTTCGCCCGACGTCCGGGCGATCTCCCCGGGCAGCGCGATGTCGCCGACGGCTCGGTGCGGATCCGACACGAACGCGCCCAGCACCCGGTCGAGGGTCTCCACGAGGCCGACCGCCGTCGACTCGTCGAAGAGATCCGTCGAATAGCCCAGGGCAACAGCCAGACCGGCCGGTCGCTCTCGATGATCCAAGTTCTCCGTAACCGAGAACTCCAGGTCGAAACGTGCAGCCTCGGGAGTCAGATCGACCACGTCCACGGCAACCTCGTCGAGTGCCGCCGTCGCCGACGGCAGGTTCCCGAAGGCGAGGAATACCTGGAACAGCGGGTGCGCGCCCTCCACCCGTGGCGGATCCGTCGACTCCACCACCTGCTCGAACGGCAGCATCGAATGCTCGAGCGCGGCGAGGTCGCACGCCCGAACCTCCGCGAGGAGTCGCGACAGCGACATCGCGGGATCGATCCGGGTGCGCAGGACCAGGGTGTTCACGAACATGCCTACGGCGGTGTCCAATTCGGGTTCGCCTCGACCCGAGACCGACGTTCCGATCGCGATGTCCCGGCTGCTGCCGAGCCGTGCGAGCACAACGGCCAGAGCGGCATGCACGACCATGAACAGGCTGACGCCGTGCTCGTGCGCCAGGTCCAGCAGCGCCCGGTGCCGGTCCGGGGTCAGGTGCGTTCGACGGAGCCCGCCCCGGAAGCTCGGGCGGTCCGGTCGCGGCCGGTCGGTCGGCACCGTGGAGAGGGCCGGCAGTCCCCGCAGAACCTCACGCCAGTGCTCCCGCTCGCGGGCGGCGGTCGAATCGGACTCCTCGATCGCACCGAGCAGCGTGATCCGCTGCAGGGTGTAGTCCGCGTACTGGGTGGGCGCGTCGTCCCACCGCGGCGCCTCGTCCACGAGACGGGCCGCGTACGCGCGGGCGACATCCCCGGCCAACGGTGCGAGCGACCATCCGTCGAAGGCGATGTGGTGGACCACGACCACCAGCAGATGATCCTCGTCGAGAGCGCTCAGCAGCACCGTGCGCACCGGTGGCGCCACCGCGAGGTCGAAGCCGTCCGCAGCCAGGACACCGGCCCGCGCCTCGAACTCGTCCGCGGGCACCGCGAGAACCCGGAGTTCGACCGGGCCCGGACGGTGCAGGTGCTGCCGGGGCCCGTGAGCGTCTCCGGGATAGGAGGTCCGGAGAATCTCGTGGCGGGTGTAGACGTCGCCGATCGCCCGCTCCAGGGCGTCGACGTCGAGGCGTCCGCGCATCCGCAGACCGAACGCGATGTTGTAGACGGCGGACCCGGGATCGAGTCGGTCGAGCAACCACAGTCGTTGCTGCGGCGGCGACAGCGGGACGACGTCCGGCCGTGTCCGGGCAGGCACAACGGAGTTCTCGCGCGGCGCCTCCGCCAACCGGACGGCGAGCGCCGCGACCGTCGGGTACTCGAAGACGTCCCGCACGGAGACGTGCACGTGCAACTCGTTCCGCAGCCGACCGACCAGTCGCGTGGCCCCGAGAGAGCTTCCTCCCGAACGGAAGAAGTCGGTGTCGACGCCCTCGATGCGCATCCCGAGCACCTCGGTGAATGCTCCGGCGACGGCGATCTCCCACTGTCCCGCCGGTTCCCGGCCCGCACCGCTGTCGAGCACCGGTGTCGGCAGCGCCGCGTAGTCGATCTTCCCGTTGACCGTCAACGGCAGTGAGTCCATCGGGGTCACCGTCGTCGGCACGATCGGCGCCGGGAGCGTCCGGCGCAGCATCGTGCGCACGTCGTCGATGTCGATGTCGGACGGTGTGGCGATGTACGAGACGAGAATCGCCTCGCCTCCCGGCCCCGGCCGTGCGACGGTCGCCGCCGACTCGATTCCCGCGTGGCCGGTCAGCACCGCGTCCACTTCGGCCGGGTCGATGCGGTGACCGCGGAGTTTGATCTGTCGGTCGCCCCGCCCGACGAAGACGATGCCGTCCGCGCTGCGGCGCACCAGATCTCCCGTCCGGTACATGCGCACACCGGCATCCCGGGGATGAGCGACGAAGCTGGCCGCGGTGGCCGCCGCCCGCCCGTGATAGCCCCGCGCCAGTGGGTTGCCGGCGAGGTACAGCTCGCCGATCGCGCCGACCGGGACCGGCCGCAATCGGGTGTCGAGGACGAGCGCCCCGACCCCTCGGATCGGGCCGCCGATGGTGATCGGACCGTCGGGCGTGAGCGGGTCACTGATCATCGACACGATGGTGGTTTCCGTCGGTCCGTAGGCATTGAACATCCGGCGGCCGGACGCCCAGTTCCGAACGACCCCCGCCGGCAGTGCTTCACCGCCGACGATCAGGGTGCGCAGATCCGGCAGTGTCCGAGGGTCGACGCCGATGGACGTCCACGCGGCCGTCGTGACGAAGGCGTGTGTCACGCCCTCACGACGCAGGAAAGCTGCCAGGTCGGGGCCACCGTAGAGCTCGGTCGGCGCGACGACGAGCGTCGCCCCGGCCGGCGCCGCGAGCAGGATCTCCAGGAGGGCACCGTCGAAGGTCGTCGGCGCGAAATGCAGTACCCGGCTGTCGGTGTCGACGGTGTAGCGCTCGCGCTGTTCCTCCGCGAAGGTGGCGAGCCCGCGATGGGTCACCAGGACTCCCTTGGGTGTGCCCGTCGACCCGGAGGTGAAGACCAGGTACGCCCCGCAGTCGAGTCCGTTCCGGGCGCCGGCGTCTCCGAGTGCTGCAGCGGGCAATTCGTCCAGGCGGATTCGCACGCCGGCGTCGTCCAGGCAGATCCACTCGTCGAGTTCCGGCAGCGCGTGGAGGTGGCGGCCGACGGTGATGCCACCGACCGCACCCGCGTCGGCGAGAAGTCGCGCGTTCCGTGCCGGTGGCGCCGCGGGATCGACGGGCGCGAACACGACGCCGGCCTTGGCGCACGCCCACACCGAGACCACGGACTCGAGCGAACGCGACAACGCCACCGCCACCACGTCCTCGGTCCCCCAACCTCTCTCACGAAGGAGCCGTGCCAGACGGTTCGCGAGCCGGTCGAGCTGCCGGTAGGTGAGGGCGTCGGCACCGTCGCACACCGCGACACCATCGGGGTTCGCCGACACCGCGGCCTCGAGGATCTCCCCCAGGCTCCGCCTCGGAACGGCGTGCCGCCCACGCAGCACGTCGGGTTCCGTCGGTCCGAGCAGATCGAGGCCACCGATCGGCGCGGCCGGGTCGGCCGTGACCGCCGTCAGGACGCGGACGAAGGCGTCGGCGAAACCTCGGACGCTCCTCTCGTCGTAGAGGTCGGTCGCGTAGTCCATCCGGCACTCGGCGCCGGACTCCGGGTCGGGCGTCACGGTCAACTGCAGGTCGAACTTGGCGAACGTCGGCAGGTCGAGCTCGTCGATCATGGCCAGTCCCGGGACGCCCGGGACGACCCGGTCCTCCATCGACAACGCCACCTGGAACAGCGGATGGCGGGCCAGCGAGCGGGGATACCCGACTTCCTCGACCAAGCGGTCGAAGGGAATGTCGCTGCGCGAGAACGCCTCGGCATCCGTCGAGCGGACGCCGTCGAGCAGTTGCGTGAAGCCACCGTCGGGGTCGAGGCGCACCCGCAGTACCAGCGTGCCCGCGAACATCCCCACCACGTCGTCGAGGTCGCCGTGGCCACGCCCGGCGACCGGGGTACCGATCGCAACGTCCGGCCCGGCACCGAATCGGCTCAGCAGTAGGGCGAGCGCCGCGTGCAGGACCATGAAGACCGTCGCGTCGTGGGCACGGGCCACCGCGGCGACCCTGGCGTACAGGTCGGCGTCGAGGCCGAATGCCACAGTGGCCCCCGCGCCGGATGCGGTGGCCGGACGCGCCCGGTCCGTCGGGAACGTGACCTCCTCGGGCAGACCGTCGAGAGTTCGCGTCCAGTACGCCAGCTGCTCTGCCGCGAGCGAGGTTCCGGTCCCGTCGCCTTCGAGGATCCGGTGCTGCCACAGGCTGAAGTCCGGATACTGCACCGCGGGAAGCGGCAGCGACGGTGCCCGTCCGGCGGCCCGCGCACCGTAGGCCGCGGCCAGGTCGTGTGCGAGCACCCGCAGGGACCACCCGTCCGCGGCAATGTGGTGCACGACCAGCGCCAGGACGTCGTCGCCGCGACGGAACCGGTTCTCGAACAGCACCGCCCGGAACGGGAGTTGCGTCGTGAGGTCGAAGCCGCCGCCTGCGACCACCGCGGCCGCGGCGACCGGATCGTCCGTCACATGGACGGCGAGCCCGACGCGGGCATCCTCGACCGGCACCACCGACTGGTACGGACCGGCGTCGTCGACGGGGTGGATCGTGCGCAGCGCCTCGTGCCGTGCGATGACGTCGGCGACGGCGAGCCGCAACGCCTCGACATCGGTGCCCGCGCCCAGACGGAGCGCGATCGGCAGGTTGTAGGCACCCGAGTCGGGGGACATCCGGTTGACCAGCCACAGCCGATGCTGCGCCGGGGACAGTGGGATCCGATCCGGCCGCGGACCGGATGACGGTGCCGGCCAAGCAATTCCGTCTCGGTCCAGAAGCCGGGTGAGACCGGCCACCGTCGGATGCTCGAACACGTCGCGGACCTCGACACGGCGGCCGGTGAGCGCACCGAGCCGGGCCGCGGCCCGCGCCGCGATCAGCGAGTTGCCGCCCACCTCGAACAGGCTCTCGTCCGGCCCCGGAGCGACGCCCCCCAGCAGGTCGGCGAACACTTCGGCAACCTGCTGCTCGACGGCGGACCGGGCCGTCTGCGCCGGATGCTGCCGCGCGACGGGAGCAGGCAGGGCCTTCCGGTCGAGCTTGCCGTTCACCGTCACGGGCATCCGATCCAGGACGACGAGTTCCGCCGGGACCAGATACGCGGGCACCTCGGTGCGCAGCTCGCGCAGGATCGATCCCGGATCGGCGCGGTGGTTCGCCGCCGCGCTGACGTACCCGACGATCTCGCCCCCCGAGTCGGTCCGACGCACGATCGCAGCCGCCTCACCGACCTCCGGACGCCGGCGCAGCACGCTCTCGACCTCGCCGAGCTCGATCCGCACACCCCTGATCTTCACCTGGTCGTCGATGCGGCCGACGAAGTCGACGGCTCCGTCCGACCGTCGGCGGGCCACATCGCCGGTCCGATACATGCGGTCCCCCGGCGAACCCCAGGGGTCCGCGACGAACCGCGACATGGTCGCGCCCGGGCGCCTCAGGTAGCCGCGAGCCAGTTGTGCGCCGCGCACATAGATTTCACCGGTCACGCCCGGCAGGACCGGGCGCAGACGCACGTCGAGGATCACCAGATCCAGCCCCGGGAGCGGACGGCCGATCGGACTGCCCACACCGGCCGGGGGCAACGCAATCTCGGCCATCTCGGCCACCTCGGCCATCTCGGCGTCGAGGTCGTGGAACGTCGCGTGCACCGTGGTCTCGGTGATGCCGTACATGTTGGCCAACCGCGGACGGGTGGGTCCGGCGGAGCGCCACCACGACCGCAGTCGCGGGATGTCCGACGCCTCGCCACCGAAGATCACCCACCGGACCGATGCCGGCAGCGTCGGCGTCGTCCGGATCAGTTCGTGGAACGCCGTCGGGGTCTGGTCGAGGATCGTGACCCGCTCACGTTCGAGGAGCGCACGGAAGTCCTCCGGGCTGCGCGCCACGAACGGATCGACCACCACGAGGGTGCCGCCGTGCGCGAGTGCGCCCCACATCTCCCAGACGGCGAAGTCGAAGGCGTACGAGTGGAACATGGTCCACACGTCGGTCGGACCGGCGCCGATCCGGCCGCCCGCGGCGTCCAGGAGGGCGGTGACGTTTCCGTGGCTGACGACGACCGCCTTGGGGTGGCCGGTGGTTCCCGACGTGTACAGCACGTAGGCCGCCTCGTCCGGGCGCGGGCGCCTCGACAGCGGACGGGTATCCCGGGCAGTGGCGTCGATCAGTACTTCGGGGACCGGACCGGCGGCCAGACGTCCGCTCAGATCGAGGGTCGTGACGACAGCGACCGGACGCGCGTCGTCCAGAACGAAGCGGAGCCGTTCCGCGGGGTGGTCGAGGTCCAGCGGGACATAGGCACTCCCGGTCTTCAGCACCGCGAGCAGCGTCACCACCATCTCGATGCCCCGCGGCATCGCGACGGCAACGAGCCGGTCCGGGCCGGCGCCCGCCGCGACGAGGCGGCGAGCCAGGGCGTTGGAGCACAGATCGAGATCGCGATAGGTGAGGCGGTCGTCGCCCGCGACGATCGCGGCCGAATCCGGCGCCTGCCGGACACGGTCGTCGAACAGTGCCGTCAGCGACTGCGCCTCGCGCATCGTCCGATCCGCGCAATCGGATACCGGGCCCGGTGTTTCGGCACCGAGATCGATATCCCGCACCCGCACAGTCGGATCGGCCGCGACGGTAGCGAGGATCCGGAGCATCGCGTCGGCCAGCGCACGCATCGTCCGCAGCTCGAACAACTCGGTGGCGTAGGTGAAGGTGAGGGCCATCTCGCCGGTTGCCACGGGGTCGACGGCAAGTTCGAGATCGAACCGTGTGGCAGTGGTGGGCACCTCGAGCACTTCCACGTCCAGACCCGGAACCGCGACGGACGGCCGGCTCTGGTTCTGGAATGCGAGAGCCACCTGGAACACCGGGTGCTCGCCCGGAACACGCTCCGGCGCAAGATCGTCGACCAGGTCCTCGAACGGCAGATCCGTGTGCGCGAAGGCATCCAGTCCCACGCGCCGCGCACGCATCACCACATCGACGAACGGCTCGTCGGGGTCGATTGTCGTGCGCAGCGGCACCGTCGCGACGAACATGCCGACGGCACGGTCCAACTCCGCCGCGCCCCGGCCCGCGACGGGCGCCCCCACGACGATGTCGTCCTCGTCGCTCACCCGGGACAGCAGGGCCGCGAAGGCGGCGTGCACGACCATGAACAGGCTCGAATCGTTCCCGGACGCCAACGCCTGGAGCTGCGACACGGTCTCGAATCCCACGGTCGCCCGCACGCTCGCGCCCGCCCCCGTCGGCTGGGTGGGGCGTGGCCGGTCGAACGGTAGACCCGGGCGGGCCGGGGCGCCCGACAACACTCCGCGCCAGTAGTCGAGTTGCCGTCCACGCACGCTCGCCGGGTCGTCGACGCGGCCCAGCATCGAGTGCTGCCACAGCGCGTAGTCCGCGTACTGGATCACCGGCGAATCCCACTGCGGCGCGGCACCGTCGACCCGCGCACGGTAGGCAACCAGCAGGTCGTCGGTCATCGGCGCCACCGACCACCCGTCGGCGGCGATGTGGTGGACACCGATCACCAGCACGTGCTCGTCGGGGGCCAGACGATAGAGCACCGTCCGAAGCGGCGGTTGAGTGCGCACATCGAGCGTGAATGCGGCGCGGTCGCGGAGCGCGGCGTCGAGTTCGTCGCCGGTGATGTCGACTGGACACAGGTCCGGAACGGCACGCTCGACCGCGACCAGCTCCTGGACCGGCCCCGTGACGGTTTCCGGGTAGACCGTTCGCAGCACTTCGTGACGCGTCGCCACATCCGCGAAGGCCGCACGCAACGCATCGAGGTCGACCCCGCCGCGGACTCGCAGTGCCATCGGCACGAGATACGCCGACGACTCCGGATCCAGCCTGGCCAGGAACCACATCCTCAGTTGTGCGGCCGACAGCGGCAGCACGTCGGGCCGCATGCCGACCTCGAGCGGCGGCCGGATCGCCCGCGGACCGTCGGCGGCGGCATCGATGTGGGCGGCCAGCGCACGCACCGTCGGATTGTCGAAGATGTCGCGGACGCCCAGCTCGATCCCCGACACGGCAGTCAGGCGGGACCCGACCCGTGTGGCAGCCAGCGAATGCCCGCCGGACGCGAAGAAGTCGTCGTCGCGGCCGACCGGCCCAACTCTGAGCACGTCCGCGAAGACCTCCGCGACCGCCTCCTCGGTGCGCGTCCGTGCGGGCTCCGAACCGGCCTCGGCGGAAGCCCCCGACGGGGACGGAAGTGCGCGCCGGTCCACCTTGCCGTTCACCGTCGCCGGAACGTCGGTGAGCACGTGGATCCTGTTGGGGACCATGTAGTACGGCAGCGCGGCGGCCGCGTGCCGGCGGACTGCGTCCACCTCGAACACGTCGGGGTTCGCGGGCAGGATATGCACCGCGATCACCGATTCGCCGTCCGGGCCCCGTCCCGCGACGGCCACCGCCAGCACGACCGCGGCGTGCCGCTCGAAGACCGCCTCGATCTCGCCGAGTTCGACCCGGAACCCCCGAATCTGTATCTGGGTGTCGGCCCGCCCGACGAATTCGAGTTCGCCGAGCTCGGTCCAGCGGACCAGGTCACCGGTGCGATACAACCGGGAGCCCGGCGCTCCGTGGGGATCCGCGACGAACCGCGCCGCCGTCGCACCGGGAAGCCCGTGATAGCCGCGGGCGAGACCGACACCTCCGATGTAGAGCTCACCGACCGCATCCACGGACACGGCGTGCAGCCGTCGGTCCAGGACCACGACCGCGGTCCCCCGCACCGGCGTGCCGATCGGCGCCGGAGATCCGGGACGCAGAGGCTGGGACAGTGTCGCCAGCACGGTGGTTTCCGTCGGCCCGTAGGCATTGAGCATCAATCGCCCGTCGGCCCACACGTCCGCCAGGCCGGCGGGAAGGCGGTCGCCACCGGCGTCAACCACCTCGAGCGCGTCGAGGCCCGAGGGGTCGGTGACGGACAGCACCGCGGGAGAGGAGATGAAGTGCGAAACCGTGTGCTCACGCAGGAAGTCCCCGAGTTCCGGGCCACCGATCACACCCGCCGGGAGAAGCACCAGCGTCGCGCCGCTGGTGAAGGCCAGCAGCCATTCCTGTACCGCCGCATCGAAACCCGGCGACGCGGAGTGCAGCACGCGGGCGCGCGCCGAACCGCGATACCGGCACCGCACTTCCGCGGCGAGGCTGGCCAGTCCCCGATGGGTGACCGTCACGCCCTTGGGCCGACCAGTCGTACCCGAGGTGTAGATCATGTACGCGGCATTGTCGACCCGCACCTCGGCGCCGCGGAGGTCGTCGGAGCCGGCGAGCGGTACCGGGACCGTGCCCGGTCGGTCGCCCACCGCATCGTCCAGCAGAATCCACTCCGGCCCCGCGGGCACCACCACCGACCGCACGGTGAGCCCGAGCACGGCGCCGCTGTCGACGACGATGCTGTGCAGGCGTTCGGCCGGCAGCTCCGGGTCCACCGGTACGAAGGCGGCCCCGCTCCTCGCCACCGCCCACATCGCGACGATCAGGTCGATCGATCTCGGCAGCGCGAGCACCACGGATGTTTCCGGCTCGGCGCCCCGGTCGGCGAGCACCCGCGCCAGTCTCGCCGACCGGGCGTCCAGCTCTCCGTACGTCAGCGTCACGGATCCGGATTCGACCGCCACCGCCCCCGGACGGAGCCGCGCACCGTCGAGCAGCAGCCGAGCCAGTGGACGCGGGGCCTCGGCGACGGATCCGTCCACGCGAACCGGATCGCCGGCCGCACCGACGAGCAGATCCTCGACGGCCGTCGCTCCCGGCACCGTCTCGAACAGCTCCAGGAGGGTCGCGAATCGCTCGTGATGCCGGACGAGTTCGCTTCTCGTGTACAACGCCGGGTTGGCCTCGAGATCGACCCGCACCGCGGCACCGGGAACTCCGTCGTACACGTTCAGCGACAGGTCTTCGACCGGGCCGGTCGACAGGACGTGGAACTCGCCCACCGCGTCGGCGAGTTCGATCTCCCGGCGGAACAGCATCAGATTGACGACGGGGCCGAAGGACCGCAGCATCGATCCCGCCGAGCCGTCGAAGCGGTACCGCTGGTGCCGCAGGGCCCCGGTCAGTTCGACCGACACCTGCGACACCACCTCGTCGACCGTTGCGCCGGGTTCGATCCGGACCCGGACGGGAACGATGTTCGCGATCATGGCGCCCGAGCGGCGCATCTTCGCCGTCGTCCGCGCGGAGACCGGGAGGCTCAGGACGATGTCGTCGCATCCGGTCATGCGGGCGAGGTAGCACGCCCACGCCGCGATCACGACCGGAGCAACGGATCCGTCACGGGGTTGCACCGCACGGACCCGCGAACTCGCAACGAGCGGTACCGCCGAGGGGCGCGGGCGAAACGATTTGGCCGACAGGCTGACCGGGTCGGGAAGCGACGCCAGCCGGAGTCCCCAATATTCCTCGTCGATCACGAACCGCCGCGATCGTGGATACTCCTGCTCCAGGTCGTGGATCACCTCGAGGCCGGAGGCGGTCGAAGCGGGGACAGTCTCACCTCTCGCCTCGAGCGTGTACAGCTGGGCGATCCGGTTCATCAAGGTGGTTGCGCCGAACCCGTCGAGTGCGACGTGGTGAACCTTGCCGTACCAGTAGAAGTGCTCGGGGCCCAATCGAATTGCGGTTGCGGCGATCACACGGTCGGTCACCATGTCGAGCGGCCGGGACCGATCGCGGTCCATCCACGTGTGGGCCGCCTGCACGGGGTCGGCCGCCGAGCTCAGGTCCACGACGGAGAGCCCGTCCTCCAGGTCGTGGTGGACGAACTGCCTCGGCTCACCGTCCACCTCGCACAGGCGCAGCACCGGTGACTGCAGTTCGCGGCTCGCGCGATCGGTTGCCCGCGCGAGCATCTCGACATCGAGGCTCCCCCGAACCTCCACGTAGTGTGCCATCACACAGGGGGTTTCGGGATCCAACTGCTGCGCGTACCACACGCCGAGCTGGGCTGCGGACAGCGGGAATCGCGCCGTCATCCCGTCGTAATCAGGTTGCCACTCAGGAAGATTCACCACGACCACTCCCCCCGCGCACGATCGCGCGACGCGCTCACGAGTTCCACTGAAGTTGTGGGCCATCGGTGGGTGTGGCTAGGTTGTTCCCCACACTCCGAAACAGTCTCACTCGAGAGAGACTTGCGATAAGCCCAGTCCTGCAACATGTTCGACAGGAGTTCAACACGGTGTCCGAACCTCGCCCCCTTTACCGCCGTCCGATCGTGATCACCACCGGTGTCGCCGCGGTCGCAGTCCTCGCCTGCGGCGGCTGGCTGGCCTATACGACCGTGCAGGTCCACTCCGATCTTCTCGCCGCGAGTGAGCAGGCGTCCGTCACGAAGGCCGCCCTGCTCGACGGCGACACGGCCACCGCGCAGGCCGCCCTCGGACGCGTGCAGGAACATGCGTCGACCGCCGCAGAGGCCACCCACTCGTTTCCGTGGACCGTCGCAGAGAACATCCCGTTCGTCGGCGGGACGTTCGACGCCGTACAGCAGATCGCCGACGTGGTCCGGGACCTCGGTCGCGACGTCCTGCCGAGTGCGCTCGAGGCGGGATCGGCACTCGAACCTCGCCTGCTCGTCGGCTCCGGCGGGCGTGTGAATCTCGATTCGCTCAGCTCCGCCCTGCCCGCCCTCGACGCTTCCTCCGCTGCGGCACAGGAGATCTCGGACAGAACTGCCGGAATCGAGGCATCGTCGCCGATCGGCGCGGTCGAGGACGCCGGCGCTCAACTGCAGGATCAGGTTCGGGAACTGAGCGGGATCCTGTCCAACACCCGGACCGCGGCCCAGCTCCTCCCGCAGATGCTCGGCGGCGACGGCGACCGAAGCTACTTCCTCGCCTTCCAGACCAACGCGGAAGCTCGTGGAACCGGCGGACTCATGGGGGGATTCGCCGTTCTGCGAGCTGAGGACGGCTCCGTGCGGGTCGACGAACTGGCCGCCAACAAGGAGATCTCGCTGAAGCAGCAGCCGATCGATCTCGGATCCGACTACTCCGACCTGTACGGACGGCACCGGCCCACGACCGACTGGCGCAATGCCAACCTCAGTCCGCACTTCCCCTACGCCGGCCGCATCTGGCAGTCGATCTGGGCGCAGGAGAGCGGGTCCGTCGTCGACGGTGTGCTCGCGACCGATCCTGTCGCCCTGAGCTACGTGCTCGGCGCCATCGGGCCGATCAAGATGGCGGACGGCGAGGTCGTCGATGCGGACAACGTCGTCGAACTCACCGAATCGACGGCCTACATCCGATTCGCGGACGACAACGCGGCCCGTAAGGCCTATCTGCAGGAACTCGCCGCGCGGGTGGTCGCGAAGATAACCGGTGACGTGAAGAAGCCGACCGCCCTGCTCGAGGCGCTGGGACGTGCGGTGTCCGAGCGCCGGATCGCGGTCTGGAGTACGCATCCGGAGGAGCAGGAGGTCATCGCGCAGACCCCGCTGGGACACACCGTCCCCGACGACCCGGCGCCGTACGCGAACGTGATCGTCAACAACGCCGCCGGGAACAAGCTCGACTACTACCTGACCCGCGACATCAGCTACACCGCGGAATCGTGCGACGCGGACACCCGCAAGTCGACCGTCACCGTCGCCCTCGGCAACGACACCCCCGATGCGGTGCTGCCGGACTACGTCGCCGGGATGGTCGACAACAACACCGGGGCCGAGGCCGGCACGGCACGGATGCTGGTGTCGCTGTACGGCACCCAGGGCGCCACGCTGAAGCGGGCGTCCGGCGACAACGGGTCGCTGTTCGCTCTCGCCGGGCGCGAGCAGGGCCGTCCCGTCTACACGGTCGACATCCAGATCCCGCGCGGACAGACACGCACCGTGACCTTCGAGCTGACCGAACCCACCGCCGCGGGCCCCGCGACCGTACCGGTGCAGCCGCTCGTCGCCCCGGTCACCGTCACCACCGACGTCCCGGTCTGCGACTAGCCCACCGAGCACGACGGCGATACCCGCCCCGAGCCGGCTCACCGGCTCGGGGCGGGTGTCCGCAACCATCGCCGTCACCGGCGGCTCAACCATGCCGGAGCGTCGTAGAGGCCGGGCACGCCCTTGGTCACCCGGTAGATACCCAGTGAGATCGCCACGGCAACAGCCGAGATGACGAGCACCAGCGCACCGGACACCGCCAGCGATCCCCCACCGAAGGTCGGGAGTGCGACGACGATGCCGGCGATCGCGAGGTAGTGAATGAGGTAGATCGGCAACGTGTTGCGTCCCAGGTACTGCAGTTGCCGCCCGACCTGCGAGTCGGAGACCAGACGTGCGACGACGAGTGCGCCTGTGACGCCGACGAAGCTGGTGGCGAGGCGGACGCCCGGGATGTCCTGCAGGTCGAACAGGTACGACCCCACGGACGCGACCGCGAAGACCACGATCAACCCGAACGCCAGCGGAACCGTGATGCGGTCGACCGTGTCCACGATCCGACCGCGGAGGTGGCAGCCGACGAGGAAGAAGACCAGATAGGTGGCCATGCTGTCCCACTCGTACACACCGGTCGAGATCAGTCCCGACCCGACGGCGGCCGAGAGGATTCCGCTGACTGTCAGGAGGATTACCGGGGACTGCGTCCGAGTAGCCCGGGCGATCACGAAGAACAGCGCGAGAGCGTAGACGAACCACAGCCCGCCGGAGGGCAGCACGAAGATCGACAGCAGGCTGGAGAGGGTTCCTGCATCACTCGAGTCCAGCGGCCACGGGACGACCGAGAAGAAGACGAAGCGGACCACCGACCACACGACGTACACCCACAGCAGCAGCGAGATCTTCCGCGACCACAGTGAACGCCAGGAGCCCGAGACCGGACCGAGCGCGAACAGGCCTGCGGCCAGGAAGAAGAGCGGCATCCGGATGGTCACGAGGACGTTGTTGGCCTTGACGATCGGCCCCATCGGGAACCCGACCGCCTCGAGGAAGATGATCGTGTGGTGCACGACGACGAGCAGGATCGCGGCGCCCTTCGCGACATCGACCCACCCGACGCGCGTTGCCTTCTCGACCGTCTGGGTCATCGGATCGCCCCGGCATCCAGGACGCCGACCGGATCGGCCGGGTTCGCCTCGGCACCGAAGTTGCGCGCCGCGAGCGCACGGACGGCCGGCAGATCCTCGAGCAGACGAGCCCGGAGTTCGTCCAGCTGCTGGTCCACTCGCCCGATCGTCTCCACGACCTGCGACCCGAATCCGGGATTCGGGGCGACCTCGAGGTTGCCGATGTTCAGGAGCCGGTACAGACCTTCGACCTTGCCCTGCGTGCCGAGGGTGATCGGGACGGCGCCCTGGCCGATACTCATGATGGCCAGGTGCATCCGGCCGGTCACCACCAGGTCGGCCCGCGCTGCCAGCCCACGGATCTGCAACGGCGACAACAGTTCGTCGATCACGAGAGCATTCGGGGCCAGTTCTGTGACTGGCAGCTTCGAGATCTCGGCACTGTCGTCACCGGACTCACGAATGACATGCGGCAGCATCACGATCGCGAATCCGCGACGGTCGAGTTCCGAGACGATGAGGCGGTAGTCGGACACCTGATCCGATCGGGCACCGATGAGCGCGCTCATGTTCACCAGCGCGATCCGCCGTTCCGGCCCGAGCGAGGCGGACCACTTCACGAAGGGCTCGTAGGCTTCCTCGCCGCCGAGCGCGAAGACGGTGTCCGCAACCGATTCGACGCGGGCGATTCCGCAGGCGCGGAGCCGCTCGGCACTGAGCGGCTCCCGGGCCATGCACTGAACCGACGAACCGGCCTCGCGCAGTGCCCGGATCGCCGACGGATGGGCATCGGCCGACCAGCTGAATCCGACGATCCGCGCGGACGCACCGAGATCCAAGGCGCCTCGCAGGCAACTGCTCCGCGAGATGGATCCCGTCGGGTTGTACAGACCGTCCATGAGGTCTGCGCCGACGACGCTCACGTGGCCGGAGGTCCGGGCGAGGCGAACGAAGCGGACGACGTCCTGCGTTCGGGACAGCGGATTCCCGTCGATCAGCCGGGGCAGCGCCACCACGGTGACGCGGTCGCGGTGCCGGTCCGGAATCGTCGCCGCAGAAACCGCATTCAGAACCACGGTGATCTTGCCGGAGGTGTTGTCGAGGAACGCCTCGAGCATGGCCTGGTCGCCGATGTTCCCGTGCCCGGTCGCGGCGATCAGGAGGGTCGAGTCCCGCGGACCGATCGGCGCCGCATCCAGCCGCTCCACCAGCGCGGTGACCACGCGGTCGTGATTCCAGATCGCTCGGTACCACAGCCCCGAGCCGCGGAGCCTGCCCGCGAGATTGCGCGCCAGCTGTCGTGCGACGCTGCGGCCCCGATTCCGTGTTTCGGCAATCATTTTCGTCCCCTGTTCCATAGTGCGAACTCTCGCCAGCTGCCGACCGCACGCCCGGTCTCGGCGGCCGCCAACGCGGCCTGCGATCCTGCCGCCCCGGCGGCCCAGCTCCCGAACACCACGAGCCCGAGTGAGATCGGTGCCAGGATCAGCTTGACCCGAACCACTTTCCGGATCATCCCGACGGATCGGAGGGCGAGACCGGCGCCCATCGCGATGCACAATCCGGCGGAGGCCGCGCCGGCGAACGGCAGCACCGTCATCGCCGCATCGGCGGTGTCGCCGAGCAGGGCCGACGTGAGCCGCTCGGGCGCGAGGTACATCGCGAGCACCACCACGGCCGACCCGAGTGCACCTGCGGCGGAGTATCCGCATGCGAGCAGGAACAACCCCCGGTACCGGCACTGCTTCGCGAGGAGCGACGCTTCGGACCCCAGCGCCACCAGGCCGCCACGGAGAACCAACTGCAGCGGCGCGAGCAGGATCTGTGCCCCACGCAGCGCGCCGGCAGCGGCCACGCCTCCGAAGATCGAGACGATGTACATCGCGGACTGGCTCACACCGTTGGTCGTGACGAAGTCCGCCAGGTAGGCACGCCCGCCGGGCCAGGTGACCCGAATCCATCGCAGTCCGTCCGCGAACCGAATCCGCACCGGGCACAACCAGAGTCCGACGCCGGCCGCCACCACGCTCGCGACCAGCCACGGCAGCAGGTAGACAGCGAGGTTCGGGGAACCCGCCACGACGACGAGGCCGACGGCCTGCACTCCGAAGAACAGCAGATCGACGATCAACGCGGTCGTCGAACGCCGCTCGTGGACAAGGACGAAACGACAGTGGTCCTGCAGGATCGACGCCGGGACGACGGCACCCGCGACGAGCAACGCGAGCGCGTGCTCCGGGAAGATCGCGGCCGTGGCCGCGACGAGGACCCCGCCACCGCAGCCCAGGATCAGGTTCGCGGTGGTGCAGCCGTTGTACTGGCCGTCGGCGCCGTAGGCGCGCTCGGCGATCGAGTCACGGAAGACGATCAACTCGGTGGACAGGGCCCGCACGACGCCGAGCATGATCACGATGGTCGCGCTGATCAACGAGAAGATCCCCAGCATGGCCTGGTCCAAGGATCGTGCCACCACGACGGCCAACAGGAGTGACGCCAGACTCGCACACGTCTGCGCTCCGACCGAGGATCCGAGCGCGACGACCTTGCCCACACGTGACCGTGTCGTGGCTCCGACGTCACTCATCGGTGTCGGCGCTTCTGTGCTGCGGCCGCAGCCGCCGAGATTCCGACGAACACGAAGAACAGCTGCGAGATTCCGGCGTCGGTGAGATACGGGTGGATGATCATGGCGCACAACAGGAGTGGGATGGTTGCCATCGTCGCGGTCGCGACCGACCCGGCGGCGCTCCACTCCGGCGAGGCGGCCTTCGAGCCGTGGTACGACACGACGATGGCGACGACCATCAGCACCGCGAGCGCCAGCAACAGGAGTACGCCGCCGCGAAGCAGCACCGCGATGTACATCGACTCCGGATAGGCGAAGACCGCGTCGGCCTCCGACGTGGGGCCGTACCCCGTCCAGAAGTTCTCCCCGATCAGGGGGAGGAAGTCGCGTTGCCACACGTTGAGCCGATACGCGATCGTCTGTGGCAACTCACCGCCACTGTTCGCGCTCTGCGCGATGACCCGCGAGTTCAGTTCCTGACCCACCTCGGTCTCGAAGAACACGATCAGGAACACGAAGCTCGCGATGAGCAGGTGCGACAGCTTGTGACGCCACACGGTCACCACGGCTGCGCCGCCGAGGCCGATCGCGATGGGCGCGAAGGTCAGTGTAGTGAGCAGGCCGGCGAGGACCGCGCCGATCGGCAACCACAGCAGTCTCCGACCGCGGACCGTGCCGAGACTGCCCGCCATGACCGCAATACCCAGGATGAAGACCAGCGCGAGGTAGCCGCCCAGGGCATGCCAGGCATAGAACAGCCCGAAGCTGCGCGGCGCCTTCCACAGCAACGGGTCGGCGATGTGGAGGTTGCCGGTGACGAAGGTGCCGAGGTCCCGGCTCGGCTGGAATCCCGCGAGCTGCAACACCGCGATGACGCCCATCGCGCCGCCGGCCCAGATCAGAATCTCGACGAATCGTTCTACGACACCGGAGAATCCCGCGAGATTGAAGGCGACAACGAACAGGATCAGGTACTGAGCGACGCCCACGGAGTCCTGCACCAACAGCGACATCGGAAGATCCGACCGGCTCGATGCCGCGAGGAGTCCCGCCACCACGCTGCCCGCGGTGAACGCGAAGACCGCACCGAACACGGGGCCCGACGTGCGAACCCGACTCCCGAGGCGCACGACGCACCAGATGCCCAGTGCGACCGTTATCGCCTCGGACAAGCGGAGTCCGGGCACGAGCAGCCCTCGTGCGCTGCCCGCCGACGTCGGCACAGCGGCCAACGCCAGGGCCACGATCCACGTTTCGGTCCGTGACAGTGACGGCTTGGCCGGCGGTCTGGTCGCTGTCGCGGCCACGTCGGACGGATCCGTCGCGGTGGAGACGGCCTCGAGATGCATGTCGCTGCCGACCTTCGTCAACGGACGATGCCGGGACGCGACGGGGACCTCGCGACGAGTGCATCGCGAACCGGGAGACCGGCCACCATCAGGGTGACCACGACCTCGTTCGCCGGCAACCCCAGGGTGGCGCGCAGCTTCTTGTCGTCGGCGGCAGTCCGACTCCAGTTGAGCGCACACGAACCGATACCCGCAGCATGCAGCGCATACATGAGGGTCATGGCGAACATCCCACCGTCCACGAACGCCTGATTGCGTTCCCCCGGAGCGACGAAGGCCTCGATGTCCTGCGTCACGACGAGTACGTGGCTCGCGGTATGGCCGAATCCCTTGTTGCCGTTCTGGTGCGCGAGCACCGCATCCGCCGCGGGACCGCGGTCGAAGATCCGGACCCGCGAACCCTGGCGGTTGCAGACCGACGGGGACGTCCCCGCCAGCTCGATCGCCTCGACGATCGCCTGCCGGTCCGGAACGTCCGCCGTGTAGTTGCGGACGCTGTGACGCGAGCGCGTGAAGCTCGTGAAGGTCTCCGATGTGACGCCACTCGCCTCGAACGCGGAGGGGCCGATCGGCACCACGCCGCCGACATTCGCCGCGGAACGTGCCGGATGGTTCGCGGCCAGCTTGGCCGCCCGATCGCTCGCCGATCGTGCCCACGCCGGCGATGCGGTGTCCGAGCCGTCGTTCGCCCGGAAGTACTCGCCGAGCGCGCCGATCGCCGCATCGACGATGTACTCGTCGACGTCGTCCATCGGGTGCGATCCGCAGTAGCGTTCGGTGTTGTCGAGAAGTCGCTCGATCACCTCACGGCCGAACCACACTCGTGGCTCGGGGAGCGCCAGCCCCTTCTCGAGGCGATGGGCATCCATCACGATCTGTGCACGAAGTCCTCGGGCACCGTGTTCGGCCATCCCGGAATGCGACCGGAAGCGCGCCCAGTCACTCCAGTACGAGCCGGCGAGCAACAGCTGATCGCGGGCCCGGCGCAGTTCGGGCCGCGACGCGAGCCACGCCCGCGCCTTCACCGGGCACCTACCGGGCCGGTGAGAATCCCTCGCACGTTGCCGATCTGACGATCCTGCTCGAGAATCTGGAGTTCGAGGACCTCGGCAGATTTGGCCCGCAGCTCCGCGTTCTCAGCGAAGGCCCGTGCCACCTTGTCGCGGATATCGGCCGCCGAGCAGTCGCTGTAGAGTGCCGCCTCCCCGAAGTAGTCACGCAGCAGGGCGAAGTCGGACGTCACGACGGGAACGCCCCACATGAGCGCCTCGTAGCCGGCACGCTGCATCGTGTGGTCTCGCGTGGTGAGCGCCAGTACGACACCCGCGCGCCGCATCGTGTCGTCGTAGTCGGCGTTCGACAGGTAGCCGGTGAACACGACGTTCGACGGTGCGCCCGACCGAACGTGCTCCGGAGCATTGCCGGTCAGCAGGAAGGTGATGTCCGGCAGCGACTGCGCGGCCTCCATCATCTCGGCGATCGGCTCGTCCGACGCGTACGCGAGCGGGCACAGTACGGTGCGATCGCTTTCCGCGGCATCGCCCGATTCCTCGGTCTTGCTCGAGACGACGTCGTGCAGCGCGAAGGCACGCACGCCGTGGTCGGCGCAGACATCCACCAGTTCCGAGTTGGTCACGATCGCGAAGTCGCGTCCGATGATCTTCATCGACGGGCCCAGCGCCCATTTCCACTTGGGGTCGGAGAAGACGCCGGTGTGCATGTCCGCGACCAGTGGCGTCCCACGCTTCTTGAACAGCTTCGCCACCAACAGCAGCGGCGCGGGCGGCAGCATCACGATGACTGCGGACCAGTGTCCTTTCCGCAGCAGCCGTGCGGTGCGGACCGCCAGTTCCAGGTATCGCAATGGAGCCGGGGCCTTCGGCCACCGGGACTCCATGAACACCGGTTCGGAACCGAGTCGCGCAGCCAACTCCGCACTACGACCGTGGAACTTGATCCAGCTGATGAATACGCTCGTGTCGTTCACGCCACCCTCACAACCTTGCTGGACATCGCAGTCTCGATCGATGCGGCCGTGAGATCCTCCGGATCACAGACCACTCCGATTCCCTTCTGATTCAGCGCCTTACAGAGTTCAAGTTGATGATCGTCGACGTGCTCGCCGCGACTCTTCCGCCGGGGAACGACGATCGGGAGCTTGCCGCGATCGAGAATCCGCAGCACGTTGCCGATGCCTGCGTGCGTGATGACGGCGTCGCTCTCGTCGATCAGGCGCTCGAAGTCGCCGGTCGACAGCTCGGGCACCACGGTCCCCGACAGGTCATCCCGGTCGGTGACCCCGACCTGCCATGTCGTCTGTGCGTCGACCAGTCCGGTCCTGGACACGGAATCGATCAACGAGTCGAATCGATACGGCCGAATGGTACCGAGGCTGACCAGCATTCGCGGGTTCGCCGATCGCTCCACCGAATGGACTTCGTACCGGCCGAACACCGAGGGACCGGACGTCCATCGTTCCGACCATGCCGGGCCGGGAGACAGACAGGTCAGTCCCGGGACCCGGCTGAGGATCCGACCCGTCACCGACGGTCCGTCGAACCGGCACGCACTCTCGACGTACACCGACGGGATTCCACGCAGCCTCGTCGTCGGCAGCACGCTCAGTGCGATCCCCGACCCTGTGCTGATCGCACCGTCGAATGCGCTGTCGCGACGGAGCAGCCTGTCGACCGAACGTGCACCCCGTGCAACCGCTCCCACGTCTCGCGGTCGGACGTAGTCGAGGAAGTGCACGTTCCGGTCCGCGAGGACCGAGCGACTCTGAGGTGTGTCGAATGTGATCCACACCGAATCGTCGCTCATATTCAAACTGTCACTGAGCCTGATCATTTCATCGAGGTGGCCTCCCGTGGAGGCAGCCACCAGCAGACGTCGTCCGTCCGCGATCCCGTCAGGCCAGCCCTGAGACATGTTCATCCGACCCTCTCGAGCTTCGGGGTTGATGCAGAATTGATGGGTCCCGAGATTCGAGGTCCTCGACGTCAGTAGGCTCCGCTGCCCGCCGTGACGGCGCGGACGGTCTTGCCGACGATGAGGATGTCCTGCATCATCGACCAGTTCTCGACGTACGAGAGATCAAGCCGCACAGTCTCATCCCAGGAGAGGTCACTGCGACCGCTGACCTGCCACAGGCCGGTCAGGCCCGGCTTGACGAGCATCCGCCGGCGAACGGTGCCGTCGTAGGCTTCGACCTCCCGGCGCAGCGGGGGGCGGGGTCCGACGACGCTCATCTCACGGCGCAGCACGTTCACGAACTGAGGAAGCTCGTCGAGGCTGTACTTGCGCAGGAACTTTCCGACCGGCGTGATGCGGGGGTCGTCCTTCATCTTGAACAGGACACCTGCGCCCTCGTTCTGTCCGAGCAGTGCCGAGACCTGCTTGTCGGCGCCGTCGACCATGGTCCGGAACTTCAGCATGGGGAATGGTCGCCCGTTGATCCCGATCCGCTCGGACTTGTAGAGGACCGGACCCCGGCTGGTGGCCTTGACCGCGATCGCGGCGACGAGCATCA
This sequence comes from Prescottella defluvii, assembly GCF_000738775.1. Taxonomy (GTDB): domain Bacteria; phylum Actinomycetota; class Actinomycetes; order Mycobacteriales; family Mycobacteriaceae; genus Prescottella; species Prescottella defluvii. Next base: position 46,868 of record NZ_JPOC01000014.1, read on the forward strand.
CCGGCGAGATCAGGATCAGCGCAGCCAGTGCGAAGAGGAAGTCGAATGCAGTCTTCCCGAAGCGCTTCGCGCCGTGGTACCGCGGCTTCTCGACGTGGATCAGGGGGAAACCCGCGACGGGGCGCATCACCAGGCGCGGGCCGGCGACGTCCACGACACCGGGTGCGACCACCAGGTCGACGTTGAGAGGCTCCAGATCCCATACGAGACCACGGATTCCGTCATGACCGAGTTGTTCGGTGGCGGTGACGACCACGGTGTCTGCGCCGCAGTCGCGCAGCGCGTCGACCACCGAGTACTCGTTGCCGAGCACCGGGATCTCACGGCCGTCGACCACCACGTGCTCGTCGTTGCGGTAGCCGTAACCCGGCATGCAGACGCCGACCACGCGGTAGCCCGACGACGCGTCGCGTTCGAAGTTCCGCGTCATCGTCAGCACCGACTGCTGGCTTCCGACGACGAGCACCGAGGTGTGGCAGTCACCCTTGGTCCGCTTGTAGGTGACGACCTTCCGCATGACCCAGCGACCGGCCAGCAGCCCGGCCAGTCCGACCGGGAAGGCGATCGCCAGGTATCCCCGGGCGATGTCGACGCGGAACAGCAGGCTGACCATGGCGATCAGGCCGAAGAGTTGGAACGTCGCGGCACCGATGCGGCGGTATTCCTCGGCGCCGGCGCCGATGACCCGGGTCGATCGAGTGCGATGGATCGCGAGCATGGCGATCCACAGACCGGCCAGGCCGACCGACATCATCGTGTAGCTGAGCCCGGAGATCGCTCCGGCCGCCACCGACTCGGTGGTCGTACCGAATCGAACGATCTGCGCTGCCGCTACCGCCAGACCGACGATGGCCGTATCGACCATCCGCAGTCGACTGACGTAGCAGTGCTGCCAAAGGCTGCGCGAATTATGTTGCGGAGAAGCTTCATCCACCAGTCGAAGCGAGGCAGGACCTTCATCCATCCCCACCTCGGCTTCTGTTTCCAGGTAACGCGAAGCCGTCACGCCTTCACCTCCATCGACCATTCACATGACATGACCCCCGACGGGTCGATCTGTTGTCGAGCCCGGACCCCACGCTCGACACGGTCGAGACGCGCAGTCCGCATCACCTGCCCCAGTCCCCCCGGCCCGGCGCACGAAGGCGACGACACCGGCTCGGGATCCTCCCGGACCCGTCGGCTGGAAAGCCTGCGCGAGTCGTGAATTCACCCCTGAAACAGATGCGCATCGGGTGCTGATGTGGCCTACACCCTCTGCTGTACGGAATCGTTCTAGCACGGCCCGATGCTCGCCAAAAGTCGAAGAGACCGACTGGAAGAGTTGGGCATTCGTCCGGTTCACGGACTCCAAGATCTGGACGAACGTCCACAAAGATGATGCACCAGGGAACAAGGTCCCTACCTGAAATTTTCGGGGAGACTGACCTTTTAGTGATTACCGACCGACCTGCACTACTCCCGGGTAACCGAGGCGACCTGCGAGGACCACTCGCACCCGGCGCCTCGGCGCAGCCGTTTCGGCCACCCGACGCACCGCCGTTCGCCGCCCCGCGGGCACATGACCTGCCCCGAACCGGCCCGAACGAGCGTCTGTATTGATTCACCTCCGCGGACGAAACGCCCCCGAAGTGGGCAGACCGCGCGGTCCGTCAATGTGGCACATCTCACACCGCTGGAGCGGGGAGCGTGCGTGGGCTCACCCGCTCACCGAACGCCGCATCGGCTCGTTGCCTGAATCTTCAACTATCCCAACGTAGCTCAGGCGAAGAGCTGCCGAGAGCGCTGTCAGCGGGTGAGGCCGCCCGGATGCGTGGCGAAGTTCAGGTACGCCTTGGACGGGGTCGGACCACGCTGCCCCTGATACTTAGATCCCACCGCAGAACTGCCGTACGGGTTCTCCGCCGGACTCGTGAGGCGCAGCAGGCACAACTGACCGATCTTCATGCCCGGCCACAGCGTGATCGGCAGATTCGCGACATTCGACAGCTCGAGCGTGATGTGGCCACTGAATCCCGGATCGATGAACCCGGCGGTGGAGTGGGTGAGCAGGCCGAGACGGCCGAGGCTCGACTTCCCCTCGAGCCGGCCGGCCAGATCGTCAGGCAGGGTGCACACCTCGAGCGTGGATCCGAGAACGAACTCCCCCGGGTGGAGCACGAACGGCTCCCCCGCCGTCGGCTCGACCAACGACGTCAACTCGTCCTGACGGAGCGCCGGATCGATGTGGGTGTACTTGGTGTTGTCGAAGACGCGGAACAGGCTGTCGAGCCGGACATCGACACTGGAGGGCTGCACCATCTCGGGATCGAACGGGTCGATACCAAGTCGTCCGGAGGAAATCTCGGCACGGAGGTCACGATCTGAGAGCAGCACAGCACGAGGCTACCGGTGCTACCACTGTGACGGGCGCGACCCTGGCGATTGCAGGCCGACACCAGGACCGTCAGTGGTCTCGAACACGTGCACCGAGGGCGTCTGCTACAGTTGCCGCTTGCAAGGGCCGGATCCTCGGATCACGGTAAAACCCCTGCATGCCGATGTAGTTCAATGGTAGAACATCAGCTTCCCAAGCTGAATACGCGGGTTCGATTCCCGTCATCGGCTCTCTAACAGACTCACGAATTGGAAGCGCAGCGCGGTCTCCGCCGCCTCAGTTGATGGTTTTAGGCCACGGTCTCGCTATCTACATAGTTTCGACCGCTGACGGTCGGATAGTCGCCGCGGTATCCGAACGGATGGCGGCTGTCTTCTGCCGTGTTCTATGGGGCGGACGAGGCGGATCGGCGAGATCCGGAAATTTCGCGGACGGGGCGCGCTGCTATCTGCCGGGCGGAGGCGACGACCAGCCAGCCAGAAGAATGTCGCCACGCCGGCGATAATCGAAATCGCAACGTTCCCCAGGACATACGCGCCAAATTTGGCGAAGGTCACGTCGCCGCGGAGGATGGCTCGCGGACGTCGTGAGTTCGAAACTAACCGGGCTGTGAACACGGCCTCGCCAGCCGCGGCGGCAGCATTGATCAACTGCTATACGTGGCCCGTGACATGTCGACACCTCCCAGGCTGGCGATAGCCTGCGGGAACGCCACAAGCTGCGTGCGCGGCGAGGCCGGCGGGCAACGGTGCATCGCTCGGCGGGCCGGCGGCAAGGGTGCATCTCGCGTCGTCTCACCGACACCCAGCGTGACCATTCCTACCAAGGTGTAACACCAGGCTTGAACGGGTACTCGACATCGTGCCGGACCTCACCGGCGCGTAGTGAGGAGCGCTGACAATGAACGACAAGAATCGGACGCCGAGCGAAGAACCCCAATCCGCGCGGGGCGCGCCCGGGTCCCGTGACGCAGGCTCGGACGAACCCGGAGGCGGCGAGACAGACAGGCCATCCGGTTCGTTCGACGACGATATCGTCACCTCGAGCGGTGAGCCCGGGTGGACTCGGCCCGACACTCGGAGGGCGAGCCCAGGCGCGGCCGAGGTACCCCCGTACGAGGGACGCACCCGCACAGCAAAGCCTGTCGAGGAACAAGAAGCCAAGGCTGGAAAGTCGGTGCGAGGAGCAAACTCTGGCGACACGAGCACCCCGGCCGAGGAAGCCAAGCCCACAGAAACCGACGAAGGGACAGGACCGGCGCACCAGTCTGGCGTACGGCGCGGTGAAGATCACCCTCGCGAAGCAGATTGAGCCACCGATCTCACGCCCGAAATCAGTTCCACGAAATGATCGGGAGCGGTCATGATCCTCATCGGCCTCATCATTATGGTCGCCGCCATCGTCATCGGAGTCGCGGGAGTAATCGCCAACGCGGGTGCCGAACACGCGTTGACCGGCGACTTCACACTGTTCGGCTACCACGTCACCGGATCCACAGGAGCGCTGTTCCTCTACGGAATCGTCGTCGGCGCGGTGGGCGTCCTCGGACTCAGCCTCCTCCTCACAGGGGCTCGGCGGACATCACGACGGGAACGCGTCGCGCGAACCCAGCTCAAACAATCACGCCGCAACGAGGCCGCTTTGGCTCAACAGCGCGACGACCTCGCTGACACGGGGGCACAAACAAGCACCGTCCGGCATGCCGACACCACCACCGGCAGTGCGCGGAGTTGGAAACACCCCTTCGGAGGACAGCAGGGGCCTCCGTCCACTCCCCGGCCGGCACATTGAGACGAAGCAGGGCTCGGTTGAACCATCAGGTCGCGCAATTCACCTCGGTGCCGTGCAGCATCCAGCATCGCCGGGCGCATCGGACCTCTTCTCTTCCCACAACCGAAAGCAGGTAGACGTCATGATCATTCTAGGAATCGTCCTCGCAGTCGTGGGTGCGGTCGTCAGCGTCCCCATCCTCTTGTACGTCGGGGTCGCGCTGATCGTCGTCGGTGTGGTGCTCGAGATCATGGGAATGACGGGCCACCCGGTGGCCGGTCGACGTCACTACTACTGACCCCGTCGGCAGCGTCGCGCCTGGGAACGACATAACTTCCCCTGGCGGGCAAGCCTCGACCCCATAGGAGTGTGTATGGCGATCTCCGATATCAGGGAGTATGCGCACCTGACCGGGGAAGATGTCGAGGCGCTCAGCGACGAACTGAACCGGATTCGCTGCGATGTCGCCGCGTCCCTCGGTGGGTCAGACGCGGCCTACATTCGCCGCGTCGTTGCCTCCCAGAGAGTGCTCGATGCCGCGGCACGATTGGTCATCTACGGCAGCCGGAGCCCAGCCGGCTGGATTCTCGGAACGGCGGCCCTTGCAGTGGCCAAGAGTGTGGAGAACATGGAGCTTGGGCACAACATCTCCCACGGGCAATGGGACTGGATGAACGACCCGGAAATCCACTCCCTCAACTGGGAATGGGACATGGCAGGCCTTTCGTCGCAGTGGCGCTACTCCCACAACTATCGCCACCACGTGTTCAGCAACGTCGTCGGGATGGACGAGGACCTCGGCTACGGCGTCCTCCGCGTCACCCGCGACCAACCGTGGAAGCCGCACCATCTGCTGCAACCGCTGCGGAATATGGTGCTGGCTGCCACGTTCGAATGGGGCATCGCTCTGCACGGCTTACATTCAGAACACGACCGCACCAACACCGACGGCGAGAAGTCCGCCCACACCCGGGCACTGATCGGCAAGATCGCCCGCCAGACCGGCAAGGACTACCTGCTCTTTCCCAGCCTCAGCGGGCGGCGCTGGCGACGAACCCTGAAAGCGAATCTGGCCGCGAATCTTCTGAGGAACGTGTGGGCCTACGTGGTGATCTTTTGCGGGCATTTTCCTGACGGCGCTGAGAAATTCACCCCCACCGAACTCGATAACGAAAGCCAGGCTGAATGGTATCTGCGGCAGATACTCGGCGCGGCGAACTTCCGTGCCGGGCCGGTGCTGGCGTTCCTCAGCGGCAACCTCTGCTACCAGATCGAGCATCACCTGTTTCCCGACCTCCCCAGCAACCGGTACGAGCAGATCGCCCCTCGAGTGCGCGCACTGTGCGACAGGTACGACCTGCCGTACACCACCGGTTCCCTTGCCCAGCAGTATCTTCTGACCCTGCGAACCATCCACAAACTCACGTTGCCCGACCGGTTCCTGGCCGCGACCCCCGACGACGCCCCGGAGACCGCCTCGGAACTGAAATTCCACCGCACACCCATGCACGAGCAGGTCGGAACGGGTCCAGCTTCCCGATACGGGCTTCGGACCGCGCTACAGGCACTGGCCGCTTCCCCCCGCACCCGCTGACATCACGGGTAAACCAAGCAGAGCCGTGCCGACGCCTCAAACTCGGAGGCAGAGGCGTTGCGCGGCTTCGTCACTGAGTCCGCCGCCGAAGCCCTGCGCGTCAGGGTGAGTTGAGTCCACTGGTTCACAGCAACCCCGCCTACAGGGCGAGATGCGGATCAACCCGACGATGACGATTTCCACCAACTTGTCGGTCGAGGACAATGACCGCATGGCCTCTGACCATCCGGGGGTCCTGCGGACGGCGTCGACTGCCAGGTCCGATCCCGCAGAGAGTCCGCGCACGTCGCGGTGTTCTCCGCGATCCTGAAACGAGAGCACGGGATCTATGGGGGCTACGTCTGTGCGAGACCTGCGATACGTTTTCGTCGTGTCTCAACTCGGAACGGTCGACGCGGACCACTACCAGTTTGTGCTGGGCTCACCCACCGGGGAGACGTACCTGCCGGAGGAAACCGGCAGCGTCATCGAAGTCGGCCCCAACTTCGCCACCATCATGACCGGCATCGCCTACGGACCGGTCACACTGACCATCGACGTCCTCGACGCTGAACCAGCTGCGGTCGGCGACACCGGAGCATGGGGCGTCATCGAGGAAGCCACAGTCAACCTCACCAAACCGGCGTACGTGCTCACCTTGGACGGCGAGAGAGTTCCGGACTTTCAGAAGTTGCCGATCAAACGAGGCCTGCACCGATTCCGGGTGTTCGGCCGCGGACGCGACACCAACGCAGGACAGACCGTCTCCGAGCCGACGGAGCATTACCTGGTCCAGATCTGGAAGACGACGCGACCGCAAGAGATGCTGCGGCTGCACAAGACCGACGCCGCATGGGACCAGAGCATCGTCACCCACCCCAAACGCAACTGGTGGGATCCAGATCCGGCCGGCGACGCCACCCTGTATCTGAAATACGGATATGACCAGATGGCTCAGTGGGCGAAAGACGAAGCGATCCGCTGGGGCGGACGGCCACCGTCGGAGAAGCTCCGCTCCAACTTCCACGCGATGGGCATCGCCGGTCTCGACCGTCCACTGGCCGATGCAATCACCCGAGCTCGGCCCCCGAAACTGCGTCGCATCGCGGCTTGGGCTGCCCGCCGCGCATACACGACTGCAGGTATCGCAGAGATCAAGTGGATCCGGCCCGCACTGACAGCCCTGGACCAGGGTGGACCACTACCGCACCCTTTCGGCGAGCACGAGTCCATGGCGCTATACAAGGCGCTCGAAGACGACCCGGCCATCGATACGACCGTCACCGGCGACGACGTCAGGAACGCCAACGTACCCGCTGCCCTACTAGCCATGTACGCCATCTCCACAGCGGTCAAACAAGATCCATTGAACGCCGCCTTCCAGTGCCTGGACATCGCTGCGAAGACCGACGACTCCGACTACGCATCTCTCATCAGGGATCTGCGGCGTGAGCTCTTCCCGAAATTGATGCCTGTAGACCAGTACGAGCGATGGATCTGACTGACTTCGCGGCTCACCAACGGCCGGACAACGAAGCTCTCGCGCATCGAATGGCGGACGGCGAATCCACTCTGATCCGTGTGATCGGCGAGCGCCACTCGGTGTGACTACCCGCGAGTCAGTTCCACCAGTGTGCCTGCGGCCCGGGACAGTACGGCATAGGTGAACACCTCTCTCTAGGGTGTTCACCCATTCATGCCCGTTGTGGTCACCAATTGGATGGGCAGCGCGGTCTCCGCCGCCCCAGTTGGTGGTTTCAGGCCAAGGTCTCGCTATCTGCATAGTTTCGACCGTTGACGGTCGGATAGTTGTTGCGGTATCCGAGTGGACGGCGGCTGTCTTCTGCCGTGTTCCCTGGGGCGGATCGGCGAGATCCGGAGATTTCGCGGACGGGGCATGCGGTTATCCGCCGGGCATCACACCGAGAGTCGTAGCGGGGGCGACACGCCGTACATGCACTGACCGGCGAGGTGTACGGGCGGTGTGGGCCAGTTCGGGTTCGCCGAGGTACCGACCCACACGGATCCAAACAGCGCACGACTCGAGGTCGCGGCGACTTCGAGCCACTGCGACGACCTGGAACATCACTGCGCCACCTTCGGATCAACGGTGGTCATTTCACTGCCGTGCATGGCACAACTTCGGTGGCGTAATCCTCGGCTACGCCGGGACCGTCGTGGAGTAGTCGGTCCCGGCGCCTGGGATGCGGACCTGCTGTCAGCTGCGCCGGCTCCTGTCGAGAATGTCGATGTCGGTGCGGAAGTCGGCCAGCGTGACCACTGGCGCGTTCGGGTCCTTGCCGAGATCGTCGAACTTGCGCAGTTGCACCGCCTGCTCCGCGAATCGTTCCGATTCGAATGCGGCAACTTCATCGGCGTCCATCGTGCCGCCTTGGACTGCCATCGTGTATTTCGAAGCGTCGGAGAGCTTCTCGTAGTAGCTCGGGTCGACGGCACAGAGGTAACGCTTGGCTGCAACGTGCAGCCTGATCGGTTCCGTCACTGCTTCGTCGAACCACTGGGACAGCCACGTGGCGGCTGCGGTGTCGTGATGGTTGTCGCTTCCCCGCATGAGGTCGCGTCCGCTTACTGCGCCGGAGAAGTGCCCTACGTCGTGGAGTACGGCTGCGACGACGACCGTGATCGGCGCTCCCGCCTCGCGGGCCACCCGGCCGGTCTGCAGCATGTGCTGTGCCATCGAGACCTGCTCGCCGAGGTAGTCCTGGCTCCCTTCCCCCTCGAAGAGGGTGACGATAGCGTCGTAAGCCGAGGTCATCGGTTCCCCTCCGCGACCTGGAGGGTGCTGAGGAGCCCATCGAGATCTGCGTACGCACCCTGGAGATGCCGTCCGCCGGCCGATGCGAAGGCGGTACGGGAGTGCAGCAGCCTGGTGTTGTCGAAGATGAGACAGTCGCCCGGGTCGAGTTGGAAATTCAGCTGCGCCTCCGGGGCGTAGATCAGCTCGGCGAAGGACCTGTAGGCGGCGTAGAAGCGCCGCTGCTGATCCGTTGCCATCCGGGGGACCTCGATGGATCGGTTGTTGAACCTGATCTCCCGGATCCGCCGCTGGGAGTCGAGGGAGATGAGCGGTACCTGCGCAGCCAGGCGGGTGTTCTCGCTGCCGAAGCGGTAGACGACCTGGGTGGTGGTGAGGACCTCGAACGATTCGGGGTCGGTTTCGCGGAGCGCGACTGCGGCGGCGAAACCGTCGACGAGCCCGGACTCGCCACCGACGGCGGTGTTGTGCAGGCAGTGCAGCAATTGGAGGGTCGGCACGGGGTCGCGATAGGGGTTGTCCGTGTGGGGGCTGATGGCGCGGCCGGTGAACGCCAAGTTCACCGGGTTCTCCTCGACTCGAACATCGAAGATTTTGCCGTAGTTGGTCTCTCGCACGAACCCGAACCTCTCGGCCACGGAGACAACCTGGCCGGGTTCGGTCGGGACGCCACAGAGTACCGCGAACCCGCGGTCGACGACCGACTGCAGGGCATGCGACGGATCGGAAAGGTAAGCCTCCCAGTCCACCCGCTCCACAGTCGGCAGGTCCGCGGCACGGAACCACAGTTGCTTCGACTCGTGGGCCCGCGCGTCCGCGTATCCGGAACCGGCGTTCGACAGTAGCTGTCGCAGGCTGAATGTCGAGCGATGTCCGTCGGGCGCGAACTCGACCTCGACATTATCCCCGCGGATCTGCGCATCGGCGATGCGCACGTCCGCGGGAAGATCGACGATATTGAACAATCGCTGCCCACTGCTGGAGTCTCGACTGTCCTGGCCTTGACATGTGTCCCGCAGCCAGATGGCGGCGATGTCGATCCGAGCGGTGGGGGTGTTCAGTCGGAGATCACCGTCGGCGACCGACACTGAAACCTGAATGTCTTCCTCGACTTGGCTATACATGTTTGAGGACCTTGCACGGCAACTGAGACCGGGCAACGAAGTGTCGGTGAACGGGCGGTTTCCGATTGGCGAATCCTGCGGTCCGGCAACTGCGAAGTGCTGGCCGGACGATTCTTCCGCGCGGTTCAGAGGTAGGAGGATTCGCCGTCGCGTCATGTTCAGGACGTGTTCACCTTGCATACGCGCGAGATATCTTGGCTAGCCAACTTGCGCACGGAGAGTCTGTACAACCTGGCCGCGACGACCGACGAGAACGTCCCCCTTCCTTGGAGTTACACGTGCGCAGAGCAACTATCCACAAGAAGTTTCGAGCCGCCCTGGTCTTTGCCGCAGCGGGAGCTGTAGCCCTGACCTCCGCAGGCTGCACCACGAAGTCCGAGGCATCCGGTTCCGCCGCCGCCACCGCGACCTCCGCGGTCGAGGCCGGTGGAATGGACGCCCTCATCGCCGCGGCCCAAGCCGAGGGCGCCCTGAATCTCATTGCTACTCCTCGCGACTGGGCCGGCTACGGCGAGTTGATGGACAAGTTCGCGGCCAAGTACGGAATCACGGTCACGATGGACAACCCGGAGGCCAGTAGTGCCGACGTCGTCAACGCGGTCAAGACCCTTCGTGGCCAGGACCGGGCGCCGGATGCGGTCGATGTAGGCACCGCGTACGCGATCAGCGGTGACGCGGAGGGGCTGTACGCCCCCTACAAGGTCTCGACCTGGGACGACATTCCCGAGTCGCACAAGTCGCCGACCGGCACCTGGCATGCGGACTACGGCGGCTACATCTCCATCGGTTGTGATGCCGCGCGGGTTCCTTTGTGCCCCACTTCGTTCGCCGATCTCGCCAAGCCCGAGTACAAGGGAAAGGTGGCGCTCACCGGAGATCCACTCAAGAGCACCTCGGCGATGATGGCGGTGTGGTCCGCTGCGCTCGCCAACGGCGGCTCGCTCGACGACGTCGGCCCGGGCATCGACTACTTCGGACGGCTCAAGTCGGCCGGCAACTACGTCCCGGTCAAGGCGACCGCGGCAACCATTCAGTCCGGTGAGACACCGATCGTCGTGGACTGGGACTACCTGAACGCCGCGCAGGCAAAGGATCTCGCGAAATCGGGAGTCCAGTGGACCGTCGCGGTCACCGACGACGCGACGATCGGCTCCTACTATGCGCAGGCCGTCAGCGCCACGGCACCGCATCCCGCCGCCGCCCGCCTCTGGCAGGAGTTTCTGTACAGCGACGAAGGTCAGAACGGCTACCTCGCGGGCTACGCGCGGCCGATCCGGATGCCGGCAATGGAGGCGGCGGGCACCGTCGACCCGGCGTTGTCCGGCCTTCTCCCGGAGGTCAACGTGCCGGTCGAGTATCCCACCGATGCGCAGTCGGTCGCGGCCAAGACGATGCTGACCCAGTCCTGGGCGAGCACGGTGCGATAGATGAGCGCGCAACTGACGGCACGACGCTCGCGGCGGGCATGGAGCTGGCTCGGTCTCGCTCCCTTCTTCGGCTACCTGTCGGTGTTCTTCCTACTCCCCACCGCCGTCATCGGATACTCCGCGTTCCGGGTGGGAGGCCCGGACGAAGCGGAATCCTTCGGCGTCGCAAACATTGTCGCGGCACTGCAAGGCCCCTATCTCGACGGTCTGCGGAACACCGCGCTGATCGCCCTGGTCTGTGCCGTACTCGCCGCGGTTCTCGGCATGGCCCTCGCATACGCGGTCGCCACCAGCCGGCACAGCGTACTGCGACGTCTCGTGTCGACGAGTTCCGCGGTACTCGCGAACTTCGGTGGTCTGCCACTGGCGTTTCTGTTCGTCGCTGCGATCGGCAATGCCGGTGTCGTCACCACGTTCGTCCAGGGGCAGTGGGGAGTGTCGTTGAGCGAGGACCTCCACCTGAATCTGTACACCCGCAGTGGAGTTCAGTTCGTGTACCTGTACTTCCTGATTCCGCTCATGGTGCTCGTGATCACCCCCGCGATCGAGGGCCTACGTCCGGAGTGGCGCGAGGCGGCCGAAGGACTCGGCTCACGCGGCTGGCAGTACTGGCGCTACGTCGCGGGGCCGGCGCTCGCCCCGCACTTCCTGGCCAGCATCGCACTGCTCTTCTGCACCGCGTTCTCTTCCTATGCCACCGCGGAGGCCCTGACGAACGGCACCCTGGCCATCACGCCGTTGCAGATCGACGCGGCCGTATCCGGAAACGTCCTCGTCGGCCAGGAGAACATCGGGGCCGCATTGGCGCTGACCATGATCGCAGTCGTCGTGCCACTGACGGTGCTCTACCAGTACATGCTCAAGAGGAGGTCGACGTGGTTGCAGTGATGGAGAGGGAGGTCCCGGGATCCGGGGCTGTGCCGGGGCGACCACCCCGACGACCGTCGCCCCGAAGCGGCCGGGTCGGACGTCCGCAGATTCGGTACTGGCGCGGTCTCGTGCTGGGCGCTGCTGCGCTCTACTTCGTCGGTCCCGCACTGGTGGCGTTCTGGTTCACCGTCGACGGCCCCGACGGTCCCGCGCTGGACACCTATACCCGCCTGACGTCCGCCCCCGGGTTCGGCGACGCGATGATCACGTCCCTGACGCTCGGGGTGCTGGCGGTGGCGATCACCCTCGGGCTCATGGTTCCGACCATGCTGCTGGTCCATCTCCGCCTGCCGCGGATGCGGTCCTGGATCGAGGTATGCACGCTACTACCGATGGTGATCCCGCCGGTCGCGCTGGTCGTCGGGGTTCGCTCGATCCTCGGCTGGGGCAACACCAGTGACTACGTGGAGATCTCCGCCGTGTTCACCGCGCTGCAGGATCACTCCCTGCCGCTGATCCTTGCACTGATGTATACGGTGCTGGCACTGCCGTTCACCTACCGCAGCCTCGACGCCGGCTTGCGCGGCTCCCAGCTCACGGTTCTGGTTGAAGCTGCACAGAACCTGGGGGCGCGCTGGCCGACAATCCTGTGGCGCGTCGCGCTACCGGCCCTGCGCACGTCGATTCTCAATGCCGGATGTCTGACCTTCGCCCTCGTCATGGGCGAATACACCCTCGCCAAGATCCTGATCTTCCCGACCTTCCCGGTCTGGCTTGCACAGTCCGGCGCCACCGACGGCCAACTCCAGGTCGCACTGTCCCTGCTGAGTCTGGTTGGAACCTGGGCACTCCTGCTGATCGTCGTGATGATCGCAGATCGAAACCGAAAGGTACGCCGATGATTTCCCCGAACAGAATCGACGACATGGGCTCCTCCATCTCGTTCGTCGACGTCACCCGCACCTACGGTGCGGTCCACGCGCTGGACGGGCTCAGCCTCGACATCGCACCCGGCGAACTGATCGCCCTGCTCGGTCCGTCCGGATGCGGCAAGACAACCGCGCTGCGGATGCTGGCCGGTTTCGACCAACCGACCAGCGGTCAGATCCTCGTCGACGGTCTCGACGCCTCGGGCCTGCCCGCCAACCGTCGCGGCATGGGAATGGTGTTCCAGGCCTACAGCCTGTTCCCCACCATGACCGCAGAGGACAACGTCGCGTTCGGTCTCGAGCTTCGGGGCCGCCGCCACCGTCGCGATCACCGCACCCGCGCCCGCGACCTGCTCGACCTGGTAGGACTCGCGGATCACGCCTCGAAGTTCCCGCACCAGATGTCGGGCGGTCAGCAACAGCGGGTCGCTCTGGCCCGGGCACTGGCAATAGCGCCACGAGTGCTGCTGCTGGACGAGCCGTTGTCCGCGCTCGACGCCAAGGTCCGCTACCAGTTGCGCGAAGAAATCCGTCGGCTGCAGCTCGAGTTGGGCGTCACTACGGTCCTGGTCACCCACGACCAGGAGGAGGCCCTGGCTGTCGGTGATCGCGTTGCGGTGATGCGGGCCGGACGAATGGAGCAGTGTGCACCGCCGAACCAGCTTTACCAACGGCCGGCGACACCGTTCGTCGCCGAATTCGTCGGCACCATGAACCACGTGCCCGCCACGGTCGTCGATGGGCAACGCGTTCGATTCGGAGATCAGATCCTCGACTGCGACGGTCCCGTCGAGAAGACCGGCGAGGTCACCGTTCTCGCTCGGCCGGAAGCAGTGCTGGTCGACGAGGCGCCGAACGGCGACACCATCGTCAAGGCCGCGACGTTCTACGGCGCGACAACTCGACTCCGCCTGGTTCGCCCCGACGGCACCGAGTTGCTCGCGGATGTGGCGAGCCATCGGGGTATTGACCTGCAACCCGGTGTACGCGTCGCGGTTTCACTACTCGACAGGCCTGTACTGATCGCATGAGAGAGAATCTGGAGCAGGACCACAGGATGGCAAACGCATCGGCTTCGACGCCGCTGTACCGGTCCATCGCAGCAGACTTGCGAGCGGGGATCGAGCGCGGCGACTACGACGATGCCGCTCTACCTTCGGAGAACGACCTCGCCGCGAAGTACGGCGTCTCCCGCGGGACAATTAGGCAATCGTTCGCGTTCCTGCGAGCGACCGGGGTGGTCTCTTCGAGGCGCGGCGCCCGACGGCAAGTACGGAACGGTCCGCGGGTGCAGTCGATGACCGAACTGATCAGTTTCTCGCGGTGGGCAGTTGCGGTCGGCGAGCGCCCGAGCAGCAGGACGCTGCAGACCGCGTTGGTGGACCCCTCCGCGCTGGTCCAGGAGAAGCTCGGCCTGGCCGACGGCGAGAAGGCTCTCCACGTCGAGCGACTGCGTCTGCTGAGCGGAAACCCCGCGATGCTCGAAAGCACCTACTACCCGACGTGGCTCGGAACGGTGCTCGCTGAGATCGATCTCGATACCGAATCGATCACCGAACGACTGGAGGAACGGGGCATCGTCCTCGCGGATGCAGAACACTCCATTGACGCAGTCGCAGCAACAACGCGGGAGGCCGAGTTGATCGATACCCAGGCCGGGGCGCCACTGCTGCGCACCATACGCCGGACGACCGATCCAGCCGGAGCAGTGCTCGAATGCTCGATCGACCTCTACCCCGGCTCTGCGGTGTCATTCGTCGTCCGCAACTCCATCGCGGCAGGAGCCACAAGTCGGATCAACTCACCCAGGTGATCCGTCTCCGCGCAAAAGCGCGAAAGTCCAGTTCGGAGCGCTGACGGTTCCCGGACTCGACCCGCGGGCTCAGCATCGGCCGCACCCGGTGCTCGATCAAGCGGATCGAGAACAGGACCGCGAGGCATGCACGAATCGTAGATTAGCGTTCGCTCCGCCTGAGGCGCGTCTTTCCATCAGTTGCCCCCTCCAAGGGCGTTCGCCAATGAAGAAGCGTGGAGCCCGATGACTTCGGAAGCGGCAGTGGCATGTGAAGTGATCGGGAATTTCTCTCATCGGAGCACTCACGGGCGTTTCACCGCACTGCGTTCGTTGGTTCCCGACGATGGCGGCGGATCGCTGCTGGCTCCGCTTCTGCTCACAGTTGCAGCCGATGCCGCGGCGCACTGATGTCGGGGCCGCTCAACATGTTTCTCCGACGCCGCGACCCCGCCTAGTTCTATCCGCGGGAGATCTGAAGGTCACCAACCTGGAACTCGTCCAGGCTTGTGCGATCACGGGGTCTCGCCATGGTTGACTACCGATCGGTCGGCGTAGCCAAAATGCCTGCTGCCCAATCCCGGCCACGATTGGTGAACAGGACACTCGCGTGC
Source organism: Prescottella defluvii (assembly GCF_000738775.1). Taxonomy (GTDB): domain Bacteria; phylum Actinomycetota; class Actinomycetes; order Mycobacteriales; family Mycobacteriaceae; genus Prescottella; species Prescottella defluvii. The sequence continues at coordinate 62,120 of NZ_JPOC01000014.1, forward strand.
AGCACTGTGCGATTCAGAAGTCGGCCGCAGCGACAAGCTCTCGACACATTCCTGTGCGACCGATTGGTTCGCCTTGTGCCGGTTCAGGTCACAGGAACATCTCGTTTTCATGGGAAGCCGCGGGGGTTCTCGTCACAGATTGGTGAACTGTGCACGCAAGAAAGGCCGTCCGATCACGAAGTGAAGTTCTTTCCAGCTAGCGAGAGTGAGAGACCATGACGTTCAAGACGGGCAATTCCGAATCCAGCACAAGACGGAGGGGCGCGAAAAGCCGCCGGATGGGTGCGGTCATCGCCAGTACCGCCATCCTGACGGTGGCCGGTCTGGCCTCTGCGGCCCCCGCGTCCGCCGCCCCCATCGTCATCGGCACCTGCACCATCTACAACGCTGACATACCACCTGTCACCTCCTGCCCGGGAGCAGATCTCAGTAGAGCGGAGCTCCAAGGCGCGATGCTCGATGGTGCGAACCTCGCTGGCGCAAACCTCATCTACGCTGACCTCAGCGACGCGGATCTGCACCACATTGATCTACGCGGCGCGAACCTCGCTGGCGCAAACCTCGCGCGCGCGGAAATGCTCGGCGCGAACCTCGCTGGCGCAATCCTCCCTGACGCGTTCCTCGCCCATGCGAACCTCACTGGCGCGAACTTTTCTGGTGCGTTCCTGAATGGGGCGTATCTCGGTGGCGCGAACGTGTACGGCGCAAACTTCACGGATGCGGACTTCGTGGATCTCACCGGCACCGTTTCCATCCCTCCCGTGCAGCTACCGGGTCCTGCTGGCCCCGCCGGCCCTGCTGGCCCCGCCGGTCCTACCGGTCCTGGTTCGGTGGAGAGCCTGTTCGGTTCCCTCGGTTCTTCCGACTCCTGAGCCGTGACAGATCGTGTCCCGGGGCCGTTGCGGCTCCGGGGCACGGTTCCGCCCGGCACCGTCCGGGGAGCGTGCGCTCGGTCGTCTAGCTGTGATGTCCAGGGAGGTTG
>NZ_JPOC01000015.1 GCF_000738775.1 Prescottella defluvii
CACCCCGATCGGGGTGAATCACATCAGTGCAATTCCTTCGGTAGTTCGGACGGATCGAGCAACACGAACTTGTTGTCCGCCGCGCGCACCGTCTCCGACATCGAGATGTTCTTGCGCAGCAGATTCCACTCGACGTCGTCGATACGGGCGGTGGCCTGCAGGATGACCTTGCTGTCGCGGGTGCCCCATTCGATCGGCATGAAACTCACCATCTGCCAGGTGTCACCGTTGCTGCGGGAACTGCGGTCGCCCAGGACCGCGACCGCCGGAATCTTCTTGCCCACGGTGTAGCCGCGGCCGGGCAGGCCGCGGACGTTGCGGGCCGCGAGCGCGTAGTGCGGTTCGCCGGCGCCGGGCTTGGCGATGTCGAGCAGTGCGAGCAGCGTGTAGCCGCGCGGGTGGATCGCCGACACCACCGCCGGCACCAGGTCGCCGTTGGCGTACAGGTCGTCGATGCTGCCGACGTGGCGCGGCGTCCACACCACCATCCACAGGGACGTCACCGCGCACACCGCGAGGACCGCGCCGAGGATGTACGACCACGGCTCGCCCAGGACGAACAGTCCGGCGGCACCGGCGCCCAGGAGAACCGCCATCACCGCGGCCGACCACTGCAGCCGTCGGAGATCGCTGAGCGTCTCGTTGACGGACTTGGCATGGGATTTGTCGACGGGGAACTCGAAGCGTCGCACGGGGGTGAAGTCCTATCCGATGGTCGGGCCGAGCAGGTCGTCGGCGTCCGTGATGCGGTACGCGTAGCCCTGTTCGGCGAGGAAGCGTTGACGGTGGGCGGCGTACTCGGCGTCGAGCGTGTCCCGAGCGACCACCGAATAGAAGTGTGCCTGACCGCCGTCGTGCTTCGGCCGCAGGAGTCGGCCCAACCGCTGCGCCTCCTCCTGACGGGAGCCGAACGTGCCCGACACCTGCACCGCCACCGACGCCTCCGGCAGGTCGATCGAGAAGTTCGCGACCTTGCTGACCACGAGGGTTTGGATCTCGCCGTTGCGGAACTGGTCGAACAGGATCTCGCGTTCCTTGTTCCGCGTGGAACCCTGGATGACGGGGGCGCCGAGTTCCTCGCCGAGTTCCTCGAGCTGGTCCAGGTAGGCGCCGATCACCAGCGTCGGCGCACCGGGATGCCGGTCCAGGATCGACTTCACGACCGCGTGCTTGGTCCGGGCCGTCGAGCACAGCTTGTAGCGTTCCTCCGGTTCGGCCGTCGCGTACGCCATCCGCTCGGCGTCGGTGAGGGTCACCCGCACCTCGACGCAGTCGGCGGGGGCGATCCACCCCTGGGCCTCGATGTCCTTCCACGGGGCGTCGTACCGCTTGGGGCCGATCAGCGAGAACACGTCGCCCTCGCGGCCGTCCTCGCGGACGAGTGTCGCGGTGAGACCGAGGCGCCGACGGGACTGCAGGTCGGCGGTCATCCGGAACACCGGGGCGGGCAGCAGGTGCACCTCGTCGTAGATCACCAGGCCCCAGTCGCGGGAGTCGAACAGCTCGAGGTGCTTGTACTCGCCCTTCGACTTGCGGGTGATCACCTGGTAGGTGGCGATGGTGACCGGGCGGATCTCCTTCTTCTCGCCCGAGTACTCGCCGATCTCCTCCTCGGTGAGCGACGTGCGCGCGATCAGTTCACGCTTCCACTGCCGGCCGGCGACGGTGTTGGTGACCAGGATCAGCGTCGTCGCCTTCGCCTTGGCCATCGCGGCCGCGCCGACCATCGTCTTGCCGGCGCCACAGGGCAGCACGACGACGCCGGAGCCGCCGGCCCAGAACGAGTCGGCCGCCATCTCCTGGTAGTCGCGCAGGTGCCAGTGCCCCTCCTCGAACGCGAGATCGATGGGGTGCGCCTCGCCGTCGACGTAACCGGCGAGGTCCTCGGCGGGCCAGCCGATCTTGAGCAGCATCTGCTTGAGGTGGCCGCGCTCGCTGGGATGGACGATGACGGTGTCGTCGTCGACCTTCTCGCCCAGCATCGGCGCGATCTTCTTGTGCCGCATCACCTCGGTGAGCACCGCGCGGTCCAGGCTGACCAGCGTGAGGCCGTGGGCCGGGTTCTTCACCAGTTGCAGGCGGCCGTAGCGGGCCATGGTGTCGACGATGTCGACGAGCAGCGGTTGCGGCACCGCGAAGCGGGAGAAGTTCACGAGCGCGTCGACGACCTGCTCGGCGTCGTGCCCGGCGGCGCGGGCGTTCCACAGCGCGAGCGGGGTGATCCGGTAGGTGTGGACGTGCTCGGGGGCACGCTCGAGTTCGGCGAACGGGGCGATCGCCTGACGGGCGTCGTTCGCGCGCTCGTGATCGACCTCGAGCAGCAGTGTCTTGTCGGACTGGACGATCAGCGGGCCGTCGGTCACGTGCGCCTCCTAGCAACGGTAACCAGACCATTGTCCAGACGACGGCGGTGTCCCGCCATGTAGGCCTGCGGCCCGTGCGCCTTTCCGGTGGCGGGATCGACCGGAAAGACGCACGGGCCGCAGGCCCTGCCCGGGGTCAGCGCCCGGCGGTGAGAGATTTCTTGGTCTCCATCACCTGGACGAGCGCCTCGGAAATTCCGGCGCGATATCCGACATCCCGTTCGCTGTGCACAGCGGTGGTGTCGAGTTCGTTTTCCAGTCGCGCCTGAATTTTGTCCAGGGCGAGCAGGGTCCGCTTCACGGTAGGTGGTCCTTCACTTTTTATTCGTGCGTCGGTGGGAAAAGGAATCCGGAATGCTGGGCGCGTTCGTCGAGAACGAACAGTTTCGCCGACGCGATGCCGGACCGGAATCCGTCCGAGCGCGGCTCCGGCAGTGCGCCGTCGCCGAGCAGGCGATCCAGTTTGCGGTGCAGGTGGTCCAGAATGCCCGACGCGTCACGCGCCGGTGCCTCGCGAGTCATGGAAGGGCTCCGTCAGTGGCGCTTACGCTTTTTGATGAACTCGTCGGCGTCGACGGCGCGGTTGCGCTTTTCCGCCCGCTTTTCCTTGATCGACTGTGCGGACTTCTTGAGGCTTTTTCCAGGTTTCTTCTCGGCCATTGTCGCTCCTAATTCGAAGTGGCAATCACTCGATCGAGACCATACGTCATTTCCAGGAAAATGCCAGTCGTGCAGTTCGGGGTGCTTTTTCCGGTAGTGCCGGTCGCCGGTCCGGTGCGAGACTCGGGATGTGACGACGTCGGTTCGAGTCCCCGAAAGTCTGCTACCGCACCTGCGCCGTGCCCGGGATCTCGCAGACCGGCACTACGCCGAACCGCTCGACCTCGACGCGCTTGCGGCATCGGCAGCGGTGTCGCGCTTCTACTTTCTCCGGTGCTTCGACGGCGTGTACGGCAAGACCCCCGGCGTCTACCTCGCCGAGCGGCGGATCGAACGCGCACAGGATCTGCTGCGCGCCACCAACCTCACCGTCACCGAGGTTTGCCACCTGGTGGGGTACACCAGCGTCGGGTCGTTCAGTGCCAAGTTCCGGCAGCTGGTGGGAACGACGCCGTCGGCGTACCAGGCGAAGTTCGCGGAGCTCGGGGCGCCGCGGATCCCCGGCTGCTGGGTGTTCATGCACGGGTTGAGCGACCGCGGCTGAACACCGCAATTCTCGAGAAGCGGCCGCCCGGGTGAGCGGCATAGGTTTCGGGGTGACCGCACACGCCGACCACCCCGAGGGGATTTCGATGATCACGAACGTTTCGCTCGTCACGCTGTGGGTGACCGATCAGGACGAGGCCAAGAGGTTCTACCTCGACACGCTGGGATTCGTCGAGGCCACCGACGTCTCGATGGGGGACGGGTTCCGGTGGCTGACGATCACGCACCCCGACCACCCCGAGCTCGAGGTGACGCTGATGAAGCCGGGGCCGCCGCTCGACGCCGATATGGCCGAGGCGATCCGCCGGTCGCTCGCCGCCGGCACCATGAACGGCTTCGGGCTCAGCACCACCGACTGCCACAAGACCTACGAGGAGCTGGTCGCCAAGGGGGTCCAGTTCACCCAGCCGCCGTCGGACCGCCCCTACGGCATCGAGGCCGTGATGCGCGACAACTCCGGCAACTGGCTCGTCCTCGTGGAGCGTCGCGAGTACACGGGGGAGGAGTTCCCACACTGACCGGGCGCGGCGGCGGTCAGTCCACCAACGCGACGGACGTGATCCGGTGCAGCGTGAACCGGCGCACCTCACCGGTCGCCGAGTCGACCGCATCGAGCTGACCGCCGCCGACGCTGACCGGTTCCACGATGCGCTGCGACGCGATGCCCTGCGCGTCGACGTAGCCGATCGACACGCTGCGCCGCACCTGCGCGGCCGTCTGCAGCAGCGTCATCGTCGCCGCGCTGGACGCCCGGGTGCCGTCGCTGCGCAGTCCGGCGCCGGTGGTGGCGGCGGCCCGGTCGCCGGCGCGCAGCGACCGCACCAGCGTCGCGAGCTGCTCGTCGGTGGGGACGGCGGGGGTACGCGGCCGCGGCACCCGGGCCGCCGGGACGCGGGCCCCGCGCGGGCGCAGGTCGACGATCGCGCCGGACGAATCCTCCCCGGCCGGGGCGAACCCGGCCGCGCGCAGGTCGGTGAGCACCTCCTTGAGCGGCGCCTGCGAGATGACGACGGTGGGGGCCAGGGCCCGCAGCGCCAACTGCTCGGCGACGGGGGAGGCGAGGACCTCCGCGAGCAGCGCCGGGTCCTCGCAGCGGATGAACGACGCCGCGACCCCCGCCCGCAGCCGGCCGTGTCGGCGGGCGACGTCGTCGATGAGGTAGCTCAGCGACTGCGGCACCGGCGTCTTGGAACGGGTCGCGAACAGGGTCTGCAGTTCGGACGCGGACAGCCCCGCGTCGAGCGCCCGCCGGATGCTGTTCTCGCTGACCCGGTACATCGACGCCGCGCCCGCGGATTCGATGTCGGCGACGAGGGTGATCTGCTCGAGCAGGTCCGGGACCAGCGGCCCGGGGGCGACGACGGTGAGGTCGGCCTGCACCAGCACGTAGTCGATGGGCGCGGGCAGGGCGGCGTCCATCTCGGCCTCGGGGTCGCCGCCGTGCAGCAGCGCCTTGCCGGGGGAGCTGAGCACCCCGTGTGCCACCAGTCCGAGTGCGCGGGCCTCGTCGAGGGTCCGCTCCACCACGTGCGGGCCCAGCCGTCCGGCCCAGCGGGGACGACGCCACGCGAGCAGTCGGCTGGCCTCGGCCGCGGACACCGTCTTGCCGCTGCCGGCCTCGGCGAGCAGTTCCAGCAGCAGTCGGCGCTCCAGTGCCGCGCCGGGGGCCCGCACCTCCTCGGACAGCGCGGAGATGGGTTTGTCGGTGGCGTCGCGGCTGCCGATGATCCACGGCCGCCGCGGCAGCGTCAGCCAGGCCCCGGCGAGGGTGGCCCAGCGTCGGGCGGTGCCCGCGTTGAGCCAGCCGTCCACGGCGACGGTGGGAGCCCAGTAGTCGTCGAGGTCGGTGTGCGGCGCGGGGTCGGGGGTGCCGCTCGCGATCAGCCCGGCGCCGGCGAGAAGTTCGAGCAGCAGGCCGAGGCGGGCCTCGTCGACGCCGGTCGACTTGGACAGCCGCCGCAACTCCCGCACGCCCAGGCCGCCGGCCTTGAGGGCGGGGGCCGGGGCGTCGCCGAGCGCGGCCACCAGGTCCTCGCAGTGCCGCACCAGTTCCAGGGCCTCACCGGCGGCGGCCGCGTTGACATCGGCGGGCTTCTGCTTGCGTCCGGTCAGCGGGGGCGGGGTGGGCGACGCCGGATCGAAGACGGCCTCGCCGCGCAGCACCTGACCCACCTGGACGGGCAGTTCCACCGTCTCGGCGTCGATCCAGTGCAGCAGTCCGCGGGCGAGGAGTCGTTGGACCGGGCGGTCCGGGGACGTGCCGGGTGCGGCGTCGCGGGTGCGGCCGATCGGCGACGACCGGGCCAGGGTGCCCAGCAGGTCGCGTTCGGCCGGTTCGATGCCGTCGAGCGCGGCCCGGATCTCGTCCTCGGTCATCGCGTCGGATTCGGTGGTGATGCGGCCGATGCGCCACGGGATCGCGTCGGCGGCGGCCCGGACGATCCGCAACCGGTCGTCGTCGCCCCACACCAGGGCCAGGGCCCGCAGCCGGTCGAGCGCCTTGTCCACCGCCTTGCCGGGCACCCGGCCGGCGAGGGCGTCGTCGACGTGCCGACGGTCCACCGGCATCTGGTCGGCCTGCTCGAGCGCCAGCACCTCGAGCACGGTGAATTCGAGGGAGCCGAGGGTGTCGGCGGCCCGCATCACGGATGCGCGCTGCTCGGCGCGTCCGGCGAGGACGGCGGCCGTGGCGGGTGGCGGCACGGCGAGGTCCGGGCGCAGCCGCAACAGGTCGGTCAGTTCGGCGTCCTTGCGGGCGCTCAACCAGCCGGTCAGGGTCGGTGCTGCCACGGGGTTTGCGGTTTCCGGGGCGCCCTCGGTGCCATGCGTGGAGGTCATCAGCTATGAGATTAGTGACCTGGGCTGTACCGCGGCGAACGCTCCTGTCAAAATGGGCGCGTGGCTAACAATTCGAAGAAGCGCTATGTCGATCCAGGGTGGCCGGAAACTGCGGATGGAGATCACGCGGTGACCGAGTTGTCTTCCAGTCGTGCCGGCAATCTTTCGCCGTTCGGCGAGGAGACGGAATTCCCGCTTCCGGTGGACTCCCTGCCCTACGTGCACCCGCACACCGTGATCAACCGCTGACGCGCACACAGAAAAGTGGGCCCCTCGCCGATGGCGAGGGGCCCACTTCGTGTTCGGGGAGAGCGGATCAGCTCTGCGACAGATTCGCCACGCCGGCGACGTCCCGCAGGTTCAGCTTGCTCAGGTCGATCGTCTTCGCGACGTCGTATGCGTCGAGGATCGGCTGGCCGATCTCGACACCGTGATCGTCGGCGGCGTCGATGAGCGCGTCGATCTGGTCGAAGACACCCTGCGCGGGGTGCAGCGGGGCGGCCGGGGTCTCGACGACCGGTGCGGGCGCGACGGCCTGCGGGGTCGCGGCGGGGGCATTGCGCTGCGTCGGCGCGCTGCTCAGGCCGAGCTTGGAGGAGCAGGACGGCCAGGCGCCCCAGCCCTGGTTGGCGAGCACGCGCTCGGCGACGACGATCTGCTGCTCGCGGGTGGCCTGGTTCGCGGTCGAGGCGAACTCTCCGCCGCCGTGCGACTTCCAGGTGCTCGGGGAGAACTGCAGGCCACCGTGGTAGCCGTTGCCGGTGTTGATGCCCCAGTTGCCGCCGGCCTCGCACTGCGCGAGCTTGTCCCAGTCGGAATCGGGGGCCGCGCTGGCGGTGCCGGCGAAGGCGACGCCGCCCACGCCCATGATGGCGCCGGTGACGGCGACCTTGGCTACGGTGCGGCCGGTGGTAGACGGCTTGCGATGACGTCCGCTCATGTCGGTTGGTTCCTCTCCGCACGCGCCTGCGAGGTCAGCTGTCGGGTTCGGGCTGAGAGGTCGCCCGGCCTCGCCGCTCGTGGATGGAGCGGGTCTGGCTTCACCCCCAGGGAGATTGCTCTCCCGATGCCTACGGGGTGGTCCCCTGCGGGACCTGTTCCCCGGAGGACCTTTGGGTCCCCCGTCCCCGTCCATGGATGGTTCGTGGGTGTTCCGGACCCACTGGACGGGGTTTGGCGCGGCGGGCCCGGTGTGGCCGAGTTTCCGGCCGGACACGACGGTACGACGATCAGGCGGCAAACGTCACCGATTGATAACGCGGCGCGTCTTTGTGTTGCTCGACTGCGGAATTCGACGGAGACGGCTTAGCCCCAGCTAGTCGCGCCGAGGCGTCCTCGATCACGGTTCGACACCGCTCCGTTATCGGGACGTAATGTGAGTGAGATCACATCGGGAACGGGCGGTCTGTCCCACTTTGCGGAACGGTCAGGCCGGCGCCCACTGCGCTTGATTGCGTCCGCCGACGTCCACGATCTCCTTGCCGAGCGGCATCAGCGAGACGGGAATCATCTTGAGGTTCGCGATCGCGAGGGGGATGCCGATGATCGTGATGGCCATCGCGATCGCGCTGACGACGTGGCCGATCGCGAGCCACACGCCCGCGAGGATCAGCCAGATGACGTTGCCGATGAGCGATCCGACGCCGGCGGTGGGCTTGTCGACGACGGTCTTGCCGAACGGCCACAGCGCGTACAGCCCGATCCGGAACGACGCGATCCCGAACGGGATCGTGATGATGAGGATGCACATGATCAGCCCGGCCAGGAAGTAGCCGAGTGCCAGCCACAGGCCGCCGAAGATCAGCCAGATGATGTTCAGCAGGATCCTCATGGTGTTCCTTTCGGTGGTCCTGTCGGTGGTCCCGGAGTCTCCGACTCAGCGGCTGCGACGCCCGGAGCGGAGAGCGTAGGCGATCGCGAGCACGAATCCGAGCGGGCACGCGAGCGTGAGGAAGTACAGAACGAGGCCGGGTGCGCCCTCGGAGAGTGCATGGACGAAGAAGATGGCGATGATCGCCGCGAAGCCGATCAGGAAGCTGACGATGGCTGCGTAGAACAGTCCCTTGCCGGCCTGGTCGGGGGTATCAGTGTCGCTGCGGTTCGAATCGTTCGTCACAACACAACGGTAGGCCACCGGTGGCGGCGAGGTGCACGCGCTTCCGAAGTGGAGCGGGGGAGAATTATCACCGAATTGGACGCTTGATCACATTTGCTCCCCTAGGCTCCGCGCCATGACTGCTTTCACTCGTATGTCCGGAGCCCTCGCGTGGCAGGGCAAGGTTCTGGGCGGCGTGCTGCTCGCGCTCTTCCTCGCGGCAGCCGCGGTGATCGCGGTCCCGTCCGTCGCTCGTGCCGACACCCCGGCCCCCACCGTCGAGTACTCGACCGACAACGGTGCCACCTGGGGCGACGCCGACGTGATCGACTGGAATCCCGGTGAGCTGGTGCCCGGGCGGGTACTCGCCACCAGCTTCCAGATCCGCAACATCTCCGGTGTGGAGGGCGTCGTCGGCTTCTCGGTGGGCAACTACACGCTCACTCCCGGTATGACCGCCACCGCCCGCGTCGACATCGACGGCCAGATCGGCAACCCGGTCACGCTCACCGAAACCCGCACGGTGGCGCCGGGAACGAAGCTCGGCTCGGTCCATCTCGGAGCGAACGAGACCGCCGCGATCTCCCTGGTCGTCGGCATGCCCGCGGACGCCGGCAACCAGACGCAGAACGGTGAGGCCAACCCGATGTGGTCCGTCGGCTTCACGCCCGGCCCCGGCGACGTCGCCACCGGCCCCCTCGGCTCTCTCGGCTCCCTTGGCGCCGGGAGCTTCGCCTCCTGATCGAGCAGCGGGCCCGCTGACCCATCGAACGGGCGGTTATCCGACTCGGCACTCGGCCGATGGTCGGATAACCGCCCGTTCGGTGTTGCACGGTCCAGTCAGTGGAATTACCGTCGGCGCCTTACCCGGCTAGTGATTGAGTTGAGCATGGCAATTGATCGAAAGCGCACTAGCTCCGGCCGTTCCCGCGGTTGGGAGATCGCACTCAACGTCGGCGCGGTCGTCGGGCTGATCTGTGTGCTGGCGACGGTGGCGTCGTTGGTGTTCGGTATAAAGCCGCTGATCTTCCGGTCGGGGTCGATGTCGCCGGACATTCCGACTGGCGCGCTGGCGCTTTCGCGGACGACACCTGCCGGTGACCTCGCGATCGGTGACGTCGTGAGTGTGTTCAACGATCAGGGTACGAGGATCACGCATCGTGTCCACGAGATCGTTTCGCAGGACGGTGGTTCCGCCGTCCTGATCCTCAAGGGCGATGCCAACGAGCATGCCGACCTCATGCCGTACACGGTGGCGGAGGCCGATCGGATGTTCGCGAGCGTGCCGGTCCTTGGCTACGTGGTGTCGTGGTTGTCGTCGCCGGTCGCTATTTTCCTGGGTGGCGTGCTTGCCGGTGGACTGCTGGTGCTGGCATTCGGGCCGGTGGCGCAGGCGCAGCGCAAGTTCGACGACTCCGATTCCGATTCCGATTCGGACGCCGAGTTGTGACGGATGCACCGCACCGTCCTGGGCACAGTGCCTGATCTACTGCGGTGGACGGTGGAGGTGGTCCTCGCGACGCTTCGCTTCCCGTCGGGCACGTTCGTGTGAGAGTGCCCCGGCGACCAGTTCGCCCAGGTGGTGGCGATGGTTGACGCGGGGCGAGCGTCCCGGACTCCGTTGGGGCCATTCGGGTTTGTCAGCTTCCAGGGCCTTCGTGAACGAGCGCATGGCAGGCGTGGCAGGTCAGGCTCTCGTTGGCGCTGCCGCGTGCACCAACGCCTCCCGATTCGCAACCCACGTCGTCGGCGGCGCTCGCGCTCGTCGGGTGCGTCGCCGTCGGAGTGTAGGTGGGCCAGGAGACTAGGGGCGTCGTCGTCCGATGATGAGTATGCCGATCACCCCGATGGCCACGAATGCCACAGATGCGGGCTGCGCCCACCAGCCGATGAAGTATCCGCCGACCCCGATGGCGCCGACGGTTCCGATCACGCCGACAGCGAGCAGGAGCGCTGCGATCACCGCCACGAGTGCTCCCTTCGATCGGCCGCGGTGCGGGACTGCGAGGAACGTAACGGGCGATGGCGAACGTAGTTCGGGCGGATGCCGGTCCCCGTCATGTGGGGAGGCCGGCATCCGCCCGAATGTGCGTGAGTCTGATCAGCTGATCGCGCAGGTGGCGGTATCCACGTAGTGGACGGCACCGTCACCGTCGGTGACCGCGAGGGTCCCGTCGCCGTTGTCGGTGATCTTTTCGGCGCCGTCAACCGTCGCACTGCACTGTTCGACGCCATCGGAGAGGACGGCAACGTTGTCGTCGGCCAACTCTGCGGTCAGTCCCTCACCCAGATCGACCTCACGGTCGGCTGCACCAGACGGACGCGTGGTCGTCGTGGTCGTGGTTGTCGGCTGTGTGGTGGTCGTGGTGACGGACGGTGTCTCGGTCGTGGACGTCGGTGCTTCTGTCGTGGTCGAAGGCGTAGACGTAGAAGGTGTTTCGGTCGTGGACGTCGGTGCTTCCGTCGTCGTCGTTGTCGCGCTCGGCGTTGATGTCACATCGACCGGGTCAGGCCCGCCGAGGGGCCCGCCGCCTTCCTGTTGGATGGCAACTCGAGCTGATACACCGAATGGATCCCAAGTGGTCTGGTTTTCCCAGGCGTTGTTGGCCTGGCTGGGGGATGGGCCGTTCTCGCATTCGGTCCTGCTGCTGGTGAGGTCCTTGTACGAGATTGCGGTGTTGGCTCCCCTCCAGCCGGAAGACCTGGCGGGCCCGTTCAGCGTGTGCACGCGGGCGTACACGCTGGCCCGGGGGCTGGTTGTGCTGATCCCGTTGAGCGAAGTTGTGGTCTGGGCGGGGTACTCCCAGTAGAGCGATCCGTCTCCATGCACAAGTCGGACCACGTAGCCGGTCGCACCGGGGACCGCAGGCCAAGACAGGTTTGCGCGTCGACCAAGAAGGTTCAAGCCACCGCTCGTTGAGCAGTTGACTTGGGCCGTAAGTGGTGTCGGGAAGTAGTTGCCGGTCGCGAGCATCGAGACATTCGCGGTACCGGTGTCGGTGAGGCTGGCCTGTGTGCCTGCCGACTGGGCGAGTCCCAGCGCCACGACAACGACGCCGCCGATCGCGAGAGCGGAGCGTAGCGACAGCATCCGGGCACGGAAGTTGCGAGTGTTAGCCATGTCAGTCTCCTAGAGGTTCGCCGCTGGCTTACGCGCCGCTCGGTACTTCGGTTGCTGTGAATTCGAATGCCGCACCGAGGTACTTCATTCGGGTGGTGTCCGGTGCGGTCGAACTCAAGGTGATCTGGAAGCACAGGTTCTCCGTGCCCTCGGCCTTGGTGAGGGTCCGTGACGGGATCAGGTCAACCGGCGCGGCAGTCGACAGCGCCTTCGAGTCGATCAGGGTGCCGCCGCTGCATGTGGTGTTGTTGCTGCTTCCGCCGTCGTACACGGCGACTGTGAGACTGCTCGCGAGGCCGGCGTCACCGTTCGCGGTAGCTTTCGCGACGTAGGCGAAGTCCACGGCGCCAGTGTTCTGAACCGGCAGCATCGCGGCGACGCTGTTGCCCTTGAGTATGCTCGTCTTCTCCAGCGCGGTGAAGGCGTGGCTCGGGCGGTCGCCGTTCAACTTGAGCTGAATGGATCCCGTGCTGAAGACGCCCGACGTCGCAGTCGCGCTGTTCGACCATGCCGCCATCGTGCCCACCGCGCCCAGTCCGAGGACCATCCCGAGGGACAGGACGGCACGCGTGCGGGTCCAGGCGCCATGACTAATACGTCCACGCATCTGCACTGCCCTGCGCTTTCCCTCGTGTGATGTCATTGTGTTGACCTACTTCGTTTCCGTCGTTCTGGTGCTGCCGCCCGCCAGCAGCGTGCTCGCCATACCTCTCGATAGTCGATCTACCGGCAACACGATGAGCTCCTTCACTTTCCGCTGATACACGAATTCCGTTTGGAAATCAGGGCCGCCGAATGGGAGGGGGTCCGACGACGGCCCTGACGTTTGATGCGCGTGACCCGGTCAGGGGAGTACCTGTTCGAGGTGGACGCCGATGTCTTGGAAGTTCGCTGCGGCCGACTGCCCGGCAGTGCCGGCCGTTTGCCGATCGAAGGTGAACGTCGCCGCAACCTCGACGGTTGCACCGTTGTGTGCTGTGGTGACGACGTTTCCGGTCGGCAGCGGCGACCCGTTGATGCTCGTCGTCACCTGCGGTACCAGTTTCGCGGTGAGCTGACCACCACTGGTGAAGGTCACGGGGTCGGTCGTGAGTCGCGCCTTCAGGCCGTCGCCCGAGAGGGTGAGCTGGAAGCTGGCCTTGTAGATGAGGGCGTCACCCGGCACGATCCGGAAGGAAGCGGTGTCGATGGGCCCGTTCTGGTCGCTCCATACCGGTGCGGAGACCTGGGTGAGTGCGAGCTTGCCGGAAGTGTTTCCACCACCACCGATTTCCGTCGGCGGGGCGGTGGTCGTCGGCGCGGTGGTGGTGCCACCGCTGGAACTGCTACCGCCACCGAGGCTGCCGGTGTCGCAGCCTGCGGTGAACAACACGGAAGCGAGCGCCACCGCGGCAACTCCGCACTTCGTGAAGGCTTTCATCGGACTAGTTCGTTCCCCTCGCTCGGGTTTTCGCGCAGGATCGGAGCACTCGACGCATGAGGGTCGAACACTGGGATTTCAGTGGTGATAGCGGTGGAATCATCCTCCGCAGCAACGTCCTTCCGCTGGCGGCGTACTCGTGCCTTGTCGCGGACGGAGCCGACGAACATGACAACCGCATACGCCAACAGGCCGCCCACCACCACCGCAAGGAGCGCGGAACGCTGCTTGCCTGATATGAAGTTGTTGACGTAGCCGACGTACGGGACTGCGTACCAGACTTTTCCGCGGACCTGTCCGGGAACTACAGGTCGCTCGTCCGGTGCCCGGTTGGCGTCACCCTGCGTGGTGAACCGCAGCTCACCCTTCGCCGAGTACTGCACTGCGGTGATGCGGTGCGTGACGACATCGACCTTCCCGGATTCCCACTGGAACGTGATGGCGTCACCGACGCCGAGTGTTCCGGCGTCCACCGGCTTGACGACGACGAGCGTGCCCGGAGGATACGTCGGCTCCATCGACCCAGTAAGCACCGTGTACGGCGTCGACCCGGTGACCCGGGGAATCACGATCGTCAATGCCAGGATGCCCACCATGACGATGAGCAGGAGCCACGACACGACCGACTTGACCCACCACCAGGCGGTGGTCGATTCAACATCAGAGTCGTTGGCGTGGCTCATGTTCAGACCTGGCTGGCGTCGAACGTGAACGTCGTGGTGGAACTGACACCCCCGGGTGCGCCCGCGCCGACCGTCCCGCGCAGGCACAGAACGGTGGTGGCATTCGGCTGCAGTGCGGGCTGTAGCGTGCTGGCAGCGCCGATCATGGGGCCGTCATACAGCGACGTGCCGGCAGGGTCACCAGCTGCCGTACAGGCAGTCTCGTTCGCGACTTGCCACACTTTGAGAGTCAGCGGAAGCGCCGTGTTCGACTGAGTGACACCGGCCAGCTTGTACTGCATCGGTACGTTGCCAGTGTTCTTGACCGTCAACGGAGTCTGCGAGTACCCGCCGACAGCAAGGTCGGTCTTCCCGAACGAGTCGAGAGTGAAGGACCCGGTGCCGACGCCGATGTCCAAAGTGCCGGCGGTGATCGTCGCGCCGGGAAGCGTCTCGGTGTCACTCCACAGGGCGCCGGTCTGCTGGGCCGAAAAGAAAATCAGCCCAACAGCCGGCACCGCTGCAAGTGCCCACCAACGGTGGTTCTTCGACAAGGCTCTACTGCTGCTGGAGCTTCAGCTGAACGCCGTTGAGTGCCGCGGTAGCGCCCTGGGACGTCACGCCGTCGGTGTCAGCATCGAACGTGACCGTCGTCTCGACGGTCGCCGAGCGCGGCCCTGCCTGCGAGGAGATGACGCCGGTGGCAGAATCGACGCCCGTAGCCGTGACAGTGGGAGTGCCCCAGGTCAACCCATCGAACGTGCCAGCGGTGCCCGGATCCAGAGTCAGTGTGGCGTTGAGGTTGGTGCCTTCTGCGATGAAGGTCGTGGTCGCCTTGTAGACCAAGACGTCGCCGGGGACGATCTTGAAGGTTTCGAGGTCGACCTCGTTGCCTTCGGTAGCTGCGTCCTCGTACCAGGTGCCGGTCGTGGTCCCGGTGAACTGCAGCTTTCCAGCGGTGATGGTGCCGCCGTCGAGGGTCTCGGTGTCGTTCCACGCGGCGAAGGTGCCGGCACCACCGGCAAGGAGCAGTGCCGCGGCGCCGGCGGCGATTGCGCCCTTGGTCTTCTTGTTCATGCGGGTGTTCTCGTTTCTTCTGGCCCCGCAAGCGGGGTCGTTACAAGGGGTGGTGCGTCGGCACTCAGACACTTGGACCAGTCAAAACTTTGTTTCACGCAAACACCTGGTCGGCGCTTGTCCGGCGCTGGCAGAACTGGTGGAGCAGGCGAACTGGTAGAACAGGACACAACCCCCGAGCTGCGCCGGAGTACTTTCTAGCACCCCGGGAGCCTCGTTGGGGGCGAAACTGGTCAATTGTCCAGTAGGGGATTTGCCCTGATCGGTTCAGCGGGATCGGAGGGTGCCGGTCAATGGTTCGGTTCAGTGCCGGCGCCCCACACGGAATCGGCTGCTCAGTGCCCCTTGAATGCCTCTGCCAGCCACCACGCGCCGCCGTCGGAACTCACCTTCGCGTCGATCAGGAGTGGCCGGGTTCGCGGACCCGCGATCCACTCGCGCACGGCGTCGAGATCGCCGGCCGATCGCACCGTCACGGCCTCGGCGCCGTAACCGCGTGCGATGGCGGCAATGTCGGTGTCCGGGAAGGTGACCGCCGAATGATCGGTGCCCGGGGCGTCGAAGTGGTGGACCTCCGCGCCGTACGCGCTGTCGTTGTAGACCACCAGCACCATCGGCAGGCCCAGACGCACCACGGTCTCCAACTCGGAAATCCCCATGAGGAAGCCGCCGTCGCCCAGCGCCGCGACGGGCAGCCGATCCGGCTGTGCCAGCGCCGTTCCGATCGCCGTGGCCAGGCCCAGCCCGATGGACTGGAATGCCTGCGTGAAGCAGAAACCGAACTCGTCCGGCACCGACAGATACGCGCTGGGATAGCCCATGAAGTTGCCGGAATCCACCGACACCGTCCGCTCCCGCGGCAGGATCGCGTCCAACTCCCGCGACAGCAGGCGCGGATCGATCGTCGTCCCGGTGGACAGGTCGTCGAATGGCACGTCGTTCCAACGGACCTGCGCCGCAATGCGCGAGCGCACCTGCTCGGTGCGGTACCGGGTGCCGCCGTCACGCACCTGCTCGAGCGCGACGGCCGCGGTCTCCCGGCAGTCACCCAGCACGCCCAGGTCGATCGGCCGGTTCGCGCCCAACGCCGAATCCTCCACGTCCACCTGCACGACGGTGGCCTCGGCGCCGATGAGCGACCCGTGCCGCATCGTCCACATGTTCAACGCGCAACCCCAGCCGACGATCACGTCGGCGTCGGCGATCAGTTCCGCGGTGAGCGGACTCGAGAAGCCGCCGGAGATGCCGAGCGAGAACGGATCCCCCTCGAACAGGCCGTTGGCCACCGCCGATGTCGCGACCAGCGCGCCCACCTCCCGCGCGAGCGCCGCGATCTGCGGTCCGGCGTCGCGGGCGCCGCGCCCGGCGACGAACACCGGCCGCTGCGCCCGCTCCAGCACCGACACCAGCGCGTGCAGCGCGTCCGAGTCCGGGCGGGTCCGCCGCACCGGCGGCAGCAGCGGGATCGCCCATGACTCCGGCGCCGCCTGCTCCTGCACGTCCAGCGGCAGGCTCAGCACCACCGTCCGACGCTCCCGCACCGCGGTCCGGTACGCGCGGACGGTGTCGGCCACCGCCGACGCCGCCGAATGCACCCGCTCGGCCACCGCACCGACACTGCGCGCCAACGCGTCCTGGTCGATCCGGAAGTTCGACCGCACGGCCGCGCCCGCGGTGTCGGCGGTGAGCACGATCAGCGGGGTGCGGCTCTTCGCCGCTTCACCGATCCCCGTCAACGCATTGGTCAGCCCGCACCCCTGATGGGTGGTGACGATCGCCGGCAACTCCGACATCCGCGAGTACGCGTCGGCCATGGTCGCAGCCCCGCCCTCGTGCCGGGCCGCGACGAACGGCACCCCCGCCGCGATCAGGGCATTGGTGACCGCGAAGTTGCCGCTGCCCACCACCCCGAACGCGTGCCCCACCCCGAGATCGGCGAGGGTCCGCCCGACCTGCTGCGCGACGGTCCCGCTCATGCG
Source organism: Prescottella defluvii (assembly GCF_000738775.1). Classification (GTDB taxonomy): domain Bacteria; phylum Actinomycetota; class Actinomycetes; order Mycobacteriales; family Mycobacteriaceae; genus Prescottella; species Prescottella defluvii. The sequence continues at coordinate 16,762 of NZ_JPOC01000015.1, forward strand.
CGCTCGACCAGCGCGAATACCCGGGCCGGGCTGCCGGTGCCACCGACGATCGGCAGCGGCGACGCCACCAGCACCGCGCCCACCGTCGGCAACCTGTCGACGTTGCGCAACTGCGTCAGGCCGTACTTGTCGTGACCCAACAGGAAGTAGTGCGCCGGGAACATCGGGTCGAAACCACCCGCGATGCCCGCGTCGATGCCGACCGTCTCCACCCCGAACCCCGTGATGGGACTCGACTCGGCCAGCCACTTCGCCGCCGCCACCGACAGACCGGGAGTGTGCGGGCCGTCGGCGTCGGCGTTCGCGAACCGCACCGGATCGCCGCCACGCTCACCCCACCCGGTGCGCATGATCAGCCACGCGCCGTCGGGAAGCGGACCGTTCTCCGCCTCCCACGCCTCGAGGTGCTCCACCTCGAGCACGAAATCGGGGTCCGCCTCCACCTCTGCGGTGACGTCGACGACCGCGACCGGCCCGATCAGCCGCTCCGGCGGAATCTGATCGACACTCGCACCGTCCCGGCCGGTGATCCAGTGCGTGGGCGCATCCAGATGCGTGCCGGTGTGCTCGCCGGTGTGCAGGTTGTTCCACGCCCACGCCGGGCCGTCCTCGTCGAAATTGCTGACCGTCTCCAGTCGCGCCGGAATGGTGTTCGCGAACGGTTCCGGCAGATGCAGCACCGGGGTGTCCGAACCGAGCGGAGCGGTGAGGTCGAGCACCTCGATGCTCTTGGAGCCGATCTTGGTGAGCAGGTCGGTCAGCGTCGTCACGGTGGCGTCCTATCAGTCGTCGGAGGGGCCGGGCCCGTCGAGCGCCCGACCGTCCGCCCAGTATCGAGCACGCCGTCGGAGAACAGACCGCCCGGTCACCCGTTCGGAGGGGCGTCGCCCACCGGGAAACGAGGATGCCCGGCCGCGAACCCGACGGGTACACTCGGCCATTCACGCGTCCCGCACTCCGAGCGGGGCGCGTTGTTTTGCATGTATCCAACGCGCGCGCTCGGGCGACGAGTGCGGCAGGCAGATGAGCGGGTGAACACGGTGCCTACCGGCAAGGTGAAGTGGTACGACGTCGAGAAGGGTTTCGGCTTCCTGTCCCAGGACGAGGGTGAGGACGTCTACGTCCGCGCGTCCGCGCTGCCCGAGGGCGTCGACGGTCTCAAGGCCGGTCAGCGCGTCGAGTTCGGCATGGCCGCCGGCCGCCGCGGACCGCAGGCGCTGAGCGTCAAGGTGCTCGATCCGGCGCCGACCGTGCGTCAGGGCGGCGGTGGACGCAAGGAACCCGTCGCGCGCAAGCACTCGCCCGACGAACTGCACGGCATGGTCGAGGACATGATCACGCTGCTCGAGGCCACGATCCAGCCGGATCTGCGCAAGGGCAAGTACCCGGACCGCAAGACCGCGCAGCGGATCTCCGAGGTGGTCCGCGCCGTCGCGCGCGAACTCGACAGCTGACGTCCGGCCACTGCCACGAGCAGTCCCCGACAGACGAGAACTGGCGCCTTCCGATGATCATCGGAAGGCGCCCGTTCTTCTCTGCCTCTGAGGTCAGGACGCGGACGGGGCGACCTGCCCGCCGCCGGGCAGCGGCATCGTCTGCAACGCCCACACCGGCGCCAACCCGCCCTGCGCGGGCAGCTGGATGATGGCGCTGATCAGCTGCTCACCCGGATTGCCGGGCACCGTCACCGCCCACGCCTCACCGGGCTTGTAGTCGCGGTAGCCCTCGAAGATCTCCCCGGTCATCGGGTTCCCGATCTGGACGTTCAGACGCCAGTCGGAGTCCGCGACCTCCTTCGGCAGCGACAGCTGCAGCGGGTATCCCTCGGGCACGTGCAGTTCGACGATCTCGAGGCCCTCGCACTGCAGCGTCGGGTCGCAGAAACCGGGAACGACGCTGGCGGTCTCCTGCTTGGAGTACGCGGTGATGGTCGGCAGCTTCTCCTCCGACTGACCGACGAGATAGGCGACTACCCCCGCGAGACCGGCCGCCGCGACCACAGCTAGGGCCGCGATCAGCGCGACAATCTTCTTCGTCCGGTCCTGCATCATGGATGTCCGTTTCTCGTTCGGTGGATCAGTCGGCACGAGGGCTGTGGCCGACAGTGGTCTCCTGGTTCACGTGCTCCGGGCGCTTGCCGCCCAGTCCCGGGAGCAGTGACGCGCCGCGGTACGTGAGGACGGTCTGCACCAGACCGATCGTAAGCACCACCGACACCACCGTGAAACCGATCCACAGTTCGGTGGGCAGCAGGACGCCCATCGCGCCGCCGATCACCCAGCTGAGCTGGAGGACCGTCTCGGACCGGCCGAAACCGGAGGCGATGGACTCTTCGGGCAGGTCCTGCTGCAGGGAGGCGTCCAACGACACCTTCGCCAGGGCGCTGGCCGCCGACGCCACGAGGGCCGCGAGCGCCGCGGTCAGCAGATTCCCGGTGACCGCCGCGATGATCGCGACGACCGTCACCGCGATCGTGCAGCGCAGCACCATCGCCGCCGGACGCCCCAACTCCAGGCGGGCACCGGCGGCATTGCCGGCGAAATTGCCGATGCCGGCGGCCGCACCGACCAGGCCGAGCATTGCGGCCTGCATCAACGCCGCATGCTCGGTGCTGGCCTTCGCGACGAACGCGATGTACAGCGTCAGGAACCCGGTGAGCACCCGGATGGTGCCGTTGCCCCACAGTCCGGTCACCACCGTGCGGCCCAGCGGCTGGCGACGCTTGTCCGGTTTGACGCCCGCCATCGCGGACACGTCGATCAGTTCGGTGGGGGAGTCGTCGCCGTGGAAGGTCAGCTTCGCGGGCACCTCACCCTCGGTGACCTCCACCCACGCCGGGATCCGCATGCTCAGGTACGCGCCGAACGCGGTGATGATCGCCGCCAACCACAGTGGCGCCGACGTGGACCCGGTGACCAGTGCCAGCGCGCCGGCCAGCGCACCCGCACCGATGGTGCCGCCGAGCAGGCCGAACACCGTCAGCCGCGAATTGACCCGCACCAGATCGATTTCCGGTGGCAGCACACGCGGCGTCACGGCGCTCTTGAGGACCGAGAACGATTTGCTGAGCACCATCATGCCCAGTGCACACGGGTACAGCGCCCAACTGTCGAAGTTGAAGACGAGGACCAGCGCCAGCACCGTCCGCAGCGCGAACGACGACGCCAACGCGATCCGGCGGCCCCGCTGCAGACGGTCCAGCGCCGGACCGATCAGCGGCGCGATCACCGCGAACGGCGCGATCGTGATCAACAGGTACAGCGCGACCTTGGTCTTGTCCTCGCCGGTGGCCGCGGAGAAGAACAACGTGTTCGCCAACGCCACCGCGATCGCGGCGTCGGTCGCGAAGTTCGCCATCACCGCATACGTCAGCGCGGTGAGCCCGGACTTGTCGGCACCGTCCGCGGTCGCGGCCCGCCGGAACGTCGCAATGGACTTGTTGGTCAGCTCCCGGCTGCGCATCGCCGCGACGCGGGTGACCGTCAACTTCCGCGGCATCGGCCGCGGCTGCGGTGCCTCGACGTCGTCGTCCGGCACGTCCGCCTTGGAGAACTGCTTGGTCGACCGCTCCGGAGGCTCCGGCTCGCCCCGTCCGGGGCCCTGTCCGTTCGGCCCCGACGGGATGCGTTCGGTGGGCGCCGACCGGTCGACGGGATGCAGCGGCGGCAGCGGCGCACGCCGGGCGGTGGACCGTCGGGCGGGCGGATAGTTGTCGTAGCCGGGGTGTCGCCGGGGCGCGGGGTTACGCGGGTCCTGCCCACGCCGGTCGGCGTCGTGGGGTTCGCGAGGTCCGGTCACCCCCCAATTCTGTCCTAGTCCCCGGACATTGCACGACACGGGCGGTCTGTTCCTGCTCGTTCGGACGTGTCGACTGCGTCACGCCCGGCCCGGGTGCACCCTCAGTCGACGAACCGGACCTCGAACATGCGCGGCCACAGCTTCCCCGTCACCAGGAAACGGTCCGTGCCCGGAATCTGCGCGATGCCGTTCAGGACGTCGATGTCGGCGCTCGCTCCGGCTGGCAGGGCGGCGCGCAGCGCGGCGGCATCGATCCGGCCGACCGCAACCCCGGACGCGGGATCGATCCGCAGGATGGTGTCCGTCTGCCACACGTTCGCGTACACCGAACCGTCACTGGCGCATTCGAGTTCGTTGAGCTCATCGACCGGGCGGCCGTCGAGGGTGACCTCCACCGATCCCGTCGGCTCGAACGTCGCCGGATCGCGGAACGTCAGGGCGCCGGAGCCGTCGCTCATCACCAACCGGTCCGGCTGCGCACACAGCCCCCACCCCTCGCCGTCGTACCGGACCCGCCGCTCCTCGGCGAGGGTGCCGCGATCGCGGGCGACGGCGACACCGTCCTTCCACGTGAGCTGCCACACCGTGTCGTCGACGACGGTGATGCCCTCCCCGAACATCGGTTGCGGCAGATCGGCGCGCGCCCGCTCGGCGCCGGTGTCCAACTCGGTGGCCCGCACCCACGACCGGCCCACCAGACCGGTGCTCTCGTACAGCGTGCCGTCGGAGATCTCGAGGCCCTGCGTGAACGCGTCCGGGTCGTGCGGAAGTTCGCGGACGATCTCCGGACGCAGCGACTGCGCTACCGTCACCTGCTCCGGTGGGGCGTCGTCGTCGGTGCCGGCGGAGCACCCGGCGAGCAGCGCAACCGCCACCACGGACGCTCCGACAACGACGGGATACGGGGTGCGACGCCGATTCACCGGACCAGCATGGCAGCCCGAACGCGCACGGGCAGGACCCAGTGCGGCAAGATGGACATCGTGAGTGTTGCGTCGTCTCCACAGAGCGCCGTCGTGCGCCCCGTCCTGGCCGAAGCCGTCGAGCCCGCCCGAGCAGCACTGATCGCACTCGGTGAGGGTGGTGTGGGGAAGCACCTGGGCGTGACCGGCGAAGATTTCTGCGCTGCCACCCACCGGTTCGAGGCAGAGTTGCCGGGCTATCGCGGCTGGCAGTGGGCCGTCGTGGTCGCTGCCGCCCCCGATTCCGATCACGTGACGATCAGTGAACTGGCGCTGCTGCCGGGACCCGACGCCCTCGTCGCCCCCGACTGGCTGCCGTGGGATCGGCGGGTCCGTGCCGGCGACCTGTCGCCCGGCGACCTGCTGGCCCCGCCCGCCGACGACGTCCGCCTGGTGCCGGGCTACGTCGCGACCGGCGACCCCGAGGTCGACGACGTCGCGCTCGAGATCGGCCTCGGCCGCAAGCAGGTCATGAGTCGCGAGGGCCGCCTGGACTGCGCCGAACGCTGGCACGACGGCGAGTTCGGCCCGGACTCGGAGATGGCGAAGGCCGCGCCGTCCACGTGCGACCTGTGCGGTTTCTACCTGCCGCTGTCCGGTTCGCTGCACGCGGCGTTCGGTGTGTGCGGAAACGAGATGGCCTCCGACGGGCACGTCGTGCACGCCGCCCACGGCTGCGGCGCACACTCCGACACGACCCTGCCGACCGGCGCCGGGACCCCGCGCTACGACGCGTACGACGACGCCGCCATCGAGGTCGTCGAGCTCGACCGGCCCGCCGATCCCGAGCCCCCGCTGGACCCGGCATCGAGCAACTGACGGATCCGTTCGGCACCGCGGCGCTGCGCGAAGGGACGCTCCTCGCGTGGCGGAACTCGCCGACACGCCTGCGCGAGGACGCCGCCGCGGAAGCCGACCTGGTCCGCGCCGGCTACCGGGACCGGCTGCTCACCGAACTGGCGCAGAACGCCGCCGACGCCGCCGCGCGCGCCGGGATCCCCGGCACCCTGCGGGTCCGGCTGCACGACGACGTGCTGCGGATCGCGAACACCGGCGCCCCCCTCGACGTCGACGGCGTGCACGCGCTGGCCGCGCTCCGCGCCTCCGGCAAGACCGGCAGCGCATCCGGGATCGGACGGTTCGGTGTCGGATTCACCGCGGTCCGGTCCGTGAGCGACGAGGTGGAACTGCGCTCCACCAGCGGATCGCTGCTGTTCTCCGCCGCCCGCACCCGCGCCGCCGTCACCGAGGCGGGCCTGGACCTGCCCGCCGCCGGCGTCCCGGCACTGCGCCTGGTGTGGGCCACCGACGAGACGCCGCCGACCGGATTCGACACCGAGGTGGTGCTGCGGGTGCGGCCCGGGGTCGACGCCGCCGCCCTGCTCGCCGGATTCGCCGCCGAGGCCGTCGACCTGCTGCTGGAGCTCCCCGCGATCGCGACCATCGAGATCGGCGACACGGTGCTGCACCGCACCGAACGCGACCTCGACGGCGAGCGTGCCGGGCTCACCGAGATCACCGTCGGCGACCGCACCTGGTGGCAGTACCGGACCGACACCGCCCGCTGGCTCGTCCCGGTGGTCGACGGCCGCGTCCGCCCCGTCACCGACGACGTCCTGCGCGCCCCCACCCGTTCCGACGAGGAATTGTCGATCCCGGCGCTGCTGATCGCCGACGTCGCGATGCAACCCGACCGCCGACGCGTCCTGCCCGGCACGCCGCTGACCGGAGTGGCCCACGGCTACGCGCGGTTCGTCGCGGCGATCCCGCGCGACCAGCGCCCGAACCTGGTGCCGCAGCCCGGATTCGCGCGCAGTGAGGTGGACGCGACGCTCCGCGAGGACCTGCTCCGCGAACTCCGCACCCAGCCGTGGGTGCCCGCCGCCCGCACCGCGGCGGACCCGGACGCCGCCGACCTCGTCCCCACCCGGGCGACCGTGATCCCCGGACTGACCGAGGCCCTCGCCGACGCCCTCGCCGACGCCGTGCCCGACCTGGTCGACCCGCAGCTGTCGGGTCCGCGGCACGCCCCGGCCCTGGCGGCGGTGGACACGCACCGGATGGGCCTGGCGCGCATCGCGGAACTGTTGGGCGGCCAGCACCGGGAGCCGTCCTGGTGGCGCGCCCTCTACGACGCGCTCGAGCCGCTGGTGGTCGACGCCCTCGCCGTCGAAGAGCTTGCCGCCGTTCCGGTTCCGCTCGCCGACGGCCGTACCGTCACCGGCCCGCGCACCACCGTCGTGGGCACCGACCTGGGACACGCGCTGGACGCCGCCGTCGGGGCCCTGGACTGGGTCCGACTGGTGCATCCGGACGCCGCCCACCCGCTGCTGGACCGGTTGGGAGCCGCGCGGGCGACCGCCGGGGACCTGCTGTCCGATCCCGCGCTGCGCGCCCGCATCGAGGACCTCGACTACGACGATCCCACCGCCGCAACCGAATTGGCGACCGCGGTGCTCTCGTTGGTCGGACTCGCGGCCCCGGACACCCAGCCGGGCTGGCTGGGTGAGCTGCCGCTGCCCGACAGCGACGGCGAACTGGTGCCCGCCGACGAACTGCTGCTGCCCGGCGCCCCGCTCGCCGACGTGCTCGACGACGACTCGCTGTTCGGCACCGTCGACACCGCCCTCGTCGAGCGGGTGGGGGAGGAACCGCTGCGCGCGCTCGGCGTCGGCTGGGGTTTCACGGTGATGCGCGCCGAACTGCCCACCGGCCCCGAACACGACCTCGACGACGAGCCCCGCTGGTGGGACACCCTCACCGACGACCCGGAGACGCTGATCGCGGTGCGGGACCTGGACCTGGTCGACCCCGCGCGATGGTCGCAGGCACTGACCCTGCTCGCCGCGGACCCGGCCACCGCCGCCACGCTCACCGACCGCGACGGCTACACCGCGTGGTGGCTGCGCACCCACGCCGAGATCGACGGACGACGCCTCGGCCAGCTCCGCGCCCCCGACGACGACACCTTCGCCGGACTGCTCGACGCCCTCGACCACCCGGCCGCACCCGCGCTGGCCGCCGCGCTCGCACCGGCCACCGTCGACGACACCGGACTGGCCGGGGTGCTGCTCGACCGCCTCGCCGACCCGCAGCGCACCGCCACCCCCGACGTCGTGACCCGCACCCACCGGTTGCTGGCGGAGGCCGCCGACCGCGGCGTGCTCGACCTCGACGACCTGAACCTGCCGGCCGGGGTGCGCAGCCTCGCCGGCACCGTCGCCGATCCCGACGTCGCGCTGGTGCTCGACCGCGGCCACCTCGGCGCCGTCGTCCCACCCGAACGCCTGGTGCTCGGCGGGTTGGACACCGCGCCGGCCCTCGCGGACCTGCTGGACCTGCCGCTCGCGTCGGCCGCCGTCCACGCGCAGGTGCTCGGGGACGGCGAACCCAGCACGTGGGACCGGGAACCGGGCGCGGTGCTCGCGTGCACGGTGCTGGGGCTGCCGCTGCCGAGTGGAACCGTCGTCGTGCACGACGACCTCGTCGTCCGGCTCGGCGGTGCCCTCGACGGCGACGTCGCCGTCGCCTGGTGGGTGGACGACGACGGCCGGACCCACTGCCGACGCCGTCCGTGAGGGGAGAGTCATGTCGTTCGATCAGTCGGTGCTGGACTGGATGCTCGACATCCGCACCCCGGCACTCACCGACGCCGTCACCGTCGTCACCAACAGCGGCGGCACGGTCGCGGCGTTCGTCATCTCCGCCGTCGTGACGATCACGCTGCTGTATCGCCGCTACACGGCCGAGGCCGTCATGGTCGCCGGCGCAATGCTCTCCGGCTGGGCCGCGATGAGCCTGCTCAAACTTTTGTTCGGGCGGCCACGGCCGCCGCTGCCCGAGCGTCTGGTGATGCTCGAGAGCTACTCGTTCCCGTCCGGGCACGCGATGATGTCCGCGATCCTCGCGTGCGTGCTCGGCGCGGTGGTGGTGCGGATCGTCGCCCCCGGCGTCGGACGGATCCTGCTGCTGGCACTGCTCGCGTGCTACACCCTCGCCGTCGGGCTCTCGCGGGTGTATCTGGGCGCACACTGGCTCACCGACGTGCTCGCCGGGTGGACGTTCGGTGTGGCGTGGGCCGCACTGTGGGTGTGGGCGATCAGCCGCCGGACGGCACGATCGACACGCACGAATTCCGTGTGAAATCCCTCACCGGGCGCATCGGGTGACGGCCGCGCCGTCCAGCGCTCAGAGCAGGCCGCGCTGCGCGCCCCGACTGCCGCGACGCGCGGCCCGCCGCTGAACGAGGAACAACGCGAATCCCAGGAGGCCCAGGGCGGTTCCGGCGAGACAGACCGGAAGTGCGTCGCTCCAGCGGTCACCTCCCAGCAGCACCACGACGGTCGCCACGACCCACGCCGCCGTCCCCACCACGAGCACCGGACGGGGGTCGGAGAGCCGGGTCAGCAGCGTCGGCGTGCTATGGATTTCGGTCACACGATTAAGTTACCCGTGGTCCGGTGCCCTAATCTGCCAGGTGCGAAACCCCACCTCCCGGCGATTGGACCGAAACTCGACATGGCGGTTACCGAGAAAACCCCCGAGCCCACGCGGCCGTCGGCGCCCTCACGGATGCTCGACACCTACTTCAAGATCACTGAGCGTGGCTCGACCATCAGCACCGAGGTCCGCGGCGGCCTGGTCACGTTCGTGGCCATGGCGTACATCATCGTCCTCAACCCGCTGATCCTCGGTAGCTTCTCGGCCGACGACGCCTCCGCCAAGACCGACGTGCTCGGCAACATCCTGCCGGTCAGTCAGGTCGCCGCCGTCACCGCGCTTGTCGCGGGTCTGATGAGCATCGCCTTCGGCATCATCGCGAACTATCCGTTCGGTATCGCCGCCGGTCTGGGAATCAACAGCCTCCTCGCCGTGTCGATCGCGCCGCAGGTCACCTGGCCGGAGGCGATGGGTCTGGTCGTCATCGACGGCATCATCATCGTCGCGCTCGCCGTGACCGGTTTCCGCACCGCCGTCTTCAACGCGATCCCGCGGGAACTCAAGGCCGCGATCGCCGCCGGCATCGGCATGTTCATCGCGTTCATCGGCCTGGTCGATGCCGGCTTCGTGCGCCGCATCCCCGACGCCGCCGGCACGTCCGTCCCCGTCGGCCTCGGCATCAACGGCTCGATCGGTGCCTGGCCGACCGTGGTCTTCGTCTTCGGTGTCCTGCTCATGGGCATCCTCGTGGTCCGCAAGGTTCGCGGCGGCCTGCTGATCGGCATCGTCGTCACCACCGTGCTCGCCGCGATCATCGAGGCCGTCTTCGACGTCGGCGCCTCCAAGGGCGTCGACCCCAAGGGCTGGAACCTCAGCGTGCCCGTGGTGCCCGACGTCATCGCGCAGCTGCCCGACCTGAGCCTCGTCGGCGACGTCAGCATCTTCGGCGCCTTCACCCGCATCGGTGTCCTCGCCGCCAGCCTCCTGGTCTTCACCCTGGTCCTCGCCAACTTCTTCGACGCGATGGGCACCATGACCGGCCTCGGCAAGGAAGCCGGGCTCACCGACAAGAACGACAACCTGCCCGGCGTCGGCAAGGCCCTCGTCGTCGAGGGTGCCGGCGCGATCGTCGGCGGCGGCGCGTCCGCGTCGTCGAACACCGTGTTCGTCGAGTCCGCCTCCGGCATCGCCGAAGGCGCCCGCACCGGCCTCGCCAACGTCATCACCGGCGTGCTGTTCCTCGCCGCGATGTTCCTCACGCCGCTGTACGCGGTGGTCCCCATCGAGGCGGCCGCCCCGGCCCTCGTCGTGGTGGGCGCGTTGATGATCGGGCAGGTGCGCGACATCGACTTCGGCAAGTTCTCGGTCGCGCTCCCCGCGTTCCTCACGATCGTCACCATGCCGTTCACGTACTCCATCGCCAACGGCATCGGCATCGGCTTCATCTCCTACGTCGTCCTCGCGGCCGCCGGCGGCAACGCCAAGAAGGTGCACCCGCTGCTGTGGTTCGTCGCGGCACTGTTCGTCGCGTACTTCGCGGTCGGCCCGATCACCGACGCCGTTACGTGATTGGCGGGGCGCGAGTTCCCGTATTGTTCAGTTCTGTGACATCGGATACTCGCGCCCTGGCCAGCGACCTGTCGTTAGCGGTTGTGCGTCTCGCACGTCAGCTGCGGGGACGGCGCGCAGAAGCCCAGGTTTCGCTGACGCAACTGTCGGCGCTCGCCACCCTCGCCTCCGAGGGCTCGATGACGCCGGGCGCGTTGGCCGCTCGTGAGAAGGTCCAGCCGCCGTCGATGACCCGGGTCATCGCATCGCTCGCCGACCTCGGACTCGTCGATCGCACACCGCATCCCACCGACGGCCGCCAGATCATCGTCTCGCTCTCGGACTCCGGCCACGCCCTCATCGAGGGGGAGACCCAGGCGCGCGAGGCGTGGATGACCGAGAAGCTGTCGGGCCTCGCCGACGACGAGATCGACACCCTGCGCAACGCCGTCACGATCATCTCCGACCTGGTCGCCGACAAAGGCTGAACGCCCTCCGAAGACCCGGTCACCGGGACCGGCCCTTCGCGCGCCGCCGGACTGTCGACAAGATCGCAGTGTGTCAACCGATTCCGCGCCGCCCACCATGTTCGGGGCTCTGCGCTCGCGCAACTACCGGTACTTCGTCACCGGACAGGCCGTGTCGCTGGTCGGCACCTGGATGCAGCGGATCGCGCAGGACTGGCTGGTCCTGACCCTTTCCGGCGGTGACGGATTCGCCGTCGGCGTCGTGATGGCCCTGCAGTTCGGCCCCACCCTGTTCCTGTCGATGTACGGCGGCGTGCTCGCCGACCGTTACGACAAGCGGCGCATCCTGATGACGTCCCTGGTCGCGATGGGCGCGTTCGGCCTGATCCTCGGACTGCTCGACGTCGGTGGCGTGGTGCAACTGTGGCACGTCTACGTGCTGTCGTTCGCGCTGGGCTGCGTGACCGCACTGGAAACGCCTGTCCGCCAGTCGTTCACCATCGAGATGGTGGGCCCCGACCGACTCGCGAACGCAATCGCGTTGAACTCCATGATGTTCAACGCCGCCCGCATCGTCGGCCCGGCGATCTCCGGCGTGCTGATCACATGGATCGGCACCGGGCCCGTCTTCCTCGTCAACGCCGCGTCCTTCGTCGCGGTGTTCGCCTCGCTCGCCTGGATGCGGGAAGGCGAACTCACCCGCTCGACGCCCGCGCCGCGCGCCAAAGGACAGGTGCGGGAGGGCTTCCGGTACGTGCGGACCCGAGCCGACCTCACCGTCATCCTCCTCACCGTCTTCGTCGTCTCTACCTTCGGGCTCAACTTCTCACTCACCCTTGCGGTCCTGGCCCGCAACACCTTCGACAAGGGCGCCGACGCCTTCGGCCTGCTCTCCACGATGCTCGCGATAGGCATGCTGGCCGGCGCCACTCTCGCCGCCCGGAGACTGTCGACCCCGACCGTCCACTGGTGTCTCGGCGCCGCCGTCGGATTCGGCATCCTCGAGACCGTCGTCGGCCTCGTCCCGTCCTACCTCGCCGTCGCCCTCCTGCTCATCCCGACCGGCGCCCTCGTCCTCACCTTCTCCACCGCGGCGATGAGCATCCTGCAGATGTCGGTGCCGTCCGAGATGCGGGGCCGGGTGATGGGGATGTACATGCTCGCGTTCCTCGGCGGAACCCCACTGGGCGGACCGCTGCTGGGTTGGCTCGCCGACGCGGTCGACCCGCGCGCCCCACTCGTCGTCGGCGGACTGATCTCGCTCGCTGCGGGCCTGACCGCCGCACTCTACGTCCGGCGCGGGGCGGCCTTCGACCGCGCCGGGAAGATCGTGTAGCTCAGCGCGATGACGCCCCAGATTCCGAGTAGGACGGTGAGGGCGTCGATCCAGTCGGACAGGGCTGCGGTGCGACTCGGGTCGTCGACCATCGTGATCGCCGCGGTCAGCAGTCCGCACGAGATACCCCACGCGATCACGGCCTTCCCGAACTCGATCCACTCGCGGATCGCCCGGCCTGCGCCGTGCCGCGGCGGCTTCACCGGGGCCGGACCGTCCGCGAACCGATGCGCGAACCGGACGTCGGCCCAGCGGATGATGCTGTGCCCGAACGCCACCGAGAAGCCGATGTAGGCGGCCGCCAGGCCGTGACTCCACGATGCGGTACTGCCGCCGCGCAGGTCGATCGTGGTGGCGACGAGGAGGACGAGGTCGACCAGCGGCGCCCCGACCAGCAGTGCGGCACCCAGCCCGGGGCGGCGCAGCAGGTAGCGCGCGACGAGGCCGGCGCCGAGGAACACCCAGAAGAGGATCTCGCACAGGACGATCAGTTGCACGATCATGCCCGACCTCGTTTCTGGTACGACTGTGTTAGCAGTTCGAAAGCTAGCACAGTCGTGCTAGTTTTGCGACGTGGTGAAGAGACCGAGTCCCGAGCGCAGACGTGAGGAGATCGCCGACGCCGTGCTGCGCGTGATCCGCCGCGACGGCATCGGCGCAGCCAGCGTGCGCACCGTCGCAGACGAAGCCGGCATGTCCACCGGGTCGCTCCGGCACTTCTTCGGCACCCAGTCCGAACTGCTGCTCTTCGCGATGGATCTCGTCACCAGGCGGGTCTACGACCGCATCGCCGGGATCGAGTTCAGCGGGGATCTGCGGGCCGACGTACGCGTTCTGGCGGAGCAGTTCGTCCCCCTCGACGACGATCGTCGCGGCGAGATGGAGGTGTGGCAGGCGTTCACCGTCGCCGCCCGGATCGACCCCACGCTCGCCGAGGTACGCGACCGGTCCGACCTTGCGGTGTACCACGGCTTCCTGGGGACCACCCGGGCGCTCGCCGAGGCCGGGGTGCTCCCGGCGTCCGCGGCCGAGATCGAGGCGATGCGGATCCACGCCCTGGTGGACGGTCTCGCGGCACACGGCCTCAACCATCCGCACCGGATCGGGCCCACGCAGATCCGCGCCGTCCTCGACGCGCACTTCGATGCGCTGTTCGCGGCGGGCGGGAGCGCCCGCTAACCGCCGATCACCCATGCGGCACGATGGATCCGTGGTTCACGTCATCGACATCGCAGACCCCGCCGACCCCCGGTTGGACGACTTCCGAGACCTCAACTCGTCGGATCGCCGGCCCGACCTGCCCGGAGGTAAGGGCCTGGTGATCGCCGAGGGCGTCCTGGTGGTGCAGCGGATGCTCGTGTCCCGCTTCACGCCGAGCGGACTGCTGGGCGTGGACCGTCGGCTGCGCGAGTTGTCCGACGACCTCGACGGCGTGGACGTGCCGTACTACCGGACCACCGCCGACGTCATGGCTCAGGTGGTGGGCTTCCACCTCAACCGCGGGGTGCTCGCCGCCGCGCACCGCCCGCCCGAACTCGATGTCGAGGACGTACTGCGCGATGCGCGCACGGTCGCGGTACTCGAGGGCGTCAACGACCACGAGAACATCGGCTCGATGTTCCGCAACGCGGCCGGCCTGGGCGTGGACGCGATCCTGTTCGGCGCGGCGGTGGCGGACCCGCTGTACCGCCGCGCGGTGCGGGTGTCGATGGGGCACGCGCTGCGGGTCCCGTTCGCGCAGGTTCCGGAGTGGCCGCGAGGTTTGAACATCCTGCGTGACAGGGGATTTCAGCTGATCTCGCTCACCCCCAACCCGTCCGCGCCGACGCTGGCCGAGGCCATGACCGGCGAGAAGGTCGCGCTCCTGCTCGGCGCGGAGGGCCCGGGCCTGACCGAAGATGCCATGCGCGCCACCGACGTCCGCGCCCGCATCCCGATGGCCGCGGGCACCGACTCGCTCAACGTCGCCACCGCTGCGGCGATGGCGTTCTACGAGCGCATCCGGACCGGCTCGTGACCGCGGCCCCGGCGTCGCCGCCCACCCCGTGGGGAACCGGACTGCTGGTCAGCGCCTTCGCGGCACTCGTGACGCTCGTCGGCGTGGTGGCCTTCGGTACCTCGCTGGCGCACATCCACGTGCTGCTCGCGCTCGGCTTCAACCTGGTGGCCGTCGGCGGCGCCGCCCCCACCGTGTGGCGCTGGAGGCACCGACCGGTATGGCGCTGGGTCGTGTACGGCCTCGCCGCTGGAGTGGTAATCGGATGGGCCGCTTTGCTTTTCGGAGCCCTCTGAAGGAAGTCAGTGACCGCGGCGGAACAGGCGGGCCAGCAGCGACGGCTTCCGCGGCGCCTGCTCGTGCTCGACCTCCCGATCCTGCGTTCGGGCCGGCGCCTGGTCCCGGGCGGTCTCGGCGTCCCGCGCGATGTCGCGCTCGGCGACGACTCGGAGCACCGACTCGGGGATCTGCCCGGGCGGGTACACCGCGAACCGGGAAACCGTGATCGACGACGGATCCAAGTCGTCGCCCAGCCACGCCCGGGGCGCCGCCTCCGCGAACTCGCCGGGATTGAACGGCAGCGTCTGCGGATCGGGCAGCACATCCAGGGACGGCCGCACCGGATGCTCCCCGGCCCAGAACGGACGCTCCCACACCTGGGGCAGACCCAGGTCCTCCACGATGTGAGCCGGTGTCGCACTGAACGATCGCTGCAGTTCACCGCGGTCCCAGTGCGCGAACGCACCCCACGAACCGGCCTTCGTCACCGGACTCGACGAGCACAGGTACGTGTGGCGGAATCCCGTCGGATCGATCCAGTGCTCGACCAGCGACGACGGCACCGGCGGCAGGGACTCGCCGGTGCGGACGACGACCACCCCGGGATACCACCCGGCGAGCACCTCGCCGGTCTCCGGCCTCGTGGCGTCCGAGAGCGGTTCGTCGCCGAGATACGACACCTCGAGTCCCGGATGCAACTGCCCGACGAGTGCGCGGGCGGCGTCCCGATCCGGTTCGGCGTCACGCAGAACCGTGGCGGGCTCGGCGGCGTCGACGTACCAGATGGTGGATGCGTTGACCCCCGGCACCAACGTCAGCCGCGCCCGTTGCTCCGAACGCCCAGCAGAACGTCGTCCCACGACGGCAACGCCGGCTTACCGCGCTTGTCCTTGCCGTTGGTGTGCTGGGGCGCGGTCCTCGGCTCGTCGTGATCGGCCGCGTCGACGGGCTCCGGTACATCGACCGGCTCCGCCGACTCTTCGTCGATATCGTTGTCCGCCAAGATGATCGGCGACTCTTCGACGGGCGCCTCGTGGTCGTGGTAGTGGTCCGGCTCCATGTCGGCGGGACCGTAGATGCCGTCGCTGGGGACGGGTGTCAGCCCGCGCAGCGGACGACCGAAATCGGGGTCGACGAGCTGGATGGCGGCGTCGTCGAGGGAATTGATGGTCCCGCCGTGCGCGTCGGGCTGGTAGCGCCAGTGCGCGGCGTTGGTGGTGCATCCGGCCTGCCACTGCAGCTGGGCCACCCAGTAACCGTCCTCGTCCTTCCACGCGTCCCACGTCGCGGCGTCGAGGTCGTGGCCCCGAGCGCGGAACGCCTGCGCAACGATCTCGGCCAGCGTGTCCACCGCGGGGCCGTCCGGCCGGACCGGGTGACCGGCCTGGGCCATCTCCGCCGCGCGACTGCGCTCGAGGAGTACCGGATGCGCGTAGCGCTCCACCTTGGAGTGCGGAATGCCCGCCTGCTCGGCGACCTGCTCGATGGATGCGCCGGCGCGGATACGGGCCTGGATCTCTCGCGGGCGAAGCTGACTGTCCGTCTCGATCTCGATCTGGCCGAGTCGAGCGATGTCTCCGCGGGAGGCCGCACGGAGTTTGTCGTCGGCGGGGAGTCGGAACTTCTCGCCGGTGTCCGGGTCAGAACACACCACGTGCGCGCCGCCAGGTTCGAGACCGATCACTCGCAGCTCTCGCACACTGTCCTCCTCGTCGCGCCGTCTCGCGATCACGCCGCAATCGACTGTAATTCATCTGTGACCAGTGTGCAGGAAAGACACGCGTGTGAATCATTTTCCTCGCGTTTCGCGCACTTGTCGTCGCGCCGCGGGGGCGTGGGGCGCGACGACAAGTGCGGG
>NZ_JPOC01000016.1 GCF_000738775.1 Prescottella defluvii
CAACCTGATGGCCAGGTACACCTAGGTGCAATGTCGGCGTCCCCAGTCGTGGGGTGGGCGGCCACCGTCCGGTGGTCGTGAGGCCGGTGGCCGCCCGGGGACGATGCGTTCGGGGGCTCAGGCGCCGACGACGTGCTCGGCTCGGGTCCGGTCGGTGTGCAGGTTCCAGTAGTCGAGGGCGATCTCGTCGGGCGCGCGGAACGGGACGCCTTCCGGGGCCTCGGCCTGAGTGCCGATCATGAGGTTGATGGCCACGTTGGCGACGTAGATGCCTTGTTCGGCAAGGGTGTTGTGGAGGTTGAGCGCCCAGTTGCGCTGTCCGGCCTGCGCGATGTTGGCGTCGGCCAGCATCGGGTAAGGATTGATCGCGCCGCCGCCCGTGGTGAACAGCAGGGTGCCGGACTTGGCCGCGAGCATCTCGGGCAGCACCGTCTGGACCGCGGCGACCGCACCGTAGAGCAGGGCGTCGATCTGCGGGCGCAGCCGGTCGAGCGTCACGTCCTCGGGTGAGGTCATGGTCAGGCCCGCGTGCGGGGAGAACTCCAGGACATCGATCCGCCCGAACCGTGCGATCGCGGCCTGAAGTGCGCCGGTGAGCTGGTCGGGGTCGGCGACGTCGGCGGGAAAGCCTTCTGCGGTGATGCCGGTCTCGGCGAGTTCGGTGACCAGGGCGTCGAGCTTGTCCTTGTTGCGGGAGATCAGGGCGACGTCGAAGCCGTGGCCGCCGAATACCTTGGCGATGGACAGGCCGAGCCCGGGGCCGGCCCCGACGATGGCGATGGTGGGCATGCGAAAACTCCTTGGGTCGATGCGATTGCGGCCGGTGGGCCGAGTGAAGGTGAGTGAGGCGTGTGCGCGGGGTTCAGTTGCGGCCGGGTGGCGGGGTGGTCTCGGGCCAGTCGGTGGGGCACGGCGAGTCGAGGGCGCCGAGGATGCGCTGGGAGGCGGCGCCGAGCTGGCGCTGCTGTGCCTTGGTCAGCGGGTCGAAGACCAGTTGTCGCACCGCGTCGAGATGGCTGGGCGCCGCGGCGGTGACCTTGTCCATGCCGTCGTCGGTGAGGGTGGCCAGGGTGGCGCGGCCGTCAGCGGGGTCGGGGTGACGGCGCACCCAGCCGCGTTTTTCGAGGCGGATGACCACATTCGACAGCCGGGACAGCGTGCTTCCCGCGTACTGGGCGAGCTCGCTCATCCGCAGGGTGCGTTCGGGTGCCATCGAGAGCGCCGACATCACCACGTACTCGAAGTGGGCGATGCCCGCGTCCCGCTGCATCCGAGCCTCCAGCGCAGCCGGCAGCTGCGTCAGTACGTAGGCGAAGGCGTTCCAGTGCTGCTGCTCGTCGGCGTCGAGCCACTGCGGTCCGGCTGATCCCTGCGCGTCTCCCATGCCGTTAATATACTCCAAGCATGGAGTGAATTACGGCTCGGATAACTCTTAGCTTGAAGTAAATGATCCCTACGATCGGTCCAACCTCGAAGTTCGGTGGTATCGGCAGGGGGCGACGAACGTCTTCCTGTGTGTCGTCGCAGGCGTGCTCGCGGGGCAGCTGCCGCTCCTGACTCATGGATGGAACACCTAGGCTGGACCGCATGATCCGCGTGGCCCTCGTCGACGACCAACAGCTCGTTCGGGCTGGTTTCCGAATGGTGATCGATTCGCAGCCGGACCTGAGTGTGGTCCTCGAGGCGTCCGACGGTGCGCGTGGTGTCGACGAGTTGTCGCGTACCCCCGCCGACGTCGTGCTGATGGACGTGCAGATGCCGGTGATGGACGGCATCGAGGCGACCCGCCGGCTCACCGCCCTCGACGATTCGCCGAAGGTGGTGGTGCTCACCACGTTCGAGAACGACGAGTACGTGATGTCCGCGATCAGTGCCGGCGCGAGCGGCTTCCTGCTCAAGGACGTGCCGCCCGAGGAGCTGCTCGACGCGATCCGTACCGTGCACCGCGGCGACGCCGTCATCGAGGCCCGCTCCACCCGCAAGCTGCTGCAGCACGTCGGTCCGATGCTGGGCAGTTCGGTGCGCCCGTCGCTGCCGGACGACCTGACGCCCCGCGAGGTCGAGGTGCTCGAGGCGATGGCGCGGGGACTGTCGAACTCGGAGATCGCCGAGGAATTCGTTGTCTCCGAGGCGACCGTGAAAACCCATGTGGGACGGGTGCTCTCGAAGACCGGTTCGCGGGACCGGGTGCAGGCGGTGCTGTACGCGTTCCAGGTCGGCCTGGTGCGGCCGCAGGATCTGCTCGGCTCCGACTGAGTCGGCGTCAGCGCCCACTTTCGTCGGCTGCGAGCGGATTCCCGCGCGCTGGGCTGAGGAATGGGCGATCAGGCCGATCCGCGACGGGAGTGCCGGCGACGTCGTACGACCGCGGCGATGTCCGCTGCCACCGAATCCGGATCGGCGAGCGCGTCGTACGCGGCGTACCGCAACACCATCCAGCCGTGCTGTACCAGCCAGTTCTGGCGGCGACGGTCGCTGCGGAACACCTCCGGTGCACTGTGGAATTCCCGGCCGTCCACTTCGACGACGACCTTGGCCACCCGGTCGACGAAGTCGCAGATGTACGGCCCGACGGGTTCGTTCGCCGCCAGGACACACCGCCGCCGGTTCAGGGCTCGTGCAAGCAGTCGCTCCGGTTCCGACGCCGACCGCACGGCCGCAGTCCGAAGTTGCCGGCGAGATCCGACGTTGCCCCAGCGGCCGGGGTCGGTGTCGAGCAACTCCCGCAACTGCTGACGGTCGACGCCTCGGGTGAGTTGCTCGTCGACGAGACGTTCGAACTCCTCCGACGGCATCACGGACCCACAGTCGACCAGGGCCCGAGTGGCCGACACCGTCGGCAGCGACCAGGACTCGGCGATGTCGCCGGCGTCGAGGGCGCGGCGATGCAGGACGAGCCACTTCGGTGTGCGGGCGCGGATCCGGGGCGGCACCGTGGCCTCGATGACGACCGGTTCGTCGATCCAGCCGTGCAGCCACGCCGCCGTCCGGTGGCTCAGGACGGCGGTCGGCTGCCAGCGGGTCACGGCGAGGCAGCGCATCAGTGGCGTCGGCTCGCGCAGTGCGTAGGTGCGGGGGAGCAGTCGGTGGTAGCGCCCGCTCCGGCACCGGCTGCCGATGGTGCTGCGCGGTACGCCGGCCGCGATCAACTCGTCGTAGGTTCGGATGTCGGACATGGGACCAGAATCGGGGAGCGCTGTCCGAGTCCTTCGTCGGCGGCCTGGGGTTTCGATCCGCCTGTGGACAACGCGGGTGCTGTGGACAGTGGGCCTCGGCGCCCATTCCCGGCGCCGGCAGGCCGATACCCGCGTCGGGGACCCGGGAGTGGGCGCTGAGGCTGATACGGCGTCCTACCCCGGGATGACGCGGTCGGCGGAGAGATCGCCCCGCGCTCCGATGTGGAAGCCCCCTGACCAGCCATAACGTCGTCGGTATGAGAACTGATGATCAGAAGGTGCGGGCGCGGGGCCTGACCAAGACGTACGGCGCCGGTGAGACCGCGGTGCACGCGCTGCGTGGTGTGGACGTGGACTTCGAGGCCGGGGCATTCACCGCGATCATGGGGCCGTCGGGCTCGGGCAAGTCGACGCTGATGCACTGCCTCGCCGGACTCGACACCGCGACGTCGGGCACCGTGACGATCGGCGGCACCGAGATCACCGCGCTGGGTGACAGGGCCCTGACCGAACTGCGACGCGAGCGGATCGGTTTCGTGTTCCAGGCCTTCAACCTGCTGCCGGTGCTGTCGGCGGAGGAGAACATGCTGCTGCCGATGCGGCTGGCGGGCCGGGTGCCCGCTCCGGACTGGCGGGACGAGGTGGTGCGGCGGCTCGGGCTGTCGGACCGGCTCGGGCATCGCCCGCACGAGTTGTCGGGGGGCCAGCAGCAGCGCGTCGCCGTCGCGCGGGCGTTGCTGTCGCAGCCGGACGTCGTCTTCGCGGACGAGCCCACCGGCAACCTGGACTCGCGGACCGGCGCCGAGGTGCTGGACCTGCTGCGGTCGAGTGTCCGCGAGACGGGGCAGACGGTGGTGATGGTGACCCACGACCCGGTGGCCGCGTCGTACGCCGACCGCGTCGTGCTGATCGCCGACGGCGGGATCGCCGGCGAGATCGACCGTCCCACCACCGATTCGGTGATCGAGACGATGCGTCTCCTCGGTGCCGACGACCTGAGCCGGGCGCACTGATGCGGGGGCTGGCGTGGGCGCAGATGCGTGCGCACGCGGGACGCTACGTCGCGTCGGTGCTCGCGGTCGTGATCGCCGTCGCGTTCATCGTGGCGACCTTGACGCTGAACTCGACCCTGAAGGCCGGCGTGACGGATTCGCTTGCCGGACAGTACGCGACGACGGACGTCGTGGTCACCGGCAGCGACGACGTGGCGGCGATCCGGGCGGTGCCGGGTGTCCACGCGGTCACCGAGGACGTCTCGGCGAGCGTCAAGGTGCACCGCGGCGGGGAGGGCTCGTCGTTCGGTTCGGCGCAGTCGGTGTCGGACGATCCGGGACTGCGCTGGCAGACCCTGTCCGACGGGCGATTCCCTGATGCGCCGGGTGAGGTCGCGGTCTCTGCGAGTGCGAACGCGCCGATCGGGTCCGAACTGACGGTCACGACGCTGAGCTCCGATGCGCCGGTCAGCGAGACCGCGACGGTGGTGGGTCTGGTGGATCTGTCCGGCACGGCGCAGGACATGAACGGCACCACGGTGTTCGCGACGGCCGGGCAGCTCGACGCCTGGACGTCGGGCCACGGGAGCCGTGAGATCCGCATCGCGGGTGACGGCGTGATGTCGCAGCAGCAACTCGCGGACCGGGTGCGGGCCGCGCTGCCGACGGATGCGACGGTCGACACCGGTGCCCGGCAGGCGGAGCTGGCGTCGCAGCAGTTCCTCGGCGATTCCGACCTGCTCGCGAGTGTCCTGCTCGCGTTCGGTGCCATCGCCGTGGTGGTCGCGGCGCTCGTGATCGCGAACACCTTCGCGGTGCTGCTGGCCGCGCGGACGCAGGAGTTGGCGCTGTTGCGGTGCGTCGGCGCGACGTCGGCGCAGGTGCGTCGCAGTGTGCGGGTCGAGGCGGCCGGTGTCGGTGTGGTCGCGTCGGCGCTCGGTGTGGCGGCGGGTGTCGGGGCGGCGTGGCTGGTGGCCCGGATCGCGGCCGCGGCCGATGTCCCGATCCCGTTGCGCGGGTTGACCGTGACGCCGGTGACGGTGGTCGCGGGACTGGTGGTGGGCGTCGTGATGACCCTCGCGGCGGCGTCGGCGCCCAGCCGTGCCGCGACCCGGGTGTCGCCGCTGGCGGCGCTGCAGCCGCTCGAATCGGCGCCCGAACCCGTCGCGGTGTCGCGGGCGCGTCGCGTCCTCGGGACGCTCGCGCTGCTCGCGGGTGGCGGCATCCTCGCGGTGGGCGCCGGCACCGGCCAGGTGCTGATCGCGTGTGTCGGTGGCCTGCTGACGTTCGTGGCGATCGTGTTGCTGAGCCAGCGGATCGTCCCCGCCGTGATCTCCCGGGTCGGGGCGCTGCTGGGCCGGTTCGGTGGTCCGGTGGGGCTGCTCGCCGCCGGCAATGCCGGCCGCAACCCGCGGCGGACGGCGGCGACCGCGACGGCCCTGCTGATCGGGGTCACGCTCACCAGCACGCTCGTCGTGGGCATCGCGGTGACGAAGGCCAGTGCGCCGGGCGCGGTGGACGACCAGTTCCCGGTGGATGTGAGCATCGGTGCGAGCGGCGGAACCGGGCTGCCGGCTGATCTGGCCGAGCGCGTCCGGGGTCTCGACGGGGTGGACGCGGTGGCGCCGTTGGCCGCCGCCGATGTGACCCTGCCCGACGGCCGGCGGCTACCGGTCTTCGGTGTGGACGTCGCGTCGGTCCGCGCGACCCTGCGCACCGACATCGATCTGCCCGGTCCGCACCAGTTGCTGCTCTCGCCGGACGACCGGCGCAACCTGGGACTCGAGATCGGGGACACGGCCGCTCTCGCGGGTAATGCCGGACGGAGCGAGGTCACGGTCGGTGGGTCGGCGGAGCAGCCGGCGATGATCGACGCCCGCCTGCTCGCGGCGCTGTCGTCGCAGGTGAGCACCGATCAGATGTGGATCCGGCTCGCCGATGGACTGAGCGACGACGAACGGCGCGCGGTGCAGGACGAGGTCACCGCGCTCGCCGCCGACCTGGCCGCGGGCAGCGAGGTCGGCGGATCGCTGGTGATGCGGGCGACCCTCGACAGCGTCCTCGACACGCTGCTGCTGATCGTCGCGGGGCTGCTGTCGGTGGCCGTGGTGATCGCCCTGATCGGCGTCGGCAACACGATGGCTCTGTCGGTGCTCGAACGGCGCCGCGAGTCGGGTCTGTTGCGGGCGGTGGGGCTCACCCGCTCGGGGCTGCGGTCGATGCTGCTGTGGGAGGCGGTGCTGATCGCCGGGGTGGCGTCGGCGCTCGGTGTGGCCCTGGGGCTGGCGTTCGGCGTCAGCGGATCGGCGTCGGTGTTCGGGTTCGGGAACCTCGAACTCGGCACCCTGCCGTGGCCGATGCTCGCGTCGATCGTGCTGGGCGGGGGAGCGGCCGGAGTGCTCGCCGCGATCCTCCCGGCCAGGCGGGCGGCCCGCACCGCGCCGGTGGCCGCGCTGGCGTGAGCCGGCTAACGCCCGAGCTGGACGGTGACCTTCTCGGCACCGGCGCGGCGTTCGACCGCGGCGGTGTCCGGGTTGGCCACCTGCACCAGGGACGCCCCGACGGCGAGGACCGCGACCAGGCCGGCGATCAGCTCGTCGGGCGATGCCCAGGTGCGGGTGGAGAGCACGCGGTCGGCGCCGGTGATCCCGTCGGCGGCGGCCGCGGCGCGGGCGGCGGCGAGGACGTCGTCGACGCCGCGGCCGTCCAGCGCCGCGTCTGCGGTGCCTCCGGGGCGGAACTGGTCACCGTGCACCCGCACGGCCGTCGCGTAGTCGGTGACGCCGACCGGCAGGTCGGGGACGGGGCGGCCGAACGCGTCCAGCGAGAGCACCGCCACCTCGGGCGCGTCGGCGACGTCGTCGAGACGGTCGGCGGTGACGAGGGCGGCGTCCGCGTCGGGATCGGCGTCGAGCGTCACCTCGAGGCCGGCCCACCACGCGCCGAGCAGGACCGCGGCGGTCTGCCAGTGCGCCGGCAGCAGCACCGACACCCGCGCACCGGGCGCCAGGGCGAACTCGTCGCACAGGAAGTTGGCGGTCTTGGCCGCCCAGTTGGCGAGGGTGATGGCGGACAGTTCCACCCGCTCACCGGTGGCGTCGTCGTAGTACGTGATCCGCGGGCCGGCCGGGTCGGCGGCCAGGATCGGGTCGAGCAGCGCGGTGGTCAGGTTGGGCACGGTGTTCCGATCTGTACTCAGGTGAAGCGGTGGCGACCACTCAATTTACGCAGTGGGGACCCTTTTTGCCCGCGTCGATCGCGGGGCCGGGTTCGACGGGGGTGGGCGAGGTGCCGGCACTCGCGACGCCCGATGTCCCCGATCCGGACGCCGACGACGTCCCGGAGGGGCCCTTGTAGTCGCCGGCCAGCACGACCCGGACGGTGTCCGACGACAGCGACTTGTCGACCTCGACGGGCAGTCCGCCGAGGGTGACCGACACAGCCTGCGCGCCCTTGCTGTCCGACTTGTTCGCGAACACGGTCGACCGGGTCACGGACTTGCCGGTGTTGTTGCCGACGTCGCCGAGGCCGAAGCCCTTGCCGTCGAGGGTCGTTCCGACGCTCGAGGCGAGACCGCTGATGCTGCTGTCGTTGGCGACGTCGACGGTGACGGTGGACGGGTCGATGTCGGGCATCTCGGTCGGGGTGGTGGTCGTGTCGGACTCGTCCTCGGCGGGTTCCTCACCGACCAGCCCGGCGACGTACTTGCGGACGGCCTTGGGGTCGACCTGCACGATCGACTCGCCGTAGTCGGTCATCGCGTTGATGTCGACGACGGGGATCGTCTCGAACTTGACCTCACCGCCCGCGAGGTCCTTGAGCTGGGTGGCGAATTCGATGATGTCCCAGTCGGCGTCGAGCACCACCGACCGCTGCACGGCGGAGCTGAGCTGGTTCAGTTTGCCGGGGTTGGTGAGGGTCTGCGCGCTGAGCACCTCCCGCACCAGCGAGGCCATGAACACCTGCTGGCGAACGATCCGGTCGAGGTCGCCGCGGGGCAGGTTGTGCCGCTGGCGGACGAAGCTGAGGGCGTCGGCGCCGTCGAGTGTCTGGTCGCCGGCGGGGAACTTCGCGCCCGAGAGCGGTTCGTCGACAGGCGCGTTGAGGCACACGTCGACGCCGCCGACCGCGTCGGTGAGCAGGACGAAGCCGAGCAACCCGATCTCCGCGTAGTGGTCGACGGTGATGCCGGTCAGCTTCGCGACGGACTTGATGAGCGCTTCGCGTCCGGCCTTCGTCGACTGCTTGTCCGCGTCGGCGTCGGATTCGCCGTCCTCGACCAGCGTCTGCCGCTCGGCTTCCTTGGTTGCGCCGTACGCGGCGTTGATCTTCGACTTCCCGATTCCCGGCACGTCCACGTACGCGTCGCGGGGAATCGAGATGGCGGTCGCCGAACTGCCGTCGTTGGGGACCCGGACGAGGATGATGGTGTCGGTGTTGGACGCGACCTCCTCGCCCGCCCGCAGCGAGTCGAGTTCCTTCTGGCTGAGGGGATTGCCGTGCGCGTCGGTGCGGCTGTCGGTGCCGACGATCAGGATGTCGACGGCGCCGTCCTTGGTGCCGCCCAGGCCGAGATCGCCGATCGTCGACAGGCTCGACCGCAGCGAGTCGACACTGCGCCAAGCGAATCCGGTGACCACGAGCACCAGCACCGCGGCAACCGCGATGGCGATCTGGATGCGCGAGACCGGGGCTGGCGGTCGCGGCATTCCCGACGCGGTGGGCTCCTGTGGCACCTGTGGCCCCTCCTCGGACGATCTCGATTGCTTCCGCAGTCAAGGCTACTGGTGTTCTGCGCGCGGAAAGCGATACAACTGTCCGGCGTGCCAGACTCGGCAGTCGTGAAGAGGATTCTGGTGACCGGTGCACGCGGGCAGTTGGGTGGTCGCCTGCTGGCGTTGCAGGACGCTGCCGACGTGCCGATCGTCGGTGTGGGCTCGGACGAACTCGACATCACCGACGGCGCCGCCGTGGACGCCTGGGTGGAGCCCGGTTCGGTGGTGGTGAACTGTGCGGCCTACACCGCGGTGGACGCCGCCGAGTCGGACGAGGAGGCCGCTGCCGCGGTCAACGCGGTCGGCCCGCGGAATCTGGCGTCGGCGTGTGCCCGCGTCGGGGCTCGGTTGATCCACATGTCCACCGACTACGTCTTCGCCGGGGACCGTGCGGGGGCGGGCGCCGTGCCCTACGAGATCGACGACGCCACCGATCCGCGGACCGTGTACGGCCGGACCAAGCTCGCCGGTGAGCGGGCGGTCCGTGAGGTGCTGCCCGGTGCGCAGATCGTCCGGACGGCCTGGGTGTACACGGGGGTGGGGACCGATTTCGTCGCGACCATGCTGCGACTCGAGCGTGAGCGCGACACGATCCAGGTCGTCACGGATCAGACGGGTTCGCCCACGTACTCCGCGGATCTGGCTGCCGGGCTGCTCGAACTGGCCCGTACCGGTGGCGGCGGCGCGACCACACTGCACGCGACCAACTCGGGTACCGCGACCTGGTTCGACCTCGCCCGCGCGGTGTTCGCCGAGGTGGGCGCCGACCCCGCCCGGGTACGGCCGTGCAGCAGTGCCGAGTTCGTGCGTCCGGCGCCCCGGCCGGCCTACTCGGTGCTGTCGCCGGAGTCCTGGACGGCGGCCGGTCTGACGCCGCTGCGGCCGTGGCGGGACGCGCTCGGCGACGCGCTGGCCCGGCTCGAGTGAGGACGATGCGGGCATTCGGGCTACGCTTGCCCGCGTGAGTTCGAAGCTGGCCGTGGTGACGGTGACCTACTCGCCCGGCGAGCATCTGGAGCATTTCCTCAGGACGCTGGCCGATGCGACGGTCGAAAACCCGCAGGTCATCCTGGCCGACAACGGGTCTACCGACGGGGCGCCCGAGGCGGCTGCCGCGGCGCACGACCACGTCCGACTGCTGCGCACGGGCGGCAACATCGGGTACGGCGGTGCGATCAATCGCGCGGTCGCCGAGATCGACCCCGACATCGAGTTCGTCGTCGTCGTCAATCCGGATGTGCGCTGGTCGCCCGGTTCGATCGACCAGTTGCTCGCCGCGGCGGAGCGATGGCCGCGTGCCGGTGCCCTCGGGCCGATGGTCCGCGAACCCGACGGCAGCGTCTACCCGTCGGCCCGCCGGGTGCCCGACCTGGTCTCCGGCGCCGGGCATGCCGTTCTCGGCTCCGTGTGGCCGTCCAACCCGTGGAGCCAGCGGTACCTCCAGGAGAACGAGACGATCACCGAGCGTCCCGCGGGATGGCTGTCCGGGTCGTGCCTGCTGCTGCGCCGGGTCGCGTTCGACTCGATCGACGGGTTCGACTCCCGCTACTTCATGTACATGGAGGACGTCGACCTCGGTGACCGGCTCGGCAAGGCGGGCTGGCTCAACGTCTTCGTGCCGTCGGCCGAGGTGACCCATGCGAAGGGGCATGCCGCGGGCCGGCATCCCGAACTGATGTTGCCTGCCCACCACCGGAGCGCGTACCGCTTCCAGGCCGACCGGCACCCCGCGTGGTGGCAGGCGCCGGTGCGGTGGGCGCTGCGGGGTGGACTCGCCCTGCGTTCGAGGCTCGCGGTCGCAGCAGCGGTCCGTGAGCGCCGGGACGACGAGCGCGGGCAGAACGAGCGTCGAGAGATCGAGATTGAGGGGAAAGCATGACAACTGCTTCGGCAACCGATGCCGTCATTCTGGTCGGAGGTCAGGGCACCCGGCTGCGTCCGCTGACGCTGTCCGCCCCCAAGCCCATGCTCCCCACCGCCGGGGTGCCGTTCCTGACGCACCTGTTAGCCCGGATCAAGCAGGCGGGCATCACGCATGTCGTGCTGGGCACGTCCTTCAAGGCGGAGGTGTTCGAGGATCACTTCGGCGACGGCAGCGATCTGGGGCTCGAGATCGAGTACGTGACCGAGGTCGAGCCGATGGGCACCGGTGGCGGCATCCGCAACGTGCTGCCCAGCCTGCGCGCGGACAACATCATGGTCTTCAACGGTGACGTCCTGGGCGGCACCGACCTCGGGGCGGTGCTCGACACCCATCACAACACCAACGCCGATGTGACGCTGCACCTCGTGCGGGTCGGCGATCCGCGTGCGTTCGGTTGTGTGCCCACCGACGAGGACGGCCGGGTCAAGGCGTTCCTGGAGAAGACGCAGGATCCGCCGACCGACCAGATCAACGCCGGTTGCTACGTCTTCCGCCGCGAGATCATCGAGAAGATCCCGTCGGATCGTCCGGTGTCCGTCGAGCGTGAGGTGTTCCCGGCGCTGCTGGCCGACGGTGCCCGCGTGTTCGGTCACGTCGACACGTCGTACTGGCGTGACATGGGCACCCCCGACGACTTCGTCCGCGGCTCCGCGGACCTGGTGCGCGGCATTGCGCCGTCGCCGGCCCTCGACGGCCCGCGCGGCGAGTCGCTGGTCCATCCCGGCGCGGGTGTCGCGCCCGGTGCACTGCTGATCGGTGGCACCGTCGTCGGTCGCGGCGCCGAGGTCGGCGCCGGTGCCCGACTCGACGGCGCGGTGCTGTTCGACGGGGCACACGTGGAGGCCGGTGCGGTGGTCGAGCGGTCGATCATCGGTTTCGGTGCCCGCATCGGTCCGCGCGCGCTGATCCGCGACGCCGTGATCGGCGACGGCGCCGATGTCGGTGCCCGCTGCGAGCTGATCGGTGGGGCGCGGGTGTGGCCCGGCGTCCAGCTGCCCGACGGCGGAGTGCGGTTCAGCACCGACGTGTGATTCGGCACGCGACCGGGTTCCTTAGCGTTCCTACTGAAATACTGGGGACATGATGTCGCAGGAACCCGTCTTCCACAGGTACGTCGCCCTCGGTGACTCGTTCACCGAGGGCGTCGGCGACCCGGACGCCACCCGACCGAACGGCCTGCGCGGCTGGGCGGACCGGGTGGCCGAGGAACTCGCCACCCGCAGTGCCGATTTCGGCTACGCCAATCTCGCGATTCGCGGCCGGCTGCTCGGCCCGATCGTCGACGAGCAACTCGACACCGCGATCGCGCTCGAGCCCGATCTGGTGACCATCTATGCGGGCGGCAACGACCTTATGCGCCCCCGGATCGACCTCGACGCCCTCGTCGCTCGCTACGACGAGGCCGTCGGCAAGCTGACCGCGACCGGCGCGACCGTGCTGATGTGGACCGCGTTCGACGCGAGCTTCTCCGCGGTGTTCTCGAAGATCCGCGGGCGTTCGGCCATCTACAACGAGCTGGTCCGTGAGGTCGCGGACCGGCACGGGGCGCACCTCGTCGACTTCTGGCGCTTCGACGAGTACCAGGATCTGCGGATGTGGGACTGGGATCGGCTGCACATGTCCACGCCGGGACACCAGAACATGGCGATCCGGGTGCTCGACACGCTCGGCGTCGCGCACCACATCGTGATGGATCCGCTGGGACCCGAGCTGCCCACCGACCGGGCCGCGCAGCGCCGGGCCGACCTCGAATGGACCCGGGGATTCCTGCTCCCGTGGATCGGACGGCGGGTCCGCGGCACGTCGTCGGGCGACGGCGTCAGTGCCAAACGGCCCACGCTCGCACCCATTCGCTAGCGGAGACGGATATACGACGAAGGCCGACCGGGAGTCCCGGTCGGCCTTCGTCGTAGAGGGGTACGTCAGTCGGTACCGAGGTTGCGGGTCGTGGAGATCGCGACCAGGCCGACCAGGCCGACCAGCGCGAAGGCGTAGAAGCCCCACGGCACCGCGTAACCGGCGCCGAGCAGTGCGCCGCCGAGGATCGGGCCGCAGATGGCGCCGACGCGTCCGATGCCTGCCGACCAGCCCAGGGCGGTCGCGCGGATGGCCGCGGGATGGTTCGCGCTGGTGAAGGCGTACACCAGCACCTGGGCGCTGAACACGAAGCAGCCGGCGAGGAAGACCATCACGTAGATGCCGCCCGCGACGTCGATGCTGAGCGCCGCGAGGAAGATGGCCGCACCGGTGAACCACCCGATGGCCGCCGTGCGGGGGCCGATCTTGTCGGCGACCCGGCCCGCGATGAGCAGGCCGACGACGGCGCCGGCGTTGAGGATCAGCAGGAACGTCAGGGCCGCGCCCAGTTCGTAGCCGGCCTCACGCATGATCGTCGGCAGCCACGTGTTGAGGCCGTAGACCAGCAGCAGGCCCATGAACGAGGTGACCCAGATGGCGATGCTGTTGCGCAGGAACTTCGGCGAGAACAGCGCCTTGACCGGGTTGGCGGCCGGCGCGGCGGAGGCGCCGTCGGCCGGTGCGGCCTCGAGGGTCAGTCCGTACTGTGCGGCGATGTGCTCGGCCTCGTCACGACGGCCCTTGGAGAGCAGGTACGACGGCGATTCCGGCAGGTACTTGATCATCAGCGGGACCAGCACGATCGCCGGTGCGGCGCCGACGATGAACATCGAGTGCCAGCCGAAGGGGTCGATGAGGACGATGGCCAGTGCCGCGGTCGCGACGGCGCCGACGTGGTAGCCGGTCATCAGCATCGTGGAGGCGGATCCGCCGCCCTGCTTCTTGGAGAACTCGTTGACCAGTGCCAGCGCGGTGGGCAGCGCGCCACCCAGGCCGATGCCGGCGAGGAAGCGGAGCAGGCCGAAGATGAACGGATTCGGGGCGACCGCGCACAGCAGGGTGAGGAGGGAGAACGCCGCGACGGCGTAGATCAGCGCCCGGCGCCGTCCGAGGACGTCGGTGAGGGTGCCGATGACGAGCGCGCCGATCGTCATGCCGACGAGTCCGGCCGTCGAGATGGTCGTGATCGCGCCCGTGCTCAGGTTCCAGTCGCCGTACTCGCGCAGCGAGGGGATGACTGCACCCAGGACGACGAGATCGAATCCGTCGAGTAGGACGGCGATCCAACACAGTGGGGCGACCCACATCGCGGCGCGACCGCGTGTCGCGGGTCGTTCGATGGTGCTCATTCGATCTCCAGAAGCCAAGGCGTTCGCAATACGAACCACCGTTCAATTTAAGAACTCGGCCATTGTTTGGTGGGTCACACGCGAATGTCAAGCTACGTACCCGGGGGTTGGTGCCCCGGTGGGGCTGTGGTCCGGCCACACTGGACGGGTGATCGACGAACGCGGAATCGACCGCAGCATGCTCGGTCGGGCGTTCCTGGTGTTGAACTCCTTCACCGTCGAGCGTCCGCGCCTGACGCAGTCCGAACTGAGCCGCCGCACCGGACTGCCGCTGCCGACCGTGCACCGGCTGTGCATCCAATTGGCGGACAACGGCGCACTCGAACGTGCCACCGACGGGAGCTACGAGATCGGCGTCCGATTGTGGGAGATCGGCGCGCTCGCACCCGGTGCGCACGGGCTCCGGCAGGTGGCGATGCCGTATCTCGAGGACCTCTACGAAGCGACGCGCGAGAACGTCCAGCTGATCGTCCGCGAGGGCCTCGAAGCCCTCTACATCGAGCGGCTTTCCGCACGTGGGGCCGTCCCCGTCGTCGGGCGAGCGGGTGGCCGACTGCCGCTGCACGCGTCCAGTGGCGGGCTGGTCCTGCTGGCGCACGGCGGGACGGACCTCCTCGGTGAGGTACTCACCGCCGGGCTCGAACGATTCACGCCGAACACCATCACGACCGAGCACCGGCTGCGGTCCACCCTCGATCAGATCCGGCGCAAGGGTTTCATCGTGTGTCGCGAGCACCTCAACATCGGGACGCTCGCCGTCGCGGCGCCGGTATTCCGGGCCGGCGGGGAGGTGGTCGCGTCGATCTCCGTCGTGGTGTCCGCGGCGGCCGATCCGGCCCCGCTGATCCCCGCGTTGCGGGCTGCGGCGAGGGGTGTCTCGCGCGGTCTGGCGTGACGTAGATCTCACCGGCGGTCCGAATCTCGTCTTTCACTGAGTGAAAGCCCGGGTGTCGGATCCGGGTTGCCGCGGGAACAGTGGTGGCGATCACGACTTACCGAGGAGTAACCGTATGACCCACTCGAGCACTCAGGTCGGCATCGTCGGCGCCGGCCCGGCCGGACTGATGCTGTCCCACCTCCTGCACCTGCGCGGCATCGAATCCGTCGTTCTCGAGGCCCGCACCCGCGAGGAAGTGGAGGGCACCATCCGTGCCGGTGTGCTCGAGCAGAACACCGTCGACCTGATGGTCGAGACGGGCCTCGGTGACCGGTTGAAGGCCGAGGGGCTCGAGCACCACGGCATCGAGCTGCGTTTCGGCGGTCGCGGCCACCGGATCGCGTTCGACGAACTCACCGACGGCCGCGCCGTCACGGTCTACCCGCAGCACGAGGTCCTCAAGGACCTCATCGCCAAGCGCCTCGCGGACGGCGGCGACATCCGGTTCGGCGTCTCCGGCGTCGAGGTGCACGACCACACCACCGACAAGCCGTACATCACGTTCACCGATGCGGACGGCAGCGAGCAGACCCTCGCGTGTGCGCTGGTCGGTGGCTGCGACGGCTCGCGGACCAAGACCCGCAAGCTGATTCCGGAGCCGTCGATCCGTCAGGATCACTTCCGGCAGTACCCGTTCGCGTGGTTCGGCATCCTCGCCGAGGCGCCGCCGTCGTCCGAGGAGCTGATCTACGCCAACCACCCGCGTGGCTTCGCGCTCATCAGCACCCGTACCCCGGAGGTGCAGCGCCACTACCTCCAGGTCGATCCGGACGACTCGGTGGACAACTGGTCCGACGACCGGATCTGGTCCGAGCTGCACGCCCGCGTCGATGGCGAGGGCGCGGAGATCAAGGACGGCAAGATCTTCGAGAAGTCGATCCTGCAGTTCCGCAGCTTCGTGTGCGAGCCGATGCAGCACGGCAACCTGTTCCTCGCGGGCGACGCCGCCCACACCGTGCCGCCGACCGGCGCCAAGGGCCTCAACCTCGCCGTCGCGGACGTCTACGAGCTGTCGAAGGGCATGGCGGAGTTCTTCGAGACCGGCAACCGTGGCCGCCTTGAGGGGTACACCGAGACGGTCATGCCACGCATCTGGCGCACGCAGCACTTCTCGTGGTGGATGTCGTCGATGCTGCACCGCCTGCCCGACGCGTCCGGCTTCGACCACAAGCGTCAGGTCGCCGAGCTCGACATGGTGACCCGCTCGGTCGCCGGTCGCACGCTGATCGCCGAGAACTACGTGGGCACCCCGCTGGGCTAACCCTCGCCGTACGTGATCGGCCGACCTCGGATCGGGGTCGGCCGATTCGGCATGTCCGGAGTACACCCTGGTTTCGTCGTGTGACGAAAGTTCGACGGGGTCGGTTTCTCGGTCGGTGAGAAGCAGTGATGCGGATGGGCGCGGCGTCCGTAGGTTCAGGAGGCGTAGCACCGCACCACCTACAGAAGAGGCTTTCCATGAAGATCCTGATCGTCGGTGGCACCGGCATGATCGGCGCCCACACGGCACTTCACCTGCGCGAACAGGGCAACGACGTCACGGTCGCCGCCCGCAATCCGCTGGCCGACGACTCACCGGTGCACGACTTCCCGGTGCTGCTGGGCGACTACACCGAGCAGACCTTCACCGCGGCGCAGCTGGCACCGTTCGAAGCCATCGTGTTCGCGGCGGGCCAGGACATCCGGCACATGGGTCGCGGTGTCGACGAAGCCGAGTTCTGGGAGAAGACGCAGTCCGGGGGCGTGCCGCGGTTCGCCGCGCTGGCTAAGGAGGCCGGTGTCGCCCGCTTCGTCCAGGTCGGCAGCTACTACCACCACCTGCGCCCCGAGTACGCGGAGACCATGCCGTACGTCGCGGCCCGGAAGGCGGCCGACGAGGGGGCCCGCGCGCTGGCCGACGAGAACTTCAACGTCTCGACCCTGAATCCGCCGTCGATCCTCGGCGCGATCAGCGGGGTGTCCGCCAAGCGGTACCGCAAGCTGTTCTCGTGGGCGGCCGGCAACGAGCCGACGATCCCCGACTTCGCGCCCGCGGGCGGTACCAACTACCTGTCGGCGCAGTCGCTCGCCGAGGCGATCTGGGGTGCGCTGCAGCGCGCCGAGTCGGGCAAGGCGTACCTGATCGGTGACCAGAACCTCACCTTCGCCGAGTACTTCCAGCTGCTCGTCGACGCCGCCGGCGGCAACCGCGTCATCGAGGAGCGCGACGAGGAGCACCCGCTGCTGCCCGACAGCTTCATCGTGCAGGGTCGCGGCAACGTCATCGCGTACGAGCCGGCCGCCGCCGACGTCGAACTGCTGGCCTACACGCGGAACGACTGCGCCCGCGCGATCGCCGAGATGTACGACATCGTGAAGGCCGCCACGGCGGGCTGACGACAGCGAAAGGGCCGGTTCCGCTGGATGATTCGGGTCATCCAGCGGAACCGGCCCTTCGTCGTACCGGGGTCGTACCGGGGTCGGGCTCGGGTCAGCTGATGCGCTCGAACACCGCGGCCAGGCCCTGACCGCCGCCGATGCACATGGTCTCGAGGCCGTAGCGGGCCTCGCGCCGGTCCATCTCGCGCAGCAGCGTCGCGAGGATGCGGGCGCCGGTCGCGCCGACGGGATGGCCCAGCGAGATGCCGGAGCCGTTGGGATTGAGGCGCGGGTCGTCGGGCTCGAGACCCCACGTGCGGGTCACGGCGAGCGCCTGCGCCGCGAACGCTTCGTTGAGTTCGATGACGCCCATGTCGGCCAGCGACAGGCCGAGACGGCTCAGTGCCTTCTCGGTCGAGGGGACCGGGCCGATGCCCATCGTGCGGGGCGGGACGCCGGCGACGGCCCAACTCGCGAGCCGGGCCAGCGGACGCAGACCGAGGGCCTTCGCCTTCTCCGGGGTGGTGACGATCGCGATCGCGGCGCCGTCGTTCTGGCCGCTGGCGTTGCCCGCGGTGACGGTCGACTCGGGGTCGACCTTGCCGCGGATGGGGCGCAGCTTCGCGAGCGACTCGACGCTGGTGTCGGCGCGGGGGTGTTCGTCGGTGTCGACCACCAGCGGATCACCCTTGCGCTGCGGCACCGACACGGGGACGATCTCCTGCGCGAAGATGCCACCGTGCTGCGCGGCGACGGCACGCTGGTGCGACTGTACGGCGAGCGCGTCCTGGTCCTGGCGGCTGATGGAGAACTCGGCGCGCAGGTTCTCGGCGGTCTCGATCATGCCGCCGGGCACCGGGTAGTTGCGGCCACCGGCGGTGACGCGGGCGCGGGCCAGACGGTCGTTGAGGGCCAGGGATTCGCCGCGCACGCCGTACCGCATTCCGGTGGCGTAGAACTCGGCCTGGCTCATCGACTCGACGCCGCCGGCGAGGACGAGGTCGCTGCCCCCGGACTGCACCTGCATCACGGCCTGGATGATCGCCTGCAGACCGGAGCCGCAGCGGCGGTCCACCTGCAGACCCGGGACGTCCACGCCCAGTCCGGCATTGAGCGCCGCGATGCGGCCGATGGCCGGGGCCTCACCG
The DNA here is from genome assembly GCF_000738775.1 of Prescottella defluvii. Classification (GTDB taxonomy): domain Bacteria; phylum Actinomycetota; class Actinomycetes; order Mycobacteriales; family Mycobacteriaceae; genus Prescottella; species Prescottella defluvii. The sequence goes on from NZ_JPOC01000016.1 coordinate 18,517, forward strand.
CCGGGGGAGGCCTGGCCGAGGATCACGTCGTCGATGTCGGCTCCGGAAATGCCGGTGCGCGTGACCAGTTCGGTGATGACGGTGGCCGCGAGATCCTCGGGGGCGACGTCGCGGAAGACCCCGCCGAAACGGCCGACGGGGGTGCGGAGCGGTTCGCAGATGACTGCGTCAGACATGTCGTTTTCCTTGGTGCGGTGATGATTGAGTCTGGGTGCGGGCGAGGTCGGCCGAGATGTCGTCCGCGGCCGCGACGGCGGCCGGAACGAGCGTGTCGTACACCGCCTCGGTGGAGTAGCGCGCGGCCTGGGTCGAGATGTTCACCGCGGCGACCACGGCGCCCGAATGGTCGCGGATCGGCGCGGCGAGGGAGCGCAGGCCCTCCTCGAGTTCCTGGTCGACGACGCAGTAGCCGTCGGCCCGGATCTTGTCGAGTTCGGCGCGCAACGCGTCGGGAGTCGCGATGGTGCGACCGGTGAGCGGGGTCAGGTCGACCCGCCCGAGGTAGGCGTCGAGGTCGGCGGGGCTGAGCCCGGCGAGCAGGACCCGGCCCATCGACGTCGCGAACGCGGGGAACCGGGTCCCGATCGTGATGGACACCGTCATGATGCGCCTCACCGGCCGGCGTGCGACGTAGACGACGTCGTCGTCGTCGAGGATCGACACCGACGTCGACTCGTGGACGCGATCGGACAGTGCCTCGAGATGCGGTCGGGCGATGTCGGGCAGCGACAGACTCGACAGGTAGCTGTAGCCGAGTTCGAGCACGCGCGGGGTCAGCCAGAACACGGAACCGTCGGTGCGGACGTACCCGAGTTCGACCAGGGTGAGCAGGAACCGGCGGGCCGTTGCCCGGGTGAGGTCGGTGGCCCGGGCAACGTCGCTGAGCGTGCGCTGCGGATTCTCGGTGTCGAACGCCCGGATGACGGACAGTCCTCGTGCGAGGGACTGCACGTAATCGGTCGAGGCCCCGGTCGGCTCGGTCCCGCTCGAAGTCGTCACTGTCAGGTACTCCCCTCGGTGGCACCCGCCAGGTCGGCGAGCGCCTGCTTGCCGAGCGCGAAGGCCCGGTTGCTGTTCGGCACACCCGCGTACACCGCGGTATGGAGGAATACTTCCACGAGCAGATCCGGGTCCATGCCCGCCCGCAGCGCGGCCCGGATGTGCATGTCGAGTTCGTGCTCGTTGCCGACCGCGGTGAGGATCGCCATCGTCAGCAGACGGCGGGTGGGGTGGTCGATGCCGTCGCGGGCCCAGATGTCGCCCCACGCGGTGCGGGTGATGAAGTCCTGGAACGGCTCGGTGAACGCGGTGCTGCCCGCGACTGCCCGATCGACGTGCGCGTCGCCGAGGACGGAGCGGCGCACCGTCATACCGGCGTCGTGCACGGCGCGGCGGGACACACCCACCGGAGTGACCGAGGCGATGTGGCGTTCGATCAGCCGGGTGACCGCCCCGGCCTGCTCGACGTTGGCCAGGTGCGCGCCGGGGGACAGCACGTGCAGTTCGGCGCCGGCGATGCCGTCGGCGATCGCCTGCAGCGCCGACGGCGGGGTAGGACCGTCCTGCTCGGCGGCGATCACCAGCGTGGGGGCGGCGATGCGGGCGAGGTCGGCGCGGCCGTCCCACTGCGACAGGGCCTCGCAGCACGCGGCGTAGCCCTCGTCGGAAGTGCCGGACACCATCTCGACGTGGCGGGCCACGAGTTCCGGATCCCGCTGCGCCAGTTCGGGAGTGAACCAGCGTCCGACGACGGACTCCGCGATGGCGGTGACGCCGTCGGCGCGGACGGCGGCCGCACGGTCGAGCCACGGCCCCGCCGGGGCGAACTGTGCCGCCGTGCACATCACGGTGAGCGTCTGCACCCGCTGAGGGTGGTGCGCCGCCAGCCACTGCCCGACGGCCCCGCCGAGGGACAGACCCACGAAGTGCACCGCGTCCAGGCCGAGCGTGTCGAGCAGCGCGATCACGTCGCCGCCGAGGTCGGCGATCGTGTACGGGCCCGTGGGAGCGGGGGAGCCGCCGTGGCCGCGGTGGTCGACAGCGATGACGTGGGCGCGGGCCGACAGCGCCCGGATCTGCGGATCCCACATGTGCAGGTCCGAGCCCAGCGAACCGAGCAGCAGGACCGGCGGGGCGGCGGGATCACCGTGGAGTTCGTGGTGCAGGGCGCAGGGCCCGTCCTGGGTCATGGGTGTCCTCCGATGGTTCGGGCGGCGAGCGCGCGGTCGACGATGTCGCCGGCGTGGCCGAGGTAGTGCGACGGATCCAGCAGATCGCGCAGTTCGTCGGCGGACAGGTGGTCCGTGATGTCGGGTGCGCGGTCGAGTGGGATACCGGAAGCGGCTGCGGCGGTGACGATGTCGCGCGCGGCATCGGTGTGTGCGGAGAGCGCTCCGGTGACCCGTTCGGCGAGGATGAGCCCGCCGGTGATGTCGAGGTTGCGGGTCATCGCGTCGCGGTGGACGCGGAGTCCGCCGAGGCTCGACGCCAGGCGGTGTGCGGCGCCGCCGGTGAGCCGCAGCAGGTCGGTGACCGTCTCCCACTCCGCGTGCCACGCTCCGGCGGCCCGCGCGAACTCGTGGTCCATCGACGACAGCGCGGTCGCGACCAGTCCCGGCACCCGCCGCGCGGCAGCGCGAGCGGTGATGGCCGCGACCGGGTTCTGCTTGTGCGGCATGGCCGACGAGCCGCCGGGCGCGTCCTCGGCGACCTCGCCGAACTCGGTCGACGCCATCGCCGTGATGTCGGTGGCCGGCTTGGAGATCGCGCCCGCCGCGACGCCGAGCGAGGACGCGAGGGCGGCGATCGGGGTGCGGGTGGTGTGCCACGGCACGACCTGCCGGGCCAGCCCCAGTTCGTCGGCGAGGGCATCGGCCATCGCAGGTCCGTGCGGGTGAACGGCCGCGAGAGTGCCTGCCGCACCGCCGAACTGGACGGGCAGTGCGGACACGGCGTGATCGAGCCGAGCGGTCGCGTCGTCGAGTCCGGTGAACCAGGACACCGCGAGCGCCCCGAACGTGGTCGGGAGGGCCTGCTGCCCGAGGGTGCGCGCCACCATCGGGGTGTCGCGGTGCACGCGGGCGAGTTCGGCACCGGCATTCGCTGCCGTCCGCAGATCCGCGAGCACCAGCCGTCCGGCCCTGCGCGACAACAGCATCAGCGCCGAATCCATGACGTCCTGACTGGTGGCGCCGACGTGGACGGCCGACGCCGGGACCCCGGCCTCGGCACATGCCGCCCGCAGGATCTTCACCAGCGGGATCACCGGGTTACCGCCGGCGGCGGACCTGCGGCCCAGGTCCGCGATGTCGAGTGCGCCGGGGGCACCGAGCGCCGCGGCGACGGAGGTGACCGCCGCCGCGTGCTCGGCCGACACCCGTCCGACGGCCGCGGCCGCCCGGGTCAGGGCGGCCTCGACCTGGAGTAGCGCCACAACCCAGGCGTGGTCCGAGACCTCTGCTGCGACGGCGGTGTCGCCGCCGGCGCCGAGGAGGGGATCGAACAGGTCACCGCGGGTGTGTGTCACGAAAGGCTCCTGATCACAACTCGAAGAACGGCGTCTCGACGCCGTCGGGATCGCTGTCCTGAACATAGACCGTGAGGCTGTAGCCGTCCTCGGTCTTGCGCGCGATCAGCTTCGGCCGCTGCGACTCGGGCAGCGACATCAGGACCGGGTCGGCGGCGTGCGCGTCGGTGTCCTCCGGGAAGTACAGGCGGGTGTACAGGCGCTCGAGCATGCCGCGGGCGAAGATCCCGAGGTTCACGTGCGGGGCCTCGACGGTGTCGTTCTCGGCCGGCAACGCGCCCGGCTTGACGGTGTGGATCGCCGCGGTGCCCGACTCGTCGGCGCCGGCCCGCCCGAAGGCCCGGAAGCCCGTGGGGACGGGTTCCGCGGCGCCGCGCGGATCGTCGGCGTGCGCGAACCGTCCGGCCGCGTCGGCCTGCCAGGTCTCCACCATCGCGTCGGCGATCGGCGTCCGATCACCGTCGATCACGGTGACGCGCAGCGTGATCCGGCCCTCGGTGCCGACGGGTGCGGCGTCCGGTCCGTCCGCCCAGGGCAGTCCGATGTGCCAGTAGGGGCCCACCGTCTGCGACGGGGTGACACCGAACTCTGCGGTGGTGAAGTCGCCCGGGGTGACGTCGTAGATCGGTGCGGTGTTCTTGGGGGCTGTGTCAGTCATCGTGATCCTCGTCGTCCTCGAACGGGGTGGCGTCGCGTCCGCGCAGGACGATGTCGAAACGGAAGCCCAGGGCCCAGTCGGCCACGGTGGCGTCGTAGTCGAAGACGCTGACCATCCGGTGCCGGGCGGCGGCGGGGACGGCGTTGTAGATGGGGTCCTGGAAGAACAGCGGATCGTCCGGGAAGTACATCTGCGTCACCAGGCGCTGCGTGAACGCGGTGCCGAACAGCGAGAAGTGGATGTGCGACGGCCGCCACGCGTTGTCGTGGTTGCGCCACGGGTACGCACCCGGCTTGATCGTGGTGAACGTGTAGTGGCCGTCGGCGTCGGTGACGCACCGGCCGACGCCGTCGAAGTGCGGGTCCAGCGGCGCGGGCCAGTTGTCGCCGATGTGGCGGTAGCGGCCGCCGGCGTTGGCCTGCCACACCTCGAGCAGGGTGTTCGGGATGGGCTTGCCGTTGCTGTCGAGGACGCGGCCGTGGACCACGATCCGCTGTCCCTGGGCCTCGCCGCCGTTCGCGATCGTCAGGTCGGCGTCGCCGGGCTGTACGCGGTCCTCGCCGAACACCGGTCCGGTGACCTCGCCCAGGCGCTGCGGCAGCAGCTTGAGCTGCTGGCGGGGGCTGCGGAGCCCGGTGGTCTTGTAGTCCGCGAAGTCCGGCGGCGCATTCACGTCGGCGCCGATCGGCCGATATTGCGGGGGCAGATGAAGCATGTGACGACCTCGTAGTAGGGGCGATGGGTGAGGGGGAATCGAGCCTTGTTCGCCAAGTGGACAATGGGACGCTATGCGAACACGTTAGTGGCTTTCGGTGGCGCAATCAACGATCCGCCACCGTTGTGTTCGTTATGCGGACGGTAGTTCACAATACGCACGGATGGTCGTATGCTGGCCTGCATGATGGACAAAGTCATTGCCACAGCAGCCGAGGCCGTCGCAGACGTGCCGGACGGCGCGACGATCGCCGTCGGCGGATTCGGCCTGGTCGGAGTGCCCGAGATCCTCATCAACGCGCTCCTGGAACAGGGGGCCACGGACCTCGAGACGGTCAGCAACAACTGTGGCACCGACGGCTTCGGCCTCGGCGTGCTGCTCGAGCAGGGCCGCATCCGCCGCACCATCAGCTCGTACGTGGGCGACAACAAGGAATTCGCGCGCCAGTACCTCTCGGGTGAGCTCGAGGTGGAACTGACGCCGCAGGGCACCCTCGCCGAGCGCCTGCGCGCCGGCGGCGCCGGCATCCCCGCGTTCTTCACCCCGGCCGGTGTCGGCACCCAGGTCGCCGAGGGCGGGCTGCCGCGCCGCTACGACGGCAACGGCGGCATCGCCGTGGCGAGCCCGGTCAAGGAGACCCGCGAGTTCGACGGGCAGACCTACGTGATGGAACGCGGCATCGTCGCCGACTACGCACTCGTCCACGCGTGGAAGGGCGACCGCCACGGCAACCTCGTGTTCCGCCGCAGCGCCCGCAACTTCAACCCGCCCGCCGCGGCGTCCGGCCGGATCACCATCGCGCAGGTCGAGCACCTCGTCGAACCCGGCGAGCTGGACCCGGACCAGATCCACACCCCGGGCATCCACGTGCAGCGCGTCGTGCCCGTGGGCAAGGTCACTGTCGGAATCGAGAAGCGAACGGTACGAGCATGACTCAGGCTATTGCGCAGAAGCTGACCCGCGAGCAGATGGCGGCACGCGTCGCCCTGGAACTCGCCGACGGCCAGTACGTCAACCTCGGCATCGGCATGCCCACCCTCGTGCCGAACTACATCCCGGAGGGCATCACCGTCGTCCTGCACTCCGAGAACGGTGTGCTCGGCGTCGGGCCGTACCCCACCGAGGACGAACTCGACCCCGAGCTGATCAACGCCGGCAAGGAGACCATCACGACCCTGCCCGGCGCGTCGTTCTTCGACTCGTCGCAGTCGTTCGGGATGATCCGCGGCGGTCAGGTCGACGTCGCGGTGCTCGGCGCGATGCAGGTCAGCGCCACCGGCGATCTCGCCAACTGGATGATCCCCGGGCACATGGTCAAGGGCATGGGCGGCGCGATGGACCTCGTCCACGGCGCCAAGCGCGTCATCGTGATGATGGAGCACGTGTCGAAGAAGGGTGAGTCGAAGATCCTCGACGAGTGCACCCTGCCGCTCACCGGCAAGGGCTGCGTGCAGCGGATCATCACCGACATGGCCGTCCTCGACGTCACCGACGAGGGCCTGCGACTGGTCGAGACCGCCCCCGGCATCAGCGTCGACGACGTCGTCGCCGCGACCGCCGCGAAGCTGCTGGTGTAGAAGCGCCTCGGGCCTGAGCGCCCATTCCCGAGTCGCCGGTGCGGATTCCCGTCCAACGACTCGGAGAATGGGCGCTCAGGCCGAACGGGTGCGGGTGCCCGTCACCGCCGCCGCGCCAGCGCGACCAGGTGGTCGATCGTCTCCTTCTCGGCACCGTCGGGCAGGGCGTCGACCGGCCACCAGCGTAAGTCCTGCGACTCGTCGCTGATCGTGGCGGGCACGGCCGACGCGGGGCCCGGCGCGGTCACCAGGAACCGCAGATCCAGATGCCGGGTCGGCACCCCCAACGAGCACGTGATCGGGTGGGTGTGCGCCGACAGCAGCCGCGGATCGATCCGCAGCCCCGCGATCCCCGACTCCTCGCGCGCTTCCCGCAGCGCCGAGTCGACGACGGTGTCGTCGGTCGGCTCACAGTGCCCGCCGAGTTGGATCCACCGTCCCACCCGCGGATGCAACGTCAGCAGGACGTGCTCGCCGGGTTCGTCGAGCACGAGCGACGACGCCGTGATGTGCCCTGCCGCGTGCGAACGCAGGCAGCCCTCGGGCGCCGAACCGAGGAACGCGAGCATCGTGTGCCGCAACGACTCCGCGTCGTCGGAATCGGTGTCCCAGTGTTCGAGCGCGCCGACGGCCGACGCATGCAACGACTGCGCCGACATCTACAGCTCCACCAGCGCGTCGCCCGGGAACGCCGGTGTCCGCGGCGCCAGCGGTTCGGTCGGATGTCCGACGGCGATCGCACCGAGGGGCTGCCAGTCGGCCGGCAGATCCAGTTCGGCCCGCACCGTGTCGGCCGCGAAGATCGTCGACCCGATCCAGCAACTCCCGACGCCCCGCGTCGCGAGCGAGACCAGCAGACCCTGCACCGCCGCACCGACCGCGACCGTGAACATCGTCGACTCGGCCCGTGTGCGCCGCTCGTCCGGGTAGTCGTGCGCGCCGTCCGGAACGCAGAACGGGATCACGACCTCCGGTGCGCGGAACAGGATGTCGCCCCGCGACACCCGACGCTCGACGTGCTCGGTGTCCAGCCCGTCGGACGCGAGGTCCGCGCGCCACTGCTGCTGCATCGCGTCGAGCAGGCGCTTGCGGACATCGGGGCTGCGCAGCCACACGAACCGCACCGGACGGGTGTGGTGCGGTGCCGGGGCGGTGAGAGCCTCGGCGATCGACGCACGCAGCAACTCCGGATCCACCGGCTCGTCGGAGAACGCGCGCACCGACCGACGCAACAACAGCGCCTCGCGGCGGCCCTGCTCGATCGACTCCGCGGTGCCCAGCCAGAACAGGTCCTCCGCGCCGCGGCGGATCAGCTTGTCGGCTCGGGAGCCGTCGTCGTCGAGCCCGATCCCGCGGACCACCGCGACCGGCATCCCACCGAGCTTTCCCTTCACGAGATCGCCCGCGGCGGCGATCTCGTCGGCGACCGCGACCTCGGTGACCATCAACTCGTTGCCCTGACCGTCGACCGCGCCGGCGTAGCCGTGCAGCACCGGGATGCCCGACGCCCCGATCGCGACGTCGATCTGGCCGATCCGCCACGCCCGGCCCATCGTGTCGGTCACGACCACCGCGACGTCGACACCGAGGTGGTCCCGGATCCGGTCCCGCAGCTTCCGGGCACTGCCGTCCGGGTCCTCCGGTAGCAGAGCAAGTTCGGCGCCGTCGACGTTCGACCCGTCGATCCCCGACGCGGCCTGCACGATGCCGAGGCGATTCTCGGTGATGAGCGTGCGTCCCTTGCGGGCCACCACCCGCACCGCCTCCTGATCGACCAGGCGGCGACGGGCCGCGTCCCGCTCCTCCGGGTCGGTGGGCGAGGCGACGATTCGACCCTCCACCTTCGAGAAGACCTTGCTCGTGACGACGACGACGTCGCCGTCCACCAGCCACGGCGCCGCACCGACGATCGCCGCGGCCAGGTCGTCGCCCGGCCGGAACTCGGGCAGCCCGGGAACCGGCAGGATCTCGATCGCGCGTCCGGCCCCGTGATCGCGCACCGTCACAGCGCAACCCCGGCCACGTCGAAGGCCGCCCGGACCATCTCGGCGGTGGCCTCGGGATCGGTCATGAGCAGCGGGACGCTGCGCACCTCGACACCGGGGACGTCGGCCGTGTCGGTGGAATGGATCAGCCAGCCGTCGAGGATGCCGGTGCCGGACCGGGCGCCGTAGTGGCGGCCGATCGCCTCGGCCGACGTCTCGACACCGATCACCTCGAGGCACTCGTCGGCCATGCCGCGCAACGGCTTTCCGCCGATGATGGGGGAGAGGCCGACGACCTTGGCCTTCGTGGTCCGCAATGCGCCGCGGATGCCGGGCACCGCCAGGATGGCGCCGATGCTGACGACCGGGTTCGACGGCGCGAGCAGCACCAGGTCGGCCGATTCGATCGCCTCGAGGACGCCGGGGGCCGGCTTCGCCTGCTCCGCACCGACATACGCGAAGCTGTGGGTGGGAACCTGTGCGCGGTAGCGGACCCACCACTCCTGGAAGTGGATCGCTCGCTGCGTGTCCCCGGTCGGGTCTTCGGGATCGGTTACGACAACGTGTGTTTCGCTGCGGTCGTCGGAGACCGGCAGTAGAGCAACGCCGGGCTGCCAGCGATTGCACAGGGCCTCGGTCACGGCCGACAGCGGGTAGCCGGCGCGCAGCATCTGGCTGCGGATGAGGTGCGTCGCGATGTCCCGGTCGCCGAGTCCGAACCAGTCGGGCTGCGCACCGTACGCCGCGAGTTCCTCTTTCGCATTCCATGTTTCACCGATGTGGCCCCATCCGCGTTCGGTGTCGATGCCGCCGCCGAGGGTGTACATGCAGGTGTCCAGATCCGGACAGATGCGCAGGCCGTGCATCCACACGTCGTCTCCGACGTTGACCACCGCGGTGATCCGATGGTCGTTCGCCGGGCCGGATTTCGGGTCGCCGGAGTCGAGTCCGCCCAGCAGACTTCGAACTCCCTGGAGGAAACGGGCACCTCCGACGCCGCCAACCAATACAGTCACGTTCACAACTCGAAGCCTAGGCGGTGCCGCCGCGTGCCGGTCGACGCCGTCGCATCGGCCGGGTTGTACCACGCTGTGCGATGGGCGTCGGATGGTAAACGACTTTTCGGTTTCGGCTTGACCCGACACGCCAGGGCATGTCTAATCACATGTATGTCATTCCAAGTTCGAGGGGCGAGTTCACTTGGAGCGGCCCTCGGATCGATCCATCGTTCTGGCGGTTGTCAGGACGAGTGTCGGGGTGGGAACGGCAGCATGGAAATCGAGATCAATCGACATTTTCTGCGCTAGTACAGGCGAGGAGGCGGAGCGATGATGCCATACCAGCAATACGAGTTCGAAACTCCTCTGAGCGTGGTCGGCGACGTATCGCGGACCGATTCTGAAGCGGATGCGGCGGTAGGCGTCAGCTACGACGAGTTCGAACTCGGAGTGGTGGCACCGCAGCTCAGTCTGATTCCCGGCTTCGACGAGATGTTCGACTCCATCGAGGATCAGTGGCAGGACCGTGCGCTGTGCGCGCAGACCGACCCTGAGGCGTTCTTCCCGGAGAAGGGCGGATCCACCCGCGAGGCCAAGCGCATCTGCTTGGGTTGCGAGGTGCGTGGGGAGTGCCTCGATTACGCGCTCGCGAACGACGAGCGATTCGGCATCTGGGGTGGGCTCTCCGAGCGCGAGCGCCGTCGCCTCAAGCGCGGCGTCGTCTAGTTCGTCACTACTCGTCGGCCCCGGGAAGATCGGGGTCGACAACCTCGGGATCGACGCCCAGATACGTCGACACCTGTTCCACCAACACGTCGTGAACCAGATCCTCGAGATCGTGAGGGTCCTTGGCGCGCAACTCGATCGGGCGCCGGAACAAGACGATTCGTGCCCGCGTCGCGGTTCCGTGGCGATCGATGCCGGCCGGGATGAGCCGCGACAGCGGCACCGGACCGTCGGCGACCACTTCCGGTGGCCAGTTCACCGAATCCGGATCGATCGCGCGAATGCGCGGCACGTCGTCCACCGCGATGTCGAGCTTCGTCAGCTGATCGTGCCAACGCGCGTCGATGGGCTCGAACGCGCCCAGGACCAGCTGGTCGAACTTCTCCGCGCGCGTCCGGGCCGCCGGGAGATCCGGCGGGAACAGCGGGCCACGGATACCGCGCCCGCGCCGCGCCACCGAGCGTGACGTCAGTGGGCGGGGGCGACGAGATCTGGCCATGCAGGGGACATTACAGCGATGCGCCGACGGCCCCTACCGCGTCACGCCTCGGCTGCCCGGCGACCGCGTCGAAACCCCGCCCCACATCACGCCCGGGTCACGGCTCGGCCGTGTCGGTGTGTCCGAGTAGGCCAACCGGACGCAGGGGGTTAGTCTCCTTCCTTGTGAGATCACTGCGTCGTTGCTGCCGGCCTGGGTGCAAGAACCCTGCTGTCGCGACCTTGACGTACGTGTACTCCGATTCGACCGCCGTCGTCGGCCCGTTGGCCACCGTCGCCGAGCCGCATTCGTGGGATCTGTGCGAGACCCACGCGTCGCGGATCACCGCCCCCAAGGGCTGGGAACTCGTGCGCTACGAGGGCGGATTCTCCTCCAGCACACCCGACGAGGACGATCTCACCGCGCTGGCCGAAGCGGTCCGCGAGGCCGGTCTGGGCGAGCGTCCTCGCAACGACGGGTCCACCTCCGACTCGCGTTCGGCCGCGGCCTCGCCGTCGGCGCCCCCCACCGCCCGCACCGGGCGTCGCGGGCACCTCCGGGTCCTGCCCGACCCCGCGAACTGATCGATTCCAGCGCGGCCCCGGCCGCTGTCTGATCTGTCCTTTTTCAGGCTCTACCTCGGTCGACGTATTCGGACATCTCGCTCAGGAAGCGCGTTCGGCCTGCTCCCCACTAGGCTCTGTGGGACGCCTCAGTCGGCGAACCGAACTCGAGCGGACGAACAACGTGTCGCCTCGACGAAAGCAGGAGTAACCAGAAGTGGCTCGATCTGTCGAATCCGTGAATGCCGTGATCAAGGCCTACGACGTCCGTGGCGTCGTGGGAGAGCAGATCGATGCAGACTTCGTCCGGGACGTGGGTGCCTCGTTCGCGCGGCTGGTGCGGGACGAGCAGTCCGGCGGCGAGGCCGTGACGCGGGTCGCGATCGGCCACGACATGCGCGCGTCGTCGCCCGAACTGTCGCGGGCCTTCGCCGAGGGCGTCGTCGCGCAGGGCCTCGACGTGATCCACATCGGCCTGGCATCCACCGATCAGCTGTACTTCGCGTCCGGGATCCTGGACTGCCCCGGTGCGATGTTCACCGCGAGCCACAATCCGGCCAAGTACAACGGCATCAAGCTGTGCCGTGCCGGGGCCAAGCCCGTCGGCCAGGACACCGGACTCGGGGTCATCGCGCGCGAGGTCGCCGAGGGCGTCCCCGCGTACGACGGTCCGACCGGGCAGGTCTCCGAGGACGAGATGCTCGACCAGTACGCCAGCTTCGTCCGGGGCCTGGTGGACCTGGCCGAGCTGCGACCGCTGAAGATCGCCGTCGACGCCGGCAACGGCATGGGCGGACACACCGTCCCGGCCGTGTTCGGGCCGATGCCCGTCGAGGTCCTGCCGCTGTACTTCGAACTCGACGGCACCTTCCCCAACCACGAGGCCAATCCCCTCGATCCCGCCAACCTGGTGGATCTGCAGGAACACGTGCGGGCCACGGGTGCGGACATCGGCCTGGCGTTCGACGGTGACGCCGACCGCTGCTTCGTCGTCGACGAGAAGGGCGACCCGGTGTCGCCGTCCGCGGTGACGGCGCTCGTCGCGGACCGGGAACTCGCGAAGGAGCCCGGCGCCACCGTCATCCACAACCTGATCACGTCCCGGTTCGTGCCGGAACTGGTCGAGAAGCTCGGTGGCACCGCCGTGCGTACCCGCGTCGGGCACTCCTTCATCAAGCAGCAGATGGCCGAGACGGGTGCCGTGTTCGGCGGCGAGCACTCCGCCCACTACTACTTCCGCGACTTCTGGGGTGCCGACTCGGGCATGCTGGCGGCCCTGCACGTGCTGGCCGCGCTCGGTGAACAGGACCGCCCGCTGTCGCAGCTGATGGCGTCGTACGAGGCCTACGCTGCGTCCGGGGAGATCAACTCGACCGTCGCCGACGCCGCCGAGCGGACCGCGGCCGTCGTCGATCTCTTCGCGGACCGGACGGTCTCCGTGGACCGTCTGGACGGCGTGACGGTCGACCTGGGCGACGGGGCATGGTTCAACCTGCGCGCGTCCAACACCGAGCCGCTGCTGCGCCTGAATGTCGAGGCGCGCACGCCGGCCGACGTCGACGCACTCGTCTCCGAGATCCTCGGAGCAGTCCGCGCCTAGTCACCGAATTGCTGGGATACTCGAGGCACCTGATCTCGTCGGGGGACGGGGACTCGGGAAAGGGAGGTGAGTTCGTGATGACAGCTCCGTCGTCTCTGCTCGATCTCGATGACGCCGATGCTCTGGTGGCCGCCGACGTCGACGGTGTGCTCCGTTTCGCCGCGCTGGGCGGCGCTCAGATCCGCGCCACTCGAACCGCCGTGGACGAGGACGGTCTGGTCCGGTTGCGTGGTCTGCAGCCGCGCAGCATCGTGTTCGTCACCGGTGACGGATGCGCGTCGCGTGCCGTCGAGATCGTGGTGGCCGCCGTCGGTGGCCACAGCGTCGTGCCGCTGGTCGTCAGCGTCGGGGCACCGCCGTGGGTGGGGCCACTCGACATCCTCGTCGTCGCCGGTGACGACGCCGGGGATCCTCGGCTCGTCGAATCCGTCGACAGGGCGCTGCGCAGGGGCGCGGAAGTGGTCGTCGCCGCGCCCGACGAGGGCCCTCTCCGTGCCGCCGGTGCGGGTCGGGCGACCGTCCTCCCGCCACGGATCGCGGTACCGGATCACCACGGCCTACTGCGCTATCTCGCGACGTTCCTCGCGGTCCTGACCGCCGTCGAGGGGGACCGGATCGCCGCGGTGTGCCCCGACCTGGGCCGGCTCGCCGACGTCGTCGACGAGGAAGCCCTCCGCGACCACCCGCGCAACGAGGTCTTCCACAATCCGGCCAAGTCGCTGGCGGCGCGCATGCAGGGCCGCCGCGTGGTGTTCAGCGGTGACACCCGCGCCACCGGTCACCTCGCTCGTCACGCGAGCGAGACCCTGCTGCGCATGGGCGCCGGCGTGGCCGCAGCCGGTGAACTCGCCGATGTCGTCGCCGGGGTCCGGAAGTTCTCCGCCGCGAATCCGGCCGCACAGGCCGGGTACGACCCGTTCTTCCACGACGACCAGCTCGACGGTCCGCCACCCGGCGCGCCGCTCCGGGTGCTGGTGTTCGCCTCCGAGACGAATCGGCCCCTGGTCGAGCGTCGTGTCGCGGCCCTGCCGGACGTCGACATCGTCGTCGCGGCATCGGACACCGTGCCGGAGTCGGCGACGACCGGTCCCCGACGCGATGCGCCGCCGGGATCGCCGGAGCCCCCGGCGCCGTCGGCGACTCGGACGGAACTGGAGCAGATTGCAGTACTCGCCGGTCGGCTCGAGATGAGCGCGGCCTACCTACGTTTGATCGGTGGTGACTAGTGCGCCAACTCGAAGGTGCGCTCCGGTCCTACGCTTGGGGGTCACGGACCGCACTCGCGGAACTGTGCGGCCGTCAGAGCCCCAGCGCGCATCCGGAGGCGGAACTGTGGCTGGGAGCGCATCCCGGTGACCCCGCGCGAGTGATCGAGGACGGTGGCAGCCGGTCGCTCCGTGACCTGGTCGACGAGGACCCGGCCCGTGAACTCGGCGAGCGCAGCATCGGCGCGTTCGGCGAGCAACTGCCCTTCCTGCTCAAAGTGCTCGCCGCCGAGGAGCCGCTGTCGCTGCAGGCCCACCCGAGTGCCGAGCAGGCCCGCGAGGGTTTCGCACGGGAGGAGGCGTCCGGGATCCCCGTCGACTCGGCGGAACGGAACTATCGCGACGCCAGTCACAAACCCGAGCTCGTCGTGGCCCTCACCCGGTTCGAGGCGCTCGCCGGTTTCCGCGATCCGCGTCGGACGGTACGACTGCTCGACGAACTGAACGTGCCGGAACTCGAGCCGTATGTGGGTCTGCTCGCGGGACAGCCCGACCCGGACGGGCTGCGCGCGCTGTTCACCACGTGGATCACGCTGCCGCCGCACGCGCTCGCCACCCTGCTGCCCGCGGTGCTCGACGGGTGCGTGGCGTACCTGTCGGGTTCGGGGAGTGCGGAGTTCGCGCCGGAGACGCGGACGGCGCTGGAGCTGAGCGAGGGCTACCCCGGGGACGCCGGGGTCCTGGCGTCGCTGCTGCTGAACCGGGTGACCCTCGAACCGGGGCAGGGGTTGTTCCTCGATGCCGGCAATCTCCACGCCTACCTGCACGGCACGGCCGTGGAGATCATGGCGAACTCCGACAACGTGCTGCGCGGAGGGCTCACGCCCAAGCACGTCGACGTCCCGGAGCTGTTGCGGGTGTTGGATTTCGAGTCGGTGGACGTCCCGGTGCTCACGTCCGTGGCGACCGGTCGAGACGGGGAGTCGACGTACCGGACACCGGCCCCGGAGTTCGTGCTGTCCCGGATCGACCTCGACGCGTCGGGAGCCGGTTCGGTCGCGACCACCACGTTCGATCCGGACGGTCCGCAGATCCTGCTGTGCACCTCGGGTGCCGCGAAGGTGGAGTGCGATGCGCAGTCGCTGATGCTCGAGCGGGGCGCGGCCGCGTGGATCTCGGCGTCGGACACGGGGGTTCACATCCAGGCCTGCGCCGACGACACCCAGATCTTCCGTGCCGCCGTCGGCGACGTGACGCACTGAGGTCGGTGTCCCGCCGAGTCTCGGGGGCTCGACACGCGCCGGCAGGGACTGCCGCCGGAAACCGTGCTGCGGCCCGTGTCCGGGCATAGGCTGACGACCATCCCTACCTCCCGAGGAGGACGTGATGGCGACACCCGACCGGAAGGCGGCGAAGCCCCGCTCCGGGCTGTTTCGGACCAAATCGATCGAACAGTCGATTCTGGAGACCGACGAACCGGAGACGAAGCTCCGTAAGGACCTGACCGCGTGGGACCTGACGGTCTTCGGTGTCGCGGTCGTGATCGGCGCCGGCATCTTCACTCTGACCGCCCGTACCGCGGGCAACGTCGCGGGCCCCTCGGTGTCGCTCGCGTTCGCGTTCGCCGCGATCGCGTGCGCGCTGGCCGCACTGTGCTACGCCGAGTTCGCGTCGACCGTGCCCGTCGCGGGCAGCGCCTACACCTTCTCGTACGCGACGTTCGGCGAGTTCGCGGCGTGGATCATCGGCTGGGACCTCATCCTGGAGTTCGCGCTGGCGGCCTCGGTGGTGGCGAAGGGTTGGTCGCTGTATCTCGGTGAGGTCCTCGGCAGCGCCACTCCGATCGTGCATCTCGGGTCGGTGAAACTCGACTGGGGTGCGGCCCTGATCGTCGCGATCATCACGGTGCTGCTGGCGACCGGCACCAAGCTGTCGTCGCGGGTCTCGGCGGTGATCACCGCGATCAAGGTGGCCGTCGTGCTCTTCGTCGTGGTGGTCGGGGCCTTCTTCATCAAGGCCTCCAACTACTCGCCCTACATTCCGCCGTCCGAGCCCGGCTCCACCGGCGAGGGCATCCACCAGTCGCTGTTCTCGTACGTCACCGGCGCCGGTGGCAGCACGTTCGGGTGGTACGGCCTGCTCGCCGCGGCCAGCCTGGTCTTCTTCGCCTTCATCGGTTTCGACGTGGTCGCGACCACCGCCGAGGAGACCAAGAATCCGCAGACCGCGTTGCCGCGCGGCATCCTCGGCTCGCTCGCGATCGTGACGGTGCTGTACGTCGCGGTGTCGCTCGTGCTCACCGGAATGGTGAAGTACACCGACCTGGCGGGCGACGACTCCACGCTCGCCACGGCGTTCGAGCTCAACGGAATGGACTGGGCCAAGAACCTCATCTCGTTCGGTGCGCTGGCGGGCCTGACGACGGTGGTCATGGTCCTCATGCTGGGGCAGACGCGGGTGCTGTTCGCGATGTCCCGCGACGGTCTGATGCCGCGGGCACTGGCGCCCACCGGCAAGCACGGGACACCGGTGCGGATCACGCTGATCGTCGGGGTGATCGTCGGTCTCCTCGCGGCCGTCTTCCCGATCGGCACGCTCGAGGAGATGGTCAACATCGGCACGCTGTTCGCGTTCGTGATGGTGTCGATCGGTGTCGTGGTGCTGCGGCGGACGCGTCCGGATCTGCCGCGTGGATTCCGGGTGCCGTTCGTGCCGGTGGTCCCGATCCTCGCGGTCGTCTCGTGCGTGTGGCTCATGGTCAACCTCTCGGTCGAGACGTGGCTGCGGTTCGTCATCTGGATGGCGCTCGGTGTCGTCGTGTACTTCGCCTACAGTCGCCGGCATTCGATGCTGGGCATCCGTGCTCGGGAGGCCGAGCGCGACGCCACCTGATTGGTTTACAAATTGGCTTCATTGTCTAGACGGCATACGGCAAGCCGCGTATCGTCCACTTCATGGTGATGCTGCCCACATCGGGTGGCCACGTGGAAGGGGACGTCGATGGCGACGAACGCGCCGGCCGAGACGGCGGTATGGAGGGACAAGAAGCGCTACCTGTGGTTGCTGGGACTCGTTCCGCCCACCGCGATCTTCCTGGCGCTCGGATTGGTGTGGCTGACGAACCGTGTCGGGCTGGAAGCGGTGTCGCCCGTCTGGTGGTGGATCGGACCGATGCTGGTGTACGTGCTGCTGCCGATCCTCGACCTGGCCGTCGGTGCGGACGGGCAGAACCCGCCCGACGAGGTCATGGAGCAACTCGAGAACGACCGGTACTACCGGTGGTGCACCTACGCGTACATCCCGCTGCAGATCGTGACCGTGGTCGTCGCGTGCTACCTGTGGTCGGCCGACGACCTGGGCTGGCTCGGCATCGACGGCGGGCTCGGGCTGGTCTCGAAGATCGGCCTCGCCGTCAGCGTCGGCTGCGTCGCCGGCATCGGGATCAACACCGCGCACGAACTGGGCCACAAGAAGGACGACCTCGAACGCTGGCTGTCGAAGATCACGCTCGCGCAGTCCTTCTACGGGCACTTCTACATCGAGCACAACCGTGGACACCACGTCCGGGTCGCGACCCCGGAGGATCCCGCCAGTTCCCGGCTGGGCGAGAGCTTCTGGGCCTTCCTGCCGCGCAGCGTGTGGGGGAGTCTGCGGTCGTCGTGGGCGCTCGAGAAGGCGCGGCTCGACCGGCTCGGCAAGGGGCCGTGGACGATCGGCAACGACGTCCTCAATGCGTGGTTGATGTCGGTCGTGCTGTTCGGCGCGATGATCGCGATCTTCGGGTGGGAGGTGGCCCCGTTCCTGTTGCTGCAGGCCGTTGTCGGATTCACGCTGCTCGAGACGGTGAACTACCTCGAGCACTACGGCCTGCTCCGGCAACGCACCGAGAGCGGACGCTACGAGCGCTGCACTCCGGCACACAGCTGGAACAGCGACCACCTCTGCACCAACATCTTCCTGTACCACCTGCAGCGCCACAGTGACCACCACGCGAACCCGACGCGGCGCTATCAGACGTTGCGCAGCATGGACACTGCGCCGAATCTGCCCAGCGGCTACGCCAGCATGATCATGCTCGCGTACGTGCCGCCGTTGTGGCGGGCGGTGATGGACCGCCGGGTCCTCGCGCACTACGACGGCGACATCACGAAGGTCAACCTGCAGCCGAGCAAGCGGGCGAAGCTGCTCGCGGCACACGGGGGAGCGGCATGAGCATGTATCGGTGTCCCGTGTGCGAGTTCGTGTTCGACGAGTCCGTCGGCGCCCCACGGGAGGGATTCCCGGCCGGGACGGCGTGGGACGCGGTGCCCGACGACTGGTGCTGCCCCGACTGCGGCGTCCGCGAGAAGATCGACTTCGAACCCGTAGGAGGGTGATCGTGAACGACTACAAGCTCTACCAGTGTGCACAGTGCGGCTTCGAGTACGACGAGGCGGCGGGCTGGCCCGACGAGGGCATCGCCCCCGGTACGCGCTGGGAGGACATCCCCGACGACTGGAGCTGCCCGGATTGCGGCGCGGCCAAGGAGGACTTCTTCATGGTCGAGGTCGAGCGGAGCTGACGGGTGTGCCGGGTGCAGGCGGCCGCGCGGTGTCACTAGGGTCGGTGGCATGACCGAGCTGCAACCCCGCGTGCCCTACCAGGAGGCCTCGCGGCTGCTGCTGCGCGAATCGATCCTCGGCGCCGTCCGCGACCTGCTGCTCGAGCGGGACTGGTCGAAGGTGACGATGACCGACGTCGCCGCGGTCGCGGGGATCAGCAGGCAGACGTTGTACAACGAGTTCGGATCGCGGCAGGGCCTCGCGGAGGGATACGCACTGCAGCTGGTCGACCGCTTCGTCGACGCGGTGGCGGCCGCGGTGTACGCGCACGTCGGGGATGCCCGGGCGGCTCTCGTCGACGGGTTCACCGCGTTCTTCCACGCGAGCGCCGACGACCCGCTGGTGTGCTCCTTGCGGACTGGTGCGGCCAAGCCGGATCTGCTGCGGATCGTCACGACCGACAGCGCGCCGCTCATCGAGCGGGCGTCGGGGCGGCTGGCGGAGACGTTCCGGCGGAGCTGGATTCAGGCGTCGGAGGACGATTCGGCGATCCTCGCCCGGGGTGTGGTGCGGGTCGCGTTGAGCTACGTCTCGATGCCGCCGGCGTCCGACGGTGACGATGCACGCGACCTCGCCGCCCTGCTGGCGCCGTTCGTCGACGTCGTCGCACACGTCTGACGGGGTACGGCACGTCCCCGGGTGGATCGCCTACCCGATAACCTGGGTGTCATTCCAGACAGTGAACAGGAGAGACACATGACGTCCTCAGCTTCAGCGGCACCCGTGGCCGAGCACCGCAACGGTATCGATTTCAAGGTGGCGGATCTTTCGCTCGCCGAGTTCGGTCGCAAGGAGATCCGGCTGGCCGAGCACGAGATGCCCGGTCTGATGGAGCTGCGTCGGGAGTACGCAGACGTGTTGCCGCTCAAGGGTGCTCGCATCTCCGGTTCGCTGCACATGACCATCCAGACTGCGGTCCTGATCGAGACCCTGACGGCTCTCGGTGCCGAGGTGCGCTGGGCGTCGTGCAACATCTTCTCGACGCAGGACCACGCCGCCGCGGCCATCGTCGTCGGCCCGCACGGCACCGTCGAGGAGCCCAAGGGTGTCCCCGTCTTCGCGTGGAAGGGCGAGACCCTCGAGGAGTACTGGTGGGCGGCCGAGCAGATGCTCACCTGGCCCGGCAGCACCGCGAACATGATTCTCGACGACGGTGGCGACGCCACGATGCTGGTGCTGCGCGGCGCGCAGTACGAGAAGGCCGGCGTCGTCCCGCCCACCGACGACGAGCACGACTCGGACGAGTACAAGGTGTTCCTGGCGCTGCTGCGCAAGTCGCTCGAGGCCGACGGCGGCAAGTGGACCGCGATCGCCGAGTCGGTCAAGGGTGTCACCGAGGAGACCACCACCGGCGTCCTGCGCCTGTACCAGTTCGCCGCCGCCGGTGAGCTGGCGTTCCCGGCGATCAACGTCAACGACTCGGTCACCAAGAGCAAGTTCGACAACAAGTACGGCACCCGCCACTCGCTGCTCGACGGCATCAACCGCGGCACCGACGTCCTCATCGGCGGCAAGGCCGCGCTGGTGTGCGGTTACGGCGACGTCGGCAAGGGCTGCGCGGAGGCGCTGCGCGGTCAGGGCGCCCGTGTCACCGTCACCGAGATCGACCCGATCAACGCGCTGCAGGCGATGATGGACGGCTACGACGTCAAGACCGTCGAGGAGTTCATCGGCGAGGCCGACATCGTCATCACGGCCACCGGCAACAAGGACATCATCTCCTTCGAGCACATGAAGCAGATGAAGCACCAGGCGATCCTGGGCAACATCGGTCACTTCGACAACGAGATCGACATGGCGGGCCTCGAGCGCGCCGGTGATGTCACGCGGATCAACATCAAGCCGCAGGTCGACGAGTTCACCTTCGCCGACGGCCACTCGATCATCGTGCTGTCCGAGGGACGTCTGCTGAACCTCGGCAACGCCACCGGTCACCCGTCGTTCGTGATGTCGAACTCGTTCGCGAACCAGACGATCGCGCAGATCGAGCTGTGGACCAAGCCGGAGGAGTACGACAACGAGGTCTACCGTCTGCCCAAGCACCTCGACGAGAAGGTCGCGAAGATCCACGTCGAGGCGCTCGGTGGCTCGATCACCAAGCTGACGAAGGATCAAGCCGAGTACATCGGCGTCGACGTCGAGGGCCCGTACAAGCCGGAGCACTACCGCTACTAGGGGGCTTCGCGCCCGTGCGCACTTCTGGTGGTGGCTACTACCGAAGTGCGCACGGGCAGCGCCGCTGCCTAGTGTGGTGCCCGTGGGAATTCTGATCGCTCTGGAAGGGCTCGACGGCGCCGGGAAACGGACGCTGGTCGGCAAGGTCGTCACGCAGCTCGAGCAGGACGGTCTGACGGTCGCCACGCTCGACTTCCCCCGCTACGGCGCGTCGATCCACGCCGATCTCGCGTCGGAGGCGCTCAAGGGGGCGCACGGCGATCTCAGCGAGTCGGTCCACGCGATGGCGGTGATGTTCGCGCTCGACCGGGCCGGGGCCGCACCTCGGCTCCGGGAGCTGGTCGCGAGCCACGACGTGGTGATCCTGGACCGCTACGTCGCCTCCAACGCCGCGTACGGCGCGGCCCGGTTGCATCAGCACGGTGACGGCGAGTTCGTCACGTGGATCGAGGAACTCGAGTTCGACCGGCTCGGTCTGCCGCGGCCCGACCTGCAGATGTATCTCGACGTGCCCGTCGCGCTCGCGGAGGAGCGCGCGCGTGCGCGCGGGGCCGCGGACGCCTCACGCGCACTCGACGCCTACGAGAAGGACAGCGCCCTGCAGGCCCGCACCGGGCAGGTGTACCGGGAACTGGCCGCGGCGGACTGGAACTCGCTGTGGTGGTCGGTCGCGCCCGATGTCGATCCGGGCGCGCTCGCCGATAAACTGGCACTCTTGCATGAGCGGCGCGACACGGCCCGGTAGTCCCGGGTGTCGGGACGGGCTCATTGAGCGGCACGCCGCGGCAGTGAACGCGCCTTTCCGCATTTAGCAGCCTCAGAGATGTAACGATAGGGATATGAAGCCAAGGATTCTGGTTGTCGACGATGACACGGCACTCGCCGAGATGCTCACCATCGTGCTCCGCGGTGAGGGATTCGAACCCTTCGTGGTCGGTGACGGAAGCCAGGCGCTGTCGGCCGTTCGTGAGACCCGACCGGATCTGGTGCTCCTCGACCTCATGCTGCCGGGCATGAACGGTATCGACGTGTGCCGGGTGCTGCGGGCCGAATCGGGTGTCCCGATCGTCATGCTCACCGCCAAGACGGACACGGTCGACGTGGTCCTGGGCCTCGAGTCCGGCGCGGACGACTACATCATGAAGCCGTTCAAGCCGAAGGAACTGGTTGCCCGGGTGCGCGCTCGGTTGCGTCGCACCGAGGAGGAACCGGCGGAGGTCCTGAGCATCGGCGACATCATGATCGACGTGCCGGCGCACAAGGTGACGCGCGACAACGCGCTCATCTCGCTCACGCCGCTCGAATTCGACCTGCTCGTCGCCCTGGCGCGCAAGCCGCGGCAGGTGTTCACCCGCGAGGTCCTGCTCGAGCAGGTCTGGGGATACCGCCACGCGGCCGACACCCGACTGGTGAACGTGCACGTCCAGCGACTGCGCGCCAAGGTCGAGAAGGATCCCGAGAATCCCGAGGTGGTGCTTACTGTCAGGGGGGGCGGCTACAAGGCCGGACCGCCGTGATCGGTGCCCGCCGGAACCGGCGGCGAGCCAATCGGGCTTTCTCGCCGCTGATCCGCTGGTGTCGGGCGTGCGGCAACTGGCTTGCCCACTCCTGGCGCCGGTCCCTGCAGCTTCGCGTCGTCGTGTCGACGCTGTCGCTGTCGCTGATCGTGATCACGATTCTCGGCGTGGTGCTGACCAGTCAGATCACCGATCGCCTCCTGGAAGCGAAGATCACTGCCGCGACCGAGGAACTCGATCGTGCGCGGAGCACCGTCGAGGCGCAGCTCGCCGGCGCCGACGACAGCGGATCCCTCCAGGTGCGGCTCGACGCCGCCCGCCTCGCGCTGACGAACCGCCAGCCCGACGGTGGCCAGACCTCCGGATCCGCAGGTACCTTCGATCCGGTGCTCATCGTCCCCGGAGACGGCCCGCGGGCGCCGACGACGAGTGGGCCCGCCAACCAGATCCCGACGAGCCTGCGCGACTTCGTTCGGGCGAACCAGATCAGCTACCAGTTCGCGACGGTGTCCGACCCCAACGGGTATTCGGGTCCGGCGCTGATCATCGGCAGCCCCACCGCGTCGGACATCTCGACGCTCGAGCTGTACCTGGTGTTCCCGCTCGCGAGCGAGGACCGCAGCCTGTCACTGGTGCGCGGCACGATGCTGATCGGTGGCGCGGTGCTGGCGGTGCTGCTCGCCGCGATCTCGATGCTGGTTGCGCGTCAGGTCGTCATGCCGATCCGGTCGGCGTCCCGGATCGCGGTGCGGTTCGCGGACGGCCGGCTCAAGGAACGCATGCCCGTCCGCGGCGAGGACGACATGGCCCGGCTGGCGATGTCGTTCAACGAGATGGCCGAGAGCCTGTCGAAGCAGATCACCCAGCTCGAGGAGTTCGGCAATCTGCAGAAGCGCTTCACCTCGGACGTGAGCCACGAGCTGCGGACCCCGCTCACCACGGTCCGGATGGCCGCGGACCTCATCCACGACAGCAGCGACGAACTCGACCCCATCCTGAAGCGGTCGTCCGAGCTCCTCGTGGCCGAGCTGGACCGGTTCGAGAGTCTGCTCGGGGACCTGCTCGAGATCTCCCGGCACGACGCCGGTGTCGCGGAACTGGCGGCCGAGCAGCTGGATCTGCGGATGTGTGCGCGTGCCGCGATCTCCACGGTCCGCCACCTCGCGAAGGAGACGTCGACCGAACTGATCGTGGATCTGCCGGAGGAGGCGGTGATCGCGGAGGTCGATCCGCGCCGCGTGGAGCGCATCCTGCGGAACCTGCTCGCGAACGCGATCGACCACGGCGAGGGCAAGCCCGTCCTGCTGCGGTTGCGGGCGGACGACGACGCGGCCGCCTTCATCGTGCGTGACCAGGGCGTGGGACTGCGCCCTGGGGAGGAGAAGCTGGTGTTCAACCGGTTCTGGCGGTCGGATCCGTCCCGCGTCCGGCGGTCCGGCGGAACCGGGCTCGGTTTGGCGATCAGCGTGGAGGACGCGAATCTGCACAACGGCACGCTCGAAGCCTGGGGCGAACTCGGCGAGGGAGCG
Source organism: Prescottella defluvii (assembly GCF_000738775.1). GTDB lineage: Bacteria > Actinomycetota > Actinomycetes > Mycobacteriales > Mycobacteriaceae > Prescottella > Prescottella defluvii. The sequence continues at coordinate 42,370 of NZ_JPOC01000016.1, forward strand.
TGTTTCCGGCTGACGCTGCCGCGGGTGCGTGGGCGCAAGGTCACGCGGAGTCCGCTCCCGCTGAAGCCGGCGACCCGGAAGCTCGTCCAGGGCCAGCCGCCGCCCGAGCCGACGGCACCCCGCGAGGCACCCACCGAGGCACCCACCGAGGCGCCCCCCGCGGCACCTGACGCGGCGGCCACGCCGGATGGGCCGGTCACGGCCGATCCGGTGCAGCCGGATCCCGACGAGTCCCCGACGGTGCCCCGGGTCCGGGAGCGTGAGTCGTGACCGGTGTACGGATGCGGCGCTCCCGGACAGCCCTGGCGGCTGCGGCGCTGGTTGCGCTGTTGCTCGGCACGGCGGGCTGTGCGAACCTGCCGGACTCGTCGACGCCGCAGGCGATCGGGACGATCGAGCGGGCTCCGGTCAGCACCAGCGTGGAGGCGCCGGCCCCCGGGCGTGAGCCGGATCTGCTGCTGCGCGACTTCGTCAAGGCCAGCACCGACCCGGCCAATCGGCATCTTGCTGCCCGGCAGTACCTGACCAAGGACATGTCGGCGCGCTGGGACGATGCCGCGAGCGCGACGATCGTCGACAAGATCGATCTCATCCTCGAGTCCCGCACCGCCGACCGCGCGGTCTACACGATCCGCGCCAACCGGGTCGGTCAGCTCGAGCCCGGGGGGCTGTACCAGGCGCAGGAGGGCACGTTCGAGGCCAAGTTCAGCTGGGCCAAGGTGGACGGTGAGTGGCGGATCGACGAACTGCCCAACGGTGTGATCATGGATCGTCCGCAGTTCCTCAACTCGTATCAGCGCAAGTCGCTGTACTTCCTCGACCCGACGGCGCAGACGGTCGTTCCAGACCCGCGGTGGATCGCGGCGAGCCCGGACCAGATGGTGACGCAACTGATCGGTCTTCTCATCGACGGACCCAAACCGTCGCTCGCCGGTGCGGTGCGCAACGAACTGGGCTCGGGGGTCTCGGTGCTCGGCACCATCACCAAGGCCGACGGCCGACCGTCCCAGGTCGGAGTGGGGCTGGGCGGTGTCCGCGTCGACTTCCAGGGCCTCGGGCGGATGAACACGCAGTCACGCGAGCTCCTTGCCGCACAGGTGATCTGGACGTTGGCGGGCGCCGACATCTCCGGCCCGTACGTCCTGTTGGCCGACGGTCAGCCGCTCGACGAGCGGTACACCGAGGGGTGGACGACGGCGGATGTGGCGTCGCTGAACCCGCTCGCGACGTCCAGCGCCAGCGTCGGCCTCCACGCGTTGCGCGGCGGTGGGCTGGTCTCCGTGAACGACGGGGTGGCGGCGCCGGTCCCCGGATACTTCGGTGCGTCGGACAACCTCCGGTCGATCGCGTTGTCGCGGGACGGGACGCTGGTGGCGGCGGTGGCCGAGACACGGCGACCCGCGCCGGAGCCGCAGACCGCACTGGTCGTGGGCACCTACGACGGGAACGTGGCGACCGCGCTCGAGGCGCAGTCGATCACCCGGCCGACATGGGCGTTCGACGGCTCCACCGTGTGGGCCGCGATCAACGGCTCGACGGTGGTGCGGGTGGTGCGCGAAACCGGCACCGGGAAGCTCACGACGACGAACGTCGAGATCGGTGCGATCAGCGCGCTCGGCGGGCCGATCACCGAGCTGCGGCTGTCCCGGGACGGGGTCCGGGCGGCGCTCATCGTCGACGGCAAGGTCTACGTGGCGACGGTGGTGCGGCAGCCGGACGGCGAGTTCTCGCTCACCAATCCGCGCGCCGTGGCGAACGGTCTCGGCGGTCCCGCGGTGTCACTCGACTGGAGTACCGCGGACACGGTGGTCGTGGTCCGTTCGGGCTCGGACATTCCGGTCGTGCAGTTGGCGGTCGACGGTTCGCGGATGGACTCGTTGCCGAGCCGCAATCTCACCACCCCGGTGCTGGCGGTGGATGCGACGTCGACCACCGAGTACGTCGCGGACTCGCGAGCGGTGTTCCAGCTCAACAACAACGATCCGGCTGGTGACCGGTACTGGCGTGAGGTTCCCGGCCTGACCGGGATGAACGCGATCCCGGTGCTGCCGGGCTGACCTTCGCCGCGGACGGCGGTCGCGCCCCGCGGTTCCTGTCGGGGGAGCGGGGCACACTCCCGGCATGCGCGCACTCCTCGACCTGATCCTCCCCGCCGAGTGCGGGGGCTGCGGCGAACCCGGTGTGGGCTGGTGCGAGCGGTGCCGGCGCGCTCTGTCGGACGACCCGGTTGCGGTGCACCCGCGCGTGGACCCCGGCGTGCCGGTGTGGACGCTGGGGCCGTACGGGGGTCCTCGCCGTCGTGCGGTGATCGCGGCGAAGGAACGGGGCCGCCGCGACCTGGCGGCGCCGTTGGGTGCCGCGCTCGCGGACGCGGTCGACACGCTGCGGCGGTGGGGTGAGTTGGATCCGCCGCAGTTGGCGCCGCTGGTGCTCGTTCCGGCCCCGACGCGGGCCCGCACGGCGCGCGCACGGGGCGGGGATCCGATGCTCCGGTCCGCGCAGGCCGCTGCGCGTCTGTTGGAGTCCGGGTGCCGGGTGTGTCCGGCACTGTCGATGCGGCGGGGGGTGCGTGACTCCGTCGGGCTGTCGGCCGGGCAGCGGCAGGACAATCTGGCGGGCCGGGTCCGGCTGTCGGCGGCCCGGCGCGACGAGATCGTCCGACTCGGTCGCACGGGCGCCGAAGTCGTTCTCGTGGACGACGTCGTCACCACCGGGGCGACCTCGGCGGAGGCGGTTCGGGTGCTCGGGTCCGAAGGTGTGCAGGTCGGAGCGGTGCTGGTGGTCGCGGCGGCATGATCAGACAATTCCGGCGCCGCCCGGGGGGCTCCCCGAGCCGGGTGCGGGCCCCGCCGAAACCGTGCGATCGGAGCGGATGTCGTCGACGACACACCGGTGAAATATGGCTGAACAGTGGCACACCGCGCGGTTACGTACTAGCGTCGCGTTCACACCCGAAGACACAGGTGGGAGGTGATATTTCACGTTCTGAGCCGGGTGGTTCCCCGCCCGGTCGAGATCGAACTCGCCGGTCTCCATCAATGTGAGCCGGCCGTTTATCGGGAGGTACGAGTGACGACCCCTACGCAAGCCTCGGTTTTCGTCGACGAAGACACCGAAGACACCGCCATCGCGGAGGCGCCAAGCACTACGGGCGTGAACAACGCCGAAATCGTCGTCAAAGGACGCAACGTGGAAGTTCCGGAACATTTCCGGGTCTACGTTTCCGAGAAGCTCGCACGACTCGAGCGCTTCGATCCCACCATCTTCCACTTCGATGTGGAACTCCAGCACGAACGCAATCGCAGACAGGCGAAGAGTTGCCAGCGAGTCGAGATCACGGCCCGCGGCAAGGGGCCTGTCGCCCGCGCCGAAGCGAGCGCGGACAGTTTCTACGCGGCATTCGAATCCGTGACTGCCAAGCTGGAAAGCCGATTGCGTCGGACCAAGGATCGCCGCAAGGTCCACTACGGTGAGAAGACCCCGGTCTCCGTCGCGCAGGCCACGGCCGCGCTGGCACAGGACGACTCGCTGGCGATCGATCGCGATCTGTCACTGGACGGCGAGGCTCCACCCGGCCCCGGCCAGATCGTGCGCACGAAGGTCCACTCCGCCGAGCCGATGACCGTCGACGACGCGCTGTACGAGATGGAACTGGTCGGGCACGACTTCTATCTGTTCCACGACAAGGAGACCGATCGGCCCTCCGTCGTGTATCGCCGCCACGCGTTCGACTACGGATTGATACGTCTGGCGTGACGTGAGCAGAAGGTCGGTCTACTCGCCCGACCTTGATTGCGCATACCATGGGATCCGGCTGGGGTCACCCGACCTCAGCCGGATTCCGTTTGTCATTACGTTTGTCATTAGTTGACACCGAGGATTGAGGACAAAGAGGACCGTGCCGTCACTGTCGCTATCGAAGCTGCTCCGTGTAGGTGAAGGTCGCATGGTCAAGCGGCTCAAGCACATCGCTGACCATGTCTCCTCCCTCTCTCCCGAGGTGGAGACGCTGTCGGACGAACAACTCCGGGCCAAGACCGACGAGTTCCGCAAGCGTTACGCCGATGGCGAGACGCTCGACGAGATGCTGCCCGAGGCGTTCTCCGTGGCACGGGAGGCCGCGAGCCGTGTGCTCGGCCAGCGCCACTTCGACGTCCAGGTCATGGGCGGTGCGGCGCTGCACTTCGGCAATGTCGCGGAGATGAAGACCGGTGAGGGCAAGACCCTGACCTGTGTGCTGCCGGCGTACCTCAACGCGATCTCCGGGGACGGTGTCCACGTCGTCACCGTCAACGACTACCTCGCCAAGCGAGACTCGGAGTGGATGGGCCGTGTCCACCGCTTCCTGGGGCTCGAGGTCGACGTCATCCTGTCCGGCATGACGCCCGCGCAGCGTCGCAAGGCCTACGCCGCCGACATCACGTACGGGACCAACAACGAGTTCGGTTTCGACTACCTGCGTGACAACATGACGCACACTCTCGACGACCTGGTGCAGCGGGGCCACAACTTCGCCGTGGTCGACGAGGTCGACTCGATCCTCATCGACGAGGCCCGCACCCCGCTGATCATCTCGGGCCCGGCCGATGCGTCCAGCAAGTGGTACAGCGAGTTCGCGCGGATCGCGCCGCTGCTGAAGAAGGACGTCCACTACGAGGTGGACATCCGTAAGCGCACCATCGGTGTCCACGAGGCCGGTGTCGAGTTCGTCGAGGACCAGTTGGGCATCGACAACCTCTACGAGGCCGCGAACTCGCCGCTCGTGAGCTACCTCAACAACTCCATCAAGGCCAAGGAGTTGTACCAGCGGGACAAGGACTACATCGTCCGTGACGGTGAGGTCATCATCGTCGACGAGTTCACCGGCCGTGTGCTGGTGGGGCGCCGCTACAACGAGGGCATGCACCAGGCGATCGAGGCCAAGGAACGCGTCGAGATCAAGGCCGAGAACCAGACTCTCGCCACGATCACGCTGCAGAACTACTTCCGCCTGTACGACCGGCTGTCGGGCATGACGGGTACGGCCGAGACCGAGGCCGCCGAGCTGCACCAGACGTACGGCCTGGGCGTGATCCCGATCCCGACCAACCGTCCGCTGCTCCGGGTGGACAACGGCGACCTGATCTACAAGACCGAGGAAGCCAAGTTCGACGCCGTCGTCGACGACGTCGTCGAGCGGCATCAGAACGGCCAGCCGGTGCTGATCGGTACCACCAGCGTCGAGCGCTCGGAGTACCTGTCGAAGCAGTTCACCAAGCGCGGCGTGGCCCACAACGTGCTCAACGCCAAGTTCCACGAGCAGGAGGCGACGATCATCGCCGAGGCGGGGCGCTCGGGCGCGGTGACCGTCGCGACCAACATGGCCGGCCGTGGCACCGACGTCGTGCTCGGCGGCAACCCCGACATCATCGCCGACCTCGTGCTGCGCAAGCAGGGCCTCGACCCGGTGCACAGCCCCGAAGAGTACGAGGCCGCGTGGGACGGTGTCCTCACCAAGGTCAAGGCCGAGGTCAAGGAGGACGCGGAGAAGGTGCGGGCCGCCGGCGGCCTGTACGTGCTCGGGACCGAGCGGCACGAGTCCCGTCGTATCGACAACCAGCTGCGTGGTCGTTCCGGTCGTCAGGGCGATCCCGGTGAGTCGCGCTTCTACCTGTCGCTCGGTGACGAGCTGATGCGGCGCTTCAACGGTGCGGCTCTCGAGTCGATCATGACGCGACTGAATCTGCCCGACGACGTCCCGATCGAGGCCAAGATGGTCTCGAAGGCGATCAAGAGCGCGCAGACGCAGGTCGAGCAGCAGAACTACGAGATCCGCAAGAACGTCCTCAAGTACGACGAGGTGATGAACAAGCAGCGCACCGTCATCTACGAGGAGCGTCGCCGCATCCTCGAGGGCGAGGACCTCGAAGGCCAGGTCGAGTCGATGATCACGGACGTGGTCACCGCGTACGTCAACGGCGCCACCGCCGAGGGCTATGTCGAGGACTGGGATCTGGACCAGCTGTGGACGGCCCTGAAGACGTTGTACCCGGTGGGTATCGACCACGACGAGCTCGTGGGCGCGGCCGATGCCGGCGAGTCGGACCTGGGGCGTGAGGAACTGCTCGAGGCGCTGCTGGCGGACGCCCGGGACGCGTACGCCAAGCGTGAGCAGCAGATCGACGAGATCGCCGGCGCCGGCGGGATGCGTGAGCTCGAACGCCGCGTGCTGCTGTCGGTGCTGGACCGCAAGTGGCGTGAGCACCTCTACGAGATGGACTACCTCAAGGAGGGCATCGGTCTGCGCGCGATGGCGCAGCGCGATCCGCTGGTGGAGTACCAGCGCGAGGGCTACGACATGTTCATCGCGATGCTCGAGGGCCTCAAGGAGGAGTCGGTCGGGTTCCTGTTCAACCTCCAGGTGGAGGCCGGAACCCCGCAGGGCGGCGGCTCTGCGGTGAGCGTCACCGCCGCCTCGGCGGCGGCCGCGGCCGGTGGCGGACCTTCGCTGACCAAGTCGGCACAGCCGCTGCCGTCCGAGCAGGCGGCCCAGGACGCGGCCCGCTCGGCGGCTCCCTCGGCGCTCAAGGCGAAGGGCCTGGACGAGATGCAGCCGCGTGGGCTCACCTTCTCCGGCCCGGCCGAGGACGGCAACGCCCAGGTCAGCAGGTCCGTCGACGAGCAGGACGGGGGCGCGGGCACGCGCCGCGAGCGGCGTGACGCCGCCCGCCAGGATGCGAAGGCGAAGAAGGCTCCGCGCTCCAAGCGCAAGCGCTGACGCTGACCTCAGGCGATCCGCAGTGAAGTGATCGCCCAGCCGGCCGGGTGTCTGCCGTTGCCGCGTTCGATACGCGCGGCGACGGCGAACACCCGGCTGCCGCGGTTGTAGGTGCCGAACACCTCGAAGACCTCGAACACGTCGGACGCGTTCACATGAACCGGTTGCACCCGCACACGAGCGAGTGCGGCCGTCCCCAGCCTGCTGCCGGCCGGGGTGGAGCGCGTGAGTGCGTTCACGAGGTCCAGCACGGTGGGGGTGACGATCGGACGGAGCTGGGCCGGGGTGCGGCGGCGGTCGAGGACTTCGAGCGTCAGGCGTAGCGCACTCTCGGCGAACCGCCGCGCGTCGGGTGATGCACCCGAATCGGGTGGGGTTGCCGGTGTCCGGCGCGACGAGCGGCCGTCGTGCGGTGAGCGTGTCGGCGCGCGGAGCGCCGACGGACGCGGCGCGGGCGGGCACGCCGAATACCCCGGGGCCTCGGATGCGGGCGGCTCGCATTGCGGTGCGCGGGACAGGAACCGGTGCGGTGTGGTCATGATCTGGCCTCTCCGGTATCGCGCGCTCGCCGGGACGCGGCGGGTGCCGATACACACGTGTCGACGGGTGGTGCAGGTCGACTCCGCGGAGAGGTACGGAATCTGGCGGACAGCATGGCACGTGCGGATCCGAAAAGCGAGGGGTACGCCGGATCGGATTCGGCCGGCTTCGTGTCGTCCGTGTCGTCCGTGTCGCCGGAGTGCGCGGCGAGTTCTAGGCTGAGCGTGTGCGCGGACTGGTGTTGGACTTCGGCGGGGTGCTGGGGGGGCCCGGCGCGGACGCCGAACTGATGGCCGGCGTCGTCGTGGACGCGCGCCGGCGGGGCATTCGCACCGCGATCCTCAGCAACGACCCCGGTGGCCCGGGAGCCCGGCGCCTGCGTGATCTGGCGGGGTCCTTCGTGGACGAGGTGGTGCTGTCGGGGGACGTGGGCATCGCGAAACCGGATCGGCGGATCTACGAGTTGACCGCGGCCCGGCTCGGGCTCGCACCGTTCGAATGCGTTTTCGTCGACGATCTCGCGGGGAACGTGCGTGCGGCCGCCGCAGCGGGCATGGTGGGGGTGCACCACGTCGACGCGGTGGCGGCGGTGGAAGAGATTGCGATACTTCTCGATTCGGGAATCTGCCGCGATTCGGGCGGCGGGGATCCTGCGGTCGAGGGATCCGAAGGCAGGGGGCGATAGGTGGCCGGAGCGACCAGGCTGACGACGCAGGACGCGTCGTTCTACTTTCTCGATGCGAGCAACACACCCATGCACCTGGGTTCGCTCGCGATCCTGCAGTTGCCCGAAACGGGGCTGGACTTCGAGGCCGTGTTGCGGCTGATCGAGAGCCGGCTGCATCTGGTTCCGCGCTACCGCCGGAAGGTGCGCGAGATCGCGTTCGGGTTCGCGCGCCCGGTCTGGGTCGACGACCCCGACTTCGACATCACCTACCACGTCCGACGGTCGGCGGTGCCGTCGCCGGGCACCGACGCGCAGTTGCACGATCTGGTGGCGCGGTTGACGTCCCGACCGCTCGACACGACCCGGCCGTTGTGGGAGATGTACGTGGTCGAGGGGTTGGCGGACAACCGGTGCGCGGTGTTCACCACGTCGCACTCGGCGCTGGTGGACGGGGAGCAGGCGCTCGAGATCAGTCAGGTACTGCTCGACGAGGACCCCGCGCCGGTGCCGGCGGTCGACGACCTGTGGATGCCCGAACCGGCGCCGAGTGAGGCGGCTCTGGTGGCGGGCGCCCTCGCGAAACTGGTGTCGCAGCCGAGGGAGGGTGTCCAGACGTTGCGGATGACCCTGGGGGACATGTCGTCCGTCGTCGACGAGGCGGCCGACACGGTCGGGAAGATCGCTGCACTGGTCCGGACCGCGGCCCAACCGGCCCCGTCGAGCCCGCTCAATGCGCCCATCTCCCGCAACCGGCGGTTCGCGGTGGCGCGGACCGACCTCGAGCGGTACCGCGAACTCCGTGCCCGTCACGGCTGCACCATCAACGACGTCGTCCTCACGGTGGTTGCAGGCGCGATGCGGACCTGGCTGCTGTCCCGCGGGGAACCGGTGTCGGAGGCGACCACCGTTCGGGCGCTGGTGCCGGTGTCGATCTGTGACGCCGGGCCGGGGACGAACGGGACGAGCGTCGTCGACCTGTGCGGCGACGACGAGGTCGGTCTCCCGCAGGCCCGTGCGTCGTCGTTTCTGGTGGATCTTCCTGTGGGCGAGCCTAATCCGGTGGTGCGGCTCTCGCATGTGGCGCATGCGACGGAGGCGTTCGCGCGGCAGAGTCGGCAGGTGACGGCGCGGACGATGATCCGGCTGTCGGGATTCGCGCCGGCGGCGTTGCACGCTCGCGGAGCGCGGGTCGCGAGCGGTCTGTCGCAGCGCATGTTCAACGTGATGGTGACCAATGCGCCCGGGCCGCAGATCCCGCTGTACCTGGCCGGCATGCGGATGGTCGAGATGTACCCGGTGTCGCCGCTGCTGGAGAATCAGGCGCTGAGCATCGCGCTGACGTCGTACGACGGATACGTCCACTACGGTTTGAATGCGGATCGCGACGCCATGACCGATGTGGACGTGGTCGCCGCGTCGTTGCACGAGTCTCTCGAGGAGTTGGTGGAAGCCAGTGGCTGAGTCGGAATCGCGGTCGGTACGGACACAAGCGGCCGGAGGTCGGGCATGAGGGTCTACATTCCCGCCACCATCCCGATGCTGCGGCAGTTGGTCGCCGAGCGGGAGTTGTCCCCGGTGAGCCGGACCGCGTTCGCGGTGACCCCGGCGCTGCGGGAGGCGTACCACTCGGGTGACGACGAGGAGCTTGCCGAGGTGGCGATGGCGGAGGCCGCACGGGCCTCGCTGCGGTTGATCGCGGCCGCCGCGTCCGACGCGGGTGACGGCGATGACGAGGGCGACGGCGGTGACGCTCGGGAGAGCGCGCCCCTGCCCCGGCGGGCCGTGATTGCCGCCGATGTCGAGGACGTCAAGCTGCGGCCCGATCTGGACGACGCCGTCGTGCGTCTGGCGGATGTGCTCGTGTTGTCCCAGGTGGCGTCGGTGCATGTCGATCTGGAGGAGGCGGAGTCCGACATCGCGAAGGCCGCGCAGGTCGTAGATGCCGCCGATCTCGGGGATCCGGATGCGGAGTTCGTGCTCGGTGACGCCGAGGATCACGAACTCGCGTGGTACGCGACGCAGGAGCTTCCCTTCCTGCTCGAGCTACTCTGACCCGCGGCGAATCCGCCCGACGAGTCGTTAGCCCGTCTTACTACTCGGCCGTAACTTACGCCACCGTAGCCTCATGATCTACGCTGGTCGTACGCGCAAAGTGCGAGATGGAGGTCGGATGGGACTGAAGAGCTGGATCGAGGCGCCGGCGGCAAGGGTCGCGGGCTCGAACCGGTCCGTGGCGAACGTGGTGCGTGGTGCCGTCACCCGATTGACCACGCCGTTGCTTCCCGACGACTACCTGCATCTGGTGAACCCCCTGTGGTCCGCGCGTGAACTGCGGGGACGCATCGTCGAGGTCCGGCCAGAGACGGCCGACTCGGCGACGCTGGTGATCAAGCCGGGATGGGGCTTCGACTTCTCCTACCAGCCCGGCCAGTACGTCGGCATCGGCATCCATGTGGACGGCCGGTGGCACTGGCGGTCCTACTCGCTCACGTCGGCTCCGAACGTCGACCGCAAGCTGATCTCGATCACCGTCAAGGCGATGCCCGAGGGCTTCCTGTCCAGTCACCTGGTGACCGGCGTGCCCTCCGGGACGGTCGTGCGCCTCGCCGCGCCCACCGGAAACTTCGCGCTGCCGGAGCCGCCGCCGGAGAAGATCCTGTTCCTGACCGCGGGCAGTGGCGTCACTCCGGTGATGTCGATGCTGCGGACGATGAACCGGCGCGGCGAGCTGCCCGACGTCGTCCACATCCACTCGGCTCCCACCGAGGAGGCCGTGATGTTCGGTGAGGAACTCGCCGAACTGGAGAAGGCGCACCCGTCGTTCCACTGCCACGTCCGGCACACGCGTTCCAAGGGCAAGTTCGAGCTGTCCGAGCTCGACGAGGTGTGTCCCGACTGGCGTGAGCGGCAGACCTGGGCGTGCGGACCGCTCGGGATGCTCGACGACATCGAGAAGACCTGGGACAGCGAGGGGATCGCGCCGAAGCTGCACCTGGAGCGGTTCGCGGTGTCGCGGGCCGATCTGTCCGGTGCCGGTGGCACCGTCACGTTCGCCCGGTCCGAGAAGTCGATCGAGGTGGACGGCGCCACCACGTTGCTCGAGGCGGGCGAGAAGGCCGGCGTGCTGATGCCGTTCGGGTGCCGCATGGGGATCTGTCAGACCTGTGTGGTTCCGATCGCCTCCGGTCATGCCGTGGACCTGCGCAACGGCAAGGAGCATGCCGAGGGCGAGCGCATCCAAACCTGTGTCTCGGCCGCGGCGGGCGATTGCACGCTCGAGGCCTGAGACCTCGTGTGATCCGCGCTTCAGCCGATCCGACAGGTGTCCGATTTCCCGTATCGTTGTTGCCGGTACCTGCGCGGTATCCAAAGCCTCGCGTCGATCGTCGACGCCGGTGATCTGATCTACATATCCAATGGAGGACCTCGGTGGCCATCACGGACATCACAGAGTTCGCCCATCTCACTGACGCCGATATCGACGCCCTCGGGCGCGAATTGGACGCGATCCGTCGCGATGTCGAGGAGTCTCGGGGCGTACGCGATGCCCGCTACATTCGGCGCACGATCCGGCTGCAACGCTCGCTCGAGCTCGCGGGCCGGGCGGCGCTCTTCGCCGGTCGGCGCAAGCCCGCGTGGGTTGCGGGCACGGCGATGCTCTCGCTCGCCAAGATCATCGAGAACATGGAGCTCGGGCACAACGTCACCCACGGCCAGTGGGACTGGATGAACGATCCGGAGATCCACTCCACGACGTGGGAGTGGGACATGACGGGTCCGTCGGAGCACTGGAAGCGCGCCCACAACTACACCCATCACACGTACACGAACATCGTCGGCATGGACGACGATGTGGGGTTCGGCATCCTCCGGATGACGCGCGACGAGAAGTGGCGGCCGATCAACCTGCTGCAGCCGATCGCGAACGTGATCCTGGCGGCGACGTTCGAGTGGGGCATCGCGCTGCACGACCTGGACGCGCAGAAGCGGCTCGCGGGCGTCGACCCGAAGCAGTGGAACTCGGCGCCCAACAAGGAGTTCGCGGTCAAGATCGCCCGTCAGCTCGGCAAGGACTTCGTGCTGTTCCCGGCGCTGACCGGCCGGGCGTGGAAGCACACCCTTGCCGCGAACGCGACCGCGAACTTCGTGCGCAACCTGTGGGCGTACGCGGTGATCTTCTGCGGGCACTTCCCGGACGGCGCCGAGAAGTTCACCGTCGAGCAGTTCGAGAACGAGACCCGGGCGCAGTGGTACCTGCGGCAGATGCTCGGCAGCGCCAACATCGACGCCGGTCCGGTGATGGCGTTCATGACGGGCAATCTGAGCTACCAGATCGAACACCACCTGTTCCCGGATCTGCCGTCGAACCGGTACGCCGAGATTGCGGTGCGGGTGCGGGCGCTGTGCGAGAAGTACGACCTGCCGTACACCTCGGGTCCGATCAGCCGCCAGTACTTCCTGGCCCTGCGGACGATCCACAAGCTCGCGTTGCCGGACCGCTTCCTGACACGGACGTCCGACGATGCGCCGGAGACGTCGTCGGAGCGCAAGTTCCGGCTCGACGGCGCGCGGGTCGTCGAGACGTTGCGGGTCGACGCGTCGGCCGGGCCGCACCGCGGCCTGCTGTCGGCGCTGCGTGCGCACGCCGAGGCGCGGGTGGAAAAGCGCCGCGCAAGGCGGCGAAAGTAGTCTAAAGTGACTTGTCTCACAGTTGTGCGGTGTCAACCTACGGTGCCGTAACTTACGGTACGGTAGGCACCGTGGCGATTACCGACATCAAGGAGTACGCGCATCTGACGGATGCGGACGTCGAGGCGCTCGGTCGTGAGCTCGACGCGATCCGTCGTGACGTCGAGGACTCCCGTGGCGAGCGCGATGCGCGCTACGTCCGCAACACCATCCGTTTGCAGCGTGGACTCGAGATCGGTGCGCGTGCGGTGCTGTTCGGCAGCCGGAAGCGGCCCCTGTGGCTGCTCGGCACCGGCATGCTCGGCGTCGCGAAGATCATCGAGAACATGGAGCTCGGGCACAACGTGATGCACGGGCAGTGGGACTGGATGAACGATCCGGAGGTCCACTCCTCGAGCTGGGAGTGGGACAACGTCGATCCGTCGGCGCACTGGAAGCAGACCCACAACTACCTGCATCACAAGTACACGAACATCCTGGGCATGGACGACGACGTGGGCTACGGCCTGCTGCGCGTCACCCGTGACCAGAAGTGGCGTCCGTTCAACTACGGCAACCTCGCCTACAACGCGATCCTGGCGCTGCTGTTCGAGTACGGCATCGCGATCCAACTGCTCGAGCTGGGCAGGGTGGCGGCCGGGCGCGACGACCGCGAGTACACGAAGCGGAACGCCAAGGAAGTCGGCCGCAAGATCGCGAAGCAGACGGTCAAGGACTACGTCGTCTACCCGGCCCTGACCGGTAAGGCGTGGAAGAGCACGCTCACGGCGAACCTCACGGCCGGCGTCATCCGCAACCTGTGGACCAACGCGGTCATCTTCTGCGGGCACTTCCCCGACGGCGCCGAGAAGTTCACGAAGGCGGATGTCGACAACGAGACGAAGGCCGAGTGGTACCTGCGGCAGATGCTCGGTAGCGCCAACATCACCGGCGGACCGGTCATGGACTTCATGACTGGCAACCTCAGCTACCAGATCGAGCACCACATCTACCCGGACCTGCCGTCCAACCGGTACTCCGAGATCGCGGTCAAGGTGCGGGCGCTGTGCGAGAAGTACGACCTGCCGTACACCACCGGCCCGCTGCCGGTGCAGTACGCCAAGGCATGGCGCACGATCGCCAAGCTGTCGCTGCCGAACAAGTACCTCAAGGACACCTCCGACGACGCGCCGGAGACGGCGTCGGAGCGCAAGTTCGGCGGCAACACCACCGCGACGATCGACCCGGTCACCGGCCGCCGGCACGGACTGGTCTCGGCCAACAAGGCGGCCGGCAAGCGCCGCGGCCTGCGCGCCCTGCTGTCCCGCTAGAGGCGCTCGGAACCCACGCCGTCCCGGATTCCCGGTGTGGCACGCATCGATTCGGTGCGTGCCACACCGGGAATTCGTTCGTTCGGGGACGATTCGACGCGGCGCTGCGACCGTTTCCTGGACCGTGAGTGGCGTGCGGTGGGAGAGTTGGTGGTGGCGAGCCTGTTCGACATCGTCTCGTGAACGGAGCGGACAATGGACTCATTCTGGGAGTACTTCTGGCTGGTCTTCGCCTGTTTCGCGTTCGCGGCGTACCTGATGGTGCTCATCATGATCTTCGGTGACCTGTTTCGGGATCACCGACTGTCGGGGTGGGTGAAGGCGGTGTGGGTGTTCTTCCTGTTCGTCCTGCCGGTGATCTCGGCGTGTGTGTACCTGATCGCTCGCGGCCCGGCCATGGCACAACGGGCGGCCGCCGCGGAACGGGAGCACCTGCAGGCCGAGGACGACTACATCCGCACCGTGGCCGGGACGACGACGGACGAGCAGTTGGCCACGGCGCGGTCGCTGCTCGACTCCGGGGCCATCACCGAGGACGAGTTCCGTGTCCTCGCGGCCCGGGCGCAGGGGTCGCCCGCGCCGTAAGCCGTCGCGGCGGGCTCTCTCAGGCCCAGGATTCGTTCGACATCAGGGCCACGAGCAGGTGGCGCACCGCCTCGACGCGGCCCGCGGACTTGCCGGTGAGCCTGTCCAGCGCACATTCGGGGTCGGCCGGGGGACCGAGATGCGTGCACCCGCGGGGGCAGTCCTCGGCGGCGGCAGCGAGATCGGTGAACGCGTCGACGACGTTCTCCGGGGAGATGTGCGCGAGCCCGAACGACCGGATGCCCGGGGTGTCGACCACCCAGCCGCCACCGGGGAGGGGCAGGGCCACCGACTGCGTCGACGTGTGCCGGCCCTTGCCGACACCCGACACCACGCCCGTCGCCCGGTCCGCGTCCGGCACGAGTCGGTTGACCATGGTCGACTTGCCGACCCCGGAATGGCCGATGAGCGCGGTCAGGTGCCCGGCGAGGATCTCCGTCACCGGTTCGATCGGATCGTCCCGCCCGGCCACGACGACCGGGATGTCGAGGTCGGCGAACGTCGCGGCGAACTCGTCGGGCGTGGCCAGGTCGCTCTTGGTGAGGCAGAGGACGGGTTTCAGGCCGCCCACGTACGCGGCGACGAGTGCGCGCTCGACGAATCCGGTGCGCGGCGGGGGATCTGCCAGCGCCACGACGATCAGCAGCTGTGCCGCGTTCGCGACGACGATCCGCTCGTACGGGTCGGTGTCGTCGGCGGTGCGACGCAGGACGGTCGTGCGTTCGGCCACCCGCACGATGCGGGCGAGGGTGTCCGGCTTGCCGGACAGGTCGCCGACGACGCTCACCCGATCGCCGACCACGATCGGCGTGCGACCCAGTTCGCGGGCGCGCATGGTGACCACCGGTCGGTCCGGGTCGCCGTCGAGCACGCAGCCCCACCGGCCGCGGTCGACGGACACCACCATGGCTTCCTCGGCGCTCGCGTGCTCGGGTCGGGTCTTGGTTCGCGGGCGGGTGCCCTTGCCCGGGCGGATCCGGACGTCGGACTCGTCGTACTGCCGGCGGCTCAGGACAGCGCTCCCTGCTCGGCGGTGCCCGGCGTGGATTCTGCCGCGTCCAGCATTGCCGCCCACAGGTTCTCGAAGCCGGGCAGCGTCTTCGCGGTGGTGCCGACGTCCTCGATCCGGACGTCGTCGACGACCAGGCCGACGATCGCGCCGGCCGTCGCCATCCGGTGGTCCGCGTAGGACTGCCACTGTCCACCGTGCAGCGGTCGCGGCTCGATGCGCAGGCCGTCGTCGGTCTCGGTGACCGCGCCGCCGAGATTGTTGATCTCGGTGGCGAGCGCCGCCAGCCGGTCGGTCTCGTGCCCGCGCAGATGCGCGATGCCGCGCAGCACCGACGGACCCTCCGCCAGCGCCGCCAGCGCCGCCACCGTGGGGGTGAGCTCGCCGATGTCGTGCAGGTCGATGTCGATGCCGCGCAACGACGTCGGGCCGGTGACCGACAGGACGCCGTCGTCGAGCGAGACGTCGGCGCCCATCTCGGTGAGGATGCCGCGAATCGCGTCACCGGGCTGGGTGGTGCGCGACGGCCACAGCGGCACCCGGACGGTGCCACCGGTGACGGCCGCTGCCGCCAGGAACGGTGTCGCGTTCGACAGGTCGGGTTCGACGACCCAGTCCACGGGATCGACCTTGCCCGGCAACACCTTCCACGTATCGGCGGCGCCGCTCTCGCCCGGAGTCAGGACCGTGACGCCGGCGGTGCGCAGCATCTCGACGGTCATGTCGATGTGCGGCATCGACGGCAGCGAGCCACCGTCGTGGCGCACGGTGACACCCTCGTCGAAGCGGGCCGCCGACAGCAGCAGACCGGACACGAACTGCGACGAGCCGGACGCGTCGATCGTGACCGTGCCGCCACGCAGCCCGCCGTGGCCGTGCACGGTGAAGGGGAGGGCATCGCCGTCGATGTCGGCGCCGAGGCCGCGCAGGGCGTCGAGGATGGTGTCGAGAGGGCGGGTGCGGGCCTGCTCGTCCCCGTCGATCGCGACGGTGCCCGCCGCGAGCGCGGCGACCGGGGGCAGGAAGCGCATCACGGTCCCCGCGAGACCGCAGTCGACGACGCCGCCGGTCATCGGCCCCGGCACCACGTGCAGGGTGGTGCCGGTCGCGGCGTCGGGTGTCGCGGTGATCGACACGCCGAGCGCCCGCAGACCCTGGATCATCAGATCGGTGTCACGGCTGCGGAGGGCCCCGGTGATCGTCGACGGCCCCGACGCGAGCGCCGCGAGGATGAGCGCCCGGTTGGTGATCGACTTGGATCCGGGCAGCGTCACGGACGCATCCACGGGGGCTTCGGCACGGGGCGCTGTCCACAGGCTGTCACGACTCACCCGTCCATCTTCGCCTATGGGTGGGAGGTGCGTGGCAACCGTGCCAGCATGGGGAGCGGACGGTCACATCCGACGGCGTCCGGACGACGAGGAGTGCGGCAGGCATGTGCGGCAGGTACGCGACGACGGCGAACCCGGCGACGCTCGCGGCGGAACTCGACGCGATCGACGAGACCGGGGATGCCGGGACGTCGCACGGCACCGGGTCCGCCGACTACAACGTCGCACCCACGACGCAGGTGCTCACCGTCGTCGCCCGGCACGACCGCGACGACCCCGACGGTGCGGCGGCCCGGCGGATCCGCCGCATGCGGTGGGGGCTGGTGCCGTCGTACGCGACGGAACCGGGCAAGGGCGCGCCCCTGTTCAACGCCCGCTCCGAGACCGTCGCCACCAAGCCCGCGTTCCGGACGTCGCTGCGGTTCAAGCGCTGCCTGGTGCCGATGGACGGCTGGTACGAGTGGCAGACCGAGCCGACGCCGGACGGCAAGGCGGTGAAGGTGCCGTACTACATGTCGCGCGGCGACGGGCAGCGGCTGTTCATGGCCGGCCTGTGGTCGGTGTGGCACGACCCGAAGGCCCCGGCGTCGCCGCCGCTGCTGTCCACCACGATCCTCACCGCCGACTCGGTCGACCGGTTGGCGAACGTCCACGACCGGATGCCGCTGATCCTGCCGCCCGACCGCTGGGACGCGTGGCTGGATCCGGACAGTCTCGGCCACCCGGACCTGATCGTTCCGGACCTCGAGTCCGTCGCGGCCGTCGAGGTCCGGCGGGTGTCGACCAAGGTCAACAGTGTTCGCAACAATGGTCCGGACCTGCTCGAACCCGATTCCGGCGACCGGGATGGGGAGCAGATCAGCCTGCTGTGACCGGCTGCCGCGACGCCAGATCGGTGACCTCGGCGACCAGTTCCAGCGAGCGCATCCACGCGGCGCGGTCGGTGGCCGAGGAGACCACCATCAACTCGTCCGCGCCCGTCTGCTCGGCGAACCGGCGCAGGTAGTCGTGGACGACGTCCGGGGTGCCGACCGCGGAGTAGCGGACCATCGCGAGGACCTGCTGACCGGCGGGTGAGTCGAGGATCATGTCGGCCTCCTCCGACGTGAACGTCCGGCCCCGGCCGACGAACAGCCCGACCCGCTTGCGCTTGGTTTCGAGGAACAGCCGCTGCGCCTCGTCGTCGGTGTCCGCGGCGATCACGTTGACCGCGGCGATCACGTGCGGTTCGGACAGCTGCGCCGACGGCCGGAACTCGCGCCGGTAGATCGCGATCGCGTCCATCAGCGCGTTCGGCGCGAAGTGCGACGCGAACGCGTACGGCAGGCCCAGCGCGGCCGCGAGCCGGGCGCCGAACAGCGACGAACCGAGAATGTAGAGCGGCACGTCGGTGCCCTTGCCGGGGGTCGCCTCGATGCCCGGAACCCGGGACGGCCCGGTCAGATATCCCTGCAACTCGAGCACGTCCTGCGGGAACGACTCCGCCGAGCTCGGGTCGCGGCGCAACGCCCGCATCGTCTGCTGGTCGCTGCCCGGCGCCCTGCCCAGGCCCAGGTCGATGCGGCCGGGGTGCAGTTCGGCGAGGGTGCCGAACTGTTCGGCGATGGTCAGCGGCGCATGGTTGGGCAGCATGATGCCGCCCGCGCCGAGCCGGATCCGTTCGGTGTGCGCGGCGACGTGCGCGATCAGCACGCTGGTCGCCGACGACGCGATCGCCGGCATGTTGTGGTGCTCGGCGTACCAGATCCGGCTGTAGCCCCACCGCTCCGCGTTCCGCGCCATCTCGACGCTGGCCCGGAAGCTGTCTCCCGCAGTCTCGTCCGTGCCGATGTGGGCGAGGTCGAGGATCGAGAGGGGAAGGGAGAGAGGGGCCGTCACGTGGACACCGGCTTTCGTTCGTCGATACAGGTCATGGATGGAACACGGCGCGCGGACGGCGCATTCCTCAGCCGGCGGTGATCTCGGCGACCACCGCACCCGCCAGCCGGACCAGGTCCTGCGGCGCGACCTCGATCTCGAGACCGCGACGGCCCGCACTGCACAGCACCCGGTCCCAGGTCAGCGCCGACGCGTCGATCACCGTCGGCAGCCGCTTGCGCTGCCCGAGCGGGGAGATGCCGCCGAGGACGTAGCCGGTGGAGCGTTCGGCGTCGGACTGCGGGGCCATGACGGCCTTGCCTGCGCCCACCGCCGCGGCGGCCGCCTTCAGCGACAGCTTCGAGGGCACGGGCAGCACCGCGACCGCGAGCTTGCCCGCGTCCGTCTTGATCACGAGGGTCTTGAAGATCTGCGCGGGCTCCACCCCGAGATGGCCGGCGAGCGAATCGACGGCCTCGTCGCCGAACGACGCGGCGCGGGCGTCGTGGTCGTAGGAGTGGACACGGTGCGTCACCTTCTCCTTGTCGAGGAGTTTCGTCGCGGGTGTCGAGGTTCCGGCCATGACTCGAGACCTTAGTAGCGGTGCTCACCGGTCGGCCTCAGCGCCCACTCTCGCCGTGCAGGCGCGGGAACCCGCGTCGGTGCGGAAGGAATGGGTGCTGAGGCCACCGGGAACACCGGACGCCCGGGGACTGTTGAACACTGCCGCAGGCCTGTGGTGAAGGGAAGTGGTGGCGTGACGGTGTTGTGTCCCGAACGTGTTCGTCCGGTGGACGAGTCGGTGGCGGCGGTAGCCTTGATCCCTACGGCAAGCGAAGGGATCGGTGTGCGAGGCGACCACGAACCGGGGGAGGACCCCGCGGGTGACAGGCCGGAGACCGACGAGCAGCTGACGGCGCGGTTCGAGCGTGACGCTCTTCCGCTCCTCGATCAGCTGTACGGTGCCGCGCTGCGCATGACGCGCAACCCGGCCGATGCGGAGGACCTGGTCCAGGAGACCTACATCAAGGCCTACTCGGCGTTCCGTTCCTTCAAGGCGGGAACGAACCTCAAGGCCTGGCTGTACCGGATCCTGACCAACACCTACATCAACTCCTACCGCAAGAAGCAGCGCCAGCCGGCGCAGTACCCGACCGACGAGATCACCGACTGGCAGCTCGCCGCGACGGCCGAGCACACGTCGACGGGTCTGCGGTCGGCGGAAGTCGAGGCGCTCGACGCGCTGCCCGACGACGACATCAAGGCGGCACTACAGGAACTTCCCGAGGAATTCCGCATGGCGGTGTACTACGCCGACGTCGAGGGATTCCCGTACAAGGAGATCGCGGAGATCATGGGCACGCCGATCGGAACCGTGATGTCGCGCTTGCACCGCGGGCGCAAGCAGTTGCGGGGCCTCCTCGCGGACGTCGCTCGTGAACGTGGATTCAACCGCGCCGGGCGCAGCGGAACAGCGGAGCAGGAGGTTACTCGGTGAGCGGCGAGAACGAATTCGAGCAGTTGGACTGCTCGGCGGTGATCGCGGATGTGTGGTTGCTGCTCGACAGCGAGTGCGACGAGAACTCGCGGGCGCGGATCCAGCGGCATCTGGAGAACTGCGGCGCGTGCTTCGAGGCGTACGGCATCGAGGAGAAGGTCAAGAGCCTGATCGGCCGCAAGTGTGGGGGCGAGCACGCCCCGGACGGCCTGCGGGAAAGGCTGTCGTTCGAGATCCGTCGCACCGTGATCGTCACCACGGCCGAACTCGTCGGCGACCGCGAGGCGGACGACTAGACCCCCGACCGGGGCGGATCCCGGAAACGGATCAGGGGCCGGCAAGCGGTGTGCTTGCCGGCCCCTGACCGTCTGTCAACGCGTCTCAGGCGTTGGGACGCTTGCCGTGGTTGGCGGCACTGCCCTTACGACTGCGCTTCTTACGACCACGCTTACCCATGAGTAGCTCCTTCTCTGTTCGAACTCGAGTTCGTCCTAGTGTTTCACGTGTGATTGGCTGTGGTTCCATTGGCTGGTCCGCGACCGTCCACGAACAGTGAGGTGCCAGGTGGCAGAAGATGTGCGCGCCGAAATGGTTTCGACCGTCTACCAGGTCGTTGTCAGTGCAGGCGAAGAGGTGACCGAGGGCGACACCCTCGTGATTCTCGAGTCCATGAAGATGGAGATTCCCGTCCTGGCCGAGGTGGCCGGCAAGGTGACGTCGGTCGACGTGAAGGTCGGCGATGTCATCCAGCAGGGCGACTTGATCGCCACCATCGGCTGACCCACCGTCAGCTGATACGGAGACGCGGATCGGAGCCTGGCACATGTCGACACTGAGCGACCTGCTCGCCGAGCACACTGATCTTCCCGGCAGCGCGGTCGATCACCTGCAGCAGGTGGTGGGCGAATGGCAGCTACTCGCGGATCTGTCCTTCGCCGACGTCCTGCTGTGGGTGGCGACCGAGCGGCCCGACGACCACGGTGGCTCCGCGGACGCGGGACCGGGCACCGTCGTGTGCGTGGCGCAGTGCCGTCCCACGACGGCGTCGACTGCCTTCCCGGACGACGCGGTCGGGTCCGTGGTCTCCGAGTCCGAGCATCCCCAGGTTCTCAAGGCGCTCGTCGACGGTGAGATCGTCACCGAGGTCGACCACTCGTGGCACGGCGGCACCCCCCTGCGGCGGGAAGCGGTGCCGGTGCGCTGTGACGGCGAGGTGATCGCAGTCCTCAGCCGGGACACCAACCTTGCGCAGCAGCGGGCGCAGAGTCCGCTCGAGATCGCGTACCTGGACTGTGCCGCGGACCTGTGCCAGATGATCAGCGAGGGAACGTTCCCGAACCCGGAGACGCGCTCGGACACCAATTCGAGTCCCCGCGCGGGCGACGGCTTCATCCGGCTCGATCCCGAGGGGCGCGTGGTGTACGCGAGCCCGAATGCGTTGTCCGCCTACCACCGGATGGGTTTGAACAGCGACCTCAACGGGCAGGATCTGGCGTCGACGACCCGTTCGCTCATCACCGACCCCTTCGATTCGCAGGAGGCGGCCGACTACATCAGCGGAACGCTGGCCGGCCGTCTCGGACACCGGATGGAGATCGAGGCCCGCGGCGCGATCGTGCTGCTGCGCGCACTGGTTCTCAAGCCGCACGGCAGGGTGGTGGGTGCCGCCGTCGTGATCCGCGACGTCACCGAGGTCAAGCGTCGCGATCGCGCTCTGCTCAGCAAGGACGCGACGATCCGCGAGATCCACCACCGGGTGAAGAACAACCTGCAGACCGTCGCGGCCCTGCTGCGTCTGCAGGCCCGCCGCACCGACAACGAGGAGGCGCGGCAGGCGCTCAGCGAGTCGGTCCGCCGGGTGACGTCGATCGCGCTGGTCCACGAGACGCTGTCGATGTCGGTCGACGAGGAAGTCGACCTCGACGAGGTCGTCGACCGACTCGTGCCGATCCTCGCCGACGTCGCGTCGGTCAACATGCCCATCCAGATCAAACGGGAGGGCAGTCTCGGGGTGTTCTCGGCGGAACGCGCCACCCCGCTCGTGATGGTGCTGACCGAACTGGTGCAGAACGCCATCGAGCACGCTTTCGATCCGGGTACGCCGGGCACGGTCTTCCTGCGCGCGGACCGGTCGGCCCGCTGGCTCGATGTGGTGATCCACGATGACGGTCGGGGTCTGCCCAGCGGATTCAGCCTGGAGAAGTCCGATCGGCTGGGCCTGCAGATCGTGCGCACGCTGGTGGACACCGAGTTGGGTGGATCGCTGGGACTGCATCCGTCCCCTGGCGGCGGCACCGACGCGGTGCTCCGGGTGCCGTTGGGGCGTCGGGCACAGCGCCTCTGACGTTCGACTTCGCCGGCCTGTCGGTGGGTACTACGTTCGGATCACGAACGACGAAGGCCCGGCACCTCGTAGGTGCCGGGCCTTCGTCGTCGATCGAGACTAGACTGCAGTGCGCGCGCGGGTGCGGGCGTTGCGGCGCTTGAGTGCGCGACGCTCGTCCTCGCTCATACCGCCCCAGACGCCCGCGTCCTGGCCGGACTCGAGGGCCCAGGACAGGCACTCCGCGGTCACGGGGCACCGGTTGCACACCACCTTGGCATCAGCAATCTGCGCGAGGGCCGGGCCACTGTTTCCCACCGGGAAGAACAGTTCGGGATCCTCGTCGCGACAGATTGCGTTGTGGCGCCAGTCCATCCTTCTACTCCTTAACTGGGTGCGCCGTGCACCGTAATGTATTTACAAGTTCATGGGTGCTTACTTGGTTGTTTCAGCACTGTTACTTGTGAATGCTTTCACGAACACGGGGGAAGTCAATAGATATCGACTACACCGTGGGGAAGCTCACTTGGTAAGGCTGCCCTGGGTGACTTCGTGTCCCTTTGTACACCCACCTGCGGCGATGCGCACCCCATCAGGGCATTTCAGTCCCTGATCGTGACGGAGGAGGGGCGGATCGGCCGCTGATCGCCCCCGGTCGGGCGTTCGATACGGCGTCTGGGGGTGGTCGGGACGGCGCTGGAGTCAGCGCGCCTGCGGTGCGACGACCTCGAGAGCATCGGCGACCGCGACGAATGTCACGTCGCTTCGCATGCCGATATAGTCGCCGTCCATTTGGAGGCCGATCGGTGCGGAAGCGCGGATACGGATTTGCGGCACATCGTCGAATCGAATCAATGAATGTGATTTAGGCGATAATCCCGCCGAAAGTAGTTGACGAACGACGCGCAAGCTGGCAAGGACGCCCATTGTTCTCATCGCGAAGAGTCCGAGGCCGGCTTCGAAGCTCGTGCCGGGGTTCGTGTGCACTTCGCGGCTGTTCAAGTAGGTCCACGGAGTCGAGTTCGACACGAACGCGTAGTGCACGCCGTCGATGGGCTCCTGATCGGGGAGTTCGACCGTGAGCGTCGGTTCCTCACGCTTGGCGCGGAAGAACGCGCGGATGGCGTGCCGGACGTAGCGCCCGGGTGTCACGGCTTGTCCGTTCGTCCGGCCGTTGTCCACGGCTTCGCACACCTGGGCGTCGAGGCCCATTCCCGCATTGAAGGTGAACCAGCGGTTGTCGCAGTGCCCCAGGCCGATGGTTCGCCGGGCGCGCCGTGCGAGCAGATCGATCAGCTGGTTCGTCGCGTCCACCGGATCCGGAGCGATGCCCAGTGACCGGGCGAACACGTTCGCCGAGCCTCCCGGGACGACGGCGATCAGCGGGATGGGACCGATGGGGACGGACCGCATGGTCCGGGGATGAGGTGCACCGAGCAGTCCGTTGACGACCTCGTTCACGGTGCCGTCGCCGCCGTGCACGATGATCAGCGCAATGCCGTCGGTGCGGGCCTGCGCGGCCAGTTCCGCGGCGTGACCGCGGTGCGTGGTGTGCGCCACCGTCAACCGCACTCGGCTCGACAGCGCGTGCGCGAGGAGGTCGCGCCCCGCGGGCGTGGTCGAGGTGGCGTTGGGGTTGACGATCAGCAGCGCACGCACGGGGCATCAGCCTAGCCGGATCACGCGGGTGTTCTAGGCTGGCTGCGTGTCGAACCAGTCTGCGCCCACTCCGATTCCCAGCACTGTCCGTGGGGCAGGCGCCCTGGTGGCGCTCGAGGGCGGTGCCGCAGTCGGTGTCGCCCTCACCCTGATCATCCGTGGCCTGCTCGGTGCCGACCAGAGCATGACCAGCGGTTACGGCACGGCCGCCTGGTTCGCGATTCTCGGTGGTGCCGTCCTGGCGGCGGGCATCGGGCTGTTCCTCGGTCACCGCTGGGGCCGCACGATCGGCGTCATGACCCAGCTGCTGTTGCTGCCCGTCACGTGGTACGTGCTCACGTCGCACCGCGTGCTCTGGGCGATCGTGTTGGGCGCGGTGGTGCTCGCCGCCCTGCTGCTGCTGTTCTGGAACAGCACCTCGCGGTGGGTGGCCGAGGGCTACAGCGCCCCCGACGAGTACTAGGCCCGGCTCCCGGGCCCGACCGTCACGGCGCCCGGGTGGCGAGTGCGGCCAGCGCCTCGCCGCTGAGACGGTACGTCGTCCACTCGTCCTGAGCCACCGCACCCAGCGACTCGTAGAACCCGATCGACGGCGTGTTCCAGTTCAGCACCGACCACGCCAGCCGGGTGTATCCCTGGCTCACGCATTCGTCGGCGAGGGTCGCGAGTAGGGCCTTGCCGTACCCGGCGCCGCGGTGCTCGGGCGTGACGTACAGATCCTCCAGGTAGATCCCGTGCACGCCGTCCCAGGTCGAGAAGTTGCGGAACCACAGCGCCGTCCCGACGATCACGGGCGCGTTCGCTTCGTCGGCCGGAATTTCGACGACGTGTGCGAAGACGGCCGGCGCGGGACCGAAGAGGGCCGTCGTGATCTGCTCCGGAACCACCGTGCACTCGTGCCGTGCCTTCTCGTACTCGGCGAGTTCGTAGATCAGGCCGGTGATCGCCGCGACGTCGTCGGGGGTGGCCCGGCGGATCACGGCCCGGCCGACGTTCGTGGGTGCGTTCACTGGAAACCTTCTTCTCTCGGGGTGACGTTGTGGGCGAGGATCGTTCGGAAGCCGTGTTCGTAGCCGAGGACGGTGTGCGCGGCGGGGGAGAGGACGAACCGACGTCCCTCGGCGACCGGCAGGTCGACCCAGCGGGCGATCAGTGCGCGGAAGAAGTGGCCGTGCCCCACCAGCACCACGTCGCGGTCCACGAGCGTGGCCTCGCACGTGCCCACCACCATGTCGGCGCGGGACATCACCATGTCGTGGGTCTCGCCGGCCGGGCACGGGTGTGTCCAGACCGTCCAGTGCGGAATCTGTTCGCGGATCTCGGGTGTGGTGAGGCCCTCGAGTTCGCCGTAGTCCCATTCGGTGAGGGCGTCCCACCGGCGGTCCTCGGTGAGCCCCGCCAACGCAGCGGTCACGTGCGCCCGTCGGCGCGGGCTGGTGACGACCAGGGGATCGCGCAGTCGTAGGTCGGCGAGCTGCCGGCCGGCCGCGCGGGCCTGCTCCGCGCCGTGTTCGGTCAGCACCACCTCGGTCGTGCTCGTGTGCCGGCCGAGCCGGGACCATTCCGTCTCGCCGTGCCGCAGCAGGACGAGCCGGCGGTCGGGTGAGGTCATGGGCCAATCATGCCGGGTGCGGCCGAACCCTCGCCTTCGGGCCTCGAGTACGCAAGGATCTAGGCCGTGACGACGGTACTGGCTGTAGCGAATCAAAAGGGTGGGGTAGCCAAGACCACGACGGTTGCTTCACTGGGGGCGGCGCTCGTGGACCTCGGCCGGCGGGTGCTGGTCGTGGACCTCGACCCGCAGGGGTGTCTGACGTTCTCGTTGGGGCACAACCCCGATCGGCTCGAGAAGTCGGTGCACGACGTGCTCACGGGGGACGCGTCGGTACGGGACGTGCTGCTCGAGACGGTCGACGGGGTGATGCTGTTGCCGGCGACGATCGACCTCGCGGGTGCGGAGGCGCTGCTGTTGATGCGGCCGGGGCGCGAGTTCGCGCTCGCGCGGGCCCTCGCCCCGGTCCTCGACGACTTCGACGTGGTCGTCATCGACTGTCCGCCGTCGTTGGGCGTGCTGACCCTCAACGGACTGACCGCGGCGCAGCAGGTGCTGGTGCCGCTGCAGTGCGAGACACTCGCGCACCGCGGTGTCGGACAGTTGCTACGGACCGTCTCGGAGGTCCAGGAGATCACCAATCCCGGCCTCGTGCTGTTGGGCGCGCTGCCGACCCTGTACGACGCCCGCACCACCCACAGCCGGGATGTCCTGTCCGACGTCTCGGACCGGTACGACCTGCCGGTGCTCGCGCCGCCCATCCCGCGGACGGTGCGGTTCGCGGAGGCGTCGGCATCGGGTTCGACGGTGCTCGCGGGCCGGAAGAACAAGGGCGCGGAGGCTTACCGTGAACTGGCGCAACACCTTTCGGCGTACTGGTCCGGGGGTGCCGAGCTGGTGACGTTCACGTCGTACGAGGGGACCGCCTGACCCGATCGGGTCAGTCCAGCCACTCCCTGGCGGCGGTCACCAGCGCCGAGACGCCCATCGTGATCGTCGGCTCGATCACCGGGGCGTAGTAGGGCGAGTGGTTGGGCGGCAGGTCGGGTGCGGTGCCGGACGCCGCGGCCTTCGCGAAGATCTCCGGGTCGGCGCCGCCGAGAATCCAGTAGCAGATCGGGGCGCCCGACGCGGTCGCGAAGACTCCGACGTCCTCGCTCGCTGCCCCGGCCCCCGGGTCGATCACGTTGTCGTCGCCGAACCGGGTGCGGAAGGCGGCCGTGGTCCGGGCGACGGCGTCGGCGTCGTTGACCAGGACGGGGAACGAATCGATCGGGGAGATCTCGGGTGCGCGCGGCGCATTCGACGCCTCGGACTCCGCCTCGACGATGCGGGTGATCGCGTCGAGCACGCGGGTGCGAACGTCGGGGTCGTACGTGCGGATGTTGAGTTTCAGTTCGGCGCGGTCCGGAATCACATTGGCCTTGGTTCCGGCCTGGAGTGCGCCGACCGTGACCACGACCGTGTCGGTGGGTGCGACGGTGCGCGAGACGACGGTCTGCAGGCGCATCACCGTCGCGGCGGCCATGACCACCGGGTCGACGGACTCCTGGGGCATCGACCCGTGCGAGCCGGTGCCGTGCAGGAGGACCCGCAACGAGTCGGCGCCGGCGAACGCGGGACCCGGGTGCGCCGCGAGCATGCCGGCGGGCAACGGCGCGACGTGCTGGCCGAGCACGACGTCCGGTTTCCCGAACCGCTCGAACAGTCCGTCGTCGATCATCCGCTCCGATCCCGAGCCGAGTTCCTCTCCGGGCTGGAACACCGCCATCACCGTGCCGGACCACGAATCCTTTTCGCGCACCAGCACTTCCAGTGCACCCAGCAGGCAGGTCACGTGCATGTCGTGCCCGCACGCGTGTGCGACGGGGACCTCGCTGCCGTCGGCGTCGGTCGTGCGTACCGTGCTCGCGTACGGCAGTCCGGTCTTCTCCTCGACCGGCAGGGCGTCCATGTCGGCGCGCAGCAGGGCGGTGGGGCCGTCACCGTTGCGGATCATGCCCACGACGCCGGTCCCGCCGACCCCGGACGTCGTGTCGATGCCCAGTTCGCCGAGTTTCGTCGCCACCCGGTCCGCGGTGCGAGTCTCCGCGAACGACAACTCGGGGTGCCGGTGCAGATCGCGATAGAAGTCGGCCAGCCAGGGCGCGGTGCGGGAGGGATCGGGTCCGGTCATCACTCAACCTCGCTCGGTCGGGACGGGTGGTTCCGTCCCCAGCGTAGGTCAGCGCGCGAAGTGGCGGGTCAGATCCTCGGGAGTCGGTTCCCAGACGGCCGGCCAGTCGGCTTGGCGGAGCAGTGCATCCGTGCCGCCGTCGGCGAACAGGACGCTGCCGCACAGCAGCGATGCGGTGTCTCCGACCAGGAAAGCGATCAGTGCGGCGATCTCGTCCGGACGCCCACGACGTCCGATCGGGACGGGGTAGAAGTCCAGCGCCTTGGCCAGTTCCGGGTCGAGGTCGGGGCCGGATGTCATGGGCGTGTCGATCATGCCCGGAGCGACCGCGTTGAGTCGGATGCCCGCACCGATCCACTCCTGCGTCACCGCCTCGCGGCGTACCCATCGGGCCAGTGCGAGCTTGGATGCCGGGTAGGCGGGGATGGCGCCGACCTCGTCGCCGAGTGCGATGGCCTCGGCCTCGTTCCCGGACAGGCAGGACGCCACGAGGTGCTCGGGGAGTCCAGGCTGCGTGCTGGTGCTGCTCGACGAGATGGCGACGGCGTACGCCCGTTCGGCGCGCGCGAGGACGGGGCGCAACTCGTTCAGGAAGTCGACGACACCGAAGTAGTTGACCGCCACCAACTCTCCGCCCGTGTAGGACGACAGTGGCCCGCGGCCCGCGCAGCACACCGCGGCGTCGAGGATGCCGTCGGTGGCCTCGACGACCGCGGCCGCGGCGTGCGTCCGCCCGTCGGGGGTGGACAGGTCCGCGGTGATTTCCGTACCCGCCAGGTCGACTCCGACGACGTGGTGGCCGGAGTTGCGGAGGAGGGTGACGGTGGCGGCGCCGATGCCCGAGGCCGCGCCGGTGACGACGATGTTCGACATTCCGAAATTAGAACACGTTTCACCCGCGGGGGTGTGGGGAATCGGTGCGGGTCAGCGGAGCGCGACGACCTCGCTGCCGCGCTGTTCCAGGACGACGTCGCCGACGACGGCGGTCGCGACGGGGACCGCGTCGCTGTCGCGGGTCACCGGGATCCGCCGCTGCTCCACGCCGGTGGCGGGGTCGAGCACCGCGATCGCGCCGGGCACCGGCACCAGCAGGGAACCCGCCATGGTGGCGCCGGGCCCGAGGGCGCCGGGGAACGTCCAGCGGGGGGCGAGTTCGCTGGCGGACAGGGCGATCAGTTCCGAGCCCGTCCACCACGTGAACACCGACCCGTTGCGTGCTGCCGTGGCGTGGGGACTCACGTCGCCGGGGACCGGGTAGGACGCGGTTTCGTTTCCGGTGCCGTCGTGGACGGTGTAGCGGGCGCTGCTGATCGGTCCGGCCGGCTGATAGATCGCGGTGTGGTCCCCGGATGCCGCGATGAGGCGGGCGCCCGGCGAGTCGGCACCGAGTCCGGTGAGCAGGACCGTCCCGAACTCCTCGGGTTCCTGATTGTCCTTGGGGGCCGCGTCGAGGATGCTGAGCCGGTCGGCGGCCTCGTCGGGGCAGTCCATCAGAACGGACACGCGGGTACCGCCGGCCGCCGCGGTGCGCAGTTC
This sequence comes from Prescottella defluvii, assembly GCF_000738775.1. Classification (GTDB taxonomy): domain Bacteria; phylum Actinomycetota; class Actinomycetes; order Mycobacteriales; family Mycobacteriaceae; genus Prescottella; species Prescottella defluvii. Next base: position 71,859 of record NZ_JPOC01000016.1, read on the forward strand.
GCAGCCGGGATGAGGTTGCTTGCCGGGATTGATCGGCGCGTCGACCCTGCCGAACTCGAGGGTTCGCACCAGATCCGAGCGCCACAGTTCCATCCGCTGCGAGCCGCGGGAGACGACGTAGGTGCCGTCGTAGGACAGGGTCACCTCGTCGTCGGCGTCGCTGGATCGCTGCGCCTTCCGTTCGCCGGTCGCCCCGTCGAGTTGGGTGACCTGGCTGCAGCCACGCTGGTCGCGATAGACGGCGACCACGGTGTTCCAGGCGCCGATCGCGCCGCACAGTGGCATGTTCCGCTGATACCGCCACACCTCGTCGCCGGTCAGCCGGTCGCGACCGGTGACGGTTCCGCCCTCCGCGGTCGCGACCACACCGGTCGCGACGAGCGGGGCGGTGGTCTCTGGGCTGTCCGCCCGCCAGATCTCGTGGAGCGACTCCGGCGGCGTCAGGACGGTATCGACCTCTGCCACAGGGGCATCCGAGGTGACGGAGGTGGTGCCCCGAGCGTCGCTCCGGATCCAGATCACCGCCGCGGCGATCGCGACGACGATCGCGATGATCGCGGCGACGGCGACGTCCAGACGGGTACGACGCTCGGGTGCCAGCACAGGTGGCAGACTACCTCGGTCCTACTCGGCGGCTGCCGAGACGCTCACCGGCTCCGACCCTGCCTGTCCGTCGGCTCCCGCGGAGGTGCGACGGCGACGACGGCGACGGCGGGGCGCGGCGGCCTCGTCCGATGCCGGTCCCGCGGTGGGGGCGCCCACCGACGCGGTCTCGCCGCTGCCGGTCGACTTCTCGGTGGTGGCCGCGGACCCGTCGGTGGCCTGGCCGGCGCGGGTGCGCCGACGGCTACGGGTGCGCTTGGGGGCGTCCGACTTCTCGGCCTTCTCGCCGCCGGCGGCTCCGCGCGCAGGCCGGTCGGTCGACTCGGTGCGCTCGGCCCGCGGCTTGCGGATCGTGCCCTTCGACTCGGTCGGGATGCCCAGATCCTCGTACAGGTGCGGCGAGCTCGAGTACGTCTCCACCGGATCGGAGATGCCGAGGTCGAGCGCCTTGTCGATCAGCTGCCAGCGGGGGATGTCGTCCCAGTCGACCAGCGTGATCGCGGTACCGGTGCGACCCGCACGACCGGTGCGGCCGATGCGGTGCACGTAGGTCTTCTCGTCCTCGGGGCACTGGTAGTTGATGACGTGGGTGACGTCGTCGATGTCGATGCCGCGGGCCGCGACGTCGGTCGCGACGAGAACGTCGACGGTGCCGTTGCGGAACGCCTTGAGGGCCTTCTCGCGGGCGATCTGGCCGAGGTCACCGTGCACGGCGCCGACGTTGAAGCCGCGCTCGTTCAGATCGTCGGCGACCTTCTGTGCGGTGCGCTTGGTGCGGGTGAAGATCATCGTCGCGCCGCGGCCGTCGGCCTGCAGGACGCGGGCGACCATCTCGGCCTTGTCGAGGGCGTGCGCACGGTAGATGTGCTGCGTGGTGCGCTCGTGGACGGCGGACGAGTCCGGCTCCTCGGCGCGGATGTGCGTCGGCTGCGTCAGGAACGTGCGCGCGAGCGTGATGATCGGGCCCGGCATGGTGGCCGAGAAGAGCATCGTCTGACGCTTGTCCGGAACCATGCCGAGGATGCGCTCGATGTCGGGCAGGAAGCCGAGGTCGAGCATCTCGTCGGCCTCGTCGAGAACCAGGACGCCGACCTTGCCGAGGATCAGGTGACCCTGGTTGGCGAGGTCGAGCAGACGTCCGGGGGTGCCGACGATGACGTCGACGCCCTTGCGGAGCGCGTCGATCTGCTGCTCGTAGGGGCGTCCGCCGTAGATGGACAGGACTTCGAGCTTCTTCTTGCCGGCCTTCAGGTACTTCGCCGCGTTCTCGAGGTCCTCGGTCACCTGGATGCACAGCTCGCGCGTCGGCACGATCACGAGGGCGCGCGGGGTGCCGTCGAGCGGGGTGGTGCCGGAGTCGGAGGTGGACACGCGGTGCAGGAGCGGGATGCCGAATCCGAACGTCTTGCCCATGCCGGTGCGGGCCTGACCGATGAGGTCGTCGCCGGCGAGGGCGAGGGGGAGCGTGAGCTCCTGGATGGCGAAGGTGCGCTCGATGCCGATCTCGCCGAGTGCCTTGACGATCTCGTCGCGGACGCCGAGTTCGGCGAACGTGGGCGGGGTGTGCGTCTCGTCCAACTGCGCCGAGAGCGTCGTCTCGGTGGCGGCGTGGTTGCTGTCTTCGTGGTCGATCGTGATCTTGCTCAGGGAACTGGCCTTCCTCGTATCGGCACGCACGCACGAGGTAAGGGGCCAGGCCGTAAGTCGGCCTAAGTCGGTGCCCTCTTGTGCGGTGGCCCAGCCTCCGTCTCAGCGCGAAGATCGTTCGATCTCGGCGAGACGCGGCGAGCGCCGTCGATCAGGTGCGCGCACATTATCTACAGGAGCCCGTGTCCGAGCCGCGTGCGAATCGGTCCGGATCGCGAACGAAATCGACGTCGGATCATCGGTTCCGAAACGCGGAACTGCGGCGGAAATAACGGTCTCCCGTCACAATTGTAGCGGCCGAGGCGAAGGAATCTTGCACCTGCATGGCGTAGATCACGATTCGTGGCGTGTCCCGTCGCCGATGGTGAGTCGCACTCACGGATTAGGCTGTGGCGTCATGGGAGCCGATTCGTCCACGTCGTCCGTGCCGACCATTGCCGCCGATCACCCCGGTGTGGGCGAATTGTTCGCGGTCCTCGCCTACGGCGAGATCTCCGCGTTCTACCGCCTCGCGGAGGATGCCCAGATGGCGCCGACGTTGCAGGGCCGGGTGGCCTTCGCGAGCATGGCCGCCGCCGAGATGGCGCATTTCGAGACCCTCCACGCGGCACTGACCGACCGCGGTCTCGAGATCTACGCGGCGATGGATCCGTTCGTGCGCGCCCTCGACGCCTACCACGCGTCCACCGACCCGTCGACGTGGCTGGAGTCCCTGGTCAAGGCCTATGTCGGTGACGGTATCGCCGCGGACTTCTACCGCGAGATCGCGCATTCCCTCGATCCGGCGGTCGGCGGCATCGTCCGCGAGGTCCTCGCCGAGGTCGGTCACTCGGAGTTCGTCGTGCAGGAAGTGCGGGCCGCGGTCGCGTCGAGCAAGACCGAGAAGGACCGCCTGATGCTGTGGGGTCGGCGACTGCTCGGCGAGGCCATCACGCAGGCCCAGTACGTGCTGGCCCAGCGCGAAGACCTCACCGACCTGGTGATGAACGCGACCGGCAGCCTCAACGGAGTGGCCGCGCTCTTCGACAACATGCAGGCCAAGCATTCCGAGCGCATGGCCGTGCTGGGCCTGGTCTGAGGGGACTGTTCGCTGACAGCACAGCGGCACGGCGGGCTCGGCGGGGTGGTGCTGCATTAATCTGGCCGAGACAGCTTTGGAAGCGCTCGGAGAGTTCGGAGGTTGACCGTGGAGGTCAAGATCGGTGTAACTGACAGCCCGCGTGAGCTAGTCGTGAACAGCGCCCAGTCGCCCGAAGAGGTGGAGGCGCTGGTGAAGGACGCGGTCGCCGGCAAGGCTGACGGTGTTCTCGCGCTCGTCGACGACAAGGGGCGCAAGTTCCTGGTGCAGGCGGGACGGATCACCTACGTGGAGATCGGCCCGTCGGACAGCCGCAAGGTCGGCTTCGCCGCCACGAGCTAGAACCGAGACACACACGAAGGGCGCGCAGTCGACATCGACTGCGCGCCCTTCGCGTGAAACCGGAAGGTGTCGGTACCGGCTACTTGGTCTCGGCGTGCAGCGGCACGTGCGACAACCCGCCCCAGGCGAGGGCGACCGTCGTGTCGACGGCTTCCTCCTTCGGGATGGGGCGCGCGGCCTCGAGCCAGTACCGGGCGGTGAACTGGCTGGTTCCGACGAGACCGACCGCCAGGATGCGGGCCCGATACGGGTCGAGTCCGGAATCGTGCGCCACCAGATCGAACACCGCGTCGACGCACGCCTCGGTGGCCTGCTCGACGCGACGCGCCACCTGCGGCTCACCCATCAGGTCGGACTCGAAGACCAGTCGGAAGCCCTGGGAGTCGTTGTCGACGAAATCGAAGAACGCCTGCACCGCGGCACGCACACGCTGCCGGTTGTCCGTCGTGGACCGCAGCGCCTGCCGCACGCCCGAGATGAGGACGTCGACGTAGCTCTGCAGCACCGCGACGTACAACTCGAGTTTGCCGGGGAAATGCTGGTACAAGACCGGCTTGCTCACTCCCGCGCACTCGGCGATCTCGTCCATCCCGGCGGCGTGATAGCCGCGGCTGACGAAGACCTCGCTGGCGGCCGCGAGCAACTGAAGGCGCCGTGCATCCCGGGGTAGGCGGGTGCTGCGGCGAGTGCCCTGACCGTTTGCGGTCGTGGCGGCGCGATCGGAGTGTGTCCGATCCGCGAGTTCAGTCATGTCGCTCCCAATCTGCACAAAGAACCCCGCTTCGTTCGGTGTCCGACGTCACGAACGTCCCGGGGCAAGATAAATCATTTGAACGATACCCGGACGGATCTCCGCCGAATTCGCTGTACTGAATTGTCGGACCGAGTCGGCGTCCACGGTCACCGACGGTGGCATTCGGCGACGTGCCGACGGCGCTCCTGGTGGTGAGTACTCCAGGATCCCACGCCGAGCACCTGCGCGCGAGGTGAGCGTCTCGATTCCGGCGCACCGGGTGAACCGCTCGGCGGACTGTGAGATTCTGGCTGGGTGACTGACCGAGGAGGACCGCGCCTGGGGGGCACAGTTCCCGAGGTGTCCGACGACCCGACGTCCGACGACATCAGGAACGGTGACAGCAGGAACAACGGACCCGATCCCGGTCGTGTGCCCGATCCGTACGAGCCTCTGCGGGCCCTGTGGGATCCCACTCGCCGGAACATCGGGCGTCCTCGCGTACCGCGTCCGGAGCGCGCGCTGCGGAAGCAGAGCCGGCTCGGCAAGTTCGTCTCCATGTACGGCTGGCGGGCGTACGCGATCCCGGTCCTGCTGGTCGTGACCGTGCTCGTCGTCGTGGACGCGGTCCGTGGCATCGGTGACTCGGCTCCGGCGGCGTCGAGCAGTCCCGGGTTCGGTGAGCTCAGCCATGAGGACGGCACCGACATCATCGGTGTCCCGCCGCTCGCCGACGGCAACTTCGCCGACACCGTGCCGGCGGGCGCGCTGCCCGAGGGGGGACCGTTCACCGCGACCGCCGCCGGCACCTGGCACGTGGTGCCGGGGACGAGCGGGCAGGTCGGCCAGGGCACCGAGCGGGTCTTCACGTACACGGTGGAGGTGGAGGACGGGATCGACACCGCCGGGTTCGGCGGCGACGAGTCGTTCGGCCGGATGGTGGACCAGACCCTGGGCAACCCCAAGAGCTGGACCCAGGACCCCCGATTCGCGTTCCGCCGGGTCGATCAGGGCGAGGCCGACTTCCGCATCTCGCTGACGTCGCAGATGACGATCCGCGAGGCGTGCGGGTACGACATCCAGCTCGAGGTGTCCTGCTACAACCCGGGGATCGAGCGGGTGGTTCTCAACGAGCCGCGATGGGTGCGGGGCGCCATCGGATTCCAGGGCGACATCGGTTCGTACCGGCAGTACCAGATCAACCACGAGGTGGGGCACGCGATCGGGTACCGGGAGCATCAGCCGTGCGAGAGCGACGGCGGGCTGGCGCCGGTGATGATGCAGCAGACCTTCGGCACCGCGAACAACGACATCGCGGTGCTCGACCCCGAGGGCGTCGTCCCGATGGACGGCAAGATGTGCCGGTTCAACCCCTGGCCGTATCCGCGAGTCTGAAGGAGTGGCAGCCGTGTCCGATGCATCGTCCGCGGCTGCGCCCGTCGTCCGCATCGGGGACACCGTGTGCGCCGGGTTCCTGTTCGACATGGACGGCGTCGTCACCGACACCGCGCGGGTCCACGCCCGGGCCTGGACCCGGCTGTTCGACGAGTTCCTCGACGGCCGGGGCCGGGGCGAACCGCATTTCACCCCGGACGACTACGTCACCTACGTCGACGGCCGGCCCCGCGTCGACGGGGTCGCCTCGTTCCTCGCGTCGCGGTCGATCGACGTTCCGCGCGGCGATCCGTCGGATCCCCCGGAGGCGGACACCGTGTGCGGGCTCGCGGCCCGCAAGGATGCGCTGTTCCTGCACGAACTCGACGAGCACGGCGTGGAGGCCTTCCCCGGAACGGTGGCCGTGATCGGGCGGTTGCGGGCCGCGCACGTCCCCGTCGCGCTGGTGACCGCGAGCCGCAACGCGGACCGGGTGCTGACGGCGGCGGGCCTGGACGGCAGCTTCGACGCCCGTGTCGACGGCGTCGACGTCGACCGGCTGTCGCTGGCCGGCAAACCCGATCCGGCGACGTATCTCGAGGGTGCGCGGCGGCTGGGTCTGGCGGCCTCGCGGTGTGTCGTCCTCGAGGACGCGCTGTCCGGTGTGGAGGCGGGCCGCCGCGGGGGCTTCGGGGTGGTTGTCGGCGTCGACCGCACGCATCACGCCGACGCCCTGCGCGAGGCGGGGGCCGACGTCGTGGTCGCGGACCTGAGCGACCTCGAGGTGCGTTTCCCGACGGCCTAGGCTGGACGCGAGCGTTGAACGGTCGATGTCAGGAGTGTGCGGTGCCCGCGAGTAGTCAGCTTCCCCCACTGGTCGAACCCGCAGGGGAGTTGAGCCGTGAGGAGGTCGCGCGGTACAGCCGACATCTGATCATCCCGAATGTGGGGACGGCCGGGCAGAAGCGGCTCAAGAACGCCCGCGTGCTCGTGATCGGTGCCGGCGGGCTGGGTTCGCCCACGCTGATGTACCTCGCGGCGGCCGGTGTCGGCACGATCGGCATCGTCGACTTCGACGTCGTCGACGAGTCCAATCTGCAGCGGCAGGTCATCCACGGCACCTCCGACGTCGGCCGTTCCAAGGCGCAGAGCGCGCGGGCGAAGATCCGGGAGATCAATCCGCACGTCGACGTGCGTCTGCACGAGTTCCGGCTGGACGCGTCCAACGCGGTCGCGTTGTTCGAGCAGTACGACCTGATTCTCGACGGCGCCGACAACTTCGCCACCCGCTACCTCGTGAACGACGCCGCGGTGCTGGCCGGCCGGCCGTACGTGTGGGGTTCGATCTATCGCTTCGAGGGGCAGGTGTCGGTGTTCTGGGATGCCGCGCCGGACGGTCGCGGCATCACGCTGCGCGACCTGTACCCGGAGGCGCCGCCGCCGGGCACGGTGCCGTCGTGCGCGGAGGGCGGGGTGCTCGGGGTGCTGCCCGCCTCCGTCGGCTCGATCATGGCGACGGAGGCGATCAAGCTGATCACCGGTATCGGGGAGCCGTTGCTGGGCCGGTTGATGATCTACGACGCCCTCGCGATGAACTACCGGACCGTGAAGTTGAGTCGCGATCCCGACCGGGTGCCGGTCACCGAGCTGATCGACTACGACGCCTTCTGCGGCGTGGTGCCGGTGGCGGACGCGGACCGCGATTCGACGATCACCCCGCTGGAACTGCGGGAGTTGATCGACTCGGGCGCCGACATCGCGATCGTCGACGTCCGTGAGCCGGTGGAGTGGGACATCGTGCACCTGCCCGGTGCCACGCTGATCCCGAAGGGCCGGATCCTGTCCGGGGAGGCGCTCGCCGAACTGCCCCAGGACAAGCGCATCGTGCTGCACTGCAAGACCGGTGTCCGGTCGGCCGAGGCCCTCGCGGCCGTCCGCCGGGCGGGTTTCGCCGATGCGGTGCATCTGCAGGGCGGCGTGATCGCGTGGGCCCACCAGGTCGATCCGTCGCTCCCGGTCTATTGAGCCGGCCCGCCCGGAGCGCCTCACCGATCCGGCCGCGGTCCGGCGGTAGCCTGACGGCTGTGAGTTCTGCGCAACCGCCCCAGCACGTGTGTTCGACCTTCGGTCTCCGTGAGGTCGATCCGGTGGCCCTGGGCGCGGACTGGGAGGGCGGCTGGCGGTTGGGCGACGTCGTGCTCTCTCCGGTCGCCGATCACGCCCGCGCGGCATGGTCGGCGAAGGTCCGCGAAACCCTGGCCGTGGACGCGGTTCGGCTCGCGCGCCCGGTGCGTGCCACGGACGGCCGCTACGTGGTGTCCGGTTGGCGGGCCGACACCTTCATCGTCGGAACTCCCGAGCCGCGTCACGACGAGGTCGTGTCGCTGTCGCTGCGCCTGCACGCCGCGACGGCGCAGTTGGAGCGTCCGCGTTTCCTTGCACAGCCGCCGGTCGCGCCGTGGGCCGACGATGTCGACGTCTTCGTCGCCGCCGACCGGGCCGCATGGGAGACCGTGCCGCTGCGGACGGCGCGTGCCGCCGGCGCGCTCGAGAACCTGACCGCCGACGCGCAGCGCAGTGTGGAACTGATCGGTCAGCTCGCGACGCTGCGCAAGCCGGTGCGGTCCCCGGACCAGCTGGTGCACGGAGACCTGTTCGGCACCGTCCTGTTCGCGGGCAGTGCCGCGCCGGGCGTCACCGACATCACGCCGTACTGGCGTCCGGCGCCGTGGGCGGCGGGTGTGGCCGTCGTCGACGCGCTGTCGTGGGGCGGCGCCGACGAGGGTCTCATCGGCCGCTGGGAGGATCTGCCCGAGTGGCCGCAGATGCTGCTGCGGGCGCTGCTGTTCCGCCTGTCGGTGCACACGCTGCACCCGCGGTCCACGCCGGACGCGCTGCCCGGCCTCATGCGCACCGCGGAACTGGTGCGGTTGATCCTCTAGGACTCGTTCCCGTATCCGGCGAGTAGTTCGTCGAAGAAGCAGCGGGCGGCCGCGACGGCCCGGTCCGCGTCGCCGGCGATCACTGCCTCGACGAGCGAGGTGTGTTCGTCGTGGAAGGCGGCCCCGGTGGCGGAGGCGTGCTTGAAGATCGTCTCTTCGATCGCGGGCAGCAGCGAGTCGTAGAACTCGAGATACACCCGGTTGTGGCTGGCCGCGACGATGCCGCGGTGCAGCGCGATGTCGGCGGTGATCGCGGTGCGCAGGTCGGCCGATTCCCATGCCGTGGTCCGGTGGTCGAGCAGGGTGCGGAGGGTCTCGACGTCGTCCTCGTCGCGGCGTTGCGCGGCCAGTCCGGCCGCGGTGACGTCCAGCGACTGACGGAGTTCGAGGACGTCGCGTTCGTGGGCTCCGGCGAAGTACTTGCCGAGGGTGCCGCTCACTTCGGAGTCGGCGAGCACGAAGGTCCCGGAGCCCTGGCGCCGTTCGAGCAGTCCGGAATGGACGAGGGCCTGGACGGCCTCGCGCACGGTGTTGCGTCCTGTCCCGGTCAGCTCGGACAGTTCGGGCTCGGTGGGGATGCGTGTGCCGACGGGCCAGTTGCCGGACCGGATCTCGTCGCGGAGTTGGTCGGTCACCTGGGCGATCAGGGTGCTGCGGCGGACGGGTTGCACTGTGCTCCTGGGATCGGCGTGTGGGGGCTCACGAACTTTATGCTTTGCGCACTGTCATCCGGTCATCCTATGATTTCTCGGTCGGGTGCGCAGGCCGTCAGGCGGGTCCGCGCCTGTCGCAAGCTCCCACGATTCACCAGCTACACGAGAACGAGGCGATAGATGACTGCGTCCGCGACGCCCACACCCACACGAGGCCCGCAGCCCCTGCTCGCGGGCCGGGTACTGGTGTTCGCGGCCATCGTGATGTCGGCGTTGACGCTGCGTCTGGCGGTCACGTCGTTCTCGCCGCTCGCGTCGCAGATCAGTGACGACCTCGGCTTCTCGTCCACCATCGTCGGGGTCTTCGGCATGGTGCCGACCGCGATGTTCGCGGTGTTCGGTCTGCTCACCCCGGCGATCGCCCGCCGCCTCGGCCTCGAGCGGACGGCGTTGCTGGCCATGATGATGGCCGGAATCGGCATGCTCACCCGCGCGATGGTCGGCGACACGTGGTCGCTGCTGGCGCTGTCGGCGCTCGCGCTCGGCGGCATGGGTATCGGCAACGTCGTGATCCCGCCTCTGGTCAAGCGCTACTTCAGCGACCGACTGGCGCTCATGAGTTCGGTCTACATCACGGGCGTGCAGATCGGCACGATCCTGCCGGCGACGATCGCGGTGCCGCTCGCCGACGCGTTCGACTGGCGCGTCTCGCTCGGTGTGTGGTCGCTGCTCGGCTTCGCGGCCGCCGCGCCGTGGCTGATGATTCTCGCCCGCGGCCGCAAGAAGGACGCCGCCGCCACCACCGCCGCGGCGCTGCCGGCGGAGTCGCACGCGCCCGGCCGGCCGTGGCGCTCGCCGGTGGGCTGGGGCATGGCCGGCATGTTCGGCATGACCTCGCTCATCACGTACTCGATGTTCACGTGGATTCCCGAGATCCTCACCGAGGCCGGCGCGAGCGAGTCGTTCGGCGGCAGCATGGTCGCGCTGTTCTCCCTGATGGGACTCGTCGCCGCGTTCGGCGCACCGACGGTGTGCGCGCGGATGCGCAATCCGTTCCCGATCGTCGTGGGCTGCGCGGTCTGCTACGCGATCGGCTTCACCGGACTGTTCCTGGCGCCGATGTCGGTGCCGATCCTGTGGGTGATCATCATCGGACTCGGGCCCAGCACGTTCCCGATGGCGCTGACGCTGATCAACCTGCGCACCCGCACGCACGCCGGGTCGGCCGCGCTGTCCGGGTTCACGCAGGGCATCGGCTACACCGTCGCGTGCCTCGGCCCGCTGCTGTTCGGTGTACTGCACGAGTCCACCGGCGGCTGGGGTGCCCCGTTCGCCCTGCTCGGCGTCGCCGTCTGTGTCGTCCTGATCTCCGCGTGGGCGGCGTGCAAGCCGCGCATGCTTGAGGACAGTTGGGGCGCGAAGACGGCCTGACCTGCGGGTCCGTCGACCTCACCGCCCGGATCCGTCCGGGTGAGCGAGAGTTGACGACCGGGTCACCGGGGGCAGCACCGACGCAACACCGGCCTCCTACCTTGGGGTTTCCCACACAGGTAGGAGGCCCAGGTGACCACACTCTCCGATCGCTCCACAGCACCGGACACACGCGCACCGGTGGTGCGGGGGCACTGCATCGAGCGCTGGGACGCCGAGGACGTCGACGCGTGGGAGGCGGGCGGCAAGGACATCGCCCGCCGCAATCTCGTGTGGTCGGTGGTCGCCGAGCACGTCGGCTTCTCGATCTGGTCGATCTGGTCGGTGATGGTGCTGTTCATGCCGACGGACGTGTTCGGTATCGACGCGGCCGGCAAGTTCTTCCTCGTCGCGGTCCCCACCCTGGTCGGGTCGGTCCTGCGCATTCCCTACACGGTCGCAACGGCCCGGTTCGGTGGCCGTAACTGGACGATCTTCAGCGCGCTGGTGCTGCTGGTCCCGACGCTGCTGACGCTGTGGTTCGTGATGCACCCCGGCACGTCGTACACCACGTTCCTGCTGGTCGCCGCGACCGCGGGTGTCGGCGGTGGCAACTTCGCGTCGTCGATGGCGAACATCAACGCCTTCTACCCGCAGCGGCTCAAGGGCTGGGCGCTCGGGCTGAACGCGGGCGGCGGCAACATCGGCGTGCCGGTGATCCAGTTGGTGGGGCTGCTCGTCATCGCGACCGTCGGCAACACCGCCCCGTATCTGGTGTGTGCGGTGTATCTGATCCTGATCGCGGTCGCTGCGGTGGGCGCGGCGCTGTTCATGGACAATCTGGGCAACCAGCAGGCGGACCTGCGTTCGATGGCGCACGCGCTGCGGATCCGCGAGTCGTGGATCGTCAGTTTCCTGTACATCGGCACCTTCGGATCGTTCATCGGGTTCAGCTTCGCGTTCGGGCAGGTCCTGCAGATCAACTTCCTCGCGGGCGGAGACACCCCGGCGCAGGCCGCGCTGCACGCCGCGCAGATCGCGTTCCTCGGACCCCTGCTCGGATCGATCGCCCGCCCGCTCGGCGGCAAGCTCGCCGACCGGATCGGCGGCGGTCCCGTCACGCTCTGGACGTTCGCGGCGATGGTGCTCGCGGCCGCCGTCCTGGTCGCGGCGGGAAGCGCCGACGACGCCACCCCGGGGGCGGCCACCGGAGTCACCATGACGGCGCTGGTGATCGGTTTCGTGGTGCTGTTCGTGCTGTCGGGCCTCGGCAACGGCTCGGTCTACAAGATGATCCCGTCGATCTTCGAGCGTCGCTCCCGCTCGATCGACGGGCTGGACGCGGCGGCGCGAGCCGCGTGGTCGCGCAACATGTCCGGCGCGCTGATCGGCTTCGCCGGGGCGGTCGGCGGACTCGGCGGCGTCGGCATCAACCTGGTGCTGCGGGCGTCGTACAGCAGCCCCGCCAAGTCTGCGACCATGGCGTTCTGGGTGTTCCTCGGCTTCTACGTCGTGTGCGCGCTCGTCACGTGGGTTGTGTTCGTGCGCCGCACTGCGGTCGGGAAAGACGCTGCCGGACAACCGATCGCGGTGACGTCGTGACCGCACCTGTCGTTGCCGGCCGGACCGACACGCACTGCCCCTACTGCGGGCTGCAGTGCGCGATGACGCTCACACCCGGCGGCGGGTCCGGCGTGACCGTCACGGGACGGCAGTTCCCGACCAATCGGGGCGGACTGTGCCAGAAGGGCTGGACCAGCGCCGAACTGCTGCGCCACCCCGACCGGCTCACGACCCCGCTGATCCGGGTCGACGGGCGCCTGCGGCCGACGTCGTGGGACGACGCCCTGGACCGGGTCGCGGACGGCTTCCGGGCCGCGCAGGACGCGGGCGGCCTTGACGCCGTGGGGATCTTCGGCGGCGGCGGGCTCACGAACGAGAAGGCCTACCTGCTGGGTAAGTTCGCGCGGGTCGCGCTGGGCACGTCGAACATCGACTACAACGGACGGTTCTGTATGTCGTCGGCCGCCGCGGCCGGGATCCGGGCGTTCGGGCTGGACCGTGGGCTGCCGTTCCCGGTGTCGGATCTGACGTCCGCGAAGGCGATCCTGTTGGTCGGCGGCAACGTCGCCGAGACGATGCCGCCCTTCCTCGGGCATCTCGCGGCGGCGGCCGACGCCGGTGGGCTGATCGTCGTCGACCCCCGTCGCACCGCGACCGTGGAGCGGGCGCTCGCCGGCGGTGGCCTGCACCTGCAACTCGCGCCGGGCACGGATCTGCCGCTCGCGCTGGGCATGCTGCATCTCGCGGTCACCGAGGGGCACCTCGACCGCGAGTACGTCGAGGCACGTACCACCGGTTTCGACGACGCGTGGCTCGCGGCGGCGCAGTGGTGGCCCGAGCGCACCGAACGCGTCACCGGGGTGCCGGTCGCGGCCCTGCGCCGAGCGGTGGAGGTCCTGTCCCGTTCGCGCCGCTCCGACACCGGGGCTTACGTCCTCACTGCACGCGGCGCGGAGCAGCACGCCACCGGCACCGACACCGTGTCGGCGTGGATCGCGCTGGCGCTGGCACTGGGACTGCCGGGACGCCGCGGCAGTGGCTACGGCCCGATCACCGGGCAGGGCAACGGCCAGGGCGGACGCGAGCACGGGCAGAAGGCCGACCAACTGCCCGGCTACCGCAAGATCACCGATCCCGCTGCGCGCGAACATGTCGCGCGGGTGTGGGGCATCGACCCGGCGGAGCTGCCCGGTCCGGGCCGCAGCGCGTACGAACTGCTCGACGCGCTCGGGCGACCGGACGGTCCGCGAGCGCTGATGGTGCACGGCGCCAACCTCGCGGTGTCGGCCCCGCGCGCCGGGCACGTCGTCGACCGCCTGCGCTCGCTGGACCTGCTGGTGGTGTGCGACTTCCTGCTCTCGGAGACCGCCGCGATGGCGGATGTCGTGCTGCCGGTGCTGCAGTGGGCCGAGGAGGAGGGCACCATGACGAGCCTCGAGGGCCGGGTGCTCCGGCGCCGCCGCGGTGCGGTGCCGCCCGACGGCGCCCGGGGTGAGCTGGAGGTGTTGCGGGAGTTGGCCGTTCGGCTCGGCCAGCCCGAACACCGGTTCCCGGCGGAGCCGCGGGTGGTGTTCGACGAACTGCGTCGCGCATCGGCGGGCGGGGTCGCCGACTACGCCGGTGTCACGCACGACCGACTCGACGCGGGGGAGGTGCTGCACTGGCCGTGCCCCGACGTCGGGCATCCCGGGACGCCCCGGCTGTTCCTGGACCGGTTCGCGACCGACGACGGTCGCGCCCGGTTCACGGCGGTCGAGCATCGCGGCCCCGCCGAGGCGACGGATTCCGAGTACCCGTTGATCGCGACGACGGGACGGGTTCTGGCGCACTACCAGTCGGGTGCGCAGACCCGACGGGTCGGCGAACTCGCGGCCGCGGCCGGCCCGATGTTCGTGCAGGTCCACCCCGACACTGCGGACCGTGTCGGTGTGCGTGACGGCGACGACGCCGCCGTCGTGGGCCGGCGGGGACGGGTCGCGGTGACGGTGCGGTGCGACGAGTCGATGCGACTGGACACCGTGTTCCTGCCGTTCCACTTCGCGGGCGACGCCCGCGCGAATCTACTGACCAACCCGGCCCTGGATCCGACGAGCCGGATGCCGGAGTTCAAGGTGTGCGCGGTCCGCCTCGAGCAGGCCCGGGCGGTGACTCCGTGACCCGGCGGGTGGTGATCGTCGGCAACGGCATGGCCGGGGCGCGGCTGGCCGAGGAACTGCGACGGCGGGAGCGTGATCCGGGCCGGCTCGAGATCGTGGTGTTCGGTGCGGAGCCGCGGGCGTCGTACAACCGGATCCTGCTCTCGAACGTGTTGGCGGGCAGCATCACCGCGCGCGACACCCGGCTGCGGCCGGACGACTGGTGGGCCCGCAATCACATCGACGTGCGTGTCGGGGTGCGCGTGCAGGCGATCGACACTGCGACACAGGTGGTGTGCACCGCCGATGGTGCGGCGCTCGGCTACGACGAGCTGGTCCTCGCGACGGGCAGCACATCGTTCGTGCCGCCGGTCGAGGGACTGGACGTCGCCGCCGACGGGGTGGCCGCGTTCCGGACCGTGGAGGACTGCGACCGGATCGCCGCCGTCGCCGCGCCGGGGTGCCGGGCGGTGGTGCTCGGTGGCGGGCTGCTCGGGCTCGAGGCGGCGCGTGGGTTGCTGTTGCGCGGGGCCGACGTCACCGTCGTGCACCCCAAGGCGGTGCCGATGGAGCGGCAACTGGACGACGGGGGCGGCCGGGTACTCACCCGCGTGCTGACCGGTCTGGGCATGCGGGTGTCACTGGGGCGCCGGGCGGTCGCGCTGCGCGACGACCCGACGGGACGGACGTTGCTCCTCGACGACGACACGGCACTGCCCGCCGACCTGGTGGTGCTCACGGCGGGTATCCGGCCCGCCACCGAACTGGCGTTCGCCGCCGGAGTCGCGATCGAGCGCGGCATCGTCGTCGACGACGGACTGCGCACCGGCGTCCCACACGTGTGGGCGATCGGGGAGTGCGCGCAGCACCGCGGCGAGGTGTACGGACTGGTGCAGCCGGGCTGGGAGCAGGCGGAGGTGGTGGCCGACCGGATCACCGGCGCCGACCCGGCCGCCGAGTACCACGGCACCCCGGCGGTCACGAGGCTCAAGGCCCACGACATCGATCTCGCGTCGATGGGTGAGGTGAGCGCGGACCTGCACGACGGTGAGCGCGAGGTCCTCACCGTCGCCGATCCGGCCCGGGGCCGGTACGCCAAACTCGTCGTCGCGGACGAGCGGATCGTCGGCGCGGTGCTGCTGGGCTGCCCGGACGTCGTCGGGACCGTCACCCAACTGTTCGACGCGGAACTGCCGGTGCCGCAGGACCGTATGACGCTGCTGACCGGTCGAGGTGCGGCAGCGGTGGAGTCGGTCAGTCCGGCCGGCATGCCGGGCAGTGCGGTGATCTGCCGGTGCAACTCGGTCACCAAGTCGAGCCTCACGGGCGCCTGGAGGGCGGGCGCACGCTCGGTCTCGGCACTCGCGGCCGCGACCCGCGCGACGACGGGCTGTGGCGGCTGCGGGTCGGCGGTGGAGGGCATCTGCGAGTGGCTGCGGACGACCGATCCGCAGCACGAGGAAGCGAACATTCAACCGGCACGGAAGGAAGGTGCGGCATGAGCGGACGGACCGCGATCGTGATCGGACACGGCATGGTGGGACACCGGTTCGTCGAGGCGCTGCGGGCGCGCGACGACGCCGAGGCATGGAGGGTCGTCGTGCTGTGCGAGGAGATTCTGCCCGCCTACGACCGGGTGGCGTTGTCGTCGTACGTCGGGACCTGGGATGTGCGGGAACTCGCGCTGGCGGGTAACGACTTCGCCGGTGATCGGGCCGTCGACCTGCGGGTGGGGGTGCGGGCGGAGTCGATCGATCGGGTCGCTCGCACCGTGACGACGTCGACGGGGGAGGCGCTGGACTACGACGCCCTCGTCCTGGCGACCGGATCGTATCCGTTCGTTCCGCCGGTCCCCGGGCACGAGCACGACCTGTGTTTCGTCTACCGCACGCCGAGCGACCTCGACGGTATCCGGGCCCGCGCCTCGGCCGCCGCTCCGGGCGCGGTCGGTGTCGTCATCGGCGGCGGTCTGCTCGGACTCGAGGCCGCGAACGCGTTGCGGCAGTTGGGCATGACGCCGCACATCGTCGAGCACAACGCCCGGCTCATGCCGTTGCAGGTCGACGAGGGCGGCGGCGCCGTGCTCGCCAGGTTGGTGACCGACCTCGGCCTCACGCTGCACATCGGCACCGGTCTCGCAGCGATCTCCGACAGCCCGGACGGGGTGCGGGTCGAGCTGTCCGACGGTTCCGTGATCGACGCGGCCCTGCTGGTGTTCTCCGCCGGTATCCGCCCCCGCGACCAGTTGGCCCGCGACGCCGGTCTGGGTGTCGCCGAGCGCGGCGGCATCCTCACCGACAGTGGTTGCGTCACCTCCGATCCTGCCGTCTACGCGGTCGGGGAGTGCGCCGCCGTGGAGGGGCGCTGCTACGGGCTCGTCGCGCCCGGCTACACCACGGCCGAGGTGGTCGCGGACCGCCTGCTCGGCGGGGATGCGGTGTTCCCGGGCGCCGACCTGTCCACCAAGCTCAAGTTGCTCGGGGTGGACGTCGCGAGCTTCGGCGACGTGCACGCCGCCACGCCGGGTGCCCTCGAGGTGGTGCTCTCCGACGCCGCGAAGGGCACCTACGCCAAGCTCGTGGTCTCCGACGACGCCCGCACCCTCCTCGGCGGCATTCTCGTCGGCGACGCGACCGCGTACGGGTCGCTGCGCCCCCTCGTGGGCCGCGAGCTTCCCGGGGATCCGGCGGCGCTGATCTCCCCGGCCGGCGAGAAGCCCGGCGCGGGTACGCTTCCCGACGACGCCCAGGTGTGCTCGTGCAACGCCGTCACCACGGGCGAGATCCGTTCGGCGATCGCGGACGGGGCGTGCGACCTCGCCGCGGTCAAGGCCTGCACCGACGCCGGCACCACGTGCGGCGGCTGCCTGCCGACGGTGAAGGCGCTTCTCGCGTCGTCGGGCGTGGAGTTGTCGAAGGCGCTGTGCGAGCACTTCACCCAGTCCCGCACGGAACTGTTCGAGATCGTGCGGGCCACCGGCACCCGCACCTTCTCGGGCCTGATCGGGCAGTACGGCACTGGAACCGGGTGCGACATCTGTAAGCCCGTGGTCGCGTCGATCCTCGCGTCCACGTCGTCGGAGCATGTCCTCGACGGTGAGCAGGCGTCGTTGCAGGACACCAACGATCACTTCCTCGCGAATATCCAGCGCAACGGTACGTACTCGGTGGTGCCGCGGATGCCGGGCGGCGAGTGCACGCCCGAACAGCTCATCACGATCGGCGAGATCGCCCGCGACTACGGGCTGTACGTCAAGGTCACCGGCGGCCAGCGGATCGACCTGTTCGGCGCCCGCGTGGAGCAGCTGCCGGAGATCTGGGCGCGGCTCATCGATGTGGGCATGGAATCCGGTCAGGCGTACGGGAAGTCACTGCGCACCGTGAAGAGTTGCGTCGGCTCGACGTGGTGCCGGTACGGCGTGCAGGACTCGGTGGGCATGGCGGTGCGGCTCGAGAACCGGTACCGCGGCCTGCGGTCACCGCACAAGATCAAGTTCGGAGTGTCGGGGTGTGCGCGCGAGTGTGCCGAGGCCCGCGGCAAGGACGTCGGCGTCATCGCCACCGAGAACGGTTGGAACCTGTACGTCGGCGGCAACGGCGGCCAGTCGCCCAAGCACGCGCAGTTGCTCGCCGCCGGTCTCGACGACACCACCCTGATCCGGTACATCGACCGCTACCTCATGTTCTACGTGCGCACCGCCGACCGTCTGCAGCGGACCGCGCCGTGGATCGAGGCGCTCGAGGGCGGACTCGAACACCTGCAGGCCGTGGTGTGCGACGACACCCTCGGCATCGCCGACGATCTCGAGGCGGCGATGGCCCGGCACGTCGCCGGCTACCGCGACGAGTGGGCGGGTGTGCTCGACGATCCGGAGAAGCTGTCGCGGTTCGTCTCGTTCGTCAACGCCCCCGAGGTGCCCGATCCGACGGTGGCGTTCGACGACTCCGGCCCGCGCAGGATCCCCCTCCTGATCGGCATTCCGGGCGTTCCGGACCGCCGGTCCGAAAGCTCCTCGCGCCGGTAATCGCCGGGTAACCCCGAAGAAACAACCCGACCGTTCAATGAACGACAGCACAGGGAGGACTGCCATGACGGTGATGGAGAGCTGGGTGTCCGGCACGACCGACATCCACGAGGCGGGCGTCGTCGCGGAGGAGCGGCACTGGACGTCGGCGTGCACGCGGGCGCATCTGCTCCCGGGGCGCGGGGTGGCCGTGCTGCTGCGGGGCGGTGCGCAGGCGGCACTGTTCCTGCTGGCGGACGGGAGCTTGCGGGCGGTGGGCAACATCGATCCGTTCGGTCGGGCCGCGGTGATGTCCCGCGGCCTCGTGGGGGACCGTGGGGGCGAGCCGACCGTGGCGTCCCCGCTGCTCAAGCAGGTGTTCTCGCTGAGCGACGGCCGCTGTCTCGACGGAGGCGGCGAGGGCGTGCGGTTGCCGGTGTACGCCGTGCGGGTGGTCGCCGGGCGCGGGGACGACGTCGTGCAGGTGTGTGCGATCCCGACACGGGAAGGTTCACCGTGACGCCCGTGGCGCCGGTGGTGCCGTCGACCGGCGACGAGCTGCGCGGGTTCACGGTCGGGATCACCGCGTCGCGGCGGGCCGACGAATTCGGGACGCTGCTGACGCGGCGCGGGGCGGCCGTCGTGCACGCACCCGCGATCCGGATCGTCCCGCTCGCCGACGATGCCGAGCTGGCCCGGGTGACGGACGCGATCATCGCCGACCCACCGGACGTCGTCGTCGCGACCACTGGCATCGGGTTTCGTGGCTGGATGGGCGCCGCCGAGGGGTGGGGCCGGGCCGAGCAGTTGCTCGATGCGCTGGGGGCCGGTCGCATCCTCGCGCGGGGGCCCAAGGCGAAGGGCGCCGTGCGGGCGGCGGACCTGCGCGAGGAGTGGTCACCGGAGTCGGAATCGTCGGCCGAGGTGCTCGAGTATCTGCTGGCGGAGGGGGTGGCCGGGCGGCGGATCGCGGTGCAACTGCACGGCGCGACGACGGAGTGGGACCCGATCCCGGACTTCTGCGCGGCGTTGCGTGCGGCCGGCGCCGACGTCGTCGCGGTGCCCGTCTACCGCTGGACACCGCCCTCCGACTGCACCGCCCTGGACAGGATGATCGCCTGCGCCGCGACGGGCGGACTCGATGCGCTGAGCTTCACCAGTGCGCCCGCGGTGGCGTCGACTTTGGGGCGGGCGCGGGACATCGGGATGCTCGAGGCGCTGCTGCAGTCGCTCGGCGGGCGGGTCGCCGCGGTGTGTGTGGGGCCGGTGACGGCCGCGCCACTGGCGTCGCTGGGGGTAGCGACCACCGCACCGTCCCGGTCCCGGCTGGGGTCGTTGGCGCGGCACATTGCGGAGGAACTGCCGCGGCGGGCCGGTCGCGTGCGGGCCGGCGGTCACGAGATCAGCGTGCGCGGCAACTGTGTGGTCGTCGACGGTGAGGTGCGGCAGTTGCCACCGGCGGGGATGGTGCTCATGCGCCGCCTCACCGAACGTCCCGGACTGGTGGTCTCCCGTGCGGATCTGCTGTCGGCGCTGCCCGGCGGCAGCGACGACACGCACGCCGTGGAGACCGCGATCGCCCGACTGCGCAGCGGCCTCGGCGTTCCCGGGGTGGTGCAGACCGTCGTCAAACGCGGCTACCGGTTGGCGATCGCGCCGGCCGACTACGACCGCCTGGTCGCGGTGGGTCTGCCGTGACATCGCCGGAACTCGTGCTCGTCGCGCACGGCACCCGCAGTCGCGCCGGTATCGACACCGTTGCTGCCCTGGCCGAGGCGGTGGCCGTGCGGGTGCCGGAGGTGCGGACCGCGTTCGTGGACGTGCTGGGGCCGTCGCCCGCCGAAGTACTGGCGACGGTGCCCGGATCTGCGGTGTTGGTGCCGGCGTTCCTGGCGTCCGGCTACCACGTCCACACCGACGTGCCGCGGGAGGTGGTGGCGTCCGGGCATCGGCGGGTGACGGTCACCCGCGCCCTCGGCCCGGACCCTGTCCTCGCGTGGATACTCGAGATCCGGCTGCGTGAATCCGGTTGGCGTCCAGGGGATGCCGTCGTGATGGCGGCGGCCGGTTCATCGGACCGGCGGGCCCGTCACGATGTGCGACGGGCCGCCGCGTTGCTGTCGGTGCGGGTGCGCCGCGATGTCCCGGTCGGCTACATCGCGACCGGGACGCCGACGGTCGCCGACGCGGTGCGGGTGTTGCGGGCGGCGGGGGAGCGGCGGGTGTTCGTCGCGTCGTATCTGCTGGCGCCCGGCCTGTTCCACACCCGACTGGCCGACGCCGGTGCCGACGGTGTCGCTGCGCCGTTGGGCGCCCACGACGCGATCGCCGACCTGGTCGCCGAGCGGTACCGGCAGGCCGCGATCAGTTCGAGAATCCCACCTGCCGCTCGGCATTCGACAGTGCCGTGACGATGCACGTGCCGATCGGTCCGCGCCGGTCGAACATGGTGGTGGAGCCGACGGCGACGCCGTCGACACCGATGTGGTTGTCGGCTTCGAGGCCGATCTCGGGTCCGTCGGGGAGCCGGGACAGGGCGAGGGTGAGGTCGGCGTTGATGTAGCCGACCCCGGCGCTGCCCCAGTTGGTCATCAGGCTCGTCGTCTCGCCGACCATCGCGGCCCGCACGAACGGTGACGGCTCCTCACCGGCGACGACGGGGACCTGGTACTGCCACAGCCGCTTCCGGCTCGACCCCTGATGGTCGGTGAGTGACGGCGACCAGCCGGCCGGGTGCCCGTCGCTGCCGATCCACGGATGCGACGGTGCCTGCAACGGCTGCAGCAGCGACAGCGGCGGCGGCTGCGGGGTGTCCGGACGCGTCCACGTCTCCCCGGGCGGCTGGACGCCGCGACGCAGGAAGACCACCGACGCGCGGGCCACGGTCTCGCCGTCCTGGATCACCTCGGCGTCCGCGAGCCGGATCCGGTTGCCGTCGCGCACACTGCGGGTGACCACGTGGAGTTGCTGCGCCCGCGCCGGCCGGAACAGGTCGACCGTCAGCCGCGCCGGCACGAATCCCTCTGCGCCGTGCTCGTTCTCGATGGCTCGGGCAAGGATGCCGGTGATCGCCGGCCCGTTGATCATGTCGGGCGACCACTTGCTGATGCCCAGTTCGAGCGGCGCGAAACCGTCCCCGTCGCGTCGTAGGAATCCGATCTCCATCGTGCTGTCCCACCCCTTCGTCGTGATTCGTCACCGGAACATACGGCACCGGGGGAACTCCGTGAGGAGTTCCCCCGGTGTTCGGGTCATCGGACCGCTACCGGGGCGATACCGATCCGGACGCCGTCTCGACGGACAGGACTGCGAACTTCACCAAGAAGCGGGCGAGGTCCACGGTCGATGCGGAGAGGTTCGCCGACGCGGTCGAACTGGACGGCGCGGGCTGCTCGGTCACCTCGAGGGTGACGGTGTGGTCGGCCGTGCCGGCACTGCTGGTGGCGGTGACGGTGAACGTGTAGGTCCCGCTCTTCGTCGGAGTTCCGGTCAGGGCCCCGTCGGGTGCGAGGGTGATTCCGTCGGGCAGGTCACCGCCGGTGAGGGTGACGGTCGGGGCCGGGAATCCGCTTGTGGTGAAGCGGAATTCGTACGGCTGATCGACTTGGGCTGCGTCGGGGGTGCCGGTGATGACGGCTGCTTGCTCGACGGTCAGTGATGCGTCGAACTGGGCGGTGCCGACGGTGTTGTCGACGTGTCCGGCGACGGTGAAGGTTCCGGTCGTGGTGGGGGTTCCGGACAGGAGACCTTCGGGGGAGAGGATGAGACCGTCGGGGAGTTCGGTTCCGGTGAATGTCGGCTTCGGGTGGCCGACGGCCGTGAACTGGAACTCGTACGGTTCACCGATCCGGGCCGCAGGCGGCGCTGCGGGGGTGACCGCGGGCTTGCGGCGGACCTCGATGGGGACGGTCAGTTCTGTGGTACCGGCGTCGGTGATTGCGGTGAAGATGTACGCGAAGCTGCCGCTGCTGGTGGGGGTTCCGCGCAAGGTATGGCCTTCGAATCTGATTCCGCCGGGCACGAAGCCGCCGACATCGATGCGGCGAGGTGTCGGATAGCCGGTCGCGGTGATCCGGTACTCGAACGGTTCACCGAAATCGGCGACCAGGTCCGGTACGGGGTCGAACACGGGCGCCTGGTGGATCTCCAGGGTCACCGGAAGATCGGCGGTGCCGGCGCTGTTGGTGGCGGTGACGGTGAACGGGTACCTGCCGCCGGTGGTGGGGGTTCCGGTGAGGGTGCCGTCCGGGCTCAGGGTGAGCCCGGACGGCAGGTCGCCGGTGTGGGTGACGGTCGGGGCCGGTGTCCCAGTCGTGGTGAAGGCGAACGAGTACGGTTCTCCGGCTGTCGCTGTCGGTGGTGTTCCGGTCACGGCAGGGACGACCGGGGTACGGAGGGCGATCGAGTGGTAGGCGCCGGCGGCGATGGCGGTGTAGCCGCTGCCGGTGGGGAGGTCGTTGCGTTGCCCGTCGCGGTTGTCACCCCAGGTGACGATGCGTCCGTCGGCGGTGAGGGCGACCGAGTAGTCGGTGCCGGCGGCGATGGCGGTGTAGCCGGCGTCGGTGGGGGTGTCGTTGCGTTGCCCGTTGCTGTTGTTGCCCCAGGCGGTGATGTGTCCGTCGGCGCCGAGGGCGATCGAGTGGAAGGTTCGGGCGGCGATGGCGGTGTAGCCGGCGTCGGTGGGGATGTCGTCGTGTTGGCCGAAGTTGTTGCCGCTGCCCCAGGTGACGATGCGTCCGTCGGCGGTGAGGGCGACCGAGTGGTAGACAGCGGCGGCGATGGCGGTGTAGCCGGCGTCGGTGGGGATGCCGTTGCGTTGCCCGCCGCTGTTGTCGCCCCAGGCGACGATGTGTCCGTCGGCGGTGAGGGCGATCGAGTGGTTGCCGCCGGCGGCGATGGCGGTGTAGCCGCCCCCCTCGGGGATGTTGTCGAGTTGCCCGAGGCCGTTGCTGCCCCAGGCGCCGATGTGTCCGTCGGCGGTGAGGGCGATCGAGTGGGCGACACCGGCGGCAATGGCGGTGTAGCCGGCGTCGGTGGGGACGTTGTTGAGTTGGCCCCGAGTGTTGTCGCCCCAGGCGGTGATGTGTCCGTCGGCGGTGAGGGCGATCGAGTGGTTGCTGCCGGCGGCGACGGCGGTGTAGCCGGTGCCGGTGGGGATGTCGTTGCGTTGGCCCAAGCTGTTGTCGCCCCAGACGGTGATCTCGCCCGGCACGGGTGAGACGTTCGAGGGTGTGGCTGTGGCCGGCGTCGCGGCCAGTGACAGGGCCACTGCCGTGGCGGTGGTGAGCAGTGCGAGCCTGCGTGTCCAGGCCCGCCGCGGTGGCGAGAGAGTGTGCATGTGGACCGTCCTTGGTAGGGGGAGGCGATCAGGGCTGCGGTTGTTCAGGGCCCACCGGTGGATGTCACCGGGGTGCGGGGTCCGCCGACGATGTCGACAGGTTCAGTGACGAGGTCGAACCGGACGGCCCCGGGGCCGGTGCCGGGTCCGGCGAGACTTCGAGAGTCACCGGAAGATCCGCCTTACCGGCGCTGTTGGTGGCGGTGACAGTGAACGCGTACGACCCGGCCCTGGTGGGGAATCCGATGAGGACGCCGGTTCGTGACAGCGTGAGTCCGTCGGGCAGGTCACCGTCGGTGACGATGACGGTCGGCGCCGGGTAGCCGTTCAGGGCGAAGCGGTACTCGTACGGCTGGTTGACCTGGGCCGTGTCCGGGGTGCCGGTGACGGTGGGGGTCTGCTCGACGGTCACGGTGAAATAGCCCACCCTTTTGTCGACACTGTTACTGAAGGGCGTCTCGAACCGGACCCGACCGGCCGTGGTGGGCGTCCCGGACAAGAGTCCAGCCGGGGAGATGGTGAGCCCGTCGGGAAGCTTGGTGGCCGTGTCGAACACGGGTTTCGGGTAGCCGGACGTCTCCAACTGGTACTCGAACGGCTCCCCGACCCGCATCGTTCTCGGCATGTCGTACCCGTTGAGCAGGCCCGGGCGCTCGAACACCTCCATCGTCACCGGAAGGTCGACTGTGCCGGTCTCGTTGGTGGCGGAGACTGTGAACAGATACTTGCCGCCGTGGAAGGGCATCCCGGTGAGTTCGCCATCGTCCGACAGTTTGAGACCGGCGGGAAGCTTGCCGAGGCTGAGGGAGACGGTCGGGGTGGGATAACCGGTGGTGGCGAACTGGTACCGGTAGTTCTCATATTGCTGCGCGATGTCGGGGGTGCCGGTGATGGTGAGCCCTTCCCCGACCGTCGGATCGAACCGGTACGTCCTGCCGCCGGCGCTGTTCGAGAGTTGCACCGAGAAGTCGGCCGGACCGACTCTGGTGGGTGTCCCGGAGAGGAGCCCGTCCGGGGAGAGAGTGAGTCCGTCGGGAAGGGCGGACGCGTTGCGGAATGTCGGTTTCGGGTACCCGGTTGCAGCGAACCGGAACTCGAACGGCTCCCCGACGAGCATCGGGGGCAGGTCCTTCTCGTTGGTCAGAGTCGGCCGCTGCCACACCGTCATCGTCACCGGAACCCTGACCTCGCCGGCCGAATTGTAGGCGATGACGGCGAAGCCGAACGTGCCTCCGGCGGTGGGGGTTCCCCTGAGAATTCCGCTGTTGATCAACCGGATCCCCGGGGGCAGGTCGTCGTAGGGGTCGAGGCGGAACCACGGAATCGGCTCTCCCTTGACGGTGAAGGCGAACTCGTAGCCCGCCCCGACCGTGGCGACCCGTGGTGTCCCGGTCACGGTGGGAGGCGTCGGCTTTCCAGCCACGGCAGGGGCAGCGCCCGCTGGTGCGACGACCGGCGACAGGAGGACCGCCCAAGCGGTAGCGAGCAGTACGAGCCTGCGTGTCCAGGCTCGCCGCGGTGGCGAGAAGGTGCGCATACGAAACGTCCTCGGTAGGGGAGATGAATCCGGGGAGGGCGGGTGGTGTCCGCCCGGAACCCCCAGTCGAATGATTGTTTGTCCACGATCCGGCTGCGGAGCGTCGACGGGTAGGGCTGTGGTCTGCACCGGGGCGCGGGCCGATTTCATCGACGATGTGGCGAGACTTCGAGTGTCACTGGAGGATCGGCCGTTCCGGCACTGCCGGTGCGGGATCGCCGAGTCGGCCGTGGCTGTAGTCGCCGCAGGCGCGCGATGGTGAAACAGTGGTGCGCATTCAGACCGTCCTTAGGTAGGGAGACGGTTCCGACGCGTACAGGGCGGTAGTGCGCACCCCGACGTGCGTAACCGGACCGAACATAGCTTGAGACAACGGTGAAAAACGGGAACTTGAACCGGAATGTCGGCTTTCGCCGTGGTGCACAGCGATGTGCAGGAAATGTCCCCGCTGCTCCGTCCGCGCACTACCGTGAGAGGTGGACGTCGGTGCCGACGAGGAAGCAGGTGTCCGAGATGACCGCGACATCGGTCGACCGTGAGGGATTCAGTTCGCTGAGGGCGGGCGGACTCAACTGGGACGCGTTCCCGCTCCGCCTGTTCGCGAAGGGCAATGCCAAGTTCTGGAATCCGTCCGATCTGGACTTCTCGAAGGACACCCGGGATTGGCAGGACCTCACCAGCGAACAGCAGCGCAGCGCGACGTACCTGTGCGCGCAGTTCGTCGCCGGAGAGGAAGCCGTCACCGAGGACATCCAGCCGTTCATGAAGGCGATGGCCGCCGAGGGCAGGTTCGGTGACGAGATGTACCTGACGCAGTTCTGCTTCGAGGAGGCCAAGCACACGGCTGTCTTCCGACGCTGGATGGACGCGGTGGGGCTCACCGGCGACCTGCACCCCTTCGTCGCGGAGAACCCCTTCTACCGCAAGCTGTTCTACGAGGAACTGCCTCACTCGCTGCGTGTCCTGGAGACGGATCCGAGCCCGTCGAATCAGATTCGGGCGTCCGTCACCTACAACCACGTCATCGAGGGCAGCCTCGCGCTCACCGGGTATTACGCGTGGCAGAAGGTGTGCACCGAACGCGACATCCTGCCCGGCATGCAGGAATTGATCAAATGTATCGGCGACGACGAACGCCGGCACATGGCCTGGGGGACATTCACGTGCCGTCGGCACGTGGCCGCCGACGACCGCAACTGGGACCTGGTGCAGGAGCGGATGGGGGAGCTGCTCCCGCATGCCCTCGGCATGATCGCGTGGGTCAACGATCAGTTCGAGGAGCAGCCGTTCGGTCTCGACCCTCAGGAGTTCGTCGACTACGCGGCCGACCGCGCGCAACGGCGCCTCGGCGCCATCGAATCCGCCCGGGGCCGTCCGGTCGAGGAGATCGACCTCGACTACTCGCCGGAGACCCTCGAGGACGAATTCGGTGCCGAGGATGCGGCGGTGATCACGCACGCCGCAGAGGACGTCGGGGTCTCAGAGAGCGCTTAATAACGGGAGCTAACGTTCCGGTTCCTATGCGTGTTCACAAGAAGTCCCGTCGACCGTCCTTCGCGCCCAGATCGGCCACGGTACTGCTCGCACTCCTCGCGGGTGTGCTGGTCGTATCCGTCGGCCTCCTCGTCGGAGGCTTCGGCACCGACTCGGGAGAGGGGACTCCCGCGGTCGCGGCCGCTGACGAGGCCGGCGCCCCCGACGATCCGTTGGCCCGTACCCGCACCAGCCTGCAGCAGGCGGGCATGCCCCTGTCGTTCCTGTCCGGAGGCGTCGACCAACTCGCGGACGGCGGCCGGCAGCTCGACGACGGCGCGAACCAACTGTCCGACGGACTCGGTCAGGCCCGTGCCGGTGCCGATCAGCTCGCGGACGGGCTGGCACAGCTGAACGGCGGGGTGGCGCAGCTCGGGGACGGCGCCGGTCAGGTCAGTGGCGGCGTCGACGAGGTGGTGGACCGCCTCGGCAGCCTCGGAGGCGTGCAGCAGGACGTCACGAATTCTCTTCGGCAGGTGGCCGATTCGCTGGCGCTCTCGCCCGACCCCGTCACGCGTGGCGCCGCCACCAGGGTCGCCGACCTGGTCGGGCAGCTCGACACCCAGGGCCTCGGCCCGGACACCCTCGCTCAGCTGCAGGCGCTCAAGAGCGGAGCGCGTCAGCTGTCGTTCGAGCTGGGCGATCCGTCCGCGCAGTTCGTCAGCGGGATGGGGCAGGTCCGTGACGGTGCACTCCAACTCAGCGAGGGCCTCGGACTGCTCGACGACGGTGGCCGCCAACTCGTCGACGGCACCGGTCAACTCGTCGACGGCACCGGACCGATCACCAACATCGTCGGCAGCCTGTCGACCAGTGTCGGCAACGCATCCGAGGCGCTGCCGACGAAGGGCGACGTCGAGGCCCGCAACGCGGCATCCGAGATGGAAGCACCTGCCGAGTCACCCATCTCGTGGTCCCGGTACCTGCTCGCGGCGTTCGCAGTGCTCGCCGCCGCCGGTGTCGCGGGAATGTGCTTCGTGCTCGGACGCCGGTCGACCGGAGCCGACGCCGCGGGTGAGGAGGCGTCGTCCGGCGGTCAGATGTCGCCGAACGGTGCGGCGTAGCGGATGGTCCCGCTCGGGATCGGGCGTCCGTCGAGGGCGAGCACCATGAGTGCCTCGTCGGGGACGTCGACGTTCATCCTCACGCCGTGTGCGGACGCGCGGACGAACCCGAACCTCGGGTAGTAGTCCGGGTGGCCGAGGACGGTCACGACGTGCTCACCGCGCTGCTTCGCGGCGTCGAGGACGGCGCGGATGGTGGCCGACCCGGCGCCGGTCCCCTGATGCTCCGGGAGCACCGAACACGGTGCCAGACACAGCGCGGGGGTGTCGCCGATGTGGCAGCGCGTGAGCAGTGCATGTCCGACCGCGTTGCCGTCGTCGTCGACGGCGAGCATCGACAAACCGTCGATCCACGCCGGATCCTGACGCAACGCGTCGACGAGGTCGGCCTCCTCGGGGGTGTCGAAGGCCGCCAGGGTGATCCGGCGGACCGACTCGATGTCGGCGGTGGTCTCGGGGCGGGTGGTCCAGTGCGGGTGAGCGTTCATGTGGTTCTTCCGTTTCGGGGGTTCGGTCGGGGGTCAGCCGCGGCGGCCGCGGACGCGATAGAGGGCCTTGATGTCGCGGGAGATGGCCTTGGCCGTCGCGGTCCGCTTGCTGGACTGACGGGCATCACCGCGGGACGCCTCCCATTCGTTCTCGCGCACCATTCTGCGGTAGCGGTCGAGTCGGTCGAGTCCGAGACGACCGTCGGTCACCGCGTCCTGGACCGCGCACCTCGGTTCGCTGCGGTGCTCGCAGTCCCGGAAGCCGCAGCCCTGGGCGAGTTCCTCGATGTCACCGAAGACGTGCTCGATGCCGTCACCGACGTCGTGCAGGCCGACGCCCCGCAACCCCGGGGTGTCGATCAGCACGCCGCCACCGGGCAGCGGGAACAGTTCCCGATGCACGGTGGTGTGCCGTCCCTTGCCGTCGGTGACGCGGACGTCGTTCGTGTCCATCCGTTCGGCGCCGAGGAGGGCATTGGTCAGCGACGACTTCCCGGCGCCGGAGGGACCGAGCAGCACGGTCGTTCCGGGGAGACGCCGAGCCAGTTCGTCGACGCCCTCGCCGGTGCGGGAACTGACGACGACGATGTCGATGCCCGGCGACAGCGCGGCCACCTCGGCGACCACCGTCGTCGGATCGCATTCGGCGACATCGGATTTGGTCAGGACCACCATCGGGGTGGCGCCGGCGTTCCAGGCCAGGACCAGCAGACGCTCGATCCGGCCGGGCTTGAGCGGGGCCGTGAGCGCGGCGACGATGCAGACGGTGTCGACGTTGGCGGCCAGAACCTGGCGATGGGACGTGCGATCCACCGACGCGCGCGCGATGACGCCGCGGCGCGGCAGCAGTGCCACGAGCCGAGGTTGCGGGCCGGGCTCGAGTACGGCCCAGTCCCCGGTGCACACCGTGTGCTCGGGGTCGGCCGTCGTGACCGCGGTGCTGTCGGCGCGAACGGCGCCGGCCTCGGTCAGCGTGTCGCATCGACCGCGGTCGACACGTGTGACGCGGGCAGGGATCAGGCCCTGGTCGGCGTGGTCGGAGAACGATCGGGCGAGCGTGTCGTCCCAGCCGAGTGCGGTGAGGTCGCAGTCGGGGGAGTGTGCGGGGTGGGATGAAGACATGGTGAGACCCTTCGGGGTGCGGGCCCCGTCCGACGGCTCGCTTCAACCCCGGCAGGCGCGCAGCGCGCACCGTCGAGAAAGGGGTGGAGTCGACTCAGACCGAGGCCCGGGGCATGAGGATGGTTCGGGCAGTGCCCACGGCAGTGGTCGTCACCGCAATCATCAACTCACCTCCCGGTCTCACTGGAACACGAACAGTCGACGCCGAGCCTAGTGACGGCCTCCGGTACTCCGCAATGTGATTTCCGCGGGTGCGCTCGAGGGGGTCCGGCCGGGGTCCCGGCACTCCCCGTGAGGGTGCCGGCGGCATTCGATAGTTGCACTACGTACCTTCGGGTTGGTTTCATCGACGGGCACGTGTGGTCGGGGACTTCACTGTGGTCGGGGACAACTGGGGAGGGTCGGCACCGAATGCCGTATCTGGGTTTGATCGTCATGGTTCTGTGGGTGTTCTGTCTGATCGACGTGATCGTCGCCGACGAGCACGCGGTGCGGGGCATCCCGAAGATCGCTTGGGCGGTCGTGGTGGTGCTGCTGCCGCTGCTGGGGTCGGTGCTGTGGCTCGTCGCCGGGCGACCGGAGGGCGGGTACGCGCCACGCCGGACCGGGGTGTCGTCGGCGTACCCCGAGTACGACCGCCCCGGCCGTCACGTCGCGCAGCATTCGGAGACGGACGAGGAATTTCTGCGTCGCTGCCGTGAACGCGCGGAGGAGCAGCGACGCATCGGCCGTCAGCAGCGGGGCGAAGGCTCGGGCGTCTGACCGTCGACCTCGGCCCGTGGATCTCGAATCAGGTCGGCAGAGGCAACAATTCGACGGTCTGACCGTCGACCGGATCCGGTGGCAGGAGCGCCAGCGCCTCCCGCCCGATCAGCCCGGCCAGATGCGAGGTGCGGACCACGGTGTCGGCGCGCCACGTGCCGTCCGGTTGCCGAACGACGGGCACGATCCGCGTGACATCGGTTCCGGCGTCCCCGGCGTTGACCACTGTGCCCGTCGCCGGCGCCGACGGCGTCCGCGCGGTGAGCCCGTCGACGATCGGCGGCAGCATCGTCAGCAGTGTCGACACCGCCGCCACGGGGTTGCCCGGCAGTCCCAGGACGACGCGACCGTCCGGTAAGGCCGCCGTCACCTGCGATCCGCCGGGTCGGCACTTCACCCGGGCCACCACGATCCGGGCGTCCGCCCGGAGCAGGGCGCCGCGCAGTTGATCGGCGGCACCGCCGCCCGTCGCGCCCACCACCACGATCACGTCGGTGTCGCGGGCATCGCGCAGCAACGCGTCGAAGCCGTCCGCGGTGTCCCGCAGGTGAGTGTCCGCAACGGTGCGAACACCGCAGTGGGCCAGCACATCCGGTAGTACCGGGCCGAGGGAGTCTCGGGTCTGCCCGTCGCGGAGGGCGCCGGCTCGGCGGATCTCGTCACCGGTCACCACGACGTGCGCGCGGACCGGACCGCGCACCGATCCGGACGTGACCTCAGCGCTCGCGGCGGCGGACACGACCGCCGGCCCGATCGCGGTGCCGGGGTTCGCGAGGTGGTGCCCGGGCTGCCAGTCCTCACCGCGACGGCGGGTGTCGTCGCGTACCGGTGTGCCCGGCCGCCGCACCACGATCTTGCCGACGGAATCCGGTGCCACATCGACGTATTCGTCACGAATGACGGCGGTCGAGCCGTCCGGGACCTGCGCGCCGGTCGCGATCCGCATCGCGTCGCCCTCGCTCAACTCCGACTCGGCGGACTCGCCCGCGTACCGGATCTCGGTGCGCAGCCGCCACGGTCCGGGACCGGACACCGCGTACCCGTCCATCGCGGAGACGTCGAAACGTGGCAGCGCCGCGGCGGCCACGACCGGCGCGGCGAGCGTCGCGCCGAGGGACTCGATCAACGGGGCATGGCGAACGGGCAAGGGCATGAGGAACTCTCGGACCGCATCCCGCGCCTGCGCGACCGTCATCGGGGACGGCACGTGAGCGGCACGGGCACGTTCGACGTCCGCGGGTGTGTCGCAGTCGGTGACGCCGGTGCACTCGACGGCGACGTGGCGGTCCGGTACCAGTGCCTTCATCGGCTGGTTCTCCCGACCGGCCAGGGCGGCGAGACGTTCGGTGAGGGCCGCCCGTCGCCACACACCGAGGAGGTACTGCAGCCGGCCCGACTCGTCGACCGCGAACGAGGCCTCCGCATCCGGGCGGGTGAGCAGCGCCGAGGCCAGCGTGCGCACCGTCGCCCGGTCCAGGCTCGGCAGGTCCGACGCGAGCACGACGACCACGCCGTCGCCGGAGCCGGGCAGCGCCGACAGGCCGGCGGACAGCGCGGCGACCGGTCCGGAACCGACCGGGGTCTCCTGCGTCTGCAGGACGCCCGGCGGCAGATCGTCCCGGCGCGGCCCGACCACCACCGTCCGATCACAGTCGGCGGCGGCGGCGAGCGCGGTGTCGAGCAGGCGGCGTCCACCGACGACGATCGCGGGCTTGTCGACACCGCCCATGCGGGTGGCGCGTCCGCCGGCGAGGACGATCGCGTCTGCGGGTTTGCCGGGTTCGCCGGGTTCGCCAGGTTCGCCGGGGAGGCCGGTGGGGGTCATGGCCCAATGTTGCCGCATCGGCGGCGGGTGCGCGGATCGGTGGTCAGAACCGGTGCCGTGCCGCGGCGAGGTCGACACGCCCGTCCCGGATCGGGACACCCTCGAGCTCGAGCCTGGCCAGTTGACGGTGCGCCAGGTGTGGCGCGGGTCGGCCCGAGGCGCCCAGCACCCGGTGCCACGGCAGGTCGGACGAGTCGGTGCGCATGATCCACCCCACCGTCCGTGGGCTGGAAAGTCCTGCAGCGGAGGCGATGTCACCGTACGTTGCGACACGGCCGGGTGGGATCGACGCGACCAGCTCGCGGACGAGTTCGATCTGTTCGTCGGTGGTGGCGGCCATGACGGTCGGTCAGAGGAGCTTGCGGACGAGGGTCGCGACGTCGTCCGGCGCCGCGTGCGCCACCATGTGGTCGCAGTCCAGGTCGAGGAGAGTCAGATCGGTCCCGAGATGCTCGGACAGTGCGGCGCGGAACTCCGCGGTCACGTACGGGGGCTGCACCCGCAGCGCCTGCACCAGCACCGTCGGGATTCCGCGCGGCGGGAGGACGAAGTCGCGGGCCATCTCGCCCCACGACGCCACGACCGCCGGGATCGACATGCGCCATCCGACCCGGCCGCCCTCGAGGTCGATCAGGTGTTCGGCGAGGTCGGCGTCGAGGGCGTCGGCGGGCACGTCGCCCCACGAGCCGTGCACCTTCTCCGACCGGGCCTCCGCGGCATCGGTGTAGTCGGGGTAGGCGACGACCAGTCCCGCGATCCGGCCCATCGTCTCGGGGTCCAGCCCGATCGCCGGGTCGAGCAGCACGATGCCCCGGATCCTCTCCGGCACCGCGCGGGCGAGGTGCAGCGCGACCGCACCACCGAACGAGTGGGCCACCACGACCACCGGCCCGGTCGCGTGCTCGTCGAGCACCCGGACGAGATCGCTCACGTGCGTGTCCAGACCCCAGGGCGGGGTCCACGGCGAGCGGCCGTGGCCGCGCAGGTCGGGGGCGATGATCCGGGCGTCGCTCAACTGGCCCGAGCCGAGGGCCTCCCACCGTCGGCCGTGCCCCGTGAGCCCGTGCAGGGCGAGCACCTCGGGCGCCCCGGGAGTGCCGAACAGGTGGGTGTGGAGACCGCGCATGTCCTTCATGATGCCGGATGCGGTCGATGTCGGACCCGTCTGGTGAGATTCTCGGCATGACCGAATCGGGCGCACGCACCAGGCCGCCGGCGGCCCCGGCCGCCCGGCTCGTCGGCCGTGCGCCGGCGGCGCCGGAAGCCCGGACGTGGGCACCCGACGCGGCGCGGGTGCTGACCGGCGCGCCGCCCGGACGCGGGTGGCATCCGTGGCAGATCCTGGGTGGGCCGGGCACCGGGAAGACGTCGCTGATCGTGGACGCCGCGGTGGCCCGGATCGTGGCCGGCGCCGACCCGGAATCGGTGCTGGTGCTGACGCAGTCGCGGCGGGCCGCAACCGCCGTCCGCGAGCAGATCACCGCCGGACTGCTGGTGGCGGAGGCCGAGACCGGCACGGAGGCCGGGCCGCGTGCGACGCGGGAACCGCTGGTGCGGACGGTGCACTCGTATGCGTTCGCGGTGCTGCGGCTGCAGGCCGCCGCGCACGGCAACCCTCCGCCGCGCCTCATCACCGGGGCCGAGCAGGATGTCGTGCTGCGCGAATTGCTGCGCGGCGACATCGCCGACGGCGGCGAGATGTGGCCCGAGCGGTTGCGGCCCGCACTGGGCATGACCGGGTTCGCGGTGGAACTGCGGAACCTGATGCTGCGGGCCAACGAGCGCGGCCTGGGCCCGGAGGACCTCATGGACCTCGGGCACGAGCACGCGAAACCCGAATGGGTGGCCGCGGGCCGGTTCGCGATGCACTACGAGCAGGGCATGCTGCTGCGCGGCGCCGTGGGCATGGAGGCCCCCGAGGCCACCGCGCCGGCGCTCGATGCCGCCGAACTCATCAGTGCGGCGCTCACCGCGTTCGCGACCGACCCCGATCTGCTGCAGCGGGAACGGGCCCGGGTCCGACACCTGCTCGTCGACGACGCGCATCACCTGGACCCGCAGGCCGCGCAGCTCGTGCGGCTCATCGGCACCGGGACCGCGATGACCGCGGTGGTGGGCGACCCCGACCAGTCGATCTTCGCCTTCCGCGGTGCCGACCCCCGGTTCCTCGCCGAGATCGCGGACCGCGGTGAGCCGGCGCAGGTGATCCTGGACACGAACTTCCGCTCGGCCCCCGAAGTCGCGGCCGTCGCGGCCCGGGTGGCCGGGTTGCTGCCCGGCAAGCCGCCGCATCGCGGGGTGAGTGTGCCGGTGCCGGATGCCGACGCGCCCGGCCGGACCGCGGTGCGGGTGCTGAGCACACCGGCGAAGGAGGCCGCGCTTGTCGCGGACACGCTGCGCCGGGCGCACCTCCTGGACGGTGTGCCGTGGTCGCAGATGGCGATCGTCGCGCGCTCGGTGCCCCGGGTGCTGCCGCCACTGCGGCGGGCACTGCTCGCGGCCGGAGTGCCCGTGACGACCGCGGCCAGCGAGTTGCCGCTGGCTCGTCAGCACGGCGTGGCCGGGCTGCTGTCGGTCATGCGGGCCCTGATCGGCGGCGAGTTCACCGGCGAGGACGCGCTGGCCCTGCTGTCCGGTCCCATCGGCGGTGCCGAACCGGTGAGCCTGCGCCGCCTGCGCCGCGGACTGCGGCGCGTGGAACTCGCGTCAGGCGGCGATCGTGATTCCGCGGAGTTGCTGCGCCGGATCATCGTCGACGGCCCCGACGCGGAGGGCGTCGAGCATGTGCTCTGCGGGCTGACCGATGTCGAATCGCTGTCCCTGCGAAGAGTGTTGAAGGTGCTGCGCCGTGCCCGGGTGCCGCTGCAGCGCGATCGCGGCATCGAGGAAGTGCTGTGGGCGGCGTGGCAGGCGACGGGACTCGAGCGCCGCTGGGCGGCGGCCTCGGCTTTCGGCGGCCCCATCGGCGCGCAGGCCGACCGTGATCTCGACGCCGTGGTCGCACTGTTCGATGCGGCGGCCGACTACGTCGACCGACTGCCGCGGGCCCAGCTGTCGGGGTTCGTGGACTACCTGGTGGAGCAGGAGATCCCGGGGTCGGCCCGGACCCGCGTCGTCGCCGAGCAGGAGACGGTCACGGTCCTCAGCGCGCACTCCGCGGCGGGCCGGCAGTGGCAGGTGGTCGCGGTCGTCGGCGTGCAGGAGGGACTGTGGCCCAGCCTCGGCGCGCGGGGCACGCTGCTCGGCACCGAGGCCCTGATCGACCTCACCAGCGGTGTCGGGGAGATCGACGCGACGCTGTCCCGCACGGCGCCACTGCTCGCCGAGGAGCGTCGCCTGTTCCTGGTCGCCTGCAGTCGGGCACGGTCGTCGCTGCTGGTGACCGCCGTGGACTCGTCGAGCGGCGACGCCGAACTGGTGCGCTCCCGCTTCGTCGACGACCTGCTCCGCGGTGACGAGGACGACGACGAGGACGTGCCGGTCGCGTTGCAGGACACCCCGCGGGTGCTGGCACTGCCCGCGCTCGTCGCGGAACTGCGCAGCGTCGTGTGCGATCCGGACATCGCCCGGTCCGACCCGCAGCGGCAGCAGCGCGCGGCGCACCAACTCGCGCGGCTCGCCGAGGCCGGAGTGCGCGGAGCGCACCCGGACCAGTGGTACGGCACGGCCGAGCCGAGTTCCGATGTGGGGCTGTGGGATCCGCAGGACGGCCCGGTGCCGCTGTCGCCGTCCACCATCGAGCTGCTCACCAACTGTCCGCTGCGCTGGATGCTGGAGCGGCACGGCGGCAGCGACGGCGACACCACGCACGCGATCGCCGGCACCCTCGTCCACACGCTGGTGCAGGCGCTCGCCGGACACATCCCGCCGGACCAGGTGGACCGTGCGCTCGAATCGGCCTGGGATTCGGTCGACCTGGGCTCGCAGTGGTACTCGCGGCGCGAACTCGAACGCACCCGCGGCATGCTCGACTCGTTCGCGAACTGGTTGCGCGGTACGCGTTCCGAACTCACCGAGGTGGGCGTCGAGGTCGCCGTGGACGGGGTCCTCGAGCCACGCGTCGAGGGCGACACGCAGGTGCGGATCCGCGGCCGCATCGACCGGCTCGAGCGCGACCCCGACGGCCGCCCGGTGATCATCGACGTCAAGACCGCGAAGGCCGCGGTCACGAAGGATCAGGCGCAGCAGCACGCGCAGCTCGCGGCATACCAGGTGGCGGCCGCCCACGGGGCCGTCGAGGGCGAGCCGGCGGCGCGGCCCGGCGGCGCGCGGTTGGTGTTCGTCGCCAAGCCGCACAAGAAGGAAGGCGCCACCCAGCGGGTCCAGGAGCCGCTGGACGACGAGGGTCTCGCCCTGTGGGAGAACGCGATCCATGCCGCCGCCGCGGCCACGCGCGGGCCCAGGTTCGTGGCGCGGATCAACGACAGTTGCAGGCATTGCCCGGTGCTCTCGAGCTGCCCGGCACACGACGAGGGACGGCAGGTGACGTCGGAGTGAGTACGGCAGCGCACGCATTCGGGAAGCGACCCCGCGTCAGCCCCGCCATGCTGGCGGAGGCCCTGGGGCAGAAGTTCGCGCCCACCGCCGAGCAGGCCGCCGTCATCGAGGCGCCACTGGGACCCACACTCGTCGTGGCCGGGGCGGGCGCGGGCAAGACCGAGACGATGGCCGCCCGCGTCGTGTGGCTGGTCGCGAACGGCCTGGTCGAGCCCGAACAGGTGCTCGGTCTGACGTTCACCCGCAAGGCCGCGCAGCAGCTCACCGCCCGGATCCGCAAGCGGCTCGCCACCCTGGCCGGGTCCACCCTGGTCCGTGACCTCGACCCCAGCGGCGGTCTGCGGTCCCGGATCCTGGGGAGCGAACCCGAGGTCAGTACCTACCACTCGTATGCCGGACGACTGCTCACCGAGCACGGGCTGCTGCTGCCGATCGAACCGTCCGCGACCCTGCTGTCGGAGACCGAGCTGTGGCAGTTGGCGTATCGGGTGGTCAGTGCGTGGGACGGCGACCTCGACACCGACCGCAACCCGGCGTCGATCACCGAGTCGGTGCTCGCGCTGTCCGGACAACTCGCCGAGCACCTCGTCGAACCGGACGATCTGCGGGAGGCGCACACCGAACTCGACAAGCTGATCCACGCCCTCCCGGCCGGACCGAAGCAGCGCGGGGGACCGTCGAAGACGCTGCTCGACCTGCTCGAGGTGCAGCACCAGCGTCTCGACCTGCTGCCGCTGGTGCGCCGGCTCGCGGACACGTTGCGCCGCGAGGGTGCGCTGGACTTCGGCAGTCAGATGTCACTGGCGGCGCGGGTCGCGTCCGAGCATCCCGAAGTGGGACGCAGTGAGCGGGCACGCTTCCGGGTGGTGCTGCTCGACGAGTACCAGGACACCGGCCACGCGCAGCGGGTGCTGCTGTCGTCGCTGTTCGGTGGCGGCGAGGACGCCGGCCTGGCGCTGACCGCGGTGGGCGACCCGATGCAGTCGATCTACGGCTGGCGCGGGGCCTCCGCCGCCAACCTGCCGCGGTTCGCCACCGACTTCCCGCTCGCCGACGGCCGACCCGCGCCCAAGCTCGAGTTGCTCACCAGCTGGCGCAACCCGCCGGAAGCCCTCGCGCTCGCGAACATGGTGTCGGATCCGTTGCGCGACAGGGGAGTCGAGGTCAGCATGCTGCGGGCCCGTCCCGGCGCGGTGCCCGGCGACGTGCGGCTCGCGCTGCTCGACACGGTCGATGCGGAACGGGTCTGGGTGGCCGATCGCATCGCCGAGCAGTGCGAGGCCGGACGGTCCGAGAACGGCAAACAGCCCACCGCCGCAGTGCTGGTGCGGCGCAACGCCGACGCCGCACCGATCGCCGAGGAACTTCGGGCCCGGGGCCTGGCGGTGGAGGTCGTCGGCCTCGGCGGTCTGCTGCACACCCCGGAGGTCGCGGACGTCGTGGCGATGCTGCGGCTCGTCGCCGACCCGATGGCCGGCAGTGCCGCGGTACGCGTCCTCACCGGCGCACGCTGGCAGATCGGTGCCGCCGACCTGCGGGCGCTGTGGAAGCGGGCCGGCGAGTTGGGCATCCGCACCGGCTTCGGTGCCGCGGGCGCCGTCACCGACACCGCCGCCCTGGACGAGGCCCTCGGCAGCGCGCTGCCGGGAGAGCAGGCCGAGCAGGCCGGGCTGGCCGACGCCCTCGCCGATCCCGGCCCGGCCGGCCGGTACTCGGAGGCCGGCTACGTCCGGATCTGCGCGGTCGCGGCCGAACTGGCGTCGCTACGGGAACGGCTCGGCCAGCCGCTCACCGAACTGGTCGCCGAGGTGGAACGCGTGATCGGCATCGGGATCGAGGCGCAGGCCCGCACCCGGTCCGGCGAGGTGGGCGGCGCCGGCCGCGAGCACCTCGACGCGTTCGCCGACGTCGTGTCCGGCTACGCCAACCGCACGTCCGCGACGCTGACCGGCCTGCTGTCGTTCCTCGCCGCCGCCGAACACGTCGAGAACGGTCTCGCCCCCGGCGAGATCGAGGTCGCGCAGGACCGCGTGCAGATCCTCACCGTGCATTCCGCGAAGGGACTCGAATGGGAGGTCGTGGCCGTGCCGCACCTCACCGCGGGCGTGTTCCCGTCCACCCAGGCATCGGCGACGTGGCTCGGCTCGGTGGCCGAGCTGCCACCCACACTGCGCGGCGACCGTGCCTTCGACGGTGAATCCGCTGACGGCGTACCGGTTCTCGACCTCGAGGACCTGTACAACCGCAAGGATCTCGAGGACGTGATCACCGGCCACAAGAAGGCGCTGGGCACCCGGCGGCTCGACGAGGACCGCCGCCTGTTCTACGTCGCGCTCACCCGCACCGAGCGGGCACTGTTCGTGTCGGGGCACCACTGGGCCGAGTCCGGCTCCGAGCCGAAGGGGCCCTCGCCGTTCCTGCTCGAACTGCACGACCTGATCTCGACGTGGGACGGCGACCCGCTCGGCGTCGTCGACGAGTGGGCCCCGGCCCCCGCCGACGGCAGCGAGAACCCGCTGACCGCGACACCCCGGACGGCGGACTGGCCGCCGGATCCGCTGGGCCGACGACGCGCAGACGTCGAGCGCGGCGCGGCAGCGGTGCGGGAGGCCCTCGCGGCCCTCGGCAAGACCGGACCGGCGGTGCCCGAGCCGGCATCCGAACCGCCCGAGCCCTCCGAGCCCTCCGAACCTGAGGCCGGGTTCGACTCCGCACCGGACCCGCTCGACGACCCCGACAACTGGGCCGCCGATGTGGACGCACTGCTCGCCGAGCGCAACGCGCGGGTGTCGGGTCCGGCGGAGGTCGCGCTGCCGGCGCAGCTGTCGGTGAGTCAGCTCGTCGATCTCGCGGCGGACCCGGACGCGCTGGCCGCGCGGCTGCGTCGACCGTTGCCGTTCCCGCCGAACCCGTTGGCCCGGCGCGGAACCGCGTTCCACGCCTGGGTGGAACAGCGATTCGGGGCCACGCGGCTGCTCGACTTCGACGAACTGCCCGGCGCCGCCGACACCGGCGTGGGCACCGAGACGGAACTGGCGCTGCTGCAGGACGCGTTCCTGCGATCGCAGTGGGCGGACCGCAACCCCGTCGAGGTGGAGGTGCCGTTCGAGACGTCCGTCGCGGGGACGGTGCTGCGCGGCCGGATCGACGCCGTCTTCGCCGACCCGGACGGCGGCTGGACCGTCATCGACTGGAAGACCGGCGCGGAGCCGTCGGCCGCGAACGAGAAATCCGTCGTGATGCAGTTGGCCGCGTACCGGCTGGCGTGGGCGGAACTGATGGCGGCCCGGCAGTCGCACGCCACGGGCCGTCCCGCCGCGCCGCCGCTCGACAAGGTGCGGGCCGCGTTCCACTACGTGCGCACCGGACGCACGATCGCCCCGGAGAACCTTCCCGACGCAGACGAATTGGCGCGGCTGATCGCCACCGCGGGGGCGGAGCAGGAATCCGGACAGTGAACCCGGGCCCGGTCACCCGGCGTTGCGGCGGGCCTTCAGTGCCTCGGTGACCAACGGGATCTGGAGGGGGAGCCGGGCCACCGCGGCGGCTTTGGCCGGCGTCGAGATGCGGTCCGATCGCAGCCAGCTGACGGCCATCTGCACGTTCGCGGGGAACACCGCGACGAACAGTGCGGCGGCGAGGGCACCACCGAGCCGACGCGTGCGGGGCACGGCGAGGGCTGTCGCCGTCGCGAGTTCGGCCACCCCGGAGACATACGTGTAGGTGCGTGCCCGTCCCGGCAGGACCGTGGGCACGATCGCGTCGAACGGCTGGGGCATCGCGAAGTGGAGGCTCCCGGAGCCGAACAGCAACACGGCCAGTCGGATGGCGGGGGCTCGGCTCGAACGGTTCGGGTTCGACGGCATACCGACACACTGCCCGACCGCGCGCCGACCCGCCACCGCTCGCCGCGCCGCCCGCCTCTGCCCGGGCATTCCGCGATCCCGGCAACCGGGGCTAGGCTGCGATCCGATGTTCGACACCCAGCAGGCGATAGGAACGAGTGGATGCCCGGTAGGTTGAGTGCGCGTTTCCGCAACTCGGACACGCTGACGGATCGGCCGGACTTCGCACTCGTCGGCGTCCTCAAGGTGCCGGAGTTGCAGACCTCCCCGGCCCGTGCCATCGCCCGGCGCGTCTCGTACGCGCTCGCAGCGCTGACACTCGCGGTGGTGGTGGTCTACATCGACCGGGACGGCTACAAGGATGCGCAGGACAATTCGTTGTCGCTGCTGGACTGCATCTACTACGCGACGGTGTCCCTGTCCACCACGGGATACGGCGACATCACCCCGATCACCCCGGAAGCGCGACTGATCAACGTCCTGGTCATCACGCCGCTCCGGATCTTCTTCCTCATCGTGCTGGTCGGTACGACCCTCTCGGCGCTCACCGAGAGTTCCCGCCAGACATTCAAGATCCAGCGTTGGAGGCATCGCGTGCGCAACCACACCGTCGTCGTCGGATTCGGCACCAAGGGGCGCACCGCCATCGACGCGATGCTCGGTGACGGCATCGTGCCGTCGGACATCGTGGTCGTCGACACCGATCAGGTGGTCCTGGACGCCGCCGCGAGCCTGGGCCTGGTGACCGTCCACGGATCGGCCACCAAGTCCGACGTCCTGCGTCTGGCCGGTGTGCAGAACGCCGCATCGATCATCGTGGCCGCGAACCGCGACGACACCGCGGTGCTCGTCACCCTCACCGCCCGGGAGCTGGCGCCGAAGGCGAAGATCGTCGCCGCGATCCGGGAGACCGACAACGCCCACCTGCTGCGCCAGTCCGGCGCCGACTCGGTGGTGGTCTCGTCGGAGACGGCGGGCAGGTTGCTCGGGATCGCCCGCACCACCCCGAGCGTCGTGGAGATGGTCGAGGACCTGCTCACGCCCGAGGCCGGGTTCGCGATAGCCGAGCGCGAGGTCGAACCCGAGGAGGTCGGCGGCTCGCCGCGGCACCTGTCGGACATCGTGCTCGGTGTCGTGCGTGACGGCCGCCTGCTGCGGGTCGGTTCGCCCGAGGTGGATGCCGTCGAGGCCGACGACCTCCTGCTGTACATCCGGCGCGTCCCCAACTGATCCACGAGGCCGGCGCCGGGGTGGTGGCGGCGGCGTCGCAGTAGGGTCGTTGCCGTGCCCGACTTCACACTGATCGAAACACCTCTGCTGTCCCGCGCGGCCGTCGACCGCGCCGAGGAATTGCGTTCGGACACCGACGCTTTGCGTGCGGGGTGGGCGGACGCCTTGCTGCTGCGGGTGAACCACCGCGGCCAGTTCCGGGTGGCCGACGGTGATCTGGCCCTGGAACCGGCGACCTCGTGGTCGGGGGAACCGGCCGCCGGTGCGGTGTTCCTGGGGTTGCGCGGCGACCGGCACGTCTGGGCGGTGCGGGTTCCGGCGATGACGGGGGAACTGGGGGACCTGCGGATGCTCGGGCACCGTCTCGACCAGTCGAGTGCGGGCCTGGCCACCACGGCCGTCGCCTTGCTGAACTGGCACGACCACGCCGGATTCAGTGCCATCGACGGCGCGCCGACGGAGCCGACGATGTCGGGATGGTCCCGGATCAGCACCAGCACCGGACACGAGGAGTTCCCGCGTACCGATCCCGCCGTGATCTGCCTCGTCCACGACGGAGCCGACCGGGTGCTGCTGGCCCGTCAGCCCAGTTGGCCGCCG
Source organism: Prescottella defluvii (assembly GCF_000738775.1). Lineage (GTDB taxonomy): Bacteria > Actinomycetota > Actinomycetes > Mycobacteriales > Mycobacteriaceae > Prescottella > Prescottella defluvii. The sequence continues at coordinate 114,183 of NZ_JPOC01000016.1, forward strand.
CGGATGTTCTCGGTGCTGGCCGGATTCGTCGAGACCGGCGAGTCGCTCGAGACCTGTGTGATCCGCGAGATCCGTGAGGAAGTGGGGGTGGAGGTGTCCGACGTCCGCTACCTGGGCAGCCAGCCGTGGCCGTTCCCGCGGTCGGTGATGATCGGTTTCGCGGCCGTCGGCGACCCCGCCGCCGCGTTGACGTTCGCGGACGGCGAGATCGCCGAGGCGCACTGGTTCACCCGCGACCAGGTCCGGGCGGCGCTCGGTGCCGGCGACTGGGCGTCCGGCGCCCGCGAAGGAGCGGAGGCCGAGTTGCTGCTGCCCGGGTCGATCTCGATCGCCCGGGTGATGGTCGAGTCCTGGGCGAAAGCCGACTAGAGCCCGAGAGCCTTCTTCACCTGGGCGAGCGACGGGTTGGTGGCGGTGCTGCCGTCGGCGTACTTGACGGTGGGGACGACGTGGTTGCCGCCGTTGACGCTGCCGACGAAGTCGGCGGACGCGGGATCGTGCTCGATGTCGATCTCGGTGTACGAGATGCCGTTCTCGTCGAGCTGCTTCTTGAGACGACGGCAGTAGCCGCACCAGGTGGTCGAGTACATGGTCAGGGCGGGAGCTTCGGTAGTCACGGCGCCTATAACACCACGGTCGGTTCGGACTGTTCCCGTGCGGGCGCACGTCACACACGGCGTGGGTGCGGGTGGTGATGTCGGTGCGCCCTGAGAGTATGGACGGCATGTCAGCGGATGCCTTCCCGGAAACGCGGCCCGACGAGGGTCTGGATCCGCAGCAGTCGGCCGCGGTCCGTGCGCCGCGCGGCCCGGTCTGTGTCCTCGCGGGAGCCGGCACCGGCAAGACCCGCACCATCACGCGCCGGATCGCGCATCTCGTCGCGGGTGGGCACGTGTCGGCGGGGCAGGTGCTGGCGGTGACGTTCACTGCGCGCGCGGCGGGGGAGATGCGTGGCCGCCTCCGCGACCTCGGCATCGGGGGCGGCGGCCAGCAGGTGCAGGCCCGCACGTTCCACGCCGCGGCACTGCGTCAGCTCAAGTACTTCTGGCCGCAGGTGATCGGCGACACCGAGTGGCGGCTGCTCGATCGCAAGTTCCAGATCGTCGGGCAGGCCGCGAGCCGGGCGGGGCTGTCCACCAGCACCGAGTCCGTCCGCGACCTCGCGAGCGAGATCGAGTGGGCCAAGGGCTCGTTGGTGGCGCCCGAGGACTACGCGGCCGCCGCGGCGCGGGCACGGCGCGAGATCCCAGCCGACCCCGCCAAGGTCGCCGCCGTCTTCGCCGGCTACGAGGAACTCAAGTCCCGCAACTACGACGGCATGCTGCTCGATTTCGACGACCTCCTGATGTTGACGGCCGCCGCGCTCGAGGAGCACTCCTCGGTCGCCGAGGAGTTCCGGGACCGGTACCGCTGCTTCGTCGTCGACGAGTACCAGGACGTGACCCCGCTGCAGCAGCGCGTGCTCGACGCGTGGCTGGGGGAGCGGGACGACCTCACCGTCGTCGGTGACGCGAACCAGACCATCTACTCCTTCACCGGAGCCACCCCCAAGTACCTGCTGGACTTCTCGCGTCGGTTCCCGGACGCGACCGTCGTCCGCCTCGAACGGGACTACCGGTCCACCCCCGAGGTCGTCTCCCTCGCGAACCGCGTCATCGGGGAGGCGCGCGGTCGCATCGCCGGAACCCGTCTGCAGTTGATCGGGCAGCGGCCGTCCGGACCCGAACCGACCTTCGCCGAGTACGACGACGAGCCCGCCGAGGCCGCCGCGGTGGCACGGCAGATCAAGAAGCTCATCGAGCAGGGCGTCGAACCTGCCGAGATCGCGGTGCTGTACCGCATCAACGCGCAGTCCGAGGTCCACGAGCAGGCGCTCACCGAGGCCGGCATCCCGTACCAGGTGCGCGGCGGCGAGGGCTTCTTCACCCGCCAGGAGGTGCGGCAGGCGATCAACGCGCTCCGGCAGGTGGCGGGCCGCGACGATCTGCCCGAGGGCGCCGACACCGGCGAAGCGCTGGTGACGCTGGTGCGAGCGGTGCTGGTCCCGTTGGGACTCACCGACGAGGAGCCCGCCGGTGTGCAGGCCCGCGAGCGGTGGGGGTCGCTCACCGCGCTGGTGGCGCTCACCGAGGAGCAGCTCGTGCACGACCCGCAGCTCACCCTCGGTGGGCTGCTCGCGGAGCTGGCGGCGCGTTCCGAGGCCCGGCACCCACCGGTCGTGCAGGGCGTCACGCTGGCGTCGCTGCACGCCGCCAAGGGACTCGAGTGGGACGCGGTGTTCCTGGTCGGGCTCACCGAGGGCACGCTGCCGATCATGCACGTCCTCGGTGACTCCAAGTCGCCCGACGACGAGGCCGGGATCGAGGAGGAGCGCCGCCTGCTGTACGTCGGCGTGACCCGCCCCCGTGTCCATCTGGCGCTGTCGTGGGCGCTCGCGCGCAACGAGGGCGGGCGCAAGTCCCGTCGCCGGTCCCGCTTCCTCACCAATGTGATCCCGGACGATTCGCCGGCGTCCCGGATCGCCAAGCCCCCACGGTCCAGCCGGCAGCGCCCACGGTGCCGCGTGTGCGGCAAGCCGCTCGTCGACGCGACGGCCCACACGCTCGGCCGCTGCGAGGGCTGCCCGTCGAATCTCGATGTGGAGTTGTTCGAGGCGCTCAAGGAGTGGCGTCGGGAGACGTCGCGGGAGATGAAGGTGCCCGCTTACGTGGTGTTCACCGACAACACGCTCCAGGCGATCGCCGAGCAGCAACCGCAGGACGAGGGCGCGCTCACCGCGATCTCCGGGATCGGCGCCAAGAAACTCGAACGGTTCGGCGAGGAGGTTCTCGCGGTGGTTCGCGGCGAGTGGTCGGCGGAGACACTGGATCTGACCTGACCGGCGATCGGCGGTAAAACTGCAGGTCAAAAATAACTTGTGTGGTCTCTACGGGTTGCATACCCTGGACTGCACGCCACGGGGAAACTCGTGTGCGGTGACAATGTCGGCAACGAGATGAAAGGGAGGTGGCAACGATGAACGATTGGAACGCAACTGCGGCACGTGCATCGGTGCCCGCATTCGCATGCGCCTACCTCCCTGCTGCCGAACAGGCCGCCGCGAGGTACGCGGCGAGCGCACCGCACGCCATCCGACTGCGCGCAGCAGGAATCCGCGCCGCAGCACCTGCAGCAGCAGCCCCCGCATCCGTGTCCAGGAGCAGGCACCGAACTTCTATTCGGTAGGCACCCGCCCTTCCTCTCGAGGCCACGGATCGCACAGCGAACCGTGGCCTTCGTGTTTCGAGCATCATCGCTCCAGGCCTTCGCCCGCGGTTCGCGAAACCCCGACAGCCGGCACCAGCCGCGAACGAAATACGCGAACGAAACAGAGGAGAAGACGTGTCTACCGTGACATGCCGAGTACAGACCGAGAGCAACACCGTTTCTGGCGGATTGGCAGTCGGCGGCTCGGCACTCCGGGAGCAGCTGCCCTGCCGAGCCGGGAACCCCGACCTGTGGTTCGCCGAGACCCCCGCCGACCTGGAGCAGGCCAAGTCGCTGTGCGCGCAGTGCCCGATCCGCAGCCGGTGCCTGAGCACGGCGCTCGACCGCGCCGAGCCGTGGGGCGTGTGGGGCGGTGAGATCTTCGATCAGGGCGTCGTCATCGCGCGCAAGAGACCACGAGGGCGGCCACGGAAGAACCCGGCACCCGGGAAGACCCTGGTCTGCGCCTGACCTGACGGTGGCCGAATGTCGCACCGGTTCAGTCGAACTGAACCGGGCGCGGCATTCGGCCACCTGTCGGGGGAGGGGGCACCGAGGGTGCGGGGATCTACGCCCCGTCGAGGGTTTCCAGGTCATGGTCTGCCGAGAATCCCGGGAGCCACTTGGTGAGGATCGCCATGTACGGCGCGTACGCGTCCAACTGCGCGCAGATCCCGACGGAGCCGAGCAGCACCCGGAAGATCATCACGTACTCGGGCGGCAGATTGAGCGCCCGAGCGGTACGGAACTGCGCGCTCGAGAAGTCCGTCGCGGTGCCGGCGGCCTTCTGCAGCCAGGCGCGGGTGAAGTGGAACGAATCGGTGCGGATCGGGTCGGTGAAGGGGCGCAGGTAGTCGGCGATCTCCCGATCGGTGACGGTCCGACCCGGAAGCACGAAACCGTTGTCGCGCAACAGTTCCGCAAGCTCGTCGAACTGCTCGTTCAGTGACAGCCGCACCATCCGGCCCAGCACCGGCGGCAACCCGTCCGGCATCGGAGCGGTGGCACCGAAGTCGATGATGCCCAGTCGGCCGTCGTCGTGCAGCATGAAGTTGCCCGGGTGCGGATCGCAGTGCAGCAGCCCGACACGGGCGGGGGAGACGAAGTGGAACTCCGCGAGCAGGGCCCCCGCGGTGTTGCGCTGCTCGGTGGTGCCACTGCCGATGATCACCGACAACGGTGTCGCGGACATCCATTCGGTGACGACCACCTTCGGGGCACTGGCCACCACGCGCGGCACCACGAACTTCGGGTCACCGTCGAAGACCTTCGCGAACGCGCGCTGGTTGTCGGCCTCGATGCGGTAGTCCAGTTCCTCCTCGGTGCGGGCGCTGAGCTCGTCGAGGACCGGTTTGATGTCGGTGCCGGGCATCACCGAGGTGAACAGCCCCGCGAACCGGGACAGCGTCTTGAGGTCGGCGCGCAGGGCCTCGTCGGCTCCCGGGTACTGGACCTTGACGGCCACCTCGCGCCCGTCCGACCACACGGCCCGGTGGACCTGGCCGATACTCGCGGACGCGGTGGGGGTGTCGTCGAACTCGGCGAACCGTTCCCGCCACCGGATGCCCAGTTGCTGGTCGAGCACGCGATGGACCTGCTTCGCGGGAAGCGGCGGCGCCTCGGCCTGCAGCTTGGTGAGCGCCTCGCGGTACGGCTCGGCGAACTCCTCGGGGACCGCGGCCTCCATGACGCTGAGCGCCTGCCCGAGCTTCATCGCGCCGCCCTTGAGCTCGCCGAGCACCGTGAACAGCTGCTCGGCGGCCTTCGCGGTCAGCTGGGCGTCGATCTCGTCCTTGTCGCCGCCGGCGAGTCGGCGACCGAAGCCCATCGCAGCCCTACCGGCCATACCCAGCGGAATGCTCGCGAGCTTGGCGGTCCGGGCGGAGCTTCTGCGGGGAATGTCGGGCACCAGACCATCATGGCCGAAGATTCGCGGATTCGTCCAAGAAGATTGTCGAACGTGAGCATCCACACCGCGGGTTGCGCGGCCACGGCCGGACCGGGAATCGGTGGCTGACCAGGTCGATCTCCAGGGTCGCGTCGAGACTCGCGGGTGCGGGGTGCGACGACCCGGACAGTGCGAGCTCGAGCTGCCCGAGGGCGACGGCGGCCGTCGCCATCACGGTCGCCGGGCTCGCGTGGCCGACCCGGCCCAGCAGCTGTGCCGCCACGTGCGGCCACTCCTCGTCCGCGGCGCAGCGGGTGAGGTCGGCGCACCGCAGGCAACTGGTGCTGCCCGGCAGCACCAGCGGCCCCACCACACCCCGGCCGTCACGCAACCGGACCTGCAGGTGCGGGATACCGGCGTCGAAGAGCGCCTCCACCAGTCGCGGGTCGGCGATGAGATCGTCGGTGAGGACCACGCACGTGCAGTCCCACCGGGTGATGTCGGTGTCGGCCGTGAAGTGCGTGGACCGGGACACACGGGCCGGGCCCGACGCCAGGCCGGTGGCGATCGCATCCGCCAGCGGGCCGCGTCCGTGGACACGGACGGCCGGTGCGACGTCCGTGCGGGGGACGGTCGGGCACAGCAGCCCGGCGTCGTCGAGTTCCCCGAGCAGCACCGACATGTCGGTGGGGGTGATCCCGAACTCGACGGCACGCCACACGACGTTCGGCCGCGAGGTCCGGCCGTCGAGCAGGTGGAGCACCGCGACGAGCGCCGTCGGCGCAACCGATTCGGGTGGCGTGAGGATCAGGGCTGTGTCGGGGTCCCAGCCGATCTGGATGCGACCGCTGGGACGGATCACTATGGGCAGCCGCGGGTCGAGCGCGGGTCGGCTCGTGCGCGCGACGGATACGCGTGTCATGCGGGAACGATCTCATCCGGGCGCCCGCCGAACCAGTGTGCGCGACGGGTTGTCCACAGGGCCGCACGGTATTCGACGTGCGGTTTCGGGTGCCGGAGCGGATCGGTCGGAAACACGCCGCCCGGAGGTGTCGGACCGGATCGCTAGCGTGGTGCCTCGTGACTGGCTCAGTAGGTGTCGACGGCGACCGGCCGGAGGTCGAGATCCGGCGCAGCGCCCGCCGGCGGCGGACGGTGAGCGCACGCCGCGAGGGCGACAAGGTGATCGTGCTGATGCCGACCGGGCTGTCGGCGACGGCCGAGGCCGAACTGGTCGCCGAGATGCTCGGGAAACTCGCCCGCGCCGACCGCCGTGCCGCGGCGCGGGCCGAGCGCAGTGACGTCGAACTCGCCGAGCGGTGCGCCCGGCTGTCCTCGCGGTGGCTGGGCGGCGCCGCAGTCCCGGTGTCGGTCCGCTGGGTGCCGTCGATGAAGACCCGGTGGGCGTCGTGCACGCCCACCGACGGCACCATCCGGGTCAGCGAACTGCTGCGGACGGTGCCGCCGTACGTCCTGGACTACGTGCTGGTCCACGAACTGGTGCACCTGTACGTGGCGGGCGGGCACAACGACCGGTTCTGGAGCGAGGTGCACCGCTACCCGCGGACGGAACGCGCGATGGGATATCTGGAGGCGTACGCCGTCGTGACCCGGCAGCCGGGTCTGGTGGACGTCGTCGACGACTGCGCTGCCGCCGACGACGTCAACGTGCTCGACTAGGCGTCGGACTCGCCGGAGCCGCCCTGCTCGCGGTTCTTCTCTTCCCGCTCGCGGGCCTCGGTCTGCTCGAGCTGGGCCATCGGATCGTGGAAGGTGCCCGAGTCGCCGCCGAGGATCCGGTCGACGAAGGCGGCGGGATTGTCGAGGTCCGACGAGTCGGGCAGCAGGTCCGGGTGCGCCCACACGCCGTCGCGGGCGTCGACGCCGGTGTCGGTGGTGAGCCGACGCCACAGCTGCGCGGCCTCGCGCACCTTCCGGGGGCGCAGTTCGAGACCGACGAGCGTCGAGAAGGTCTGCTCGGCCGGCCCGCCGGTGGCGCGGCGGCGACGCAGGGTCTCGGTGAGCGCGGCGACGCCGGGAAGCCGTTCCCCGAGTGCCTCGGTGACGACGGTCTCCACCCAGCCCTCGACCAGCGCCAGCATCGTCTCGAGACGTTCGAGCGCCTGCTTCTGCTCGGGCGTGGTCTGCGGTTCGAACGCGCCCTGCTGCAGGATCTTCTCGATCTGCGACGGGTCGGTCAGCGCGGACGGGTCGAGGCCCTGCGCGGCCTCCTCGATCGCGGAGAAGTCCATCTTGATGCCGCGCGCGTAGTCCTCGACGGTCGCGAGCAGGCGCTGTCGCAGCCACGGCACGTGCGCGTAGAGGCGCTGGTAGGCGGCCTCGCGGGCGGCGATGAAGACGAGCACCTCTCGGTGCGGCTGCTCGAGACCTTCGCTGAACGCCTCGATCGCGGCGGGGAGCAGGGCCCCGGTTCCGGCGGGCCCGAGGGGCAGCCCGATGTCGGTGGAGGTGAGCACCTCCTTCGACAGCTGGCCCAGAGCCTGGCCGAGCTGGGACCCGAACGTCAGTCCGCCCATCTGGGTGAGCATGCCGGCCATGGGGCCGATCATGTTGCGGGCCTCCTCGGGCAGGCCCTGGATCCACATGCCGGACACCTGCTCGGCGACCGGGTCGCACAGGCGCTTCCACGTGTCGAGGGTGCCGTCGAGCCAGTCGTTGGGGGTCCACGCGACGGTTCGGGTGGCGCCGGCCGGGAGCGTCGTCGCGCCGTCGAGCCACAGTTCGGCGAGGCGGGACGCGTCGGCGACCGCAGACGCCGTGCCCTCGGTGATCGGGGTGATCGAGCCCATCTGCTGGCGCGCGAGGTTCTTCGCGATGTCGTAGTTGACGGGACCGGTCTGGCCGGTGCCCATCGCGCTACCCATGCCGCTGAGCATCTGGCCGAACTGGCTGAGCATCTGTCCGAGCGCGGCAGGATCGAAGCCGCCGCCCGGCCCGCCGCCGGCGCCGAAAGCGCTCGGATCGAAGCCGAACGGCATCCCCGCCGATCCCCCCTGACCCCCGTCTTGTTCGCGGCCCGTCGAATCCTTCTTACGGTCCGGGTCGTCGTCGGGGCTGGAGAAGCCAAAGGGCAGATCGCTCATAGTTCAACGGTACAAGGCGTGACCGCACATGGCCCGTGCGGAGATCACGCTCACGGCGAACACCGCCGTGGGTTCGGAGGGTTCGGAGGGTCGCGGCGGCGGGCGCTCTATCCTGGGCCTGGTGAACCGACGGATCGTGACCATGCTGGCAGCGTTGGCCCCGGTCGTGGCGCTGGGAGTACTCGGGACGACGGTGAAGGTGCCGTTCGTCGCGCTCGGTCCCGGCCCGACCTTCAACACACTCGGCGAGACCGACGTCGACGAGGACGGCGAGATCGTGCGCAAACCGGTCGTCGAGATCGAGGGCGCCGCGGTGGATCCCACGAGCGGAAACCTCAACATGACGACGGTCGCGGTGCGCGACAGGCTCACGTTGTTCGACGCACTCGGGCTGTGGGCGAGCGGGCGCCAGAGCCTGGTGCCCCGCGAGGAGGTGTATCCCCCGCAGAAGTCGAAGGACGAGGTGCAGGAGGAGAACTCCGCGCAGTTCGCCCGGTCCGAGAACGCCGCTGAACTCGCGGCGCTGCGGTACCTGAACCTCCCGGTCGCGGTGCAGATCGGGACCGTCGGCTCGGACGGCCCCGCCGCGGGTGTGCTCCAGGAGGGCGATCTGGTGCTGCGGGTGGGCGGGACGCCGGTCGACACCGTCCAGGGACTGCAGGACGTGGTCGGCGCCGCCGGCGCCGGATCCACCGTCGACATCACGTACGTGCGCGACGGAGTGGAGACCACGACGCCGGTCACCCTCGGATCCCGGCCGCCCGCCGACGGTGATTCCGTCGACGACGCGAATCGCGGCTACCTCGGTGTCGGCGCGAAGGAGGTGCCGAACGTGCCGTTCACGATCGACTTCAACCTCGCCGACATCGGTGGCCCGTCGGCCGGCCTGATGTTCAGTCTCGCCGTCATCGACAAGCTCAGCCCCGGCGAACTCAACGGCGGCAATTTCGTCGCCGGCACCGGCACGATCGACCCCGAGGGTGATGTGGGGCCGATCGGCGGCATCCCGCACAAACTGATCGCCGCCCAGGAGGCGGGCGCGACGACGTTCCTCGTCCCCGCGAAGAACTGCGACGAGGCACTCGCGAACAAGCCGGACGGGCTGACGCTGGTGAAGGTGGAGACCCTGAGCGGCGCGATCGACGCCCTCGCCGAGATCGACGCAGGCCGGCCTGCACCGGCCTGCTGACGATCGGGGCGGTCAGTCCTCGGTGGCGTCGAGTGTCGCGTACAGCGCGCCGACGAGATTCGGGGCGAGGTTGTCGTAGGTGAGCAGTTCGATGCCGCCGTACGGATCGCTGTCCTCGTCGGGGCGCATCTGCAGCAGCGCCAGCGACGGGCCGTCACGCAGGACCGCGGCGATCAGGCGGGCCTCTCGGCGCTCCGGATGGGATTCGGCGGTCGCCCGGGCGGCCGTGTCGGCGGCGTGCCGATCGGCGAGCAGCGGTGCGAGCGCTTCGTCGAGATCGGACTCGGCGTCCGGCGGCAGGACGATGATCTCCTGCACCAGCGCGCACCCGACCACCTCGGACGGCCAGCTGGTGGTGGCGAGGAACTCGTCGAGCGCGGGGGAGCCGCCCTCGACGTCGTCGGGGAGTGCGGCCTGCTCGATGGGCGTCAGCTCGGCACCGTCGGCGAGCTGATCGAGCAGGGCCGGCTCGGCGGCCGCGACCAGTGCGGTGGGAACGATCGCGAACATCGTGGGCTGCTGACCCCACCCGCCGGCGTCGACGAACTCGACCACTTCCTGCACACATCGGCTCAGAGACTCACTGGACAAGCTCACATTCGCGCCGTCCCCGGGGAAGTTATCCCCGAAGAACCCGCCATCGCTATCGATCACATCCTTATCCTTGCACCATGGGGTAACAGCGACGCGGCTCGGTAGTAGGCGCGACACAGCCGGTCGGTTACGTAGAGTAGGACGAAACGGTCACTCCCAGGTGACGCTGGATAGGTGCCATTGGCTGCGGCGCGAGGGCGTCGCCGAATTGTTGGGAGAGTGGCAAGTGGGCATGCGGCCCCCCGCCGGTTTACCTTCGTTGTCGAAACGCACACGTGTGCTGCTGGTACTGGCGTTGATCGCCGCAGCGCTGTTGCTGGTCGGACCTCGATTCATCGACATCTACACCGACTGGATGTGGTTCGGTGAGGTCGACTTCCGGACCGTGTTCAGCAAGGTTCTGATCACCCGGATCGCGTTGTTCCTCATCGTCGGACTGGTCGTCGGCGCGATCGTGTGGCTGGCGTTGCTGCTGGCCTACCGGTCCCGGCCGATGTTCCTGCCCTCGCCGGGTGCGAACGATCCCGTGGCGCGGTACCGCACCGCGGTGATGACGCGCCAGAAGCTGTTCGGAATCGGCATCCCGGTCGTGATCGGCCTGTTCGCGGGCCTGGTCGGGCAGGCGAGTTGGTCGACGGTGCAGATGTTCTTCAACGGCGACTCGTTCGGGATCACCGACCCGCAGTTCGGCAAGGACATCGGGTTCTACGCGTTCGACCTGCCGTTCTACCAGTTCGTTCTGAACTGGTTGTTCGTCGCGGTGGTCATCGCGTTCTTCGCGAGTCTGGTCACGCACTACATCTTCGGTGGGCTGCGGCTCAGCGGTCGTCAGGGTGCGCTGACCCGGTCGGCGCGTGTGCAACTGGCGATCCTCGCGGGCACCTTCGTGCTGCTCAAGGCGGTGTCGTACTGGTTCGACCGGTATGCGCTGCTCTCCAGCAGTCGTAAGGAGCCCACGTTCACCGGTGCCGGCTACACCGACATCAACGCGGTCCTGCCGGCCAAGCTGATCCTGATGGCCATCGCGATCATCTGTGCCATCGCGTTCTTCGCGGCGATCTTCCTGCGCGACCTGCGCATCCCGGCGATGGCCGTGGCCCTGCTGGTGTTCTCGTCGATCCTGGTCGGCGCGGTGTACCCGCTGATCGTCGAGCAGTTCTCGGTCAAGCCGAACGCGGCCGACAAGGAACGCACGTACATCGAGCGCAACATCACGGCCACCAGGCAGGCGTACGGCATCACCGACGAGAACGTCGAATACGTCCCGTATCCGGGCACCGCCAAGAAGGCTCCGAAGGATGTGCCCGCGGACGTCACGACGATCGCGAACACCCGCCTGCTGGATCCGAACATCCTCTCGCCCACGTTCACCGCGCAGCAGCAGTTGAAGAACTTCTATGCGTTCCCGAAGGCCCTCAACATCGACCGCTACGAGATGAATGGCGAGCTGCGGGACTTCGTCGTCGCGGCACGTGAGCTGTCCCCGTCGAGCCTGCAGGGCAACCAGACGGACTGGATCAACAAGCACACCGTGTACACCCACGGCAACGGCTTCGTCGCGGCCTACGCAAACCAGGTCACGACCGTCAGCGGTGACAGCCAGAACAACACCGGCGGTTACCCGATCTACAGCGTCAGCGATCTGAAGACCAAGCCCGCGGACCCGGCGCTCGCGGTCGAGAACCCGCGCATCTACTACGGACCGGTCATCGCGTCGTCCGACGCGGACTACGCGATCGTCGGCGGCGAGCCCGGCAGTGCGCCGCGCGAATACGACACCGACGACCAGAAGTACACCTACACCGGTGAGGGCGGCGTCGGGATCGGCAACTGGTTCAACCGGCTCGCGTTCGCCGCCAAGTACGCCGAGCGCAACATCCTGTTCTCCGGTGCCATCGGCTCGGATTCGAAGATCATCTACAACCGCGATCCGGCGGAACGCGTCAACAAGGTGGCTCCGTGGCTGACCACGGACGGCACCGTGTACCCGGCCGTGGTCGACGGGCGCATGCAGTGGATCGTCGACGCGTACACCACGCTCGACAACTACCCGTACGCGCAGCGTTCGTCGCTCGAGGGCCTGGTGCAGGACAGCACCAATCAGGCGACGGGCCGGATGCTGCCGAAGAAGGAGGTCTCGTACATCCGGAACTCGGTGAAGGCGACCGTCGACGCGTACGACGGCACCGTCACGCTGTACCAGGTGGACGAGCAGGATCCCGTGCTCAAGGCGTGGATGGGTGTGTTCCCGGACTCGGTGCAGCCGAAGTCCGCGGTGAGCGAGGACCTGCAGGCGCACTTCCGCTACCCGGAGGATCTGTTCAAGGTCCAGCGCGAGATGCTCGCGAAGTACCACGTGGACGACCCGGGCGAGTTCTTCAGTAACAACGCGTTCTGGTCGGTGCCGAGTGATCCGACGGTCGAGACCGACAAGAACCAGCCGCCGTACTACGTGCTGTCCGGCAACCCGGAGACCGCGAAGCCGCAGTTCGTGCTGACCAGTCCGATGGTGGGCTACCAGCGCGAGTTGCTGTCCGCGTACATTTCGGTGCAGTCGGACCCGGAGAACTACGGCAAGTTCACGGTGCTGCAGTTGCCCACGGAGACACAGACACAGGGTCCGCAGCAGGCGCAGACGGCGATGACGTCGAACCAGCGGGTGGCCAGTGCGCTGTCGCTGCTCAAGCAGTCGAACAAGGTCATCTACGGCAACCTGCTGACGCTCCCGATCGCGGACGGCGGCATCCTGTACGTCGAACCGCTGTACACACAGCGAAACTCGACGAACGCGTTCCCGCAGCTAACCGCCGTCCTGGTCAGCTTCACCGACACCACCGGCATCCGGGTCGGCTACGCCCCGACGCTGGCCGAGGCGCTCGACCAGGTGTTCGGCTCGGGTACCGGCAATGTGGCGACGGCCCAGAGTGGGGAACCGGTGACGCCGGGATCGGGGTCGGAGCAGAACACTCCGGAGACGACGCCGGCACCGGCGACCGGCACTCCGCCGCCGGCGGCGCCCGGACAGTCGCCGAGCAAGGACGCCGCGGTCGCGGAACTGGATGCGGCACTGAAGAACCTGCAGTCCGCGCAGCAGGGCGGCGACTTCAAGTCGTACGGTGACGCCCTCGACCGGTTGCAGAAGGCGGTTCAGGACTACCAGACGGCCGGTGGCTGATCGGTAGGCCTGTCGATCCGAGCATGAGCTCGATCCGCTATTGAGCTGAAGGGACCCTTCGTACGCTGCGAGCGTACGAAGGGTCCCTTCAGCTTGTGGGGGCCTAGCTGGTGAGCGCGGCCTTCACGTCGGTGATGGTGGTGCCGTGCTCGTCGAGCAGCTGCTGGAACTGGTCGGCGTAGCCGTGCTGGGCGGCGGTGTCGCCGGCGATCTGCAGGGCCTGGTCCACGTATCCGGCGGCGGTGGCGCGCAGTTCCGCGGGAACCACGCCGACGACGCCGGGGGCGTGGGCCCGGCGCTGC
>NZ_JPOC01000017.1 GCF_000738775.1 Prescottella defluvii
TGCCCGGGCATCACACCTAGGTCGTGTACATCCCCAGATCCGCTTCGATGCCGAGACGATTCCAGAACGCGGTCCTGTCGAAACCGGTGTTGCGGGCCCGTTCGGCCATCACTCGCCCAGCCGCATCGTGTGCATGCCGGTCCCTCCACTTCACGACGGTGACCACATTGAAGCGACTCTCGCCCTCGTGCAGCCGGACGACGTCGTTCCCGACGATGCCGTCCAGGCGCCCCAGCGTTTCGTGGGTCTCCCGCACCTTCGCCAGGAACTCGTGCAGGGACGACTCGGGGACGTGGAACTTGTCGATACGCAGAATCTCGGTCATCACGCGAACCTAGAACCTCGAGCCAGGTCGAGGTCAAGCACCCGGAGCGCCGATCGATTCAGTTCCCGCCCGGACGCCGCGCCGGCGCGCAGCAGTTCACCGCACACGGCAACCCGTCCACGGTCGCACCCAGCAGCGGTTCCCTGCCGAGACGTACCGGCGCGGCGCCGGAGCGGCGCTCCTCCACGAGCTCCCGGATCATCTGCGGGAACCGCGAATCCGTCCCCGGCGTCGCGGCACGCGCGAACTCGATGCCCAACTCCGCGGCCTTGTCCCGGGCCTCGGTGTCGAGGTCCCACACCACCTCGAGGTGGTCCGACACGAACCCGACCGGGCACACGATCACCGCCGGAGCACCCGCGGCGGCCACCGTCTCGAGATGATCGCAGATGTCGGGGTCGAGCCACGGCACCTGCGGCGGGCCGGACCGCGACTGCCACACCAGGTCGAAGTCGTCGACGCCGGCGACCTCCGCGCACAGACGGGAGGCGTCCGCGACCTGGCGGCTGTACAGGTTGCCGCCCTCGGCCGGCGGGCCTGCGTTCGCGTCGGCCGCGATGGGCACCGAATGTGCGGTGAACACCAACCGGGCGTGATCCCGGACGCCCTCCGAAAGCTCCTCGCGCGCAGCACGGATCGCGTCCGCGAACGCGGCGACCATCAACGGGTGGTCGTAGTACTGCCGAAGCTTCGCCAGCGTCGGCGCGTCGGTCACCGCGGTCCGGGCCCGCGCGATGTCCTCGTCGTACTGCCGGCACCCGGAGTAGCCGCCCCACGCCGACGTCGGGAACACCAGGGCGTTGCGGACACCGTCGTCACGCATGCGGGCGACGGTGTCCTCCACCATCGGATGCCAGTTGCGGTTGCCGAAGTACACCGGCAGATCGATTCCGGCGCCGCGTAGTTCGGCCTCGACGCGTCCGATGATGTCCCGGTTGAGCGCGTTGATCGGCGACACGCCCCCGAAGTGCATGTAGTGCTCGGCCACCGCGGCGAGGCGTTCCGGTGGCACGCCCCGTCCGCGGGTGACGTTCTCGAGGAACGGCATCACGTCCTCGGGCTTCTCCGGTCCCCCGAAGGAGAGCACGAGGAGTGCGTCGAAGTCCGTGTCCCGCTGTCCGCTCATGCCCTCATTCTCGCCCAGTGCCGAAATCGCCGCCCGCGACGGGGCCGAAATCTCTGCCCGCGACGGGTCAGCCGACCACCGCATGGAAGCCGCCGTCGACGTAGATGATCGACGCCGTGGTGCCGGGCAACCAGTCCGAGAGCACGGTGCACACACTCTTCGCGACGGGAGTCGGGTCGTCGACGTCCCAGCCGATCGGCGCGGCGTTGTCCCACGCGGTATTGAGCTTGTTCAGTTCCGCACCGGGGCCGGTGGCGTCGCCGGCGATGGCCTTCGCGGCGAGCGTCTTGACCGGGCCGGCCGCCACGAGGTTGGAGCGGATCCCGCGGACGCCGACCTCCTTGGCGACATACCGGTTCACTGCCTCGAGCGTGGCCTTGGACACGCCCATCCAGTTGTAGAACGGCATCGCGCGCGACGGGTCGAAGTCCATGCCGACGATCGACGCGTTGTCGTTGAGGACCGGCAGCAGCGCCTTCGCCAGCGACGCGTACGAGTACGCGGAGACCTCCATCGCCTTCGAGATGTCCGACCACGGCGCGTCCAGGAACGGTGCGCCGAGACCCGAGCGCGGCGAGAACGCGATGGAGTGCACGACGCCGTCGATGCCCTCGGGCGCCAGCTCGCGAACTCGGTCGGCGAGGGTCGCGAGGTGTTCGTCGTCCTGGACGTTCAGCTCGACGGCCGGCGGCACCGGCTGCGGCAGACGCTGCGCGACGCGATCGATCAGCCGCAGTCGGTCGAATCCGGTGATGATCACCTTCGCGCCCTGCTCCTGTGCCACCTTCGCGACGTGGAACGCGATCGAGGCGTCGGTGATGATGCCGGTGACGAGAATGGTCTTGCCCGCGAGCAGTCCGCCCATGTTGCTACTCCTGTTGATGAAAGTCGTTGGGTGCGTGAGGTTTCGGGCGAATCTAGTGACCCATGCCCATGCCGCCGTCGACCGGGATCACGGCGCCGGAGACGTACGCGGAGTCCTCGGAGGCGAGGAAGCTGACCACCGCGGCGACATCCTCGGCCTTGCCCAGGCGCTGCAGCGGGATGAACTTCTTGGCGGTCTCGCGCAGATCCTCGGACAGCTCGGCAGTCATGTCGGTCTCGATGAAGCCCGGCGCCACGACGTTCGCGGTGATCGACCGCGAGCCCAGTTCACGGGTGATCGAGCGCGCCATGCCGATGACGCCGGCCTTGGAGGCCGCGTAGTTGATCTGACCCGCCTGTCCGGCCATACCGACGACCGAGCCCAGGAAGATCATCCGTCCCCAACGCGCGCGCAGCATGGCCCGGTTGGCGCGCTTGGCGCACCGGAAGGCGCCCGTGAGATTGGAGTCGATGACGCGCGAGAACTGCTCCTCGTCCATCCGCATGAGCAGCGTGTCGTCGGTGATACCCGCGTTGGCGACCAGCACCTCCACCGGACCCTGATGCTCCTCGACCTCCTTGAAGGCGCGGTCGATCGACTCCGAGTCCGTCACATCGCACTTGACGCCGAACAGGCCCTCCGGCACGCCCGACCCGCGGTGGGTGACGGCAACCTTGTGTCCGTCGTCCAGAAGGCGCCGCGCGACGGCCAGGCCGATACCGCGGTTGCCTCCGGTCACGAGCACGGAACGGGACGGGGAGCTGGAATTCGACATGCGGTCAAACCTATCTGTTCGGTCGCCGGTTTCGGGCGCAGGTGGACGAATTCGACGAAGCGGACCGGATCAGGGCACGCGCTGGCGCAGGACCAACGCCGTCGCCAGTCCCGCCGCGCTGAAGAGCACGCCCAGCACCAGCCAGGGACGGCTGGCGTCACCGCGGGCGTTCTCGAAACCGATCTGCTCCTCGAGGGTGTCGTACACGTCGCGCAGTTCCTCGAGGCTGGACGCGGTGAAGAAGCTGCCGCCGGAGAGATTCGCGATCTCTCGCAACGACGGATCGTCCACCGGGACCGGGATGCGGTCGCCCTCGATCTCGACGGTGCCGTAGTTGGTGCCGAACGAGATCGTGGAGATCGGCACGCCCTTGTCCTTGGCCAGCCGGGCCGCGGTGAACCCGCCACGCGGGTCGTCCTCGCCCTCGGGCACCGTCTGCTTGCCGTCGGAAAGCAAGACGATCCGCGCCGGCGGCGCCTGCTCACTGCCGCCGAGGACGGCCGCGAGCGTGTCGATCGACTGCAACGACGTGAAGATCGCCTCACCGGTCGCCGTGCGCTCGCTGAGCTCGAGATTGTCGATCGCGGCCTTCGTCTCGTCACGGTTGGGCGTGGGAGAGACCAGGACCGAGGCGGTGCCGGCGAACGCGACCAACCCGAGGTTGATGCCGGGGGTCAGGCCTTCGGCGAACGCCTTGGCCGCCTCCTGCGCGGCCGCGAGCCGGCTCGGTTCGACGTCGGTGGCCTTCATCGACAGTGACACGTCGATCACCAGCACCACCGTCGCGCGGTTCCGTGGCACCCGCTTGTCGGCGGTGGGCCCGGCCAGCGCGACGGTCAGGAAGACCAGGCCGACGAGCATCAGGGCGATCGGAATGTGCCGGGTCAGGTTCGGCCGGTTGGGCGCGACCTTCTCGAGCAGCTCCATGTTCGCAAAGCGCAACACGTGCTTCTGACGGCGACGCTGGACGACGACGTAGCCCGCGACCAGCGCCGCGACGACCGCAAGGAACAGCAACCACCACGGAGAGGCGAACTGCGACAGGCTCATCCGCGTGCCACCCGGGTTCCGGGCGCCCCGTAGCTGTGCCGCCGGGAGGAGACGAACCGCACCACGTCGGCGATCCAGTCCCGATCCGTGCTCAGGCTCAGGCGCGGCGCCCCGCAGCGGCGCAGCGTCGCCTCGACGTCCGCCCGATGCGACTGCGCGGCGCGCGCGAAGTCCGCACGCAGCTGGGGTGTGGTCGAGAACTCCCGTGTCCGTCCCGATTCGGGATCGAACAGCACCACGTCGCCCGCGTCGGGCAGCGCCGTGTCACGCGGGTCCAGGACCTCGATGCCGAGCAGATCGTGTCGGCCGGACAGGGCCCGCAGCGAGCGTTCCCAGTCGATCGGCCCCAGGAAGTCGCTGATGACGACGGCCAGTCCGCGTCGACGCTCCGGACGGCGGAGCGACTCGAGGGCACCGCGCAGGTCTCCCCGGACGCCGTCGGCCGCGTGCGGTGTGGAGGCGATGCGCCGGAGCATCGCCTGCGCGTGGACGCGTCCCCCGCGCGCCGGAATCCGCACCGTCCGATCGCCGGTCGCGACGATCGCACCGATCCGGTTCCCACTGCCCCCGGCCAGGTACGTGATGGCCGATGCCGCGGCCACCGCCAGGTCACGCTTCTCGCATCCGACGGTTCCGAAGTCCAGGCTCGACGACAGGTCGACCACGAGCCAGGTCTCGAGTTCCCGGTCGGCAACCGTCTGCCGGACGTGCGGATGGGTGGTGCGGGCGGTCACC
This sequence comes from Prescottella defluvii, assembly GCF_000738775.1. Lineage (GTDB taxonomy): Bacteria > Actinomycetota > Actinomycetes > Mycobacteriales > Mycobacteriaceae > Prescottella > Prescottella defluvii. Next base: position 4,877 of record NZ_JPOC01000017.1, read on the forward strand.
GACCAATCCATCTGCCGCACATCGTCACCGGGCTGGTACTCCCGGGCGTCACCCGGTTCGGAACCCGGCCCGGGAATCAGTCCGAGGTGATCGCCGTGCAGCACCCCGTCCAGTCGTCGGCGCACGGTGAGTTCGAGAGTCCGCAGGGCCGCGGTCAGCTCCGGGTCGCGCAGCGATCCGGAACGGAACGACGGCACCGCTGCCGCGCGCCGGGTCACTGTTGCTGCGTGCCCGTCGCAGACAGGGACGCGGGCTCGAACGCGGGCGGCGCCGGCGGCGCGACCGGCTGAGCGCCGACCTGCGGCAGTCCGACCGTCTGCAGCACCCGGGCGATCACGTCCTCCGGCGACACCTCGTCGGCGAGCGCGTCGTACGACAGGACCAGACGGTGCCGCAACACGTCGGGAATGACCTCGAGTACGTCCTGCGGGACGACGTAGTCGCGTCCGCGCAGCAGAGCCAGCGCGCGCGATGCGGAGATGATGCCGAGCGTCGCGCGCGGCGATGCCCCGTACGCGATCCAGCCGGCGACGTCGTCGAGGCCGAACTGTCGCGGGGTGCGGGTCGCGGCGATCACCCGGACCACGTAGTCGACCAGCGCATGGTGGACGAACACGTTGCTCGCGACCTTCTGCAGCCGGACCAGTTCCTGCGCGTCGAGAACCTGATGGGGCTCCGGTGCGGCGACACCCATCCGGTAGACGATCTCGCGCTCCTCCTCCACCGACGGATAGTCGACGAGCACCTTGAACAGGAAGCGGTCCCGCTGCGCCTCCGGCAGCGGATAGACACCCTCGTTCTCGATGGGGTTCTGCGTCGCCATCACCAGGAACGGCTCGGGCATCGGGTACGTCTTGCCGCCGATCGACACGTGCCGTTCGGCCATGACCTCGAGCAGCGCCGACTGCACCTTCGCGGGTGCACGGTTGATCTCGTCGGCAAGCAGGAAGTTCGCCACGACCGGGCCGAGTTCGGTGTCGAACTGTTCGCGGCCCTGCCGGTAGATGCGGGTGCCGATCAGGTCGGTGGGCACCAGGTCCGGGGTGAACTGCACGCGGGAGAACGATCCGCCGACAACCTTCGCGAACGTCTCGACCGCGAGGGTCTTCGCGACACCCGGAACGCCTTCGAGCAGTACGTGTCCCTTGGCGAGCACACCGACGAGCATGCGCTCGACCAGCCTGTCCTGTCCCACGATGACTCGCTTGACCTCGTAGATCGCCCGTTCGAGGGTGTGCACGTCACGAGCGAGATCGGACACCGGCGTCCCCGCGCTCGCGTGCGCCCCCTCCGAGCCGGACCCAGCTACCGCGCCGTCACGTGAGGTCACCAAGAATCCCCGCTTCCACCTAGATCGTTCTCATCAACTCGACCGACTCGACTGACTCGACCGTCCGTTCAACTATTCCAGGTGTCGCCCGCAGACCGCAGCCAGGCGACGTGACCTAGGACACCATACGGACAGCGTAGGGCGTCATCCCGTCCCATCGCACCGGTGAGACCTTCACGATCGACCCGGACTGCGGCGCCTCGAGCATCGTTCCGTCGCCGAGGTAGAGCGCGACGTGCTGACTCGCGTTGGGACCGTAGAAGATCATGTCGCCGCGCCGCATCTCCGACACCGCCACCTGGGTGCCCGCCGTGTACTGGTATCCGGAGTAGTGCGGCAGGGAGATCCCGGCACCGGCGAAGGCGTAGATCATCAGTCCGGAGCAGTCGAATCCGATCTTGTCGAAATCTCCGAAGCTGTCGGCGACGCCGCCGTCCCGGATGCCGAGGGTCGGGCCGCTGGCGTTGCCGCCGCCCCACGCATAGGGGACACCCAGTTGCGACATGCCTCGGTCGATCACCGTCTCGATCGCCGCACCCCCGGTGACGGCCGGCGACATCGGGCGCGGTGCCGACTGCGCCGGCGGCGTCCAGCCGCCGGAGTCCCCGTCGTCGATCTGGGTGTGCGGACGCTGACCGTCCGCCAACTGGGACGCCCGGTCGTTGGCCGCACGATCCTCCGCGGCCCGCCGCGCCGCCTCCTGAGCAGCGGCTGCGGCGGCCGCCGCGGCCGCCTCCTCCGCTTGCCGCTGGTTGTCCCAGTCGATGTAGGCCTCGCGCTGCCCCTGCAGTCCGGCAACGTTGCTGCGGGCCGCGTCGAGTTGCGTCTGGGCCGCGTTCCGGTCGGCCTCGATCCGCGCCTTCCGGGACGCCTGCTCCTCGAGCGCGCTGCGGGCGGCGACGATCGACTGCTCCGCTTCCGCCTTCTTCGACTCGGCCTCGCTCGCGGCGGCGTCCGCGCGCTGCTTGGCCTCGCGAGCGGCGGAGTCACGGTTGGCCTGCTCGGTCCGCGCCCGCTGCAGGTTGTCGAGGACCGCCTTCTGGCTGCCCGACAGCAGCCGCAGGGTCTGTGCGCGGTCGAGGACGTCGTCGGGTCCCTCGGCTCCGAAGTACGACGACAGTGACGACACGTTCCGGCCCTTGGTGTAACTCGACACCGCGTAGTCGGTGAACCGCTTCTGCGCCTGCTCGATCTGCGTTCCGGCATCCGTGAGCGCCTGCTGGCTCTGCGCGACCATGCCGTCGGCCGCGTCGGCGGCGTCCCGCGCGCTCTGCAGGTCGACGAGGGCGCGGTTGACGTCCTCGCGCCTGATGGCGACCTCGTCGTCGAGTCGGGACAGTTCCTGGTTCGCGGTGGCCACCTGGTTGATCAGATCCCCCACCTCGACGACACCGTCGGAGACCTGGGCATTTCCGCTCTCGATCTCGGCGTCGGACGGATTGGGCGGTGGCGGCGGTACCGCGGCCGCGATGCCCGGCGTCCCCGCCACCAAGGCCCCGACGACGCTCAGTCCCAGCACGACTCGGGCGAACCGGGAAACCGTAGGCGGGAAGTCCGGACGTCGCACGCCGACGCGTGTGCGTCTGGAACTGCGCCTCACAAGACCTCCCAACGGCTGCGACCGGGCCGGAAACTCGCCCGACGCTTCTCTAGACACTTCTTCCCCAGAAAGTGCCATTGGCACCGTACGACACTTTGCGCTCCCTGGTGAACTCTTGTCACAAATGACGTGGCAGTAATTCGACCTGGGGAAATGGCGTGAATACACCGAATCGACGACCCTCGCGCAGGCAGGGGTCGTCGATTCGGCAGGTGGACGTTCGCGCGGCGAACGTCGGGTGTCAGGGAGTGTTGCGGTCCCCGCCGAGATCGGAACCGGCGGACGGCACCGCGGCGGTCGGCGTCGACGTGGTGGCGTCTGGGCCGCGACGGACCTTCGCGACGTAGGACGCCCCACCCACCAGCACGACCACCAGCACCAACAGCGCCGTGATCAGCGCCCAGGGCGTACCGGAATCGGTGATCTCGTCGACGAAATTGTTCGCCGACTGCACCGCGTTGCCGGTGTAGGTGTGGTCCTGCGCGCCCTCGAGCACGACGCGGCTCACCGTGTCGCTGTAGGTACCGGGCGAGGACGGCGACAGGACGAGCACCGTACCGCCCTCGGACTGCCCCACCTCCGAGGCGAGATCCCGCAAGTACTCGGCCCGAGCCGGGTCCTTGTCCACCACAACGACGCTCAGCTTGATCCCGTGGTCCTCGGCGCGGATCACGACGTCGCGGAGACCGTCCACGTCCGATGCGGGCGCCGAGACTCCGTCGTCCGCGAGATCCGCGAGCACCGAGTCGATGGAGACGCCATCGGGAATGGTGGTGGCGTGCGGGAGCAGGGCGTGCGCGATAGGAACAGACATCTCTCATCCGGGGTCGGTGACGAAGGGCAAGCGTGCACTGCACAGTACGTGACGGGCCACCGTGTCCACCGTCCCCGCAGTTGTGCGCGCGCGCCGACTGCGTGAGGATTGGATCGACGCGAACCGGCCCGGGCCCGCCCGGCGAAACCTGACAAGACCCTGCAGTCTCACAGGACAAGCGTACTGTTAGACTTCATTCGAGACGCCCGCGGAACTGTTCGGGTTCGGTCCACCGACCGGATCGGGCACTGTTCGCGTGCCTCGCTTCAGCCGTCGACACAGCCCCGTCGACGGCGAACCTCAAAGACGAGTGGAGCTGACGTGACCACCAGTATTGATTCGTTCGGCGCCAAGGGAACGCTAGAGGTCGGAGACAACTCGTACGAGATCTTCCGCCTCGCGTCCGTCCCCGGCACCGAGAAGCTGCCCTACGCGCTGAAGGTTCTCGCCGAGAACCTGCTGCGCACCGAGGACGGCGCCAACATCACCGCCGATCACATTCGCGCCATCGCGAACTGGGACCCCTCGGCTCAGCCGAGCGTCGAGATCCAGTTCACGCCCGCACGCGTGATCATGCAGGACTTCACCGGCGTGCCGTGTGTCGTCGACCTCGCCACCATGCGTGAGGCCGTCACCACCCTCGGCGGCGACCCGAACAAGGTCAACCCGCTCTCCCCCGCCGACATGGTCATCGACCACTCGGTGATCCTCGACGTCTTCGGCCAGGCCGACGCCCTCGAGCGCAACGTCGACCTCGAGTACCAGCGCAACGGCGAGCGCTACCAGTTCCTGCGCTGGGGCCAGGGCGCGTTCGACGACTTCAAGGTCGTCCCCCCGGGCATGGGCATCGTGCACCAGGTCAACATCGAGTACCTGGCACCGACCGTCATGACCCGCAACGGCCAGGCGTACCCCGACACCTGCGTCGGCACCGACTCGCACACCACGATGGTCAACGGCCTGGGCGTGCTGGGCTGGGGCGTCGGCGGCATCGAGGCCGAGGCCGCGATGCTCGGCCAGCCGGTCTCCATGCTGATCCCGCGCGTCGTCGGCTTCAAGCTGACCGGTGAGATCAAGCCCGGCGTGACCGCGACCGACGTCGTGCTCACCGTCACCGACATGCTGCGCAAGCACGGCGTCGTCGGCAAGTTCGTCGAGTTCTACGGCAAGGGCGTCGCCGAGGTGCCGCTGGCGAACCGCGCGACCCTGGGCAACATGAGCCCCGAGTTCGGTTCCACCGCGGCGATCTTCCCGATCGACGGTGAGACCATCAACTACCTGCGCCTGACCGGCCGCAGCGACGAGCAGCTCGCGCTCGTCGAGGCGTACGCCAAGGAACAGGGCATGTGGCACGACGCCGACAAGGAGCCCGCCTACTCCGAGTACCTCGAGCTGGATCTCGGCACCGTCGTGCCGTCGATCGCCGGCCCGAAGCGCCCGCAGGACCGCATCCTGCTGTCGGAGTCCAAGGACGCGTTCCGTCGCGACATCGTCACCTACGTCACCAACGGTGCCGAGGCTGCACACTCCGACCTGGACGAGGCCGTCGAGGAGTCCTTCCCGGCGTCCGACCCGGCCTCGACCGCCGGCGTCTCCGACGTCGCCGCGGTTCCGTCGGCTGCCAACGGTTCGCACGGCCGTCCGTCCAAGCCGGTCACGGTGACGACCGACCGCGGCGAGTTCGTCCTCGACCACGGCGCGGTCGCGGTCGCGGGCATCACGTCCTGCACCAACACCTCGAACCCGTCGGTCATGCTCGGCGCCGCACTGCTCGCCCGCAACGCGGTCGAGAAGGGCCTCGAGACCAAGCCGTGGGTCAAGACCAACATGGCGCCCGGCTCGCAGGTCGTCTCCGACTACTACGAGAAGGCCGGCCTGTGGCCGTACCTCGAGAAGCTCGGCTTCTACCTGGGCGGCTACGGCTGCACCACCTGCATCGGCAACACCGGTCCGCTGCCGGAGGAGATCTCCAAGGCGATCAACGAGCACGACCTGTCGGTCACCGCGGTCCTCTCCGGTAACCGCAACTTCGAGGGTCGCATCTCCCCCGACGTCAAGATGAACTACCTGGCGTCGCCGCCGCTCGTCATCGCGTACGCGCTGGCCGGCACCATGGACTTCGACTTCGAGACCGACGCTCTGGGTCAGGACCAGGACGGCAACGACGTCTTCCTCAAGGACATCTGGCCGTCCGCCCAGGAGATCGACGACACCATCAAGACGTCGATCAGCCAGGACATGTTCCGCAAGTCCTACGCCGACGTCTTCAAGGGCGACGAGCGCTGGCAGAACCTGGCCACCCCGGAGGGCGACACCTTCGCGTGGGACGAGAAGTCGACCTACGTCCGCAAGGCGCCGTACTTCGACGGCATGACGATGGATCCGGCTCCGGTCTCCGATATCTCGGGCGCTCGCGTGCTCGCGCTGCTGGGCGACTCGGTCACCACCGACCACATCAGCCCGGCCGGCCCCATCAAGCCCGGCACCCCGGCCGCGCAGTACCTGGACGCCAACGGTGTCGAGCGCAAGGACTACAACTCCCTGGGCTCGCGTCGCGGCAACCACGAGGTGATGATCCGCGGCACGTTCGCGAACATCCGCCTGCAGAACCAGCTGCTCGACGGCGTCTCCGGCGGCTACACCCGCGACTTCACGCTCGAGGGTGCACCGCAGTCGTTCATCTACGACGCGTCGCAGAACTACCAGAAGGCCGGCATCCCGCTGGTCGTGCTGGGCGGCAAGGAGTACGGCTCCGGTTCGTCGCGTGACTGGGCCGCCAAGGGCACCAGCCTGCTCGGCGTCAAGGCCGTCATCGTCGAGTCCTTCGAGCGCATCCACCGCTCGAACCTCATCGGCATGGGCGTCGTCCCGCTGCAGTTCCCCGCCGGCGAGTCGGCCGGGTCGCTGGGCCTGGACGGCACCGAGGTCTTCGACATCGCGGGCGTCGAGAAGCTGAACGAGGGCGTCACCCCGGAGACGGTCAAGGTCACCGCGACCAAGGCCGACGGCTCCAAGGTCGAGTTCGACGCGGTCGTCCGCATCGACACCCCCGGCGAGGCGGACTACTACCGCAACGGCGGCATCCTGCAGTACGTGCTGCGCAACATGATCCGGGGCTAGTCACCTGATCGTGTGATCTCGGTTCCCCGGGATCATTTCAGCGCGTTTGACGGCGGGCTCGGGACGTCAGTCTCGGGCCCGCCGTCGCAGTTTCGTACGAAAGGATGTCGGCTGTGCCCAAGGTCAGCGAAGACCATCTCGCAGCACGGCGGAGCCAGATTCTCGACGGGGCCCGCCAGTGCTTCGCGCAGTACGGCTACGACGGCGCGACCGTGCGCCGCCTCGAGGAAACCACCGGGCTCTCGCGCGGTGCGATCTTCCACCACTTCAAGGACAAGGACGGACTGTTCCTCGCCCTTGCCCACGAGGACGCCAAACGCATGGCCGACGTCGTCGCCGAGGGCGGTCTCGTCCAGGTGATGCGTGACATGCTCGCCTCACCGGAGCAGTTCGACTGGCTCGGCACCCGACTCGAGATCGCCCGACGCCTGCGCACCGACCCGGAATTCGCCCGCGACTGGACCCAGCGCAGCGCCGAACTCACCGAGGCCACCGTCCGCCGGCTCGAACGTCAGAAGTCGGCCGGACGTCTGCGCGACGACCTGCCCACCGATGTCCTGCTCGACTATCTCGATCTCGTCCTCGACGGTCTCATCGCCCGCATCGCCTCCGGGCACGGCGGCGAAAACCTTTCGGCCGTCCTCGATCTCGTCGAGGAATCGGTGCGGCGTCAGGAGTGAGCCACGCCGCGGGGTTCCAGAACGTCGCAGGCCGGCTCACACGCGGCGTCGGCGCCACACCCGGACGCACAACGCGATTCCCGCGAGGGACACCGCGGCCAGCACCCATCGCAACCGGCGCAGTGTCACGAGCCGCTGGTACTGCTCGCCGGAGAGGAACTGCCTCGTCGTCGGACCGAAGCTGGGCGCATCCCACCAGTAGCTCCCCGCGCCGGTAACCACCTGGGGCCACCCGAAGACACCCAGCGCGGCAGCCACGGCGAGGCACGTCGCAGGGAACACGACCCAGAACCACGGGAAGCCCGACGCCCGCCCGAGCCTGTCCCGCCGGGGCAGTACCGCAACCATCACCGAGATCACTGCCCCCAGAACGACGAGTGCCAACCAGCCCATGGCTACGCGCTCACCCCGCTCGCTCGGTGGTCCCGTCAGCTCCACGCCGACGCGCACCACTCGGGTCGATGCTGAGCCGGACACTCTCGTACACCACCGCGTACGGAACATCGTCGTCGTTGGCGGGGTCACCGGAGTCCGCAGGATCCGGCAGTCCCACAATCTGCTCGACAACGATCTGTGCTCGCGCCGCACCGGGATCGAACATCTCCTGGAACGGCCCGACGAACGACCCCCCGAGCCCGCGGCGCTTCGCCCGAATTGCCGCCCACCCGAACAACACCAGCGGGCCGATCATGGACATCAGCACCAGCAAGGCCCCACCCATGCCCGCCAGCGTACCGAGCAGATTCTCCGCGCCACCTGGAAAGAAAGGAGACCGACCACCAACGGTCGGTCACTTCGAGAACGAGCCGGCGGTACGCCGCGTCGGCTACTGCGCCGGCTTCTTGCGCCGATTCGGCCCACCGCGTCGCCGCAGGGTCACGTCGGCTTCGACGAGCACGTTGTGGATGAACCCGTACGAGCGGCCGGTCTGTTCGGCGAGGGTACGGATGCTCGCGCCGGCCTCGTACTGTGCTTTGAGGTCGTCGCGGAGCTTGTCACGCGATTCCCCGGTGATGCGGGCCCCCCGCGAGATTCCCGTGCTCTCCGCCATGATGACCTCCGGTCAGCTGAGCGAGCCTCGGTTTCCAGGCTAGATCACTTTCCGGCGCCTGATCAACGAAACAGGCGGCTGCGCCGCCCGTGCGCCGATTGCGTAGTTTCAGCTACCGGTAGGCGTACGGGCGCGGTGCGCCTAGGCGAGCTGGATGAGCTCGAGGTACTCCTGCGACCAGTGATCCTCCTGGCCGTCGGGCAGCAGGATGACCCGCTCCGGGTTCAGCGCCTCGGCGGCACCCGGGTCGTGGGTGACGAGGACGACGGCGCCCTTGTAGCTGCGGAGGGCGTCGAGCACCTGCTCACGCGAGATCGGGTCGAGGTTGTTGGTCGGCTCGTCGAGCAGCAGCACGTTGGCCGCCGACGACACCAGGCCGGCCAGCGCCAGACGGGTCTTCTCACCGCCGGACAGCGTGCCCGCCGGCTGCTCGAGCTGCGGACCGGTGAACATGAACGCACCGAGCAGGGACCGCAGCTCCTGCTCCCCCGTGTCGGGGGCGGCGTGCCGGATGTTCTCCCACACACTCGCGTCGTCGTCGAGGGTGTCGTGCTCCTGTGCGAAGTAGCCGATCTTCAGACCGTGGCCGGGAACGAGGTCGCCGGCGTTCGGCGTCTCCGTACCCGCCAGGATGCGCAGCAGCGTCGTCTTTCCGGCGCCGTTGAGACCGAGGACGACCACGCGGCTGCCCCGGTCGATCGCCAGGTCCACGCCGGCGAAGATCTCCAGCGAGCCGTACATCTTGGTGAGGTTCTCCGCCATCAGCGGAGTCTTGCCGCAGGCGGCCGGTTCCGGGAAGCGGATGTGGGCGACCTTGTCGTCGACACGCACCTCGTCGAGCGCCGCCATCATCTTGTCGGCCCGCTTGGCCATGTTTTGTGCGGCGGTCGCCTTCGTCGCCTTCGCACCGAGCTTGGCCGCCTGCACGCGCAGCGCGCCGGCCTTCTTCTCGGCGTTGGCGCGCTCACGCCGGCGACGCTGCTCGTCGGTGGCGCGGGCGTCGAGGTACTTCGTCCAGCCCATGTTGTAGATGTCGGCCTCGCCGCGGACCGCGTCGAGGAACCAGACCCGGTTCACGACGTCGTTGAGCAGGTCGACGTCGTGGCTGATCACGATCAGGCCGCCGTCGTGGTTCTGCAGGAAGCCCCGCAGCCACGTGATGGAGTCGGCGTCGAGGTGGTTGGTGGGCTCGTCGAGCAGCAGCGTCGTGTTCGACTTGCCGCCGGAGCCGTCGGAGGCGGCGAACAGGATCCGAGCCAACTCGACGCGGCGACGCTGACCACCGGAGAGGGTGCGCAGCGGCTGCTCCAGGATCCGATCGGCCAGGCCGAGGCTGCTGCAGATGCGCGCCGCCTCGGACTCGGCGACATAGCCACCGAGCGCCGAGAACCGGTCCTCGAGCGAACCGTACTTGCGCACGGCCTTGTCGCGCACGGCGTCGTCGACGGCCTCGGCCATGATGGTCTGCTGCTTCTCCATGCTGCGCATGATCTCGTCGAGACCGCGCGCGGACAGCACCCGGTCCTTGGCGAGAACGTCGAGGTTGCCCTCCTTGGGGTCCTGCGGCAGGTAGCCCAGGTCACCGCTGCGGATCACCTCGCCCGCGTAGGGCTCGCCCTCCCCCGCGAGGATGCGCAGCGTGGTGGTCTTGCCGGCGCCGTTCCGCCCGACCAGTCCGATCCGGTCACCGGCCTGCACACGCAGCGCCGGACCCGGTGCAGACAGCAGGGTCCGCACACCGGCACGAACTTCGAGGTCGGTGGCGGTAATCAAGCAAAACTCCTCGAGTGGACAATCAGTGGAACGGCCCCGAGCGCGCGTGAGCGGGCACATCGGACGTCATCGTGCCCGCGACTGGGCACAAGAACCACCCATTTTACCGTGGCCTCGGCTCGCCATCGCGCCCCGGTCTAGTGACTCCGCTAACGTTCGCTTCCATGACACGCGCGAACGATCTGCAGGGACGGAACGCTCTGGTCACCGGCGCGAGCCGTGGCATCGGCAAGGCCATCGCCGCGGAACTGCTGGAGCGGGGCGCCAACGTGGTGGTTACCGCGCGCAAACCCGAACCGCTCGAGGCCGCGGCCGCGGATCTGCGCGCCCTCGGGCACGGCGGGAAGGTGATCGCGATCGCCGGCAACTCCGGCGACGCCGACGCCCGGCACGACGCCGTCACCCGGACGGTCGCCGAACTCGGTTCCCTCGACATCCTGATCAACAACACCGGCATCAACCCGGTGTACGGCGCGTTGATGGACGCCGACCTCGACGCCGTGCGCAAGATCTTCGACGTCAACGTCGTCGCCGCCCTCGGCTACGTCCAGGAGGCGTACCGGGCGTGGATGGGCGAGCACGGCGGCGCGGTCGTGAACCTCGCGAGCGTCGCCGGTATCCGTTCGACGGGCACGATCGCCGCGTACGGCGCCTCGAAGGCCGCGCTCATCCGGCTCACCGAGGAACTGGCGTGGCAGCTGGGCCCGACCATCCGGGTCAACGCCGTGGCGCCGGGCGTCGTGAAGACCAGTTTCGCGGCCACGCTGGTCGCCGCCGGCGAGGAGCAGGTGTCGTCGACGTATCCGATGGGTCGCTTCGGCACCCCCGAGGACGTCGCCGGCCTGGTCGGGTTCCTGGTCTCCGACGACGCCGCGTGGATCACCGGTGAGACCGTGCGCGTCGACGGTGGACTGCTCGCGACGGGCGGGCTCTGATCGCTGCGCACTCCGCCGATGTCGCGGTCGTGGGACTCGGTCCCGCCGGCCGCGCCCTCGCGCACCGTGCCGCCGCAGCCGGACTGAGTGTCGTCGGGGTCGACCCGGCACCCGACCGGCCGTGGGCGCCCACCTACGCGGCCTGGGTCGACGAACTGCCGTCGTGGCTGGATTCGTCGGTGCTGCGCGCCCGCGTCTCCCGTCCCCGGGTGTGGGCGACGCGGGAACACACCATCGACCGCGCGTACGCCGTGCTCGACAACACCGAATTGCACGCGCGACTCGGCGTCGATCGCGTCGTGCGCGGCGTCGCGGCCGAGGTCGGGCCCGGTGTGGTCACCCTCCGGGACGGCACCGACATCCGGGCCGCCCGGGTGATCGACGCCCGCGGACTGCGCCCCGGCCCGGCGCTCGCCGAGCAGACGGCCTTCGGGATCGTGCTGCCGATGTCGGCGGCGGCGCCTGCACTGGGCGGTGCGGACTGCTGGTTCATGGACTGGCGGCGCGACAACGGCGCCGCCCCGGACGAGCCGCCGTCGTTCCTGTACGCGGTGCCGCTCGGCGACGACACCGTCCTGCTCGAGGAGACGTGCCTGGTCGGACGGCCAGGCCTTCCCCTCGACGAACTCCGGCGCCGCCTCGACACGCGCCTGCGCAACCGTGGCGTCGAACCTCCCGCCGACAATCCGGTGGAACGCGTCCGGTTCCCCGTCGAGGCGCCGCGATCCCGCGCCGTCGTCGCCACGTTCGGCGCCCGGGCGGGACTGATCCACCCGGGCACCGGATACAGCGTGGCCACCTCACTGAGCGCCGTCGACGACGTCGTCGGACTGCTGGCATCGGGAGGCGATCCAGGAAAAGCGTTGTGGCCGTTGCAGGCCCGCACCGTCCGGACACTGCGCGAGGTGGGGCTGCGGGCGCTGCTGCACCTCGATCCGGCGAGCACCGCCGAGTTCTTCGACGCATTCTTCGCGCTACCCGTCGAGCGGCAGCGATCCTATCTGTCGGGACGCGGCGACGTCCGCGGGACGGCCTCCACGATGTGGCAGTTGTTCCGGACCGTCCCACCGCCGATCCGCCGGACACTGGCCGCGGCCGGCGTCCGGCGGTCGTGACTCAGGAACCGAGCGAGCCGGTCGGGATCCAGGACGGCAGTCGGCCGACGGACCCGGTGGCGGGCGGGGCCGTCTTGGGCAGCGGCGCACCGTCGAGGTCCGCGGGCTGGGCGATACCGAGATTGTCGAGCACGGTGGGCGTGATGTCGGCGATCGTCACGTCGTCGTCGGTGGCGCCCGCCTGGTAGCCGGCACCGCGGGCGATCACGAACGTCGTTGCCTCCTCGGCACTCTGGCCGCCGTGCCCGCCGGTCGGCTTGTGCCCGTGATCGGAGGTGACGAGGATCGTCCACTTCTCGCCGGTCGCCTTGCTGCGGGCGTCGACGGCGTCGACGATCCTGCCGACCTCGGCGTCGACACGCTCGAGCGCCGGCACGTACTCGGAGCCGGCGGTACCCGACGAGTGTCCGGCACCGTCCACCTGGTCCAACTGGGTGAACACGAAGTCCGGTCCGTTGGTGGCGATCTCGGTGGCGACGGCGGTCGCGGTCGCCGTGTCCGTCGCGGCGCCGCTGCCGGCGCCGGGGGTGCTGACGACGACGTCGGCCTTCGGGGTTCCGGATCCGGCGATGGTGGCGATGCCACCCCACGTGGAGATGGACGCGGTGCGCAGCGCCGGATCGGCCTGCTCGATGCGGGTGAACGCGCTCGGGTACAGGTCGTAGCGGGCACCGCTGTACGAGTTGTCGACCACTCCGTGCTTGGTGTGCCACACGCCGGTGAGGATCGTCGACCACGACGGGCCGGAGATCGTCGGGTGCCCGAGGATCGACGACTGGCCGCTGGTGCCCTCGTCGATCAGTCGATGCAGATTCGGGGTGTTCGCGCTCTTGACGTGGTCGAGCATCGTGCCGTCGAGGCCGATGACGACGGTCTTGGTGACCGCCGGGGCCGGAGCCGCGTTCGCGGCGCCGGCGCCGGCGACGGTGCCTGCTGCAACCGCACCGGCCGCGAGGAGGAGGGACAGGGCCTTGGGGGGTGTGATGTTGTTGGTCACAACGAACAGACTGAATCGGCCTAGACCAATTGTCGCGGCGTGCGCGAGACTGTTCGCCCGCTGTTCGACGAGCGTTCGACCCGGGCGCTGCGCGGATGCCTACCGGTCGCTTCGATGTCGCCGGATTGTCTCGAGATGGTGATGATCTTCGCGGCGGACCGGACGCGAGCCCGGATGTGGGCGATAGTTGGTTCCATGCGATCAATCTGGAAGGGTTCCATCGCGTTCGGGCTGGTCAACGTGCCGGTCAAGGTGTATTCCGCGACGGAGGACCACGACATCCGCTTCCACCAGGTCCACGCCAAGGACGGCGGCCGGATCAAATACAACCGGATGTGCAGCGAGTGCGGACAGACGGTGCAGTTCGCCGACATCGACAAGGCCTACGACTCCGACGAGGGCGATCGCGTCATCCTCACCGACGAGGACTTCGACAAACTCCCGGCCGCCGAGAAGCACGAGATCCCGGTGTTGCAGTTCGTGCCGACCGACCAGATCGACCCGATCCTGTTCGAGAAGAGCTACTACCTGGAACCGGACTCGGCCACACCGAAGGCGTACGTGCTGCTGGCGAAGACGCTGCAGGAGACCGATCGCACCGCACTGGTGCACTTCACGCTCCGCCAGAAGACCCGACTGGCCGCCCTGAGGGAACGGGACGGGGTGCTGGTGATCCAGACGTTGCTGTGGCCCGACGAGGTGCGCGCCGCCGCCTTCCCGTCCCTCGACGACGCCGAGGAACCGAAGGCCAAGGAACTGAAGATGGCCGGCACCCTCGTCGAGAGCATGGCCGAGAACTTCGACCCCACCGAGTTCACCGACGACTACCAGATCCAGCTGCGGCAACTGCTCGACGACGCCATCGCCAGCGGCGGCACGAAGGTCATCCCCGCCGCCGAACGGACCGAGGGCGGCGAGGACGCCGAGGTCGTCGACCTGGTCGCTGCGCTGCAGCGCAGCCTGGAGGCGGCCGCCGAACCGACCGCGGCGAAGAAGCCGCGACGCAAGCGGGCCTGAAGTGGGGCCGTCGTCGTGGTCCGCGATACGGCGACCCTCCCGGCATCGCGCTCTGCGTGTGCGCATCCGATAGCGTCGAGTTCGGATCGTCCCGAGGGGAGGGGAAGTTTTTCGTGGACCACAACCCGATGGTGCCGCTCAGCTTCGACATTCGAGCGACGCTCATCATGCTCGCCTACGCCCTGCTCACCGCCGCGGCTCTGGTCTCGATCTTTCGCACCCGCCACGACCGCGCCGGATCGAAATTCTGGTGGTCCGTGCTCGTCATTGCTCTCCCCGTGCTCGGCGCAGCAGCATGGTTCCTGCTCGGCGCGCCACCACTACGCCGACGAGCCCGCTGAACCGCCCGCCACCAGGAGCCCGGTCACGCCCCTCAACCTACCGCCGGCGCTCGTATCCGTTCACTGCTTGTCGACGAACGACTTGCAATCAATCCGGCCCGAGGCCCTGACAGGGATCGGTCCGGTGTCGATGCTGGTCGCGTTTCCGGCCACCTCGAACGCGACCGTGGGGTCGTTGTCACTCACGGTGATCGTGGCGCCTTGGCCTTCTACCGCGCCGAGACTGAAGAATCGGGCATCGCGGTCCGAGAATCGGATCATCGCGTGAGGCAGGAACGGCGTCCCGTCGGGATACACGCTGTTGTCCGGCACGTAGATCACGATGTCGAAATCACGTCCGGGGAACTCGCCTCCCCCGTCGTAATCCGCGAAATCACTGGTTCGCGCCGAGAATTCTCGCCAGCCGTCTCCGCGCTCGTCGACTCCGTATCGGACACATCGGGTCTCGCCTCCTGCGGGCAAGGAGACCCGTTCCGGCCAGGCACCCTCCAGTTGGAGCCACGCGCCTGGCGCGAAGTGCCCGCTCGTTGTTGCGATTTCCGTACTCCCCGACTGCCCGGAGGTACCGCATCCGGCAAGTGCCGCCGCCACTCCCACCATCGATACCAGCGCTGCACCATGACTGATCCCACCCCTCATGAACCCCACCGTATTCCGAGCAGAGCCGTCGCGGGTGGTGGCGGGCGTGAGTGTCAGCCGGCGAGCGCCCGCAGATAGCGCCGGGTCATGTGGCGCTGGACGACGCGCGCGACCGGGTCGCCCAGCCGTGTGAACCAGCGGCCCGGCCGGGAGAACGCGGTGATCGTCGCGTGCACCGAATCGTCGGGGCGGCGTTCGACGGCGAACAGTTCCTCCCCCGATTCCGGATGCCCGGTCAGGGTGCCGTAGGCGAAGCCGCGGCGATCGGGTTCGGCGAGCACGTAGATCACCCGGCACGGGATCGGGAAGCCGCACCAACGCAATTCCACGGTGGCGCCCGGTACGGCCGTCGCAGACTCGGCCCGCACCCGCAGCCCCGCACGACGGTGGACGTCCCACCGCATCAACGCGTCGGACGCGGCGAGGAAGACATCCTCGCCGCGTCCGATGGCGATCGATTCCCGCACGTGTCGGTAGCCGGCCGGCAGTTCTCCGGCGGTGGCACCGACCTCGAGGTAGGTCAGTACCCGGGAATCCCGGGCCAATCCGCTAGACCGTGAATCCGAGAGCGCGCAGCTGCTCGCGACCGTCCTCGGTGATCTTGTCCGGACCCCACGGCGGCATCCAGACCCAGTTGATCCGCAGCTCGTCGCACAGTCCACTGTTCACCAGCGCCCGCTTCGACTGCTCCTCGATGACATCGGTCAGCGGGCACGCCGCCGACGTCAGCGTCATGTCGAGCTGCACGATGTCCAACCCGGCCTCGTCGACGGCCTTGAAGTCGTAGACGAGTCCGAGGTCGACGACGTTGATTCCGAGCTCGGGGTCGACGACGTCACGCATCGCCTCCTCGAGTTCGTCGAGGCGCTCCGGGGTGAACGCCGCACCGTACTCGGCGCTGTCGGCCTCGGTCGTCGCCGTGTCCTCCGGCTGGGCCTGCTCGGCCTGGGTCTCGGTCATGATGTCTGTCCTCCGCTTCGAGCAAGGTCGTCTTCGGGATTGCCGTCGACTGGGTCGACGTCGCCTGATGCTTCGTCGACCGACGTTTCGTCAACGATACGAACAACGGCGTCCTTGAAAGCCATCCATCCCAGCAGCGCACACTTCACGCGCGCCGGGTACTTCGACACCCCGCTGAACGCGATGCCGTCACCGAGCACGTCCTCGTCGCCCTCGACGGTGCCGCGACTGCTCACCATCTCGTTGAACGCGTCGACGGTGCGCAGCGCCTCGTCGAGGGGCATGCCCACGATCTGGTCGAACAGCACCGACGTCGAGGCCTGGCTGATCGAGCAGCCCTGGCCGTCGTAGGAGACGTCCGCGACGACGAGCCGGCCGTCCTCGCCCTCCGACAACTGCGCCCGCAGCGTGATCTCGTCGCCGCACGTCGGGTTCACATGGTGCACCTCGGCGCCGAACGGTTCACGCAGCCCACGCCCGAGTGGGTGCTTGTAGTGGTCCAGGATCACTTCCTGGTACATCTGCTCCAGACGCACGTCACACTCCTCCGCCGACACCGAAGAAGTCCTGCGCGCGCCGGATACCGGCGATCAGCGCATCGACCTCGTCGAGGGTGTTGTACAGCGCGAACGACGCCCGCGCGGTCGCGGCGATGCCCAGCCGCTGGTGCATCGGCCACGCGCAATGATGTCCGACACGCACGGCCACACCGTCGTCGTCGAGGACCTGCCCCAGGTCGTGGGCGTGGATCCCGTCGACGAGGAACGACACGGCGGAGCCGCGATCGACGCCGTCGGTGGGGCCCACGATGCGGACGCCGGGGATCGACGCGAGGCCCTCGAGCGCCGCGGCGACGAGCTGATGCTCGTGTGCCGCGATCGCCTCCATACCGACATTCTCGAGGTACTTCACAGCCGCGCCGAGGCCGACGACCTGCGAGGTCATCGGCACACCGGCCTCGAACCGCTGCGGCGGGGCCGCGTAGGTGCTGCCCTCCATCGTCACGGTCTCGATCATCGAACCACCCGTGATGAACGGCGGCATCGACGCCAGCAGCGCACGCTTCCCGTAGAGGACACCGACGCCGGACGGACCGAGCATCTTGTGCCCCGAGAACGCCGCGAAATCGACGTCGAGCGCACGGAAGTCGACGGCGAGGTGCGGTACCGACTGGCAGGCGTCGAGCACCGTCAGCGCACCGACGGCCCGCGCCCGGCGGACCAGCTCGGCCACCGGCGAGATCGCACCCGTCACGTTCGACTGGTGGGTGAACGCGACGACCTTGACCCGCTCGGTCAGCTCGAGCGAGTCCAGGTCGATGCGACCGTCGTCGGTGATGCCGTACCAGCGCAGGGTGGCACCCGTGCGGCGCGCGATCTCCTGCCACGGAACGAGATTCGCGTGATGCTCGAGTTCGGTGACGACGATCTCGTCGCCCGGGCCGACGACCCGGGAGAACCGGTCGTCGCCGAACGCGTGCGCCACCAGGTTGAGTGACTCGGTCGCGTTCTTGGTGAACACCAACTCGTCGGCATCCACGCCGACGAACGACGCGATATCGGACCGGGCACCCTCGTACGCGTCGGTGGCCTCCTCGGCCAACTGGTGCGCACCACGATGCACCGCAGCGTTGCACGTGGTGAGGAAGTGCCGCTCGGCGTCGAGCACCTGGACCGGACGCTGCGCCGTGGCACCGGAGTCCAGGTACACCAAGGGCTTTCCGTCGCGCACGGTACGACCCAGGATCGGGAAGTCTTCCCGGATCCTGGTGACGTCCAGCGCAGCCGCGGTGGTGGTCATCGGATCTACGCTCCTGCCCCGGCAGCCTGCGTGAAGCGCACGTAGCCGTTGGCCTCGAGTTCGTCGGCGAGTTCGGCGCCACCGGACTCGACGATCTGGCCGTTCACGAACACGTGCACGAACTCGGGCTTGATGTAGCGCAGGATCCGCGTGTAGTGCGTGATCAGCAGGACGCCACCGTTGCGGCGCTCCTGGTAGCGGTTGACACCCTCGGAGACGACGCGCAGGGCGTCGACGTCGAGGCCCGAGTCGGTCTCGTCGAGAATCGCGATCTTCGGCTCGAGCAGGCCCAGCTGCAGGATCTCGTGGCGCTTCTTCTCGCCACCGGAGAAGCCCTCGTTGACGCTGCGCTCGCCGAAGGTCGGATCGATCTCGAGCTCGCTCATCGCCTCCTTGACCTCCTTGACCCAGTGGCGCAGCTTGGGGGCCTCGCCACGGACCGCGGTGGCGGCGGTGCGCAGGAAGTTCGACATCGACACGCCGGGCACCTCGACCGGGTACTGCATGGCCAGGAACAGACCGGCGCGGGCGCGCTCGTCCACGCTCATCTCGAGGACGTTCTCACCGTCGAGGGTGATCGAACCGGAGGTCACCTCGTACTTGGGGTGGCCGGCGATCGCGTACGACAGGGTGGACTTGCCGGAACCGTTGGGGCCCATGATGGCGTGCGTCTCGCCCGAGCGGATCGTGAGATTCACACCCTTGAGGATGTTGATCGGCTCGGCGTTCTCGTCCGAGTTGGCGACGTTGACGTGCAGGTCCTTGATTTCGAGAACCGAGTTTTCAGGTGCAGACATTCGATTTCCTAGAAGGGTATCGGCGAAGTATCGGTGGGTAGGCGGCTGACCGGATCAGACGCCGACGGCGGCGAGTTCGGCCTCGACCGCGGCCTCGAGGCGCTCGCGCACCTCCGGAACGGCGATGCGGTTGATGATCTCGTGGAAGAACCCGCGAACGACCAGGCGCCTGGCCTGGGCCTCCGGAATGCCCCGGGCGCGCAGGTAGAACAGCTGCTCGTCGTCGAACCGGCCGGTGGTGCTGGCGTGGCCGGCGCCGACGATCTCGCCGGTCTCGATCTCGAGGTTCGGCACGGAGTCGGCGCGGGCGCCGTCGGTGAGCACCAGGTTGCGGTTCATCTCGTACGTGTCGGTGCCCTCGGCCTCGGCACGGATCAGCACGTCACCGATCCACACGGTGTGCGCGTCGGGCTTGCCGGAGTCCGGGGCACCCTGCAGCGCACCCTTGTACACGACATTCGACTTGCAGTGCGGCTGCGAGTGGTCCACCAGCAGGCGGTGCTCGAAGTGCTGACCGGCGTCGGCGAAGTACAGGCCGAGCATCTCGGCGTCGCCGCCGGGGCCCGCGTACTTGATCGTCGGCGTGATGCGGACGAGGTCGCCGCCCAGGCTCACCGAGGTGTGCCGCAGCACCGCGTCGCGGCCGAGCAGCGCGTGGTGCGCCGCCGCGTGCACGGCGTCGTCCGCCCAGTCCTGGACCGCGACGATCCGGAGCGACGAGCCGTCGCCGAGCACGAACTCGACGTTCTCCGCGTAGGTTCCGCTGCCCTTCTGGTCGAGCACGATCGTCGCCTTGGCGAACGTCTCCAGCCGGATCTGCAGGTGACCGAAGGCCACCTTGCCCTCACCGGGGCCGGTGACGACGATGTTGATCGGCTCGGCCACCTCGACCTCGCGACCCACCGTCACCACCGTCGCCGACTCGAACGCCGAGTACGCCTGTGCGGCGACACGGTCGAACGGGACGCCGCCCTGCCCGAGGCGAGCGTCGTCACGTCCGACGGTCTCGACGGTGACGTCTCCGCCGGTGACCTCGATCTTCGCGGTTCCCCGTGCCCCGTCCGCGGCAGCGGTGCCGTCGTGCAGGCCCCGCAGTCGACGCAGCGGGGTGAACCGCCACGCCTCGTCCCGTCCGGCAGGGATCTCGAACGCATTCACGTCGAACGAGGCGAAGACCTCACCCTTGTTGGTGGCCGGAGCCACGTTCTCCGCGGCGACCGCTGCCTTCACACCGGTCGTCTCACTTGCGCTGGCCACTAACCCACGGCCCCTTCCATCTGCAGTTCGATCAGGCGGTTGAGCTCGAGGGCGTATTCCATCGGCAGCTCCTTGGCGATGGGCTCGACGAACCCTCGCACCACCATGGCCATTGCCTCGTCCTCGCTCAGACCGCGGCTCATGAGGTAGAACAACTGGTCGTCACTGACCTTCGACACCGTCGCCTCGTGGCCCACCGTCACGTCGTCCTCACGGATGTCGACGTAGGGGTAGGTGTCGGAGCGGCTGATCTGGTCCACCAGAAGCGCGTCGCACTCGACGTTCGACTTCGCGCCGTGCGCACCCTTGTTGATCTGGACCAGGCCGCGGTACGAGGACCGGCCGCCGCCGCGGGCCACCGACTTGCTCACGATGTTGGACGTCGTGTGCGGTGCCAGGTGCAGCATCTTCGCACCGGTGTCCTGGTGCTGGCCCTCACCGGCGAACGCCACGGACAGCACCTCACCGCGGGCGTGCTCGCCCATCATCCACACGGCCGGGTACTTCATCGTGACCTTGGAACCGATGTTGCCGTCGATCCACTCCATCGAGCCGCCCGCCTCGACCTTGGTGCGCTTGGTCACCAGGTTGTAGACGTTGTTCGACCAGTTCTGGATGGTCGTGTAGCGGCAGTGGCCGCCCTTCTTCACGATGATCTCGACGACCGCGGAGTGCAGCGAGTCGGACTTGTAGATCGGAGCCGTGCAGCCCTCGACGTAGTGCACCGAGGCGCCCTCGTCGACGATGATCAGCGTCCGCTCGAACTGGCCCATGTTCTCGGTGTTGATCCGGAAGTAGGCCTGCAGCGGGATGTCGACCTTGACGTTCGGCGGAACGTAGATGAACGAGCCACCGGACCAGACGGCGGTGTTCAGGGCCGAGAACTTGTTGTCGCCGGCGGGGATGACCGAGCCGAAGTACTCCTGGAAGATCTCCGGGTGCTCACGCAGACCGGTGTCCGTGTCGAGGAAGATGACGCCCTGCGCCTCGAGATCCTCACGGATCGAGTGGTAGACGACCTCGGACTCGTACTGCGCGGCGACACCGGCGACCAGACGCTGCTTCTCCGCCTCCGGGATGCCCAGCTTGTCGTACGTGTTCTTGATGTCCTCGGGCAGGTCTTCCCAGCTCTCCGCCTGCTTCTCGCTCGAACGCACGAAGTACTTGATGTTGTCGAAATCGATCCCGTCGAGGTTCGAACCCCAGTGTGGCATCGGCTTCTTACCGAAGGTCTTGAGCGCCTTGAGGCGGATGTCCAGCATCCACTCGGGCTCGCTCTTCTTCGCGGAGATGTCCCGCACGACAGCCTCGGACAGCCCTCGTTGCGCACTGGCACCGGCGACGTCGGAGTCCGACCAGCCGTAGTCGTAGCTGCCCAGGGAGGCGATCGTCTCTTCCTGCGTGAGCGGCGCCTCAGGTGTCACCTGGTCTGATGTGACGGTCATGCGAGCTCCTTCCGGAGTCTTGGTACGTACCGATGAGAGCTGGTCACCGGCAGCGAGAACAACTATTCGGTCGTTTCGGTCGTGCGGGGTAACGCGAGCGGGACATGGGTGGTGCAGGCGCAGTCCCCGTTGGCGATGGTCGCCAACTGCTGCACGTGCCGGCCGAGCAACGCGGCGAACGCGGCCTGCTCCGCCTCGCACAGCTCGGGGAACTCCTCGGCCACGTGCGAGACCGGGCAATGGTGCTGGCAGATCTGCACCCCGTTCCCGACCGGGCGGATCGAGGCCGCGAACCCGGCCGAGGTGAATGCCTCCGCGATCTCCTCTGCGGTGGACTCGACCTCCTCCGGCTTGTCCGCGGTCACCGGAGTGACGGCGCCGACGATGGACTGCACCCGACGTCGGGCGAAGTCCTCGATGGCCGCGTCGCCGCCGATCTCCCGCAGCTGCCGCATCGCGGCACCGGCGAGATCGTCGTACGTGTGGCCGAGCTTGCCTCGACCGGCCGCGGTGATCTGGAACAGTTTCGCCGGACGACCGCGCCCACGCTGCCGCCAGCTGGCCGCACTCGCTGCCTGGGCCTCACCCGCGTCGATGAGCGCGTCCAGGTGCCGCCGGACCCCGGCCGCACTGAGGCCGAGCCGGGCGCCGATGTCGGTGGCCGAGATGGGACCCTCCTCGACGAGCAATCGGACGACCGCGGCGCGGGTGTGTCCTTCGTGCGCACCGGCGACGGACACCACGGACCCAGCAGAGGACGACGCAGTCGCGTGAGCTGCGCTTTCTCCACTGGGGCGTCGAGCCGCTTCCGATTTCACAACACCAGTGTGACGGAATTAGATCCCGCGGTCCACGAAGGGTTACCTGCGTGATCGTCGACACACCCTTCCGGGTGGGTTCCCGATCCGCCGCGACCGGAGCACCTCACCCGCCCCGCTACGCTGCACCGTGTGCCGCACACCGAGATGGACAACGAGTCGGACGCCCCGGCCCGATCTCGGGCCGAGCGGGCGACGGCCTTCGTCAAGCGTGCGCTCGGGATCGACGGGCACTCGCCCCGGGCGTCGGTAGGCGACGCCCTCCACGGCGACGAACCGGAAGCGCCAGGCCTCGACGCCCGCGAGAACCGTCAACTGCACTACATCCGCCTCTTCGGCGCGACCGGTGCGGTCCTCATGGCCGTCGGCGCACTGGGTGCGGGAGCGCAACCCGTACTCCAGAACCCCGTCCAGGGCCTGCGACTGCTCGGCCTGCCGGCGCGCATGCCGAGCGCGACCCTGAGCATGGCGATGACGGGCACCGTCATGGTGGTGCTCGCCTGGCTGCTGTTGGGCCGATTCGCGGTCGGCAGCCTCCGAGGCGGCCGCGCCCCCCGTCAGCTGAGCCGGTCCCAACTCGATCGCACCCTCCTGCTGTGGGTGATTCCCCTCACTGTCGCACCGCCGATGTTCAGCCGCGACGTGTACTCGTACCTCGCACAGAGCGAGATCACCGCCCGCGGCCTCGACCCGTACGAGATCGGACCCGCCGGCGCGCTCGGCGTCGACCACGTCCTCACCCGGACCGTGCCGAACATCTGGCGGGAGACACCCGCGCCGTACGGTCCGCTGTTCCTCTGGATGGGCCGCGGAATCACCTCACTGACCGGCGACAACATCGTCGCCGGGATCTTCCTGCACCGCGTCCTCGCGCTCGCCGGTGTGGCGCTGATCGTGTGGGCGTTGCCCCGCCTCGCCCGACGCTGCGGCGTGTCCGCGGTGAGCGCGCTGTGGCTGGGCGCGGCGAACCCCCTGGTGCTGTTCCACCTCGTCGCCGGCATCCACAACGAGGCCCTCATGATCGGGCTGATGCTGGCCGGTGTCGAACTGGCCCTGCGCGCGATCGCCAGCGTGCACCCGATCCGGGGACAGGTACTACTGCTGCTGATCGCCGGCGCGACACTGATCGTGTTGTCGTCGACGATCAAGATTCCGTCGCTCCTGGCCCTCGGTTTCGTCGGCATGGCGCTGGCCCGGCGATGGGGCGGCAATCTCAAGGCACTCGCGTCGGCCGCGCTCCTCCTCGGTGCGGTGACCGTCGCCGTGACCGTCTTCGTCAGCGTCGCGAGCGGACTCGGGATGGGCTGGACGCAGACCCTCGGCACCGCGACCGAGGTACGCAGCTGGATGTCGATCCCGACGCTGCTGGGGCTGGGCACCGGCCTCGCCGGCGTCCTCCTCGGCCTCGGCGATCACACCACCGCCGTGCTCAGCCTGACCCGCCCGATCGCGTCGCTCGTCGCCGCGTTCATCGCACTGCGCATGCTCCTCGCCGTCCTCGTCGGACGCATCCACCCGGTGGGCGCACTCGGCGTCTCGCTGGGCGCGATCGTCCTCCTCTTCCCGGTCGTGCAGCCGTGGTACCTGCTGTGGGCCGTGATCCCGCTCGCCGCGTGGGCGACCCGGCCCATCTTCCGGATACCCGCGATCGCGTTCTCGGCGTTCGTCAGCGTGATCCTGATGCCGAACGGGGCCGAATACGAGCCGTTCATGATCGTCCAGGCCGCGATCGCGACGGCGGTCACGAGCATCGCGCTGATCGTCCTGACCCGGAACCAACTGCTGTGGCGGGCCCCCGCCGGACCACCGGACCGGATCGAACCGGTCAGGGCCTAGGCTGGTTCCTCGTGATTGTCAGAGCGTCGAACACGACGTCCACAAGGGGCGAGCCCGCCGTGCGACTCGACGGTGTCGTCAAATCGTTCGGCGACCTGCGCGCAGTCGACGGTCTGGACCTCACCCTCGAGTCCGCGCAGGTGCTGGCCCTGCTCGGCCCCAACGGCGCCGGCAAGACCACGACCGTCGAGATGTGCGAGGGCTTCGTCTCCCCCGATGAGGGATCGGTGCGGGTCCTCGGTCTCGACCCCATCGCCGACTCGGCCGCCCTGCGCCCGCGGATCGGCGTCATGCTCCAGGGCGGCGGCGCCTACCCGGGTTCCAAGGCCGGCGAGATGCTCGACCTCGTGGCGTCCTACTCGGCCGACCCGCTCGATCCCGAATGGCTGCTGCGCAGCCTCGGACTGCAGGACGCTCGCCGGACGCCGTACCGGCGACTGTCGGGTGGCCAGCAACAGCGCCTCGCGCTCGCCTGCGCGCTCGTCGGACGTCCCGAGCTGGTGTTCCTCGACGAACCCACCGCGGGCCTGGACGCCCAGGCCCGACTGCTGGTGTGGGAACTGATCGACGCGCTGCGCCGCGACGGCGTCAGCGTCCTGCTGACCACACACCTGATGGACGAGGCCGAGGAGCTCGCCGACGAACTCGTGATCATCGACCACGGGCAGATCGTCGCGTCCGGGACACCGTCGGAGGTCACCCGCACCGGCGCCGAGGGCCAACTGAGCCTCGTCGCGCCGCCCGGACTCGACCTCGCGCGGCTGCGAGCCGTGCTGCCCACCGAATACCAGGCCCTCGAGCGCACGCCCGGCAACTACGTGGTGCGCGGCACCATCGATCCGCACGTCGTCGCAGCGGTGACGTCGTGGTGCGCCGGACAGGACGCTCTCGCCACGGAACTCCGCGTGGACCAGCGCCGACTCGAGGACGTCTTCCTCGAACTCACCGGACGGGACATTAGGGGATGACCGTGACGAACCACGACCGCCTGGCCGACAACCGTTTCGCCGACGGCACGTTCACCCCGCGCCCCCAGCCGGCGCCGGCGGCCCGCATGCTCGCCGCGCAGACGCGGCTCGAACTGACGCTGCTGCTGCGCAACGGTGAGCAGTTGCTCCTCACCATGTTCATCCCGATCACGCTCCTGATCGGTCTGACGCTGCTCCCCATCGGCGACTTCGGCAGCGACCGGGTCGACACCGTCGTCCCGGCGGTGATGATGGTCGCGATCATGTCGACGGCGTTCACCGGGCAGGCCATCGCCGTCGGCTTCGACCGTCGCTACGGCGCCCTGAAACGGCTCGGCGCCACTCCCCTGCCACGCTGGGGCATCATCGCCGGCAAGAGCGCCGCGGTCGTGATCGTCGTCGCGATGCAGACGGTGCTGTTGGGCGGGATCGCATTTGCGCTCGGCTGGCGGCCCAGCATCCTCGGTCTCGCACTCGGAGCGGTCGTGATCGCGCTCGGGACCGTCACCTTCGCGGCGTTGGGACTGCTGCTCGGCGGCACGCTCCGCGCCGAGATCGTGCTCGCGCTGGCCAACATCCTGTGGTTCGCGATGGCCGGCATCGGCAGCATCATCTTCGCCGATCAGCTCAACGACGGAGTTCGGATCGTCGCACAGTTGGTCCCGTCGGGCGCCCTCGCGCAGGCCCTCGAGGATGCCACCGCCGGCAGCATCAACATCATGTGTGTGGCGGTACTGGCGGCGTGGGCGACGGTCGCCGGCATCGTCGCGACCCGCACCTTCAAGTTCACCTGACACGCACCATTCGCACGTTCGTCCCGTGTCGGGCGAAACGCCCCCGCGACCGACCGTTCAGTACCAGAATGTCCCTCGTGACTGCCACCCTCATGATCGGACTCCGTCGAACCTCGATCGCCGCGTGCGGCGCGCTCGCCCTGGCACTGTCTCCGTTGACCGCGGACGCGGCCACCGGATGGGGTCCGCTCGCACCGGCCAACCCGTATCTGGGCCCCGACGGGACCTCGACGATGCACGGGGACGCCGGATCGTCGGATGCGACGCGGCTCGCCGGTCCGGGCACCGGCGCGGTCTCGATCGCGCAGTACCCGCTAGCCTCGGCCTGCCCGACGCTGCTGCAGGGATCCGACGGGCTGGTCGTGGCCCTGTGCACCACGATGATCGGTCAGAACCCGACCGTCCATCTCCTCGATCCCGCCGCCTCGACCTTCCCCGTCGGCGGCACGCTCGCTCAACTCCAGCTCACCAAGGGCAGTCTCCTCGGCGGCGTGTACGCCTACCTCGATTCGGACGACCGCCTCGTGGTGGTCGACGGCTCCCGTCACCTGCTGCGGATCGGTCACGCGCAGGTCGACGGGAAGTGGACGCTGAGCATCGACTCCAGTACCGACCTGACCTCGGACATCCCCGACGGCGACAACGTCACCGGACTCGCACCCGACTGGGCCGGGAACGTGTGGTTCGCGACGGGCGGCGGGATCGTCGGCACCGTCGACGGCGACGGCGACGCCCGAACGGTCCCGCTGCCCACCGGGGAGCAGGTGCAGAACAGCATCTCGACGTCGGAGGGCGGCACGGCCGTCGCCACGACGCACGCCACCTACCAGCTCAGTGCGGGCCCCGACGCGCAGCCGCAGATCGATTGGCGCCAGGAGTACGACCGCGGATCGGCCCGTAAACCCGGACAGCTCAGCTGGGGCACGGGGTCGACACCCACGTACTTCGGCCCCGTCACCGGCTCCGAGTACCTGACGATCGTCGACAACGCCGACGGCCAGGTGAATCTGCTGGTGTACCGCTCGGCCACCGGTGAAGAGGTGTGCAAGGAGCCGGTCCTGCCCCCGGGCACCGACGGCGGCAGCCTGTCGGGCAGCACGGGCAGCGCCGACGGTTCGGGCGGCAGCCTCTCCGGGAGCGTCGGCGGCTCCGTGGGGTCGGGCAGCGGCAGCGAGAACTCCCCCATCGCCGTCGGCCGCTCGGTGTTCGTCGCGAGCACCTACGGCTACCCGTACCCGACGGTCCCGGCCGGTGCCGGCGAGGCGGTTCCCGCATCGGCTCCGTTCCGCGGCGGCATGACCCGGGTCGACGTCGACGGCGACGGCGAGGGCTGCACCACCGTGTGGCAGAACCAGGTCCGGAGCTCCGCGGTGCCGCACCTGTCCACGGCCGACGGGAACATCTACACGATGGTCCGCGAGGGGCTGGACACGACCACACCGCTCGACGGCTTCGCGTTCGCCGTGCTCGATCCCGAGACAGGCGCGGTCAAGACCACCAGGACCGTCACCGGCACCCTGCTCGGGGACACCCTGCAGATGTCGGCGCTGATCACCGACGACGGCCGGTACATGCAGGGCACGATCTCGGGGATCGTGTCGGTCGATCCCGGCACCGGGGGCTCGGGCGGATCGTCCGGGTCGTGACCTCCGCGGTCGGGGCCAACTACATCACGTAGTGGACGGCCCTCTACCATCGTCCTGTGCTGTATCGCGGCTTTGTGAACCTGGTCAACCGTCTTCCGCTGCCGTCGCTTGCGGTCCAGAAGTGGATCGCGCTCGCGGTGATCGTGACGCAGGGCGGCATCGCGGTCACCGGATCGGTGGTCCGGGTGACCGCGTCGGGTCTCGGCTGCACCACCTGGCCGCAGTGCCATCCGGGCAGCTTCGTCCCCACGGGTGATTCGACCGCGCCGTGGTTCCATCAGGCCGTCGAGTTCGGCAACCGCCTGCTGACGTTCCTGGTGGTCGCGACCGCCGCGGCTGCGGTGATCGCCGTGACCCGCGCCGCGCGCCGCCGCGAGGTGCTCTTCTACGCCTGGCTGATGCCGCTGTCCACGGTGGCGCAGGCGGTCATCGGCGGCATCACCGTGCTGACCGGGCTGCTGTGGTGGACCGTCGCGGTGCACATGCTGGTGTCGATGGGCATGGTGTGGGTGTCCGTGATCCTCTACCACAAGATCGACCAGCCGGACGACGGCGTCGAGAAGTTCGTGCTGCCCAAGCAGTTGCGCTGGCTGACCGCACTCTCCGGGGTCGCGCTGGCGGGCACCCTGGTCGCGGGCACGATGGTGACCGGAGCCGGTCCGCACGCCGGTGACAAGAACCCGGAGCGCACCGTCGAACGCCTCGATCTCGACATCACCAACCTGGTGCACCTGCATGCCGAGTTGCTCGTCGCCTACCTCGCACTGCTCGTCGGCCTCGGGTTCGCCCTGTACGCGATCGGTGCGAGCGCCGCGGTGAAGCTGCGGCTGAAGGTCGTGATCGGGTTGGTCGTCGCGCAGGCAGGCATCGGACTGGTGCAGTTCTGGACGCACGTGCCGGCCGTTCTCGTGACGATCCATGTGGCATTCGCCGGCGCCTGCACCGCTGCGACCGCCGCCCTGTACGCGGCAGGCCGGATCCGCGAGCCGATCGCCGACCGCGCCGACGCGGAACCCGTCGCGTCGGCCTGACCCGAGCTCACCCACGAACGACGAAGGCCGGGGTCCTGCACGTTGTGCAGGGCCCCGGCCTTTCGGGTGTTTCAGCGTTCGTTGCGCGCCTTCGGGAACCGCGTCTGCTGCGCCACCCAGCCGGCCATCTTCGCCCAGTGCCCCGGACGCGGGGTCACGACGCTGGTGAGGGCGCGGTCCCACTCCGAGACGGTGATCTCGTCGAACGAGGCGACGATCGCGTTGGCGATCGCGACCGTGTCGACCACCTGGTCGCCGAGGATGCCGTCGGCGCCGACGAGGGTGATGCGGACGCCGGCCCGGCCGACGGGCTGGATGACGGCACTGGCGGTTCCGCCGTGCTCGGAGAGGAACTTCCGGATGGCGGCGACAGTGCCCGAGGGCAGGACCGGGGCCGCAGCGGTGCTCTGGGTGTCGGTGCTCATGGGGTCAGACTACTGTGCGGGTCATGCGCGCAATCGTGGTGTCCCAGTTCGGCGGCCCGGAGGTTCTCGTCCCCACGGAGGTGCCAGATCCCACGGTCGGTGCCGGTGACCTGCTGGTGGCCACCGACGCGATCGGCATCAACTTCATCGACACCTATTTCCGCACCGGAACCTATGCCCGCGACGTCCCGTACGTGCCGGGCGACGAGGGGTCCGGCGTGGTGCTCGAGGTCGGATCCGGTGTGACGGACTTCGCGGTGGGTGATCGGGTCGCGTGGGCGGCGGCGCCCGGCAGTTACGCCGAGAAGGTCGCCGTGCCCGCCACGGTCGCGGTGAAGGTCCCGGACGGTGTGGCTCCCGAGTCGGCGGCGTCGGCGCTGCTTCAGGGCATGACCGCGCACTACCTGATCGAGTCGGCGTATCCCGCGCAGGCCGGGGACACCGTCCTCGTGCACGCCGGCGCGGGTGGCGTGGGTCTGCTGCTGACGCAGATGGCGGCCGCGAAGGACGTCAAGGTGATCACGACGGTCTCCAGCGACGAGAAGGAGGCCCTGTCGCGTGAGGCGGGCGCGTGGCGGGTGCTGCGGTACGGCACCGGGCTCGCGGAGCAGGTTCGTGAGGTCACCGGCGGCGAGGGCGTCGCCGCGGTGTACGACGGCGTAGGCAAGGACACGTTCGATGCGAGTCTCGCGTCGCTGCGGATCCGCGGCACCCTGGTGCTGTTCGGGGCGGCGAGTGGACCCGTCCCACCGTTCGACCTGCAGCGCCTGAACTCGTCGGGATCGCTCTACGTCACTCGCCCCACGCTCGCGCACTACGTGCGGACCCGGGAGGAGTTGACGTGGCGCGCGGGCGCGGTGCTGGACGCGATCGCCGCCGGGACGCTGACGCTGCGCGTCGGCGGCAGCTACCCGCTCGCGGACGCTGCGCGGGCGCACGGTGACCTCGAGGGCCGCAGGACCACCGGGTCGATCGTGCTGACGCCGTAGTCGACCGTGCACACGAGAGCAGGGCCCGCTCCGGAGAGCGGGCCCTGCCTCGGTGTGCGATCAGAAGTAGCTGGCGATCGTGTTCCAGCCGAGCACCGAGTCCACGGCCAGACCGCAGCACACCACCGCGAGGTAGTTGTTGGACTGCAGGAACAGCTTCAGCGGCTTGATGGGGGTGCCGCCGCGCACGCTCCGGTACAGCTGGTGGGCGACGAGCAGGAACCAGGCGCCGGCCAGCAGGGTGACGACCGCGTAGATCCAGCCGGCCGCCGGCACCAGTGCCAGCGACGCGAGGACGGTGGCCCACGTGTAGATCACGATCTGCTTGGTGACGTGCTCCTCGGAGGCGATGACCGGGAGCATCGGGACGCCGGCCGCCTTGTAGTCCTCCTTGTAGCGCATTCCGAGCGCCCAGGTGTGCGGCGGCGTCCAGAAGAAGATGATCAGGAACAGCACGAGGGGTTCCCAGCTCAGCGATCCGGTGACCGCGGCCCAGCCGACCATGACCGGCATGCAACCGGCGGCACCACCCCAGATCACGTTCTGCCAGGTACGACGCTTGAGCACCATCGTGTAGACGAGCACGTAGAAGGCGATGGTGAGGACCACCAGGAAACCGGCGAGCAGGTTCGCGCGCCACCACAGCCACAGGAACGACGCGACACCGAGCGTCATGCCGAACACGAACGCGTTCCGTGTCGGGACGGCCTGGCGAGCCAGCGGTCGCAGGGCGGTCCGCTTCATCACCTTGTCGATGTCGGCGTCGACGACACAGTTGAGCGAGTTGGCGCTGGCCGCACCCATCCAGCCACCGAACAGCGTGCTGATGATGAGGACGAGGTCGATGTGACCGCGGTCCGCGAGGAGCATCGCCGGAATCGTCGCGACGAGCAGCAGCTCGATCACCCGCGGCTTCGTCAGCGCGATATACGCCAGAATCGTCGCCGAGATTCGCCCCCACCGGGTGGCGTTCTCCCGCGCAGCCTTCGATTCGGATGCGGCGGCGGGGCTGCCGAAGCCATGTCCGCTCGGCCGTTGCCCTGTACGCACGCTATCTCCTTGCCCCACGCGACTACATCCTCGTTTGCTACTGCACTACTACAAACGATGGTAGACGCCGCCAACGTGCGAACCGAATCGACCCGAACGGGGAGGCACAACTAGGCTGGAGGCGCACTCGAGGTCCGGCGATGCCCACTGCACCCTCCGGATTCCTTCCGGCTCCACGTACAACCATGTCAGGAGACATCTGCCCGTGTCGATCACAGACGAGATCCGCGTCCTCACGCAACCGGTCCACCCCAGCGACTGGACCGACCTGGACACCAAGGCCGTCGACACCGCACGAGTCCTCGCGGCGGACGCGGTCCAGAAGGTCGGCAACGGCCACCCGGGCACCGCGATGAGCCTCGCGCCGCTGGCGTACACGCTGTTCCAGCGGGTGCTGCGCCACAACCCGAAGAATCCGGAGTGGGTCGGACGCGACCGCTTCGTGCTCTCGTGCGGGCACAGCAGCCTGACGCTGTACGTGCAGCTGTACCTGTCGGGATACGGCCTGGAACTGTCCGACCTCGAGGCGCTGCGCACGTGGGGCTCGCTCACCCCGGGCCACCCCGAGTTCGGTCACACGGCCGGCGTCGAGATGACCACCGGTCCGCTGGGTCAGGGCCTGGCGTCGTCGGTCGGCATGGCGATGGCCGCCCGCCGCGAGCGTGGCCTGTTCGATCCGGACACCGCGGCCGGCGCCAGCCCGTTCGACCACTACGTCTACGTGATCGCGTCCGACGGCGACCTGCAGGAGGGTGTCACCTCCGAGGCGTCGTCCATCGCGGGCGTCCAGCAGCTGGGCAACCTCATCGTCTTCTACGACGACAACGAGATCTCCATCGAGCACGACACCGCGATCGCGTTCGGTGAGGACGTCGCGAAGCGCTACGAGGCCTACGGCTGGCACGTCCAGCGGGTCGAGGGCGGCGAGAACGTCTCCGCGATCCTCGACGCCGTCGAGGCCGCCAAGGCGGTCACCGACAAGCCGTCGATCATCGTGATGCGCACGATCATCGGCTACCCGGCCCCGACGATGATGAACACCGGCGACGTGCACGGCGCCGCGCTCGGCGCCGAAGAGGTCGCGGGCGTCAAGCGCGCGCTCGGCTTCGATCCGGAGAAGAGCTTCGACGTCGACCCCGCCGCCTTCGAGCACGCCCGCCAGGTCGCCGACCGCGGTGCCGCGGCGCACGCCGAGTGGCAGGCCGACTTCGACGCGTGGGCCGCTCGTGAGCCGGAGCGCAAGGCGCTGTTCGACCGCCTGCACGCGGGCGAGTTCCCGGAGGGCTGGACCGATCACCTGCCGACGTGGGATGCGGACGCGAAGGGCGTCGCGACCCGCAAGGCGTCGGGCAAGACGCTGAACGCGCTGGGGCCGATCCTGCCGGAGCTGTGGGGCGGCTCGGCCGACCTCGCGGGCAGCAACAACACGACGATCGACGGTTCGGACTCGTTCGGCCCGACGTCGATCTCGACTAAGGACTGGAACGCGCAGCCGTACGGCCGCACGCTGCACTTCGGCATCCGCGAGCACGCGATGGGCTCGATCATCAACGGCATCGACCTGCACGGGCCGACCCGCGCCTACGGTGGCACGTTCCTGGTGTTCAGCGACTACATGCGTCCGGCGGTCCGTCTGGCCGCGCTGATGCAGACGCCGGCGCTGTACGTGTGGACGCACGACTCCATCGGTCTCGGTGAGGACGGCCCGACGCACCAGCCGATCGAGCACCTCGCGTCGCTGCGCGCGATCCCGAACATGTCCGTCATCCGTCCGGGTGACGCCAACGAGACCGCCCAGGCGTGGAAGGCCGCGCTCGAGCACAAGACCGGCCCCACCGCCCTGGCGCTGACCCGTCAGGACATCCCGGTCCTCGAGGGCACCCGCGAAAAAGCTGCCAAGGGCGTCAAGTTCGGCGCGTACATCCTGGCCGAGGCGTCGACCGGCACCCCCGAGGTGATCCTGCTGGGCACCGGTTCGGAGCTGCAGCTGGCGGTCGCCGCCCGCGAGGCGCTCGAGGCGGACGGCATCGCCACCCGCGTCGTGTCGGTCCCCTGCCTCGACTGGTTCGAGCAGCAGGACCAGGCATACCGCGACGAGATCCTGCCGCCCGCGGTCCGCGCCCGCGTCTCCGTCGAGGCCGGCATCGCGATGCCGTGGTACAAGATCCTCGGCAGCGACGGCGAGGCCGTGTCGATCGAGCACTACGGCGCCTCCGCCGACCACAAGACGCTGTTCCGCGAGTTCGGCTTCACCGCCGAGGCCGTCACCGACGCGGCTCGCCGCGTCGCTGCACGTGTGAAGGGATGATTCACCATGACTGACACCGCAACCCAGAACGCCAACCTCGCCGCCCTCGCCGCGGCGGGAGTGTCCGTGTGGCTCGACGATCTGTCGCGCACGCGGCTCGAGTCCGGCAACCTCGCGGAGCTGATCGCCACCCGCAGCGTCGTCGGCGTCACCACCAATCCGTCGATCTTCCAGGCCGCGCTGAAGGGCCCCGAGTACCACGCCCAGCTGCACGAGCTGGCGGCGCGTGGTGCCGGCGTCGACGAGACCGTCCGCGCGCTCACCACCGACGACGTGCGCGACGCGTGCGAGGTCCTGGCCCCGCAGGCCGCGGCGTCGGACGGCGTCGACGGCCGTGTGTCGATCGAGGTCGATCCGCGTCTGGCCCACGAGACCGATGCCACGGTCGCGCAGGCGATCGAGCTGTGGAAGCTCGTCGACCGCGAGAACCTGCTCATCAAGATCCCGGCCACCAAGGCGGGTCTGCCCGCGATCACCCGTGTGATCGCGGAGGGCATCAGCGTCAACGTCACACTGATCTTCTCGGTCGAGCGCTACGAGGCCGTCATCGACGCGTACCTCGCGGGCCTCGAGGCCGCGCAGGCCGCCGGGCACGACCTGTCGAAGATCCACTCGGTGGCGTCGTTCTTCGTCTCGCGCGTGGACAGCGAGATCGACGGGCAGCTCGACAAGATCGGTTCGGAGGCGGCCCTCGCGCTGCGCGGCAAGGCCGGACTGGCCAACGCCCGCCTCGCGTACGCGTCGTACCAGCAGGTCTTCGAGGGTGGGTCGCGTTGGGCGGCGCTGGCGGCCGCCGGCGCCCGCGCGCAGCGTCCGCTGTGGGCGTCGACCGGCGTGAAGAACCCCGACTACCCGGACACGCTTTACGTGACCGACCTCGTCGCCCCGAACACCGTCAACACGATGCCGGAGAAGACGATGGAAGCGGTCGCCGATCACGGCGTCGTCTCCGGCGACACCATCTCGGGTACCGCCGCGGCGTCGCAGGCCGTCTTCGACCAGCTCGCCGCCGTCGGCATCGACATTCCCGCGGTGTTCGACAAGCTCGAGACCGAGGGCGTGGACAAGTTCGAGGTCTCGTGGAACGAGCTGCTCGACGCCATCTCGGAGCAGCTCTCCGCTGCTCGAGAGGGCTGACCCCGTGAGCGGACCCGCGGCGGACGGTTGGATCAACCCACTTCGGGACAGCAGGGACCGGCGACTGCCTCGCATCGCCGGCCCCTGCGGCCTGGTGATCTTCGGTGTCACCGGCGATTTGGCTCGCAAGAAGCTGATGCCCGCGGTGTACGACCTCGCCAACAGAGGCCTCCTACCGCCCGGGTTCGCTCTGGTCGGGTTCGCCCGGCGTGACTGGGCGGACCAGGATTTCGCACAGGTCGTGCACGACGCGGTGCGCGAGCATGCCCGCACACCGTTCAGTGAGGACGTCTGGGAGCAGCTCGCGAAGGGCATTCGCTTCGTGCAGGGCAGCTTCGACGACGCGGACGCCTTCGCGGACCTCTCCAACACTCTCGACACGCTGGACCGTGAGCGCGGCACCCGCGGCAATCATGCGTTCTACCTGTCGATTCCGCCCGCGCAGTTCCCGACGGTGTGCGAGCAGCTGTCGCAGTCCGGTCTCGCCAAGTCCGCCGACGGGCAGTGGCGCCGGGTCGTCATCGAGAAGCCGTTCGGTCACGACCTCGAGAGCGCGCAGGAGCTCAATGCGGTGGTGAACAACGTGTTCCCGGAGGACATGGTGTTCCGCATCGACCACTATCTGGGCAAGGAGACGGTCCAGAACATCCTGGCGCTGCGTTTCGCGAACCAGCTGTTCGACCCGATCTGGAACGCGCACTACGTCGACCACGTTCAGATCACCATGGCCGAGGACATCGGGCTCGGGGGTCGGGCCGGGTACTACGACGGGATCGGCGCCGCGCGGGACGTCATCCAGAATCATCTGCTGCAGCTGCTGGCCTTCACCGCGATGGAGGAGCCGATCAGCTTCGAGCCGTCCGAGTTGCAGGCCGAGAAGATCAAGGTGCTGTCGGCGACCCGGCTCGCCGAGCCCCTCGACGAGACCACCGCCCGCGGTCAGTACGCGGGCGGCTGGCAGGGCGGACGCAAGGTCGTCGGGCTCCTCGAGGAGGACGGCTTCGCGCAGGACTCCACCACCGAGACCTACGCGGCGATCACCCTCGAGGTGGACACCCGCCGCTGGGCCGGGGTCCCGTTCTACCTCCGAACCGGAAAACGATTGGGCCGCAGGGTCACCGAGATCGCCGTCGTGTTCAAACGCGCCCCGCATCTGCCCTTCGACGCGACCATGACCGAGGACCTCGGCCAGAACGCGTTGGTGATCCGGGTGCAACCCGACGAGGGCGTCACCATGCGATTCGGCTCCAAGGTGCCCGGATCGAGCATGGAGGTCCGGGACGTCAACATGGACTTCAGCTACGGGCAGGCGTTCACCGAGTCCTCCCCGGAGGCCTACGAGCGTCTGATCCTCGACGTCCTGCTGGGCGAGCCGTCCCTGTTCCCCGTCAACGCCGAGGTCGAGCTGTCGTGGAAGATCCTCGATCCCGTCCTCGAACACTGGGCGGCGAACGGCAAGCCCGAGACCTACGAGGCCGGCACGTGGGGTCCGCCGTCGGCACAGGAAATGATGCGCCGCACCGGTCGCGAATGGAGAAGGCCGTGATCATCGAGCTGCCGGGCACCACCACCGGTGCGATCAACAAGAAGCTCGTCGAGCTCCGCGAGTCGGGCGGCGCGGTCACGTTGGGGCGGGTCCTGACGCTGGTCGTATGCACCCGGGACAGCAAGAACTCCGAGTACGTAATCGACGCCGCGAACGAGGCCAGCCGGGAGCATCCCTGTCGTGTCATCGTGGTGGCGCGCGGATCCCGTTCGGAAGAGACGCATCTCGACGCAGAGATCCGGGTCGGCGGCGACGCCGGCGCATCCGAGGTCGTGGTGCTGCGGGTGTACGGCGAACTCGCCGACCACGAGGCCAGTGTCGTCGTCCCGTTCCTGCTGCCCGACACCCCCGTCGTCGCGTGGTGGCCCGAGGACGCCCCCACCGTGCCGGCGCTGGATCCGGTGGGCCGCTTGGCGATCCGTCGAATCACCGACGCCACCGGTGCCGAGGACCCCACGTCGACCATCAAGAGTCGGCTCGGGTCGTACACCGCCGGGGACACCGACCTGGCGTGGAGCCGGGTCACGTACTGGCGGGCGCTGTTGACGTCCGCGCTCGACCAGCCGCCGCACGAGCCGATCGTCTCGGCGACGGTGTCGGGCCTGGCCACCGAGCCTGCTCTGGACGTACTGGCGGGCTGGCTGGCCGATCGGATCGACGGTCCGGTCCGCCGGCAGACCGGCGAGCTGTTCGTGGAGTTGAAGCTCGCGAACGACACCATCTCGATCAGCCGCCCGCAGGTCGAGACCACGGCGACCCTGAGCCGGACCGGTCAGCCCGACGCCCTGGTGGCGCTGGCCCGGCGCGAAACCCGGGACTGCCTGGCCGAGGAACTGCGGCGGCTCGATCCGGACGAAATCTACGAGGCTGCCCTGACCGGACTGTCGAAGGTGGAATATGTCTGACCTGAACGAGATTCACCGCTACGCGGACACCGACGCCCTGGTGCGTGCGGCCGCGGAACGCTTCGTCGACGCCGTCGTTGCGGCGCAGCAGGCCCGCGGGTCCGCATCGGTGGTGCTCACCGGCGGCGGCACCGGCATCGCGCTGCTCGAACATGTCCGGGAGAACCCGGGGGCGATCGACTGGTCGGCGCTGGACGTGTTCTTCGGCGACGAGCGTTTCCTGCCGGCGGGCGATCCCGAACGCAACGAGGTGCAGGCGCACCAGGCGCTGCTGGACCATGTTCCGGTGGACCCGGCACGCGTCCACGTGATGGCCGCGTCCGACGGTGCGTACGGCAGTGACCCGGTCACCGCGGCCGCGGCCTACGCCGAGGTGCTCGACGCGTTCGGCTCCGATCGCACCGGCCCCCTGTTCGACGTCCACCTCCTGGGCATGGGCGGTGAGGGGCACGTCAATTCACTGTTCCCCCACACCGATGCGGTCCGGGAGAACGAGAAGTTGGTCGTCGCGGTCACCGACTCCCCCAAGCCGCCCGCGGTGCGGGTCACGCTCACGCTGCCGGCACTGCAGTCGGCCCGCGAGGTGTGGCTGATCACCTCGGGCGAGGCGAAGGCCGAGGCGGTCGCCGCCGCTGTCGGTGGCGCTTCCGCCGACGAGATCCCGGCCGCGGGTGCACGCGGGATCGAGAAGACCGTGTGGCTGCTCGACGAGACCGCCGCGAGCGGACTGTCCCGCTCCTGACACCGGCCGCGGTCAGTCCGGTTGGTCCTCGACCGGCCGGACCGGCCGCGGAGGTTCACCGGCGTCGGCCACGATGGGCCGTGGCCGACACCCGGTCGCCAACAGTCCCCCGCTGCGCGGCCCGCTCGCACCGCGTGCTCCGAGACGTCGATACGTCGCATCCCTCGGGTATCGCTCCATCGGTCGGCTCCCTTCCTGACGCTCCGTCATTGCTTCCGTTCGATCAGTAGGACGTGGCTGGGCGCCGATCGGTTCCCTCAGTCGCCCAGCCGATCCCGGCGGTAGTCTGCGGTGGTGGACCGCGATGAGTACCTGACGACGCTGGCTGCCGTGCTGAACGATCACACCGACGCGGCCGCTGCCGAGCTCACCGCGATCCTCGACGCCCTTCCGGCGGAGACGACCGAACTGTGCATCGACGTCTTCCCCGACCAGGACGGCGAGGGCACCTTCGACGTCCTGGTTCGCCTCGAAGGACCCGACCACTTCGCGCTGAACAAGACGATCGACGCCCACCGCCATCTCTTCGGCGTCGTGTACACCGAGGACGGGCTCGACCCGGACGTTCCGCAGTGGTCGCGCAGCGCCCCTTTCTGCGTCCAGGACGCGGTGGTCGACGCCGCCGCGGCCTGGATCGCCCAGTTGTGGTCCCGGGTCGGTGAGGGTCGGTCGACCGTGCCCTGGCACGTCGAGGGCCACGACAGCTACGGAACCATCACCCCGCTGCTGTTCGCGGCGACGACCGGGTAGGGACCGCACCGCTCGGGCTCATCCCGATGCGGTCGAGTTCACCTCCAGGCCCTCGTGATTCACTTTGATCCGAGATTTCGCCGGCCGATCCCTGCCGGTCGGACGTATGGGGAGACGAACATGCAGTTGGTGCAGCGATCCAAGAGGATCCTCGAGGCACACCTGACCGGCGACAGTGTCCGCGCACTGAGCGGATCAATGATCGCCTACGACGGCAAGATCACATTCAAGTCCGCCGGATTCGGTGGCGGCGACGGCGTGCTTGCGGCGCTGAAACAACGCACCTCCGGCGAGGGTTTGTCGCTGATGGAGTGCACCGGCACCGGGACCATCTATCTCGCGCACGACGCCGCAGATGTCACCATCATCGAAATGACGGGCGAGACCTTGCAGGTCGAATCCGAACAGCTACTGGCCCTGACCGGGAACCTACGCACCG
This sequence comes from Prescottella defluvii, assembly GCF_000738775.1. Classification (GTDB taxonomy): domain Bacteria; phylum Actinomycetota; class Actinomycetes; order Mycobacteriales; family Mycobacteriaceae; genus Prescottella; species Prescottella defluvii. The sequence goes on from NZ_JPOC01000017.1 coordinate 43,932, forward strand.
CCGTGGCGTTCACGGGCCTGCGCGGCGCGGTGGGCGGCCAGGGCTTGTTCACCACCACTGTCACCGGCACCGGCCAGGTCGCGTTGATCTCCCACGGTGGTCCTCTCGTCCACCTCGAGGTGGCCCCGCAGCACCCACTGGTTGTCGACCCTGATGCGTTCGTGTGCGCTCGCGGTCAGCTCACCCAGTCGTTCGTCACCGATGCGTCCTGGCGGACGGCGGTGGGTCAGGGCAACGGCGAGGCGTTCTCGCTGAAGTGGGACGGCACCGGCGTGGTGTCGATCCAGCCGGCCGAACGCTGATCAGCTACAGCGGACACAGGGAGCAACGGATGTTCACAAAGGTCAACGACAAGGTTGTCACCGTGGATCTGGGCCGGACAGGGCCCGTGGTGGCGCGCCGCGGCGCGATGCTGTTCTACACCGGGCAGGTGCAGTTCACCCCGCACCAGGTCCCAGGTCTCGGGAGCGGAGGTGGTGGGCTCGGGGCCATGGCCGGCCGGATGCTGCAGGGCGAGCACGAGGCGACGATGCTCGCGCAGGGAACCGGTGCCGTGCACTACGGGTTCCGCGGAATCGAAACCCACGTCGTCGACGTCTCGGCCGCGGGGCACCTGCGAGTCGAAGCCTCCCGCCTGCTGGCCTACACGAGCGGGTTGCAGGTCTCGGTCGTCTCCGCGGCCGCCCCGTCCAGTGGTGGCGGATTGCGGGGGGCGTTGCGTGGCGCTGCCGCCGGAATGGCCACCGGGCAAGGCATGTCGACCACACAGCTCGCCGGACACGGTTTCGCGGTGGTCCTCGGCCACGGCGGGTTTCTGGAACTACAGGTCACCCCCGATCGGCCGGTGATGGTTGATCCGCAGGCCTACGTCGCAGCCCTCGGGTCGGTGACAACGACATTGAAATCCGGGATGAGCTGGCGGAACGTCGCCCGCAGCGGCGGCGAAAGCATGCAACTCGAGTGCACCGGTCACGGTGTGGTGCTCGTCCAGGCATCAGAGGAGAAGCTGTGAGCACGATCTGGAATCCGGCGACGCTGCCCGGCAACGACAACATTCCGAACAACCACTACACGTTCACGGTGGATCTGCAGCACCCGTGGTTCATGTCCAAGGGCGCGATGATCGCCTACTACGGGCAGATGACGTTCACCTCGCTCCAGCACGGTTTGCAGGGTCACATGCTGCAGATGGTCGCCCAGCAGTTCTCCGCTCCCCTGCACCTGCAAGACTTCGTCGTCGCCGACGGACAGGGCAAGCTGATCCTCGGCGACCGCGGCTACGACATCAACTCCTACGACCTCGATGACGGCAACCTGACCATCCGGGCAGCGAACCTCCTGGCGTTCGAACCCGCCCTGGCGCTCAACCAATCGATCGTTCCGGGCTTCGTGACGCTGATCGGCACCGGCAAGTTCCTCGCCTCATCGAACGGGCCGGTCATGTTCGTCGAACCACCGGTGCGGGTGGACCCGGAGGCACTCGTCGGGTGGGCGGACTGCCCGTCGCCGAGCCACCACTTCGACCAGGCGTGGGTGACCGGGTTCGTACAGGCCGCCGCGCGCCGCATCGGCGTGCAGTCGGGCGAGGAACGACAATACGACTTCACCGGAGCCGGCACCGTGTTGGTGCAGTCCAGCGAGAAAGTCATCAACGATCAGTCGCTGGTTCGCAACATCCTCGGCATGCTGCCCGGGGTCTCCTCGCCGGGACTGCAGCAGATCAACCGTGAGATCAGCAGCCAGCTGGGAGGCCAGGGCTGACGACTTCGGTGATCGACGCCAGGACGGTGCCGCGCCCGAATCGACCTCCCGCGGACGCGATCGCGGGGGCGGCGGGTCGATTCGGAAGCGGCGTCGACGGGTGTGGGCCCTCCGACCGTCAGCCGCTGTTCCGCAGCGCCGTCGCCAGTCCGTTCATCGTCAGCTGGATGCCGCGCCGGACGGCGTCGGAGTCGTCGCCGCTGCGGTAGCGGCGCAGCAACTCCACCTGCAGGTGGTTGAGCGGCTCGAGGTACGGGAACCGGTTGTGCACGGACCGGTCGAGGGCCGGGTTGTCCCACAACAGGTTCTCGTGGCCGGTGATGGCCCGGTACATGGCAATCGTGCGCTCGTGTTCGGCAACGATCTTGCCGAACACCTCCTCACGCAATGCCTCCTCGGGCACCAGCTCCGCGTACCGCGCCGCCAGGCCCATGTCGGACTTGGACATCACCTGCGCCATGTTCGACAGCACCGTCCGGAAGAACGGCCACCGCTCGTACAGGCCGGTCAGCGTCGCGAGCCGGTCCGGGTCACCGCCCACCCACTGCTCGAACGCCGTTCCGGTGCCGTACCAGCCGGGCAGCATCACCCGCGACTGACTCCACGACAGGACCCACGGGATCGCCCGAAGATCGGAGATCGACTGCGTCGGCTTGCGGGACGCCGGACGGCTGCCGATGTTGAGGGCGCCGATCTCGGCGACCGGCGTCGACGCCTTGAAGTACTCGACGAATCCCGGGGTGTCGTGCACCAGGTCCGCATAGGCCACCCGTGCGAGTTCGGCCAGTTCGTCGAGGATCTCGTAGGCGGGCACCGCATCGGCGCCGAGCCCCTCGACGTCGAGCAGGGTCGACTCGAGGGTGGCCGCGACCAGTGCCTCGAGATTGCGGCGCGCGAGCCGTGGCTCGGCGTACTTCGCTGCGATCACCTCGCCCTGTTCGGTGATCCGCAGCGACCCCTGCACCGCGCCCGGCGGCTGCGCGAGGATCGCGTCGTAGCTGGGGCCACCACCGCGGCCCACCGTGCCGCCGCGACCGTGGAAGAGCCGCAACCGGATTCCCGTCTTCCGCGCGGCCTGCACCAACTCGAGTTCGGCCCGGTACAGCGCCCAGTTCGCGGCGAGGTAGCCACCGTCCTTGTTGGAGTCGGAGTAGCCGAGCATCACCTCCTGGCTGTCACCGCGATTGGCCACCAGCGCCCGATAGAGCGGCACGGCCAGCGTCGCGGCGAGCGTGTCGGCACCGTGCCGCAGATCCTCGATCGTCTCGAACAGCGGCACGATCCCCACCGAGCACGACGGCCCGCCGGCGCCGTCCGGGTCGAACAACCCCACCTCGGCGAGCAGGATCGCGGCTTCGAGCATGTCGCTCACCGAGTCGCACATGCTGATGACGAAGTTCGGGACCGCTTCCGGGCCGATGCGTTCGACGGCGTCGGCGGCGGCCCGCAGGATGCCCAGTTCCTTCGTCGTCAGCTCGCTGAACTCGGCGTTCGGCCCCGACAGCGGCCGTCGGGTCGCGAGTTCCCGGGACAGTAGCGCGACCCGCTCGTCCTCGGGCAGCGATCGGTAGTCCGGGTGCACCCCCGACCACGCCAGCAGCTCCGCGACCACCGTCTCGTGGACCTCCGAGTTCTGCCGCATGTCCAGCCCGCACAGGTGGAAGCCGAAGACCTCCACCGAGTTCCGCAGTCGCGCCAGCCGGTCGTCCGCGATGGTGTCGTCGCCGTGCGAGCGCAGGGACACGTCGATGGCCTCGAGGTCGGCCAGCAGTTCGGCGGGGCCACGGTAGTCCGGCCGGTCGCCGGCGACCGCGTGCACGGCCGGATGCCCGAGAATCCTCGCCGCCGTGGCACTCAGCCGCGCCCGCAGACCGCGGACTGCACGCCGATACGGCTCGTCGGCACGGAACGCCGACTCGTCACCGGATTCATCCGCGAGTCGGTCCAGTTCGGCGGTCACGGTGACCAGCCGAGCCGACATCGACAGTTCCCGTTCGAGCACCTCGAGCTCCCCGAGGTGGTGTTCGAGCGCGGTCTCGGCGGCACGGTGCGTGGCCCGAGCGACGACTTCGGCAGTGACGAAAGGATTTCCGTCCCGATCGCCGCCGATCCACGACCCCGGCCGCAGCATCGGCTCCGCGAGCACGGCCGAGCCGGGCCACCTCGCCCGCAGCCCCTGACGGAGATCCGCGTTGATCTGCGGGACCACCTCGAACAGCGAGGCGTCGTAGTAGCGCAGGCCCACCTCGATCTCGTCCTGGATCCGCAAGCGGGACAGACGGATCAGCGCGGTCTGCCACAGCGTGAGGATCTGGCGTCGCAGACGGCTCTCGATCGCGGCCGACTCGCTCGGGTCCCCCGACACCAACTCCCGCATCCGCATCAGTTCCATGATGCGATTCTGGGTCTCGAAGATCGTCCGTCGACGAGTCTCGGTGGGGTGCGCGGTGATCACCGGCGCCACCAGGGCACCGACCAACGCGGCACGTGCCGTCACCGGATCGATGGTCGCCGCATCGAGTTTCGCGTAGGTGGCCGCCAGGCTGCTGTCCTGTGGGGGTTCGCCTGCCCGCGTGTGGATCGCACGACGTCGCTCGCGGTGGATGTCCTCGGCGACATTCGCGAGCAACGCGAAATGACTGAAGGCGCGGATCACCGGTATGGCGTCTGCGGTGTCGATCCGCCCGAACATCTCGGCGAGGTCCGCACGGTCGATCTCCGAACGCCGGACCCGGAAGGACTCCACCCTCGCCCGCTCGACCAGCGTGAAGATGTCGTCGCCGGCCTGTTCCCGAACGATCTCGCCCAGGATGCCGCCGAGCAGGCGGATGTCCTCGCGGAGAGGTTCGGTGGCCGCCCGCGAGGCGGACTGCGCAGAGGAACGAGCTGCCGACGAATCTGGGATCCCGGTCATCACCCGATTATCGGCCGACGACCGGTCACCCGCACGACAACGGGGGTGGGCGTCAGCCCTTCCAGATCACCTTCGACGGCGTGAGCCGGACGATGACCCGAGGCGTGTCGGGTGTGTGGATCAACGCCGCGGCAGCATCGGGGATGGACGTGGAGGCGTTGTACCCGGCCGTCGTCAGCCGAACTTGATCTCGAGCCCGATGCCGACGATCGCGATCAGCCAGATCGCCGCGGTGAACACCGTCAGGCGGTCGAGGTTCTTCTCGACGACGCTCGAGCCGGCGAGGCTGGACTGGACACCGCCACCGAAGAGGCTGGACAGGCCGCCGCCCTTGGCGCGGTGCAGCAGGATGAGCAGGATCAGCAGCAGGCTGGTGATCACCAGCAAGATGTCGAGGAACAATGCCATTTCGGTATTAGCTGCCCTTCACGCACGACGATTTCGGCCACTAGCGCGCCCAGCTTACCTGTTACCCGGGCAACCGGGCGCGAACCGGCCCACCCTCGCGCCGCCACCCCACCGCACATGAGTGACCACCTGCTCACCGACGAGCACACAGCCGAGACGTACGGGACCGTCCAGAACCATCTGCGAACCGGTCTCGACCTGTCGCCGGAGACCATCGGCAAGATCGCCGTCGAGCTGCTCGGCTGAAACAGCCCCGCGAACGACGCTGGGCGCGTGACCGATTCGGTCACGCGCCCAGCGCTGTCTTCGATCGTCACCGCATCACGGCGACGACATCAGCCGCTTACGGCAGCGGTCCGCCGGCCGCGATGGCCGACAGCGTCGCGAACTCGTCCGCCTTGAGCGATGCTCCGCCGACCAGTCCACCGTCGACGTCGGGCTGAGCGATGAGCTCGCCGACGTTCTTGGCGTTCACCGATCCGCCGTAGAGCACCCGCACGGCCTGCGCGACCTCGGGCGAGGCCAGCTCGGCGAGCGTGTCACGCACCGCCTTGCAGACTTCCTGCGCGTCGGCGGCCGAGGCCACCTTGCCGGTGCCGATGGCCCACACGGGCTCGTACGCGACGACGATCTTGGAGATCTCGTCGGCCGACAGACCCGCGAGCGACGCCTTCAGCTGCGCGACGTTGTACGCCACGTGCTCGCCGGCCTCGCGGATGTTCAGGCCCTCACCGATGCAGACGATCGGGGTGATCCCCGATCCCAGCGCCGCCTTGGTCTTGGCCAGCACCGTCTCGTCGGACTCGCCGTGCAGCGTGCGCCGCTCGGAGTGACCGACGACGACGAACGTGCAGCCCAGCTTGGCGAGCATCGAACCGCTGATCTCGCCGGTGTACGCACCCGACTCGTGGGCGGAGACGTCCTGCGCACCGTAGGTGAGCAGGAGCTTGTCGCCCTCGACCAGCGTCTGCACGCTGCGGATGTCGGTGAACGGCGGGATCACCGTCACGTCGACCTTCTCGAAGTACTTCGACGGCAGCGAGAAAGCGATCTTCTGCACCAGAGCGATGGCCTCGAGGTGATTGAGGTTCATCTTCCAGTTGCCGGCGATCAAAGGCTTACGTGCCATGTCTCAGTCCTCCAGCGCCGCGATGCCGGGAAGCGTCTTGCCCTCGAGGTACTCGAGGGAGGCGCCGCCGCCGGTCGAGATGTGCGAGAAGCCGTCCTCGGGCAGACCGAGCTGACGCACGGCCGCCGCGGAGTCGCCGCCGCCGACGACGCTGAACGCGCCCTTGCCGGTGGCCTCGACGATCGCCTCGGCGACACCCTTGGTGCCGGCCGCGAACTTCGCGAACTCGAACACGCCCATCGGGCCGTTCCAGAACACCGTCTTGGCACCCGAGAGGATCGCGGCGAAGCGCTCCACCGACTGCGGTCCGATGTCCAGGCCCATCCAGCCGTCCGGGATCTCCATCACGGAGACCGTCTTCGACTCGGCGTCCGCCGAGAACGAGTCGGCGATCACCACGTCCTGCGGGATGTGGATGACGTCCGCGTACCGCTCGAGCAGGTCCTTGCAGGTGCCGATCATCTCTTCCTGGCACAGCGAGTTGCCGACCGAGATGCCCTGTGCGGCAAGGAAGGTGTAGTACATGCCGCCACCGATGACGAGGGTGTCGACCTTGGGGGCCAACGCCTCGATCACGGCGAGCTTGTCCGAGACCTTCGAGCCACCGAGCACGACCGCGTACGGGCGCTCGGAGTCCTGCGTCAGCTTCTGCAGGACCTCGACCTCGGCAGCGACCAGGTTGCCCGCGTAGTGCGGGAGCAGCTTGGCGATGTCGTAGACCGACGCCTGCTTGCGGTGCACGACACCGAAGCCGTCGGAGACGAACGCGCCGTCACCGTCGACCAGGTCGACGAGCGCCTTGGCGAGTGCCTCGCGCTCGGCGTCGTCCTTGCTGGTCTCGCGGGGATCGAAGCGGATGTTCTCCAGCAGGAGCACATCGCCGTCCGTGAGGCCCTCCGAACGCGCGAGCGCGTCCTGGCCGACGACGTCACCGGCCAGCTGGACATTGCGGCCCAGCACGTCGCCGAGCTTCGCGGCGACCGGCGCCAGCGACAGCGCCGCGTCGAACTCGCCCTTGGGACGGCCCAGGTGTGCCATCACGATGACCTTGGCGCCCGCCTCGGCCAACGCCGAGATGGTCGGCGCGGACGCGACGATGCGGCCCGGGTCGGTGATGGTCCCGTTGTCCAGCGGGACGTTGAGGTCGGAGCGCACCAGCACGGTACGGCCCTCGACCCCCTCGTCCAGCAGGTCCTTCAGAGTCTTGACTGCCACGGCGTCAGAGGGACTTCGCGACGAGACCGATGAGGTCCGCGAGGCGGTTCGAGTAGCCCCACTCGTTGTCGTACCAGGAGACGATCTTGACCTGGTCGTCGATGACCTTGGTCAGGCCGGCGTCGAAGATCGAGGAGTGCGGGTCGGTGACGATGTCCGACGACACGATGGGAGCCTCGGTGTACTTCAGGATGCCCTTGAGCGGTCCCTCGGCGGCAGCCTTCATCGCGGCGTTGATCTCTTCGGCGGTGGCCGGCTTGCGCAGGTTCGCGGTGAGGTCGGTGACCGAGCCCGTGGGGATCGGCACGCGCAGCGCGTAGCCGTCGAGCTTGCCCAGCAGCTGCGGGAGGACCAGGCCGATGGCCTTGGCGGCACCCGTGCCGGTCGGGACGATGTTCAGGGCTGCGGCACGCGCGCGACGCAGGTCGCTGTGCGGGGCATCCTGCAGGTTCTGATCCTGCGTGTACGCGTGGATCGTGGTCATCAGACCCTTGACGATGCCGAACTCGTCGTCGAGCACCTTGGCGATCGGGCCGAGGCAGTTGGTGGTGCACGAGGCGTTCGAGATGATGTTCTGGCTGCCGTCGTACTGGTCGTCGTTGACGCCCATCACCACGGTCAGATCCTCACCCTTGGCGGGCGCGGAGATGATGACCTTCTTGGCGCCGGCCTCGAGGTGACCCTTGGCCTTCGCGGCGTCCGTGAAGATGCCCGTGGACTCGACGACGACGTCGACGCCCAGCTCGCCCCAGGGGAGCTCGTTCAGCGGGCCACGGTGCGCCAGCGCCTTGATCTTGGTGTCACCCACGACGATGGTGTCTTCGCCCTCGAGCGAGACGTCGTACGGCAGACGACCCAGGATCGAGTCGTACTTGAGCAGGTGAGCCAGCGTGGCGTTGTCCGTGAGGTCGTTGACCGCCACGATCTCGATGTCGGTGGTGCCGAGCGCCTTCTGCGCATCGACCGCCCTGAAGAAGTTACGTCCGATACGACCGAAGCCGTTGATGCCTACCCGGACCGTCACAGTTAGCTCCTTTGCCCATCTACTCTGTTTTCGCCCGCGAGAACCTCGCGAGCACGTGATACCCACGACTATCGAACCGAAACGCGAGATCCATCGGCCGATGCGTGTCCCACACTAGTGCGCGCACCCACAGGCGCGCGCATCTGCCCCGGTCACCGGAACCGGGGTGGTCGTCGACCGAACGTCACGCCTCGTCGAGCAACTCCGCGGTCACCGCCGACTCCGTGTCCGCGACCCCGACCTCCTTGGCCTTCCGATCCGCCATCGACAGCAGTCGCCGGATGCGACCGGCGACGGCGTCCTTGGTCATCGGCGGGTCCGCGAGCTGACCCAGTTCCTCGAGCGACGCCTGCCGGTGCTTGACCCGCAGCGTGCCCGCCGCCGCGAGGTGGTCGGGGACGTCCTCGCCGAGGATCTCGAGCGCACGCTCAACCCGCGCCGCCGCCGCGACGGCCGCGCGCGCGGACCGCCGCAGGTTCGCGTCGTCGAAGTTCGCGAGGCGGTTCGCGGTGGCGCGCACCTCGCGCCGCATGCGGCGTTCCTCCCACGTGAGCCGGGTGTCCTGCGCGCCCATCCGGGTGAGCAGGGCGCCGATCGCCTCACCGTCCCGCACCACCACCCGGTCGCTGCCGCGCACCTCGCGGGCCTTCGCGGCGATCCCGAGGCGGCGCGCGGCGCCGACCAGCGCAAGCGCCGCCTCCGGCCCGGGGCAGCTGATCTCGAGAGCCGACGAGCGCCCCGGCTCGGTGAGCGAACCGTGCGCCAGGAACGCACCACGCCACGCCGCCTCCGCGTCTCCGACGCTGCCACCCACCACCTGGGCCGGCAGGCCCCGCACCGGACGCCCCCGCATGTCGAGCAGTCCGGTCCGGCGGGCCAGCGCCTCGCCCTCCTTCGCGACCCGCACGACGTAACGGGAACTCTTGCGCAGACCGCTGGCACTCAGGACGTGCACGTCCGAGTGATACCCGTAGAGGTCGAGAATCTCGCCACGCAGACGGCGGGCGATCGATCCGAGGTCCACCTCGGCCTCCACCACCACCCGGCCACCCACGATGTGCAGCCCGCCGGCGAACCGGAGCAGCGCCGACACCTCCGCCTTCCGGCAGCTGACCTGAGTCACCGCCAGCCTGCTGAGCTCATCCTTGACCTCGGCTGTCATCGCCACGTGGCGCTCTCCCTTCCCCCTGCTGTCCGTTCGGCGGACCGCTCGTCGCCGCACACCTCGACGTGGCGGTAGTCGTCCGCCTGCTGCCCGGTGAGTCGTTCGAGCACCGCCGCGAGCTTGCCCGCATGATGCTTGTGGGTTCCGTCTTCGGCGACGTCCGCGTAGACGACCTCCGCACCGAGTTGCACCGCAGCCCGGCACAGGTGGTCTCGTTCCCGCCCGGCCGGTACCGACGCCGAGTCGACGACCACGTGGTCGACCCTGAACTCGGGCGCGTGCTGGCACAGTACGTGCAGATGGCGCTCCGCGGAGAATCCTGCGGTCTCGCCGGGTTCGGGCGCGAGGTTGAGGATCAGCACCTTCCGCGCCGACGAACGCATCAGACCGTCGAGCAGGTCCGGCACGAGAACGTGAGGAATCACACTCGAGAACCACGAACCGGGGCCGAGCACGGCGACATCGGCGCTCTCGATCGCGGCCAGCGCGTCCGGGCAGGCCGGCGGGCCCGCCGGCCGCAACCGCACGCGGCGCACCTTCCCCGGCGTGGTCGCGACCGCGACCTGCCCGCGAATGCACCGGCTGACCCGCGGGTCGGACTCCAACCCGACGACGTCCGCCTCGATCTCCAACGCCACCGGCGACATCGGCAGCACCCGGCCCTCGATGTCGAGCAGTCGGGCAACGGTGTCGAGGGCCGCGACGGTGTCCCCGAGCACCTCGGTGAGACCGGCGATGATCAGGTTCCCGACCGAGTGGCCGGCGAGGGCACCCGTGCCGCCGAAACGGTGCTGGACGGTCTCCGTCCACGTCTGGACCTGCGGTTCCCGCGACGCGAGCGCGGCCAGCGCCATGCGCAGATCGCCGGGGGGGATGACACCCAGTTCACTGCGCAGGCGTCCGGAGGAGCCTCCGTCGTCGGCAACGGTGACCACGGCGGTGACGTCCGCACTCAGTCGCCGGGCGGCGGTGAGGGTGGCGTACAGGCCGTGGCCGCCGCCCAATGCGACGATCCGCGGACTGCGGCCGGTTCCGGGCGGTCGATCCTCGCTCATTCGCGCCCCACATCACGGTGCACGACGCGAACGGAGAGACCGTCCTCCTTCTCCAGTCGCGCCGCGAGCGCCTGCGACATGGCGACACTGCGGTGTTTGCCGCCGGTGCATCCGACCGCGATGGTCATGTAGCGCTTTCCCTCCCGGCGGTATCCCGCCGTCGTCAGTTCCAGCAGACGCAGGTAGGTATCGAGATACTCCTGGGCCCCGTCACGGGACAGGACGTAGTCCCGCACCGCCTCTTCCAGTCCGGTGTGCTCGCGCAGTTCGGGAATCCAGTGCGGATTCGGCAGGAAGCGCACGTCGCACACCAGGTCCGCGTCCATCGGCAGACCGTGCTTGAACCCGAAGGACTGCACCGTCACCTGGATCTCCGCGCTGGACTCACCACCGAACGCCGACTCGATCTTCTCGCGCAACTCCCGGACCCCGAGCGATGAGGTGTCGACCACCAGATCGGCTGCGGCCCGCATCTGGGCCAACTTCGCGCGTTCGGCGGCGATCCCCTCCGACAGGGTGCCGTCCTTGCTGTCGCTCTGCAGCGGATGGCTGCGTCGCACGTGCTCGAACCGGCGGATCAGTACCGCGTCGTTGGCCTCCAGGAACAGCACCCTGATCTGCACGGGCATCGCCTCGAGCGCGGTCACGACCCGGCCCAGGTCGCCGGAGAACGGGCGGCTGCGCACGTCCATCACGACGGCGAGCCGGCGAATCGGCGGATCGGACTCGACGCCGAGGTCGACCATCCGCGTCACGAGTTCGGGCGGCAGGTTGTCGACGACGTACCAGCCGAGGTCCTCGAGGAGCTTCGCCGCCGTGCTCAGGCCCGCACCGGACAGTCCGGTGACGAGCGCAACCTCCATGCCTTGCCCACCAGAATCCTGCAGGTCGTTCACGCTGGGGTGTGTCCTGTTCGTCTCGAAGCACCGATGTCCGTGACATCATCCCCCACGACGGGGCCGACCGCAGTGACATCCGATCCGGCCTCGCCCGGTCCGGGGGCGGGATCGGCTGCGGGATCGGACGCCGCCAGCGCCGCCAGAACCGCTCGCGCGGTGGTCGGGCCGACACCCGGAACCGCGGTGATCTCGTCGACGGTCGCGTTCCGCAACCGGGCCACGGACCCGAAATGCGTGACGAGCGCGGTCCGGCGGGTCTCCCCCAGTCCCCGCACCGAGTCCAGCGCCGACGCCGTCATCCGCCGCGACCGCTTGCTGCGGTGGAACGTGATCGCGAAACGGTGCGCCTCGTCACGCACCCGCTGCAGCAGGTACAGCGATTCACTGGTCCGGGGCAGGATCACCGGATCCGCCTCCCCCGGCACCCACACCTCCTCGAGGCGCTTCGCGAGTCCGATCACCGCGACATCGGTGATGCCGAGTTCGTCGAGGACCTCCGCGGCTGCCGCGACCTGCGGGGCACCACCGTCCACGACGTACAGATTGGGTGGATAGGCGAACCGGCGTGGCCGACCCGTCTGCGGGTCCAGCGCGGCCTCCGGCGCCAGGTCGCCGCCGTCAGCGCCGTCGGCGGCGTCCGGGGCATCAGTACCGCCCGCGCTACCCGAGCCCGCTGCCACGTCCCGGTTGTGCCGCAGGAACCGCCGCCGGGTCACCTCGGCGATACTGGCCACGTCGTCGGACCGACCGTCGCCGGCCGCCTCCTTGATCGCGTAGTGGCGGTAGTCGGACTTGCGCGGAAGACCGTCCTCGAACACCACCAACGAGGCGACGACGTCGGTGCCCTGGACGTGACTGATGTCGACGCACTCGATCCGCAGCGGAGCCGAATCGAGGTCGAGCGCCTCCTGAATACCCTGCAACGCAGCCGATCTCGAGGTGAAGTCGCCCGCACGCTTGAGCTTGTGCTGGGCGAGCGCCTCCTTCGCGTTGCGTTCGACGGTCTCGGCGAGCGCCTTCTTGTCGCCGCGCTGCGGGACCCGCAACTGCACCGACGAACCACGCAGCGTCGAGAGCCAACGCTGGATCTCCTCGGCGCCCCGCGGCAACACCGGGACGAGCACCTCCCGGGGGACGGCATTGGCCGGCCGGTCGGCTTGCGCTCCGCCGTCCAGCGCGGCCTGCTCGCCGTAGAACTGGGTGAGGAACTGCTCCACCAGGATCGCGTCCTCCGAATCATCAGCAGCGCTGGCAGCGCCCGTAGCGCCGGCAGTGCCGGCAGTGCCGTCGCTATCGGCGCCGTTCGTCGCATCGAGGGCGACCGCGTCCCGCTCGATCACGTCGCCGGCCTTCTCGACCACCCAGCCGCGCTGACCCCGGACCCGGCCACCGCGGACGTGGAACACCTGCACCGCGACCTCGAGGTCGTCGGAGGCGAACGCCACCAGATCGGCGTCGGTGCCGTCCCCGAGGACGACGGCCTGCTTCTCGAGGGCCTTCTTCAACGCACCGATGTCGTCGCGGAGCCGGGCGGCGGTCTCGAAGTCCAACTCCTCCGCCGCGTCCTGCATCCGGATCTCGAGCTGGCGGACGAGCCGATCGGTCCGCCCGGACAGGAAGTCGCAGAAGTCCTCCACGATCTCCCGATGCTCCGCGGCACTGACCCGGCCGACGCACGGCGCCGAACACTTGTCGATGTAGCCGAGCAGGCACGGCCGGCCGATCTGTTCGTGCCGCTTGAACACTCCGGCCGAGCAGGTCCTCGCCGGGAACACCCGCAACAGCAGATCCAGCGTCTCGCGGATGGCCCAGGCGTGCGCGTACGGACCGAAGTAGCGCACTCCCTTGCGACGCGGTCCGCGGTAGACGAACAGCCGCGGGAACTCCTCGTTCAACGTCACCGCTAGGACCGGGTACGTCTTGTCGTCGCGGTAGCGGACGTTGAACCGGGGATCGAACTCCTTGATCCAGTTGTACTCGAGCTGGAGAGCCTCCACCTCGGTACTGACGACCGTCCACTCGACGCTGCCCGCGGTGGTGACCATCTGCCGCGTCCGCGGATGCAGCGACGAGACGTCCGCGAAGTACGAGCTCAGCCGCGACCGTAGGCTCTTGGCCTTGCCGACATAGATGACCCGGCCGTGCGGATCGCGGAACTTGTAGACGCCCGGCGCCACCGGGATGGTTCCCGGGGCGGGGCGATACGTCGAGGGATCAGGCACGAATCAAGGTTAGTCGGCGGTACCGACGGCCCTCAGGCCGCGCGCGAACCCGTGTACTTCGCTTCGAGCTCACGGAACCGGCGGACCGCCCGCACCGCGTACTCGCCGTCGTTGGCCTGGATCGCCATCACCGGCACGTACTCGTCGTCGGGCAGTTCGACCCGAGCCCACGGCGCCCCGTCCGGGAACGACAAGCCCTGGTCCAGGTCCCAGTCGACGACACGCTCACCGAGGATGTTGCGGACCGCGATACCCCGCGGGCCGACCCGCAGTCGCGGACGGGTCAACATCAGCACACCGCCGGCGAGCAGGATCCCGATCCCGGCCATCGCGAACTGGTCCACGACCCGGAAATAGACACCCGTGGCCGACGTCCGGAGCAGGACACCGAGCGTCACGTGCACCAGCACCAGCACCCCGGCGACGATCCACGCGTAGCGCGGCGACTTCTTCGAGCGGACCTCGAACTCCCAGTCCTCGTTCGCGCTCATCGGGTCGGCTGCTCCGTCCGCAGGCGCCGGAGCTGGGCGAGCGTGACCGCGGTGTCGATCGCCGCCGCGCAGGCCTCGCCGCCCTTGTCCTCGACCGAGCCGGGCAGACCCGACCGGTCCAATGCCTGCTGTTCGTTGTCGGTGGTGAGCACGCCGTTGCCGACCGGGGTGCCCTCGTCGAGGGACACCCGGGTCAGCCCGGCGGTAACCGCGTCGCACACGTACTCGAAGTGCGGTGTGCCACCCCGGATCACGACACCGAGCGCGACGACGGCGTCGTGCGACCGTGCCAGTTCCTGCGCCACGACGGGCAACTCGATCGCGCCCGCGACGCGGATCAGCGTCGGCTCCTCGATCTGCGCCTGTTTGGCGACGCGCTTGGCGCCCGCGACGAGCGCCTCGCTGATCTCGGGATGCCACTGACCGGCCACGATTGCAAGCTTCAAATTCTTGGCCATACCGAGCTGGAGATCGGGCCGCCCCTCACCGCTCACAGCGCGTCCCCTGCCTCGAACTCGTCGAGCCCGACCATGTCGTGGCCCATGCGATCCCGCTTGGTGCGCAGGTACGTGAGGTTCTCGGCGTTCGCGCGCAGCGGCATCGGAACCCGGTCGGTGATCTGCAGGCCGTAGCCGTCCAGGCCGACCCGCTTGGCCGGATTGTTCGTCAGCAGCCGCATCGACTTGATGCCCAGGTCGACGAGGATCTGCGCGCCGATGCCGTAGTCGCGGGCGTCCGCGGGCAGGCCCAGCTGGAGGTTCGCGTCGACAGTGTCCGAGCCGGCGTCCTGCAGCTGGTAGGCCTGCAGCTTGTGCATCAGGCCGATGCCGCGGCCCTCGTGTCCACGCATGTACAGCACGACACCACGGCCTTCCTGCGCCACCATGTCGAGTGCGGCATCGAGCTGGGGACCGCAATCGCAGCGCAGCGAACCGAAGACGTCGCCGGTGAGGCACTCCGAGTGCACCCGGACCAGCACGTCGTCGCCGTTGTTGTCCGAGAGATCGCCCCGCACCAGCGCAACGTGCTCGACGTCGTCGTAGATGCTCTTGTAGCCCACAGCGGTGAAGTCACCGTGCCGGGTGGGGATGCGTGCCTCGGCGACCCGCACCACGTGCTTCTCGTGCTTGCGACGCCACGCGATCAGATCGGCGATCGAGATCAGGGCCAGATCGTGGTCGTCCGCGAACACCCGGAGTTCCTCGGTCTGGGCCATGTGGCCCTCGTCCTTCTGGCTGACGATCTCGCAGATCACGCCGGCCGGACGCAGGTCCGCCATCCGGGCGAGATCGACCGCTGCCTCGGTGTGGCCGGGGCGACGCAGGACGCCACCCTCCTTCGCGCGCAGCGGCACGACGTGGCCGGGGCGGGTGAAGTCGTTCGCACCGCTCTCCGGGTCGGCCAACAGGCGCATCGTCGCGGCACGGTCTGAGGCGGAGATGCCGGTGCCGATACCCTCGCGTGCATCGACGGTGACCGTGTACGCGGTGCCGTGCTTGTCCTGGTTGGTCGCGTACATCGGCGGCAGACCGAGACGGTCGCAGTCCTCGCCGTCGAGCGGGACGCAGAGGTAACCCGAGGTGTAGCGGACCATGAACGCCACGAGTTCGGGGGTGGCCTTCTCGGCGGCGAAGATGAGGTCGCCCTCGTTCTCGCGGTCCTCGTCGTCGACGACCACAACCGCCTTACCTGCGGCGATGTCTGCGACTGCGCGCTCGATGCTGTCGAACCTGGTCACGTGCTTGGGCTCCAAAATCTTGAACTGGTGTGCTCGAGTATGTCCCGGCGCATCGCTTCAGATGCACCTCAACAGTACGACCTCGCGATACGAGGTCGTTATTCCGGCTATCGGCCGGCCGCGGTGTGCAGTCGTTCGACGTACTTGGCGATGACGTCGACCTCCAGGTTGACCGGTGTGCCGGGTTCCGCCGCTCCGAGCGTGGTCAGGCCGAGGGTGGTCGGGATCAGCGAGATCTCGAAGTACTCGTCTCCCGGCTCGCCACCGAGCGCCGACACCGTCAGCGAGACGCCGTCGACCGTGATCGAGCCCTTCTCGACCACGTACCGCGAGATGGCCGACGGCAGCGAGATCCGCACGATCGTCCAGTGCTCGGACGGAGTCCGGGAGATGACCGCGCCGGTACCGTCGACATGGCCCTGGACGATGTGCCCGCCCAGGCGGCTGTTGACCGCCGCGGCACGTTCCAGGTTGACGCGACTGCCCACCGCAAGGGCGCCGAGGCTCGACCGCACCAGGGTCTCGCGCATGACATCGGCGGTGAAGGCCTCGCCGTCGAGTACGTCGACGACGGTCAGGCAGACGCCGTTGACCGCGATCGAGTCGCCGTGTCCCGCGTCCGAGGTGACCAGTGGTCCCTTCACGGTGAAGCGGGCCGCGTCGGCCAGGTCCTCCTTGGCGACGATCTCGCCGAGTTCCTCGACGATTCCGGTGAACATGTCTTCGCTCACTCCTTGGATCAACTATCGATTAACTTCTGAGCCCGATCGACTACCGGAGTCGAGGGATCAGGTTCAACAACAGGTCGTCGCCGAGGACCTCGACGTTCTCCCGCCGAAACCGTAGCGCGTCGGCGATCGTGGACACTCCGGCATCTTCCACTGCGTGGGACCCCGCCCCCAGCACGACGGGCGCAATGTATGCCTGGATCCGGTCGACCCGGCCGGCCGCGAGGAACGCGCCCGCGAGCCGCGGGCCGCCCTCGACGAGGACATCGTCGTGATCGGCAAGAGCGGCGAGAACCTCGTCGACGTCCCGGGTGCGCACTATCAGGGTGGGGGCCGCGTCGTCCAGCACTCTCGCGGTGGCCGGGACGTCCCGCGTCCCGACGACGACCCGCAACGGCTGGTGCGGCGCGAGCGAACCGTCGGGCAGGCGCGCGGTGAGCCACGGGTCGTCCTCCAGGACGGTCCCGGTTCCGACGACGACGGCGTCGAGTCGAGCCCGGTCCGCGTGTACCCGCGCCCGCGCCTCGGGCCCGGTGATCCACTGGCTGGTGCCGTCCGCGGCCGCGCTGCGGCCGTCCAGCGTCGCGGCGAACTTCCACGTCACGTGCGGACGCCCCGTCCGCTGCCGATGCAGCCACGCCCGCAGAGGGCCGTGTTCGACGTCGTCGGCGAGCGTCCCGGCGGTCACCGTGACGCCGGCGTCACGCAGCGTCTGCGCGCCGCCCGCCGCGGCCGGGTTGGGGTCGCGCGCAGCGAAGTGCACCGCGGCGATTCCGGCGTCGATCAGCGCCTGCGAGCACGGACCGGTGCGGCCCCGGTGGTTGCACGGCTCGAGTGTGACGACCGCGGTCCCGCCGCGTGCCCGCTGTCCGGCTGCCGCGAGCGCGACGACCTCGGCGTGCGGGCCGCCGGGCGGCTGCGTCGCACCGACCCCGGCAACCGCACCGGACACGTCGAGGATCACCGCACCGACCGGCGGATTGGGGCTGGTGCTGCCCCGCACGGCCTGGGAGGCCTCGAGCGCGAGCCGCATCGCGGCGTCGGGAGTGGTCACTGCCGGGCCGTCAGATCGACAGCGTCAGGTGCGGCGAGGTCCTGGCGGCCTGCTCGCGCAGTCCCCGGACCGCGGCGGCGGGGTCGGCGGCACCGTAGACCGCAGACCCGGCGACGAAGCAGTCGATGCCCGCCTCGGCGGCCTGTTCGATGGTGTCGGCGTTGATTCCACCGTCGATCTCCACGAGCAGGCGCAGCTCACCGGAGTCGACGAGCTTGCGCACCGCACGCGCCTTGTCGAGAACGGACGGGATGAACGACTGACCGCCGAAGCCCGGCTCGACGCTCATCACCAGCAGCGTGTCGAAGCTCTTCAAGATCTCGAGGTACGGCTCGATCGGGGTGTTCGGCTTGACGCTCAGGCCCGCCTTGGCGCCGGCGGCACGGATGTCGCGGGCCACCGAGACCGGATCGTCGGTGGCCTCGGCGTGGAAGGTGACGTTGTGCGCCCCGGCCTCCGCGTACGGCGGAGCCCAGCGACCCGGATTCTCGATCATGAGGTGGCAGTCCAACGGAATGTCGGTGGCCTTCAGCAGGGACTGCACCACCGGCAGCCCGAGCGTCAGGTTCGGCACGAAATGGGCGTCCATGACGTCCACGTGCAGCCAGTCGGCGCCGGCAACGGCGTCGGCCTCCTCGGCGAGGCGTGCGAAGTCGGCGGAGAGGATGGACGGAGCGATCATCGGGGTTGCCACGGCCGCGAGTTTAGTTGCTGTCGATCGGGACCGGTATGCACGGTTCCGGTGCCTCACACCGCTGGTACCGTCGGCTGCATGACACCGCAGAAAGGCGCATGAGCGCCGCATTCGAGCGCAGATGTCTGCGCCCTCGTCTCGTGTTCTACTCGGGCGGCTACGTGTGGGTGGCCGACGAAACCCAGCCGGTCGCGGCACTGTTCGATCCAGGCTCTGCCGCGTTCGTCCGCCTGGTGTCGTGGACCGATCTTCCTGCCGCACCTCCCGGTGCTCGGCACGACCCCCAGATCGTCGGTGACCGGGACGGCCTGTGGGTGCAGAGCCACGCCGACGGCCCGCTGGTGCGAGTGGCCGCCGACGGCATCGTCCGCGGTGAATACACCGAGGGCCACGGCCTGACCTGCGCCGGAGCGTCCGGCGCGTGGTGCACGACCGTGACCCGGCGCCGCCGCGACGTCGCGGCCTCCCCCGACGCCCCGCCTCGGCCCGTCCTGCGACCCCCGACGCTGCTGGTGGCCCGACCCGACGGCGGCACCCGGCGTGTCGTCGTCGATGTCGCGGCCGTCGTCTCGGTCGAATTCGACGAGGTGTTCCTGTATCTCGGCGTGGAACACGAACCGTGGGAACGGGTCCCGACGACACCCGGATCGGGTCGCGAAAGCTTCGAGGTCCGCTACCGGCGATCGGTGCTGCAGGTCCCGCTCGACGGCCCGGTCCCCGACCGGATCGCACCGGACACCCACCCGCGCGCACCGGGTCGTCCCGTCGAGTACACGAGCGAGTACGCCGACACGTCGTACAACGAGGCGCACCGGCGCAAGCGGTCGATCGGCCCGGAGCTGCGCTGGCACTGGCACTGGGGGCTCGATCCCCGGCGCCGCGACACCACGATCGTCCGGGGCTACCGGAGCGGCGAGCCGGCACCCGCGACGGCGTTCGACCTGCCCGAGGCGCGGGTCGTCGACGGTGCGACCGCCGGGGACCGTCTGTGGATGGTCGTCACACCGGGGAACCACACCGGCACAGGACGATCCGTGCTCGTCGCCGACCTCGACGGCACTGTGCGAGCGGCATCCACGGACGACATCGACATCACCGACCACTGCCGTCCGGTGGGACCGGAACCGCTCGACCACCGCGCCTACGTCGACTACTGCGTGCGCCGCCTGGACGGCTCGCGGTTCTCCGACAAGGTCCACGACGTGTCGGCGTCGTATGTCGGGCGGTGGCCGCACGGGCTGATCCACGTCCGGTTCCGGCACACCCACTATCCCGGTCTGACGCTGGTGGCCCGCCTCAACCTGTACGACGAGCAGGGCGTCCGGCTCGACAACTTCTTCACCTACGTACCGGTCATGCTGATGGAGCAGGCCGACACCCACGAGTATCCGCCGCGGTCGGCAGCCGTCGGCGGCCCCGATGGCGTGCTGTACGTCTGACGATCGACACCGGAGGACACACACGATGACCCCTTGGGTACAGATGCTGGTGACCATGGCCGACGGCCCCACCCGGCCGGTGCACGGCACGGTGGTGCCGTACCGGAACAGCGATGTTCCGGTGCACTACTACACCGCCGACTACGGTGAGGAACCCATGTTCCTCCCCATGCGCGGCGAGGGAATCCGGTTGTTCCGGTGGGGACGCCGATCACGGATCGAAACGCTCGGCGGGACGGTGCTGTTCGTCAGTGACGGTGTCACGGCCTGGGAATTCACGTCCGACCCGGACCGTCCGCGCTGCACCGAACTGAAGAAGGTGCACAGTCCGTTCGCCGGCCGATTCCTGGTGGTCACGCCACGTGTCGCGCACTGGGCGGGCGAGCATTGGGCCCGCCCGACCGGGCCGGTGTCCGACGTCGAGTTCCTGGACCGGCCCTGCTGGTCGGTGGACTTGGCCGCACAGGAGCGCCACGATCCGCCGAAGCCGTCGCTGCGCCTGGTCGTCGACGCCGAATCCGGTGCGGTCCTCGGCCAGCATTCCGGCGACGGCATCGACGGCGCGGCCTTCACCGAGGTCACAGTCGGTGAACCGCTCGCTCCGTCACTGTTCACCTGGGACGGGCCGGTGATCACCGACGACGAGTCCCGGGACCTCGCCGGCGCCGGGCGCCCCTCCCGGCACGACCGGGAGGAGTCGTTGCAGTGGTTCCGCGACACCGTCACCGCGGACCCGATCCGGGTGCCGGTCACGGTCGACCTCACCCCGTTCTCGGTCGGATCGATCGACCGCGCGACCGGCGCCTTCTCCGCCGAACTCGGCCGAGGCCGGTACGAGGGCTGGCTCACCCGGCGCCCCCGGTCGGACGAGCCGTGGAGGGTCCAGACCCACAGCAAGCAGATCGCCTGGTCCACACCGGAATTCGACTGGGCGATCCAGACGAACCGGGAGGCGCTCGACGACGCCAGTCTCAGTGCCCTACGGCGGCAACTGCATCCGGGACGGCCGGTCGTCGGCACCCCGCCGCTCGAATTCGGTGGCTCCGCCGAACCCTGAAACCGCGCCGCGTGTCAGCCCGTTCGACCACCACTGCCCCGTCGGGCCGGTTCCCGGCCGGGCGGCTGGGTCACGACCGGTCCAGGGGGCGGATGCACCGTCGGCATCACCCGAACCTCGTCGCGGTGCAACGTGACCGGGGTTCCGTCGTGCACCAGCGTCAGCTCCTCGCCCTCCGCCAGCCGGTACCGCGTCTCGGTCCTGTCGATCTCGACGCGCAGACGGCATCCGGCCGCGGCCACACCGAATTCGAGGCGATCGATCCCCCGCGGCAACACCGGCCGGAACGTCAGCCCCGCCCGCCGCCGGCGGGCGCCGCCGAACCCCTGCACCAGCGCGATCCAGATACCGGCCAGCGACGCCAGGTGCAACCCGTTGCTCGTGTTGTGTTCGAGGTCGAGCAGATCGATCAGCGCGGTCTCCCCCAGGTAGTCGTACGCCAGGTCCAGGGCCCCGACATCGGCGGCGACCACCGCCTGACTGCACGCGGACAGCGACGAGTCCCGGACCGTGAGCGGTTCGTAGTACGCGAAGTTGCGTGCCTTCTCCTCCGCGGTGAACGCGTCGGGTACCCACTGCATCGCCAGCACCACGTCCGCCTGCTTGACCACCTGTTTGCGGTACAGGTCGAAGTACGGATAGTGCAGCAACAGCGGGTAGCGCTCCGGGGGCGTGGCGGCGAAGTCCCACACCTGACGGCCGGTGAAGCCCGACGACGCCGGATGCACGCCCCGCCGCGCGTCGTAGGGCACGAACATGCCTTCGGCGGCGGCCCGCCAGCCGCCGATCTCCGCGTCGGTCACGCCGAGGTCGGGCATCCGCTCCCGGTGCCTCTCGACGATCTCGGCTGCGGCGGAAAGGTTCTCGCGCGCCATCAGGTTGGTGTAGAGGTTGTTGCGGACCAGCGCACTGTATTCGTCGGGACCGGTCACCCCGTCGATCCGGAAGCGGCCGTCGTCATCGAAATAACCCAGCGAGTGCCACAGGCGCGCGGTCTCGACCAGCAGGTCCAGGCCCACCGTCTGTTCGAAGTCCACGTCGCCGTCGGCCCGCAGATACCCGCTCGCCGCGTGCGCGACAGCCGCGTTGACGTGGAAGGCGGCGGCCCCCGCCGGCCAGTACCCGCTGCATTCCTTGCCGGTGATCGTCCTCCACGGAAACGCCGCCCCGTCGAAGCCGAGCTGCCGCGCCCGCGCCCGCGCCAGCCCGAGTGTGGAGTGCCGCCAGCGCAGCGCGTCGCCGACGGCTTCGGGCAGCACCGACGTGAGCACCGGCAGCACGAACATCTCCGTGTCCCAGAACGCGTGGCCGTCGTAGCCGCGGCCCGTCAGTCCTTTCGACGCGACGGCCGTTCCCTCCGCCCGCACCGACGCCTGCAGAATGTGGAACAGCGCGAACCGCACCGCCTGCTGCACCTCGGGGTCACCGTCGACGAGGACGTCGGCGCGCGCCCAGAACGTGTCCAGGTACGCACGCTGCTCGGCGGTGATCCCGTCCCACCCGCTCTCCCGGGCCAACGTCAACTCCCCGACCACCTGATCGCGCATCGCGGGCGCGGTCCGCCGCGCCGACCAGGCGTGCGCGACGTACTTCACCATGTGCAACGGCCGGCCCGGCCGCGTGTGACCGGTCACGGTGACCCGCCCCTGGTCCGGGTAGCTCTCGGTCTCGACGTGCACGGCTGGCCCCGACACCTCGTGGTCCATCGCGACCGCGATGCGCAGGCCGCTCCCGCCCGTCGTGTGCACCAGTTGGACCAGCGCGTCGTGGTTGAAGTGCTCCTCCGCGATCAGCGGCTCCGCCAGCACCGCCGCCGCCCGGGGATCCGCCTCGCCGTGCGGCATCGGTTCGTTCGCAACCAGTTCCGATTGCAGCACCACCCGCGCCGGCCTGTCGAGCGGCTCCACCTCGAAACGGATCGCACCGATCGTCCGCTGTACGAACGACACCAGTCGCACCGTCGACACCCGCACCGTGCGGCCGGCCGGGGACTGCCATTCGACGTTCCGCCGCAGCACTCCGGCGCGCAGGTCCAGTTCCTGTTCGTGCTTGACGATGCGGCCGCGGCGCATGTCGAACGGCTCGTCGTCGACGAGGAGCCGGACGATCTTGCCGTCGGTGATGTTGATGATGGTCTCGCCCGAGTCGGGGTATCCGTAGCCGGCCTCGGCGTACGGCATGGGGCGGACCTCGTAGACGCCGGCCAGGTAGCTGCCCGGCAGGCCGTGCGGATCACCCTCGTCGAGGTTGCCCCGCCACCCCAGGTGACCGTTCGCGAGGGTGAACAGCGACTCGGTCTGCGCGAGGACGTCCAGGTCCAGGCTGGTGGCGCGCAGGCTCCAGGGTTCGACGGTGAAGGCGGGATGGGTGATCATGTCGGGCGTCCTCCCACTCGCGGAACCTGGTCACGGCACGAGCACTGCGGCGCCCCCGAACACGCCGCCTTCCAGGTCGGCCAGCGCCCGGTCGGCGGCGTCGAGCGGATACCGGTGCGCGCTCACCCGAAGCCGATGCTGCTGCGCGAAGGCGAGGAACTCCCGCGCATCCTGCCGGGTGTTCGCGGTGACGCTGCGAATCTGCCGTTCGCGGAACAGGTGCCGGCGATAGTCGAGGGGCGGAATGTCGCTCAGGTGGATGCCGGCCACTGCCAATGTGCCCCCGGCGTCGAGCGCCTCCAGCGCGGGCGGCACCAGGTCGCCGGCCGGCGCGAACAGAATCGCCGAGTCCAGCGGTTCCGGTGGCGGGTCCGCAGCACCCTGCACCGACGCCGCCCCCAGGCTGAACGCCAGTTCACGGGCCTCGTCGCCGCGGGTCATCACGTGCACGCGGGCGCCGTGCGCCAGCGCCACCTGGGCGGTGAGGTGGGCACTGCCACCGAACCCGTAGATGCCGAGCCGACCGCCCTGCGGAAGTTCGGCGCGCAGCAGCGACCGATACCCGATGATGCCCGCGCACAGCAGCGGCGCGAGTTCCACCAGCGGGTAGCCGGTGGGCAGTTCCAGCGCGAAACCGGCGGGCACGGTGGTGTACTCGGCGTAGCCGCCGTCGGCGTCCCAGCCGGTGTACGTCGAATAGGGACAGAGATTCTCGTCCCCCCGCACGCAGTAGCGGCAGTGCCCGCACGTGCTGCGCAGCCACGGGACACCGACACGCTGCCCCGTCGTGAACCGTCCGGCGTACTCCCCGAGGTCGTCGCCGACTCCGACGACCTCCCCGATCACCTCGTGGCCCGGGATGACGTTGAGCCGGTGCGGCGGCAACTCACCTTCCACGACGTGGAGATCGGTGCGGCACACACCGCACGCGAGAACCCGGACAAGCAGTTCGCCACTGTTGGGGCGGGGCAGGAGTTCCCGGCCGATCTGCAGCGGTCGGTCGGTGAGCGGGCCCGGTCTCGTCGTCCGCCACGCACGCATCATGGTGGTCGACGCCGTGGTGTGTGAGGTCCGCGAGTTCTCAGTCCGCATACCAGATCCGTACGTCGTGTCGTCGGCGCCGGCGGGAACCGGTGCGCGGCACCTGGGGTCGGTGCCGGTGTCGCCACTTCCAGGATGCCTGGTTCGGCGGCCCGGCAACAGGGGGCACCGCCGGGACCCGCACGGGCCGACGCGCCCGCCACCCGGCCCTGGCA
The DNA here is from genome assembly GCF_000738775.1 of Prescottella defluvii. Taxonomy (GTDB): domain Bacteria; phylum Actinomycetota; class Actinomycetes; order Mycobacteriales; family Mycobacteriaceae; genus Prescottella; species Prescottella defluvii. The sequence continues at coordinate 68,556 of NZ_JPOC01000017.1, forward strand.
AATAGCGCCGACAACCGTCAGGATGGAGTGACCTTCGCGGCGACCGGAGGAGCCGATCCGTGGACGAGCACCCGACCGAGCACCCGACCGACGACGATCTCGACCTGCTCCACCGGTACTGGATGGCGGCCAATTACCTGACGGTGGCGCAGATCTATCTCCGCGACAACGTCCTGCTGCGACGCCCGCTGGCGCCACCGGACATCAAGCCGCGCCTGCTCGGGCACTGGGGCACCAGCCCCGGCCTGTCCCTCGTCTACGCCCACCTCAACCGGCTGATCCGGCGCACCGGAGCGGACGTCCTGTTCGTCGCCGGCCCCGGTCACGGCGGACCCGCCGTCGTCGCGAACACGTACCTGGAGGGCACGTACTCGCAGCTGTATCCGGAGGTGAGCCGCGACGAGGCCGGGCTGCGCCGACTGGCCCGTCAGTTCTCGACACCGGGCGGGATCCCCAGCCATTCCGGCGTGGAGACCCCGGGCTCGATCAACGAGGGCGGCGAACTGGGCTACTCGCTGGCGCACGCCGCGGGCGCCGCGATGGACAATCCGGACCTGATCGTGGCGTGCGTCGTCGGGGACGGCGAGGCCGAGACCGGGCCGCTGTCCGGAGCGTGGACGATCCCGTTCTTCCTCGACCCGGCCCACGACGGTGCGGTGCTGCCGATCCTGCACCTGAACGGCTACAAGATCTCCGGCCCGACGGTGCTCGGACGCCGCTCCGACGACGAGGTGCTCGCACTGTTGCACGCCTTCGGCTGGGACGCGGTGGCCGTGTCCGGGGACGATCCGATGCAGGTGCACCGCGACCTCGCCGAGACCCTCGACCGCGCCCACACCGCGATCACCCGCATCCGGGACGACGCACGTCGATCCGGCTTCACGGAACGACCGCGATGGCCGGCGATCGTGCTGCGCACCCCGAAGGGCTGGACCGGCCCCGACGTCGTCGACGGTGTGCAGGTCGAGGGCACCTTCCGGGCCCACCAGGTGCCGATCGCCGACGTGCGTGACGTGCCGGCGCACCTGCAGGCGCTCGAGCAGTGGATGCGCTCGTACCGACCCGAGGAGCAGTTCGACCCGCAGGGCCGCCTGGTCCCGGAACTGGCCGCGCTGGCCCCGTCCGGCGACCGGCGGATGGGCGCGAACCCGCACGCGAACGGCGGCCGGCTCCTGCGTCCGCTGGATCTGCCGGCGCCCGAGCGGTACGCCGTCGAGGTGCCTGCGCCGGGCGCCGTCCACCACGAGAGCACCCGGCCCCTCGGCGAGATGCTGCGCGACATCTACTCGGCCGACCCGCACGACTTCCGGTTGTTCTGCCCGGACGAGACGAACAGCAATCGCCTCGGCGCCGTCTTCGAGGTCACCGACCGGTGTTTCGTCGGCACCGTGATCCCCGGCGACGACCATGTCGGGCACCACGGCCGGGTGATGGAGGTGCTGTCGGAGCACCTGTGCCAGGGCTGGCTCGAGGGCTACCTCCTGACCGGCCGGCACGGGCTGTTCGCGACGTACGAGGCGTTCGCGATGGTGAGTGCGTCGATGACGATCCAGCACACCAAGTGGCTCGAACGTGCGCGCTCCCTCGACTGGCGGGCCCCGGTCGCGAGCCTGAACATCCTGCTCACCTCCACCTGCTGGCGCAACGACCACAACGGGTTCTCCCATCAGGGGCCCGGACTGATCGACACGGTGCTGTCGCTGTCCGGCGGTGTCACCGGGGTGTACCTGCCGCCGGACGCGAATTCACTGCTGGTCGTCGCCGAGCACGTCTTCACCACCCGCGACAGCGTGAACCTGCTGGTGGTCGACAAGCAGTCTCACCCCCAGTACCTGACACTCGAACAGGCCCGGGAGCACGTCGGGGCGGGGGCCTCGATCTGGGACTGGGCCGGCACCGGGAACGCACCGGACGCCACCGAACCCGACATCGTGCTGGCCTGCGTGGGCGACGTCCCCACCGAGGAGACACTCGCCGCGGCCGCCCTGCTGCGCGGCCAGGTGCCGGATCTGCGGGTGCGGGTGGTCAACGTGGTGGACCTGATGTCGATGGCGCCGCCCGACGTCCACCCTCACGGGCGTTCGCACGAGGACTTCGCGCGCCTGTTCACCGAGGACGTGGACGTCGTCGTCGCGTGGCACGGCTACGCCCGCGCCTTCCACCAACTGCTACACGGCCGGGCGAACCCGGACCGCTTCCACGTCCGCGGCTACACCGAACAGGGATCGACCACGACACCGTTCGACATGGTGGTGCTCAACCACATGAGCCGCTACCACCTGGCGATCGAGGCACTGCGCCGATCCCGCCGGACACCCGACGGCGCCGCGGAACTCGTCGGCTACTGCGAGCGGATGCTCGACCGCCACCACGGTTACGTGCGCGAGCATCTCGAGGACATGCCCGAGGTCCGCAACTGGGTGTGGCCGGAGCCGGTCTGACGCTGTCTACACGCCCAGTTTCATGCCGGCGCCGGCGTCCACCCGCAGCTGCTGGCCGGTGACGAAGCGGGACTCGTCGGACGCGAGGTACACCACCGCGTGCGAGATGTCCTCCGGTTCGACCCAGGGTGTCGGCATCGCCTGCATGAACGGGAACGTGACCTTCGCGTCCTCGGCCGTCGGATTCTCGAGGTCCGGCCGGAACGTCCGGTACATCGGCGGGCTCTGCAGCATGTCGGTGTTGCAGTTGGTGGGATGGATCGCGTTGACCCGGATCGAACTGGGGCCCAACGTCAACGCCAGGGACTGCGTGTACGTCGAGATCATCTTCTTCGCCAGCCCGTAACCGTCCCCACCGGGACCCTGCAGGGCCTGCTGACCATTGATTCCCGTCTGCGGGACGAGACCGGCAACCGACCCGGTGGCGATGATCGACGCCCCCGCCCCGAGGTACGGCATCGCGGCGTGGATCGTGTTGACGACACCGACGAAGTCGACGTCGAACGCATCGACGAAGCCCTGCACCGGAATGTGATTGCCGAGCGGGCAGATTCCCGCGTTGGCGACCACCACGTCGAGTCGCCCCAGTGTGGAGACCGCGGCGGCGAGTTCACGCTCGAGGCCCATCCGGTCGCGGACGTCGACCTTCGCGGCGACGACACGGCGACCGGTCTTCTCGACGAGCCGCACCGTCTCCGCGAGATCGGCCTCCGTGGCCAGCGGGTACTCGTTGCTCGCGATGTCGGCACACACGTCGAACGCGATGATGTCCGCGCCCTCGTCGGCGAGGCGCTGCGCATGGCTGCGGCCCTGCCCGCGCGCAGCGCCCGTGATCAGAACGACTTTCCCGGTAACCCGATTCATCAGTTCGCCTCCGCAGGTGCCCTCAGTGGGCTCAGTGGGTGGCGGGACCGTCACCCACTGTGGATTACAGCACGTCACATTGTGAAGTAGGACACATTTCAGTGCCAGCAATCCAACCTCTTGCCGACTGCAACTTGCGATGTACAGCGGAGATGAGCGAAACGTGACGCCGATTCGGCTGCCGTCGAGTGGCCAGCCTCCGTCGCGCCCCTCGGGCCGGCTACGGCTGTTCGGAGCAAATGTTCGTTATGTTCCGGGCGGGGGCTGCGCCTCTGCGGCTTCCGCGCACCCGAGAGGTGCGCACTGCACGAGGAAGGGCACATCTCCATGACCATCCTTGATCGATCGTCTTCACCGACACGGCGGACACGGGTTCGGCTGTTCGCGGGCATCGCCACCGCCGCGTTCGCGGCCACCTCGCTCGTCACCGGAGGAGGTTCGGCCTCGGCCGATACACTCATCGACACAATCGGTGGTGTCGGCGCCTATCCGCTCGGGGTGGCGATCACCCCGGACGGGACCCGCGCCTACGTCACCAACTCCGAGAGCGACTCGGTGTCGGTGATCGACACCGCCACGAACACCGTCGTCGGCTCACCCATCCCGGTCGACTCGTATCCGAGCGCGATGGCGATCACCCCGGACGGCACCCGCGCCTACATCACCAACCAGGACAGCAATACGGTATCGGTGATCGACACCACCACGAACACCGTCGTCGCCGCACCCATCCCGGTCGGCACGAAACCTACTGGGGTGGCGATCACCCCGGACGGCACCCGCGCCTACATCACCAACCAGGACAGCAATACGGTATCGGTGATCGACACCACCACGAACACCGTCGTCGGCTCACCCATCCCGGTGAACTCGTATCCGTGGGCGGTGGCGATCACCCCGGACGGCACCCGCGCCTACGTCACCAATTTGGGCCGGAGTGCGGTGACGGTCATCGACACCGCCACCGATACTGTCGCCGGCACACCCATCCCGGTCGGCAGTCAACCGTACGGCGTCGCGATCACCCCGGACGGCACCCGCGCCTACATCACTGACCGGGTGAGCAATACGGTGTCTGTCGTCGACACCACCACGAACACGGTCGTCGGCAGCCCCATCCCGGTCGGCGGGTCTCCGTGGGGTGTGGCGTTCACCCCGGACGGGGCCCGCGCCTACATCACCAACCAGACCAGCAATACGGTGTCTGTCATCGACACCACAACGGGTGCGGTCGTCGGCATACCCACCCCGGTCGGCACGCGGCCGACCGGGGTGGCGATCACCCCGGACGGTACCCGCGCCTACATCACTGATCTGACCGGCGGCACTGTCTCGGTGATCGCGATCGGTGACGAACCCGCACTCGACGGAACCCCCACCGCCGGGGCCGTCGGCCGGCCTTACAGTCACGCCTTCACGCTGACCGGCTATCCGGCCCCCACCGTGACCGTCGCCGCCGGCTCCCTGCCCGACGGCCTGACCCTCACCTCGGACGGGGAACTGACCGGCACCCCCACCACTGCCGGACGATTCGAGTTCACCCTCACCGCCACCAACAGCATCGGCGATGATGCCACGCTTCCTGTCGTGCTCGACATCACCGACAGCACCCCACCCGACAACGGGTCGATCGGCAGTTTCGGCTCCCTGAACTGGTCCTACTGACCGACCAGCGTCACCGCGCAGACCCGGTGGCCGCCCATCCCTCGACAGGGGAGGGGCGGCCACCGGCGTCACACGACCGATATCAGCGCCATCTCACGATATGCCGGGAATCCTAGGCAGGGCGCTGCAGCGCCGCCATGAACATCGCATCCGTGCCGTGCCGGTGCGGCCACAGCTGGACGCCGGGCCCGTCACCCAGACCGGGCACACCGGGCAGCAGCTCACGGGTGTCGAGCTCGATGGCCCCGTGCCGGCGCACGGCGTCGGCGACCACGCCGACCGTCTCCGAGACATGCGGCGAGCAGGTGGAGTACAGCACCACCCCGCCCGGCCGGACCAGCTCGAGCGCCGATGCCAGCAACTCCCGCTGCAGCTTCACCAGACCCGCCACGTCCGACGGCTGCCGCCGCCACCGGGCCTCGGGACGCCGGCGCAGCGCACCCAGACCGGTGCACGGGGCGTCGACGAGAATCCGGTCGTAGCCGCCATCCAGGCCGGGGTCGCGACCGTCCGCGACGTGCACGTCGACCGGCAGTTCGCGGGTGGTCTTGCGAACCAGGTCGGCACGGTGCTCGACCGGCTCCACCGCGTCGAGACGTCCACCCTCGATCCCGACCAGCGCGCCGAGCAGCGCGGCCTTGCCGCCCGGACCGGCACACAGGTCGAGCCAGCGTCCACCGTCGGCACCCTCGAGCGGGGCGAGCGTGAGCGCCCGGGCCACCAGCTGGCTGCCCTCGTCCTGCACGCCCGCCAAACCCTCGCGGACCGCGTCGAGCAGGCCGGGGTCACCGCCGTCCAGATGGACGGCGTACGGCGAGTAGGGACCCACCTCGCCGCCGGTGATCAGTGCCAGTTCCTCCGCCGAGATCTCACCGGGCCGGGCGACCAGGTGGACCGCCGGACGGGCGTCGTCGGCGGCGAGCACGGCCTCGAGCTCACCGGCATCTGCACCGAGCGCGTCGGCGAACGCCTGCGCGATCCACGTCGGGTGGGCGTACCGGAACGCGAGGTGCCCCACCGGGTCCACGGCGGCGTCCGGGGCCAGTTCGGCCACCCACTGGTCCTCGGTCTTCTCCGACACCCGGCGCAGGACGGCGTTGACGAACCCGGCCTTGCCGGAACCGGCCTCCGCGCGAACCAGGTCCACCGACGTCGCGACCGCGGCGTGCGCAGCGATGCGGGTACGCAGCAACTGGTACGCGCCGAGTTGCAGGACATCGAGCAGCGGACCGTCGATCTCGTCGATCGGGCGGCCGGCGCACTTGGCGATGACGGCGTCCAGCAGCCCGCGGGCGCGGGCGGTGCCGTAGGCCAACTCCGTCGCCAGGGCGGCGTCGCGGCCGTCGAGACGTCGCTCCCGGAGCAACCCCGGCAGAACGAGATTCGCGTACGCGTCACGTTCGCGGACCGCGCGCAACACGTCCCGGGCCGCGCGCCGCGACTGATCGACGGACGCCTGCGCCGGGTCGGGCCGCCTGGCCTGGCGGGGCCGGTTGTTGTCGCCGCCCCGGCCGCCACCGCCGCCCCGACCGGCGTTCCCGCCGCGGCCACCGCTCCGGCGACCGCCCTGTCCGCCACCCTGTCCGCCACCGGACCTGTCGGGACGCCTCGACTCGCTCACTGTGCCCGCACCTCTCCGTCGAGGCGCGCACCGCGCGCCCAGTCGACCGCTGCCATCTGCTTCTTGCCCTGCGGCTGAACCTGGTCCAGCCGGACCGCCGTCGTGGAGGTGCCGACGTAGAAGCCGTCCTTGCGCACCTCGATCTGCCCGGGCCGCAACGTCTCCTGCGCCAACGTCACGGGTCCGACCTTCACTCGCAGATCGCCGATCATCGTCCACGCGCCGGGAGCCGGGGTCACCGACCGCACGTGCCGGTGGACGGCGAGAGCGGGCTGGTCCCAGCGGATCCGCGCGGACTCGACCGACACCTTCGGTGCGTGGGACACACCGTCGGGCGGCTGCGGGACGGCGTGCACCGCACCGTCCTCGACACCGTCGAGCACCGATTCGAGCAGGAGCGCACCGCTCTCAGCGAGCCTCCCGAGCAGGGCGCCCGCCGTGTCGGTGGTGCGGATCGTCTCGGTCACCACGCCGTACACGGGCCCGGTGTCCATGCCCTCGTCGAGGGCGAAGACGGTCGCGCCGGTCATCTCGTCACCGGCGTTGATCGCGGCCTGCACGGGGGCGGCGCCCCGCCACGCGGGCAGCAGCGAGAAGTGCAGGTTCATCCACCCGTGCCGCGGGACGTCGAGCACCGGACGCGGCAGCAGGTTGCCGTACGCGACCACCGGGCACGCGTCCGGCGCGAGTTCCTGCAGCCGAGCCAGGAACTCCGGATCCGACGCGGACGTCGGCGTGAGCACCTCGATGCCGTGCTCGTCGGCGAGCTGCCCGATGGGCGAACGGACCAACTTCCGCCCGCGCCCGGCCACCGCGTCGGGCCGGGTCACGACGGCGACCACCTCGTGACGTTCGGAGTCGATCAGCCGCTGCAGCGACGGCACAGCCGGTTCCGGTGTCCCCGCGAAGACGATGCGCATCAGCTCCGGGCCTCCAGATGGTCGGAGCGGGTGGGCGAGGTGTTCACGAGGGCGGCTCCCGGAGCGTCGAATCCCGGCGATGCCGGAAGAGGGTTCACTCCGGGATTCTACGGACCCGAAGGAGCAGTTCAGCCACCGGTCAGTGCCGCCTCCACCCGTTCGGTGTCGGCGTCGGACCAGTCGGCCGGCTGCAGGATCCGGGCCCACATTCCGGCGGCCTCGGGGCCGTACGCGTGCCCGTGCCCGGCCGGGACGTCCGCCGAGAAGATCATGTCGAGCGTCACCTGCCAGAAGGTGACGAGCGGCAGCCACGACATGTTGGGATCGACGTCGCGTCCGCGCGGTTCACGCAGCCAGTCGGGCTCGTTGAACAGCAGCGACGGCGACCACCACACGATCGGGTCGCTGGCGTGCTGCCAGTACACGACCCGCCGCGGCCCCCATTCGGTGTCGAGGTCGAGATCGCCGGGCTCGGACGCGAACCGGACCGACCGGCCCTCGTCGACGACCGGCAGGATCTCCGAGGATCCCGCATCGCGGTCCGCGGTCACCTCCCGCCACTGCGGCGTGAAGTTGGGAGTGCCCACCCACAGGCCACCGTCGACCCGGGTCGCCATGTCCTGGTAACCCGCGAACGCGTTCTGTCCGCCGTACGAGCCGAGGCTCTCCCCGAACACGACAAGCTTGGGCCGGGTCTCGACGGGCAGGTCGATCCAGCGCGCGAACACCGCGTTGAACAAGGCCCGGCCGGCCACCTGCGGGGTCTCCCGGTCCGCGATGAAGGCCAGCGGGCTAGGCAGGAAGGAGTACTGCATCGACGCGATGGCGGTGTCGCCGGCCTCGATGTACTCCAGCGACGACGCGACGTTCTGGTTCACCCAGCCGCGGCCGGTGGTGGTGTTGACCGCCAGCACCTTCCGCTCCCAGGCCTTGGTGCGGTCGAGCTCGGCGACGACGAGATCGGCGACGCCGGCGATGGACTCGGCAGATTCGCGGCCGGCGTACACCCGGATCGGCTCGATCGCGGGTCGGCCCGTCACCTCGGTGATCCGCTCCGCGTTCGGGCCCCGGCCGACGAAGGTGCGTCCTTCCTGACCCAGCGTGTCCCAGGCCTGGGCGGACGCCGGTGATCCACTCCGCTCGGGCGCCGTCGGTTCCTCGACACCCGCCGCCGTCGCGGTGTCGGCGCCCGAGAAGCTCCAGTTGGCGAACGCGATCAGGCCCTTGTACAGCGCGCCGTTGACGACCAGCACCGCGATCACGACCGCCACCAGCAGACCGGCCACGTTCGCCGCCGGCCGCGGCACCAGGCGCCGGGCCACGCTCGTGAGTTTGCGTGTCCCCACTCGGATCCCGCGCCCCGCCTCGAGCAGCACGAACCACACCACGACGGCGATCAGGAACACCAGCAGGATGTTCCCCGGGGCGTCCTGCGCGATGCCGACGAGTTCGCGGGCGAAGTTCTGCCACACCGATCCGAGCACGAGGAACACCGGAACGACGACCGCCGTGGCGCCGCCGAGAATCCACCAGCCGATCAGCCGTGTCCGCGCCGACCACTTCGGCTGGACGCCGCACGCCCGCACGATCCAGGCGGCGAGGCAGCCGACGCCGTAGCCGAGCGCAACCGAGATGCCCGTCGCCAGCCCCTGCAGATACCACGCCCGCGGGAGCAGCGAGGGACTCATCGACCAGGTGAAGAACACCAGCGCGACGGCCAGGCCCACCGGGTGCAGTCTGCGAAGGTGGGTGCGCAGTCGCCGGCCGAATCGTCGGACTGCGGGAACCGCTGCCGGTTCGTCCGCCGCGGTGTCCGCGCCGGGCCCGGGCGGCCGGGTATCAAGGCTCATGGTCGGAACCATAAGGCCTGGAAGACGATCTGCGGAAAACCATGCAGAACGGGCGCTGGTGAATGTCGTCGGATCCACGACAACACCACCCCCATCGGGCCAATATCACGAACACACCACCGGATCGCGCGCCACGCCGGTCGCCGCAGTGACATTTTAAGGATTCCGACCCGGAACCGTCCGCGCTCGAGGTAGCTTTCGACGCGAACCCGCTGCCCCAGCACCCCGGCAGGACAGGGCACATCATTCGCCACCCCGGCAGACCGGTGGCCATTCACGAGCCACCCCGGCAGACCGGTGGCCGTCCTTTCGGATCAGCGCCTCGACCAGTCCGGCTCCGGACGGGCCGACAGACGCGAGCAGTCATCGAAGAAATCCGAAACACCTGCACCACAATATCTTTCGATCCTCCGCGCACGCTCGATCGCGCCCATGGAGGCCATGGGCCACCACACACCGGCCACGTCGCCGCCATTCTCCGAGCACATCCGACTTCTCGGTAAGGGGTACCGCAATGCTGTTGAGGGATACGAAGTCCGGCCACACCGGCACGATCGGAGTGAAGTTACTCGAAGCGTCTGCCCCCGCGACCCGCACGGGTTTCGCATTCGATGTGGCGATCATCGGTCTGGGGTATGTCGGGCTGCCGACATCGCTCGCGTTCCACGCCGCCGGCGCCCGGGTGCTCGGCATCGACATCAGCGAGGACCGACTCGACATCGTCCGCCGACAACGCGCAGATCTGGTCGACGCGGACCGTCGGCGACTGGCGGACGCGCTGCAGGACGACGGATACGCGACGACCAGTGAGATCGCCCGACTGTCGGACGCCGCCGCGGTGATCGTCTGCGTCCCGACTCCGGTCGACGAGTACCTCACACCCGAGCTGGACATCCTGCGCCGGGCCTGCAAGGCCGTCGTCGAGCACGCCGTTCCCGGTCAGGTCCTCATCCTGACGTCCACGACCTACGTCGGCAGCACCCGCGACCTCCTGACCACCGAACTGACCGCGAGGGGGCTCGAGGTCGGCACCGACGTCTTCGTCGCCTTCAGTCCCGAGCGCATCGACCCCGGCAACGAGCGGTTCGCTCACGAGGAGGTTCCTCGCGTGGTCGGAGGCGCTACCGCAGCGTGCACCACGGCCGCGGCCGCCGTACTGCACCGCTACACGGCGAACGTGCACGGCGTCGAGTCGACCGACGCCGCCGAGATGACCAAGCTCGTGGAGAACACCTTCCGAGCGGTCAACATTGCACTCGCGAACGAGTTCGCGGAGATCTGCCGATCACTGAGCCTCGACGTGATGGACGTGATCAACGCCGCCGCCACCAAGCCCTACGGCTTCATGCCGTTCTTCCCCGGACCGGGAGTCGGCGGGCACTGCATCCCGTGCGATCCGCACTACCTGCTGTGGCAGTTGCGGAAGAAGCGGCTGAGCACGCCGCTGATCGAGCAGGCGATGAACGGCATCGCGGCGCGCCCGCACCGGGTCGCCGAACGTGCCCGGCAGACGCTCTCCGAGCACGGCTGCGGGATCGTCGGGGCGCGCGTCCTGGTCGTCGGGGTCGCCTACAAGCCCAATGTCGAGGACCTGCGGGAATCGCCGGCGTTGGAGATCATCGCCGACCTCATCGAGATGGGCGCCGCCGTGGCGTACCACGATCCGAACTTCCCCGCCCTGAACCTGCCCGACGGCACGGTACTCACCGACATCGCGGACCCCGCGGGCTTCGAGGCCGATCTCGTGATCGTGCACACCGCGCACGACGGGGTCGATCTCGGCTGGCTCGCCACGGCGCAGGCGATCCTCGACACCACCTATCGACTCGATCGGCTACCGCGCCGCGTGGCGCTGTAGCAACCCCGGAACCTGACGAGCGAAAGGACTTGCTGACGATGAAAACCACAGTGACCGGAGGTGCCGGGTTCATCGGCAGTCATCTGGTCGAGTACCTGCTCCGGCAGGGCGACGAGGTCGTGGTGCTCGACGACCTCTCGACAGGCAAGCTCGCCAACCTCGAATCGGTGTCGGGCGCCGCCGGATTCCGCTTCGTCGAAGGATCGATCCTCGACCGCGACGCCGTCGACAGCGCGGTCGGCGGGGCGGACCGTGTGTTCCATCTCGCTGCGGCCGTCGGTGTCCGGTTGATCGTCGACAGTCCACTCGAGAGCCTGCGAACGAACATCCACGGCACCGAGACGGTTCTGGATGCGTGTCTCGACGCGGGCTCGACCCTGCTGCTCGCCTCGACCAGTGAGGTCTACGGCAAGAACACCTCAGACGCGCTGTCCGAGGATGCCGATCGCATCCTCGGCTCCCCGCTCACCGCCCGCTGGACGTACGCCGCCGCGAAGGGCATCGACGAGGCGTTCGCACACGCGTACTGGCGCGAGTTCGGACTGCGAGTGGCCATGGTGCGCCTGTTCAACACCGTCGGCCCCCGCCAGACCGGTCGATACGGGATGGTCGTGCCGACCCTGGTCGGGCAGGCCCTGCGCGGCGAGCCCCTCACGGTGTTCGGGGACGGGCAGCAGACGCGGTGCTTCTCGTATGTCGGGGACGTCGTGCCGGCGATCGTCGCGATCGCCGAACAGCCCGCCGCGTACGGCCGTGCGTTCAACCTGGGTGGAGCACAGGAGGTCTCGATCCTCGACCTGGCCGAACGGGTGGTGGAGATCCTCGGCTCCGACAGTGCGATCTCCCTCGTGCCGTACGAGCAGGCCTACGCGTCGGGCTACGAGGACATGCGACGCCGGGTTCCCGACAACCGACGTGCGCGGGAACTGGTGGGATTCGAACCCACCACCAGGTTGGACGAGATCATCGCTCGTGTCGCCCACGCGCTACCCGGCGCAGACGTCGACACGGCCCGGTCCGGGGTGGGCGCACGCAGATGACCACCCGAATCACTCTCCGCGACCACCCGCGGACATGCATGACGGTTGCGCTGGCGGCCACCGCCGCACTCTCGCAACTCCATGCGGACGCGCGAGTCACCGACCGCCCCCCGGCGCCAATGGTGATCGGGGCCGTTCCGTACTGGGACCGGAGCGCTGCGCTGACGTCGATGCACGAGTACGCCCGATTCATCGACGTCGTCTCCCCCTGGTCGTACTCGGTGGCGCGCGACGGCACCCTGACCGCGGCCGCCGGAGCGGGCCCGGACGCCGATTCCGCCCTCCCCGTCGGTTCGGGCGCCGACCGCATCCGGACCGTTCCCACCATCACGAACACGACCGACGGACAATGGGATCGCGAGACGATAGCGGCGGTCCTGCGTGATCGGGCGCTCCGCCGCACCCATGTCGAGGCCCTCACCGATCTGGTCACCACGCATGGCTTCGACGGTATCCAGATCGACTACGAGGATCTGTCCGCCGCCGATCGTGACGACTTCTCCACCTTCGTCGGCGACCTGGGCACCGCGCTGCACCGGATCGGCCGCGTGCTCGACGTCGCCGTTCACGCGAAGCCGACCGACGCGGGCTACGGGCAGCACAACGAGGCGCAGGACTACGCCGCGATCGCCGCCGGCGCCGATCGGGTGATCGTGATGGCCTACGACCGGCACTGGGCGACGAGTACGGCGGGACCGATCGCCCCGTACGACTGGGTCGAGGAGGTCGTCCGGTACGCCGTCACGAGGATTCCGCGGGAGAAACTCGTCCTCGGAGTCGGCCTCTACGGCTACGACTGGGTCGGCTCGGCAGGGACGCCGCTCACGTGGACCGAGGTGATGTCGGTCGCGGCGGCGCACCGCCCGTCGATGCGCTGGGACGAGACTGCCCTGTCCACGCACTTCACGTATGTCGTGGAGGGAATCACCCACGAGGTGTGGTTCGAGAACGCCCGCAGCGTCAGGGCGCGAGCCGCCCTCGCGCGGCGGCACGGGCTGGCCGGTGTCGCGCTGTGGCGGCTCGGCGGTGAGGACCCGTCGATCTGGCGGTGCAGCCTGTGACCCGTTGAGCATCAACGACTTTCATTCGACCGGCCCTGCCGGTGCATCCCCTCTGGCATCGAAGGATCAGCAATGTGCGGAATTATCGCTTGCCGGACCAACGGTCCTGCCCTCGACTACCTGCTACCGGCACTGAAGCGGCTCGAGTACCGCGGCTACGACTCGGTCGGTGTCGCCGTCCGCACCGAGGACGGCGACATCGCCCGGCTTCGAACGATCGGCCGGATCGGCGCACTCGAGCAGCAGGTGACGCGCTGGACCGGGCCCGAACTCGACGGGCTCGGGATCGGGCACACGCGCTGGGCGACCCATGGCGGCGTCGACGAGACCAACGCGCACCCACATCTCGACTGCACCGGGCGAATCGCAGTAGTGCACAACGGAATCATCACCAATGCCGATGAGCTGGGGAGGGAACTGCGCGCCACCGGACACCGGTTCACGTCCGACGTCGACAGCGAGGTGGTCCCCCACCTGATCGAGGACTGCCTCGCGACGTCCGGCAACCTGCTGACCGCCGTTCAACAGGTGGTCGATCGACTCTCCGGTTCCTGGGCCCTCGCGGTGCTCGAGCAGGGCACCGGCCGGCTCGTCGCCGCCGCCAACCGTTCGCCACTGTTGGTCGCTCGCGCCAGGGGCTGCGTCTTCGCCACGAGCGACGCGGCCGCGATCGCCGACTGGGTCGACGAGTTCCGCACCCTCGACGACGGGGACGTCGTGGAACTCGGCGACGTCTTCACCTGGAACCGTCGCGGGGCGAGGTGTTCACCGCCGCCGCTCCGACGGCAGTCGTGGGCGCGGACCGACTTGAGCCTCGGCCGCCACACCGACTTCATGAGCAAGGAGATCACCGAACAGCCGCGGGTGGCCGCGCGCCTGCTCACCCGAATCGGCGGCGGTGTCGCCGACGGATCACTGTGGTCCGGACTCGGCCTCCCCGATTTCGACCGGCTGCGCGTGGTCGCGTGCGGTACCTCGATGCACGCCGGTCAGGTGATCGGCAACTGCGCGCGCGGGGCGGGCGCCATCCCGTTCACCGCGACCGTCGCCAGCGAAACGCTTCGAGAGCAGTCGGACCCGAAGACGCTCACGCTCGCGATCAGCCAGTCCGGCGAGACCGCCGACGTGTTGCGCGCACTGGACCTGCGCTCCCCCGGGGACGGACCGCTGCTCGCATTGACCAACTCCACGCATTCGACGCTCGCGCGCCGTGCCGACGCCGTCCTCCCCTGCTCCGCGGGCCCCGAGATCGGGGTCGCGGCCACGAAGACCTTCGTGTGCCAGGTCATTTCCGGAGTCTCGCTGATGCTGTCCTCGATGGTGGCGACCGAACGACTCGCACCGGAGATCGCGACTCGGCTGATGCATTCGCTGAACGGGATCCCGGCCCGTCTCGCGGCCGCGGTCGAGACTGCGCAACAGCTGATCCCGCCGATCGTGGACGAGCTCGCCACCGCGACCGGGTTCGTCTTCCTCGGGCGTGGCGCCGGCGTTCCCTATGCGGCCGAAGGCGCCCTCAAACTCAAGGAACTCACGTACCGGTGGGCCGAGCACCATCCGGCCGGGGAGCTCAAGCACGGGCCGCTGGCGGTGATCGAGTCCGGCACCCCGGTCGTCGTCGTCGACCACGGTGACCCGCGCATCTCCGCGAACATCGCCGAGGTCCGGGCCCGCGGCGGACGCATCATCAGCATCGGAATCGACGGCAGCACCGTCCCGGTGCTGCACCCCGGTCCGGCGCCGTGCGGGCCGCTCGAATCCGTCGTCCCGATGCAGGTCCTGGCACGCGAACTCGCACTCGCCCTCGGCCGGGACGTCGACAAGCCTCGCAATCTTGCCAAGTCAGTGACCGTCGAATGATCCGTCGATCCGAAAGGCACAGCATGAACAGTCAGAATCGGCTCCGTCCGGCCCGGCGTCCGTCCCGGCACCCACGCCCACACCGGCCACCTGTCCGGCGGCGATACCGGATGCTGGGCCTGGTCAGTGCCCTGACCCTTCTCGTCGCGCCGACGCTGTTCTCGGTCGGGGCCGGTGCACCTGCGGCGGCCGCCGCAGCGCCCACCGTGGTGAGCCTGACGTTCGACGACGGCAATGCGGATGCGACGGTGGCCGCGCAGACCCTCCAGGCCAACGGTCTGCGCGGGACGTTCTTCGTCCCCTCCGGCTACGTCGATCAGCCCGGATACCTGACGCAGGCGGATCTCCGAGGGATAGCCGCCGGGGGCCACGAGATCGGCGGCCATTCCGTCACACACCCCGACCTGACCGCGATGTCGCGGGACGAGGCGACCCGGCAGATCTGCAACGACCGGGCGAATCTGACCGGCTGGGGATTCGACGTCACCTCCTTCGCGTACCCGTTCGCTTCGGCGACCGCCGACACCGAGGCGCTCGCGAGGCAGTGCGGATACAACAGTGCGCGCGGACTCGGGGACGTCGAGACCCGATTCGGGTGTGAAGGATGCGACCGCGCCGAGGCCGTGCCGCCCCAGAACCCGTTCTATACCAAGGCACCGGACCAGGTGGACAGCACCTGGACCCTCGCGGATCTGCAGAATGTGGTCACCGCCGCCGAGAACGACGGAGGCGGATGGATCCAGTTGACCTTCCACCACGTCTGCGCCGGCAACTGCGATCCCGCCGGGCTGTCCGTCTCGCCGGAACTGCTCGACGAGTTCGCCGGTTGGCTCGCCGCTCGGGCGGCCGACAACACCTCCGTCAAGACCGTCCGTGAGGTGATCGGCGGACCCGTCGCACCGGCGACACCCGGTCCCGTCGCCCCCGTCGCGGCCCCGGGCGTCAACGGCGCACCGAACCCCGGCCTCGAAGCGGTGGGCGCGAACGGACTGCCCACGTGCTGGATGGCGGGCGGCTACGGCGTCAACTCACCGACGTTCGCCACGGTCCCCGAGGCTCGCAGCGGCAGTGTCGCGGCGCGCCTGTCGATGACCGGCTACGTGGACGGCGATGCGAAACTGCTGCCGACGCTCGATCTCGGTGAATGCTCCCCCGGGGCCGTTCCCGGACACACCTACGCACTGTCCGCCTGGTACAAGTCCACCGCCCCGACACAGTTCGCGGTGTACTACCGGACCGCGGTCGGTACGTGGGCGTACTGGACCTCCAGTCCCTGGTTCGACGTCGCATCCGAGTACACCGCCGCGGAGTGGACGACTCCGGCGGTGCCTGCCGGAGCCACCGGAATCAGCTTCGGTCTCAACCTGTTCGGCGACGGCGAACTGCACACCGACGACTACTCGATCACCGACACCAGCGCCGGCTCGCCGCAGCCGCCGACAGGTTCCTGGGGGCTCGGCAGCACGGGCACCGCACCGGGTGACGGCACGACGGCACCGGAACGCGGCATGAAGTCGATCCCCGACACCGACCGCAGCGATCGGCGCGGGCAGGTCGCACCGCAACTGCACTACGTGCCCGGGCCGGAGGAACTGCAGCCCGGCCAGACCTTCCTGCCGAACACCGGGCCTCTCGCGGACTGAGTCCCGGCACCCGCCCGCCACCGCCGACCGGTCCGAGGATCACCTCCCGGATCGGTCGGCACCGGCGGCGACCGCTTCCAGCACACCGGGACAAGTGCGAGCAGAAGGAGAACCATGACCCCCCACACCGTTTCGAGGATGCTGGGCGCCGTCGCAGTGGCAGGTGCGGCCGCCGCGACGGGCTGCGCCGCGGATGCGGCCCAGCCCGGCCCCGCCGTCGCCGCCGCCGCCGAGTATCCGTGGCACACCGACATCGTCGCGACGACGTTCTGGGTCGGCGAGATCTTCGACCCCACAGCCGAGGACGGCAGCCAGGTGTTGTCGACCTACGACGCACACTGGCTCGAGAGCTACGGCGGGTGCGACGGCGTCTCGGTCGACGGCCAGTGCCGCACCGAGTCCCGCACCGCCGACAACGGGTACTTCCCCAGGAACATGACGCCGCGCGAGAACCCTTTCTACCTGGACCTGCCCTTCGACGACGTCAACGACGAGATCGCGTTCGCGCAGCGCGGTGAAGTGGTCCCCTGGGCCGACGAATCTCCCTACCGTGAGCGCATCTCGGACCCCTCCTTCAGCCTGATGAAGAACCGCTGGGTGCGCCTGAAGAGCGGTGACAACACGTGCTACGGCCAGATCCAGGATGCCGGACCGGCCAACTACCACGACGCCGACTACGTGTTCGGCGCGGACGATCGCCGGCCCGCCAGCGACGAGTTCAACGGCGCGGGACTCGATGTGTCCCCGGCGCTGAACGGCTGTCTGGGCTTCCGGGAACTCGACGGCCAGAACGATCGCGTCGACTGGCAGTTCGTCGACGAGGGCGACGTTCCTCCGGGCCCCTGGCTGACGCTCGTCACCACCAGTGGGGTCCAGCAGTGACCGGTTCCGCGGTCCGCGGTTCGCTCCTCCTTCGAGGCAAGGGGTTTCGATGACGACACTCGTCTTGATCATGCTGCTCGCGTTCGGGATCAACACTCTCTTCTGGGCGTCGGTCGGGGCCGGGAGAGTACTGACGTTCCGGTGGACCCACCGGCGGGGACGGCACCCGGACGACCGGCCGAGCAGGCCGCCGTTGACACCCGGCGACGTAGCCGTGCTGGTCGCGGCCCACAACGAGGAACTGGTGATAGGAGAAACGATCTCCTCCGCGGCCTCGCTCGTCCCACTGACCAACATCTTCGTCATCTCGGACGGGTCGTCGGACCGCACCGCCGAGATCGTCCGCACGGCGGGAGCACAAGTCCTCGAACTGAACCCGAACCGGGGCAAGGCCGGCGCGCTCGCGGCCGGGATCGAACACTTCGGCCTGTGCGAACGATTCGAGGTGGTGATGCTGCTCGACGCCGACACCCACCTGGCACCGGACTACCTCACCACCGGGCTCGCCGAACTCGCCGAACCCGGAGTCGTCGCGGTCGCAGGCCGGGCCACCACGATCGCCACACCCGACCCGCCGAGCCGGCTGGGCCGGTTCCTGGTGGCCTACCGCGAGCGGGTGTACATCGCGGTGCAGTATCTGCTGAAGTACGGTCAGGCCGCGCGCTGGGCCGACGCCGTCACGATCGTCCCCGGCTTCGCCAGCATGTACCGCACGCGGGCACTGAAGGACATCGACGTGAGCGCCCCCGGGCTCGTCATCGAGGACTTCAACATGACCTTCGAAGTCCACGCGAAGAAGTTGGGGCGCATCGCCTTCCATCCCCGCGCCGCAATCGCCTACACCCAGGACCCGGACAACTTCGGCGACTACGTCAAGCAGATCCGGCGCTGGGCCCTCGGGTTCTGGCAGACACTGCGACGTCACCGACTCCACGCGGGTCGATTCTGGGTGGCGCTGGCGGCCTACGTCGCCGAACTGGTCACCAGCAGCCTGCTGTTCGTGCTCTTCCTGCCGCTGCTGGCCCTCTCGGTCACCGCACAGATCGTCGGGGACCTCGGGATCGGAACCTGGCAACCGGAGATACCACCGCCCCTGATTCTGCTCGCCGGCGTACTGATTCCCGACTTCCTGTTGACCGTGCTGGCCGCCGTGATCAGCCGCCGCCCCCGCTATCTGCTCTACGCCCTCGCCTTCCCCGCCATGCGCGTCGTCGACGCTGCGGTGTGCCTGCGCACGCTGCCGCTGGCGTGGAGCAGTCGAGACTCCGGTGTGTGGCGAAGTCCCTCGAGACGGTCGAGGTCCGAACCCGGCACCGCCGGCGGCCCGGGGGCAGCACAAACCCCGCCACCGAAACTGCGCGTCGTCCGCGGGCAGGACCACGAACCCGAGCAGGAACTCCGCGGCGAGATCGCCTGACCCCAGCCGAACTGCCGCCCCTGGGCATGCCCCTCCACATCCGCACAACAGGTAAGGAATGTCGACATGAACCCGGTGCCACTCCACGCACGATCTCGACGGACCGCCACATGGTCCGCGACAGCGATACTCACCCTGTCGAGCGCGCTGGCCCTCGCGACGCCGGGGACAGCGGCGGCGGCCGAGCGCACCGCGCCCACCCCGGCCGGCGCGCTGACGGTGACGCTCTCGGACGACGCCGTCGAATCTGTTCCGAGCCACACGTTCATGCCGACCTCGCGGGAGAGCCTCGTGTCGGTCTCGGCCGTCGCCACCGCGACAGGTGACGGCTCCGAGGACGTCACGAGCGGCACACTCGACGTCGGCTACCGGGTCGGCTGCGCGGTCGACGTCTCCGGTGGCGTGCAGGTCGCGATCCAGATGTCGGCCGGCCCCGCGATCACGATGCTCCCGACACCGGGAATCGGAATGAACTTCGGCGTGGGACCGTCGATCCTGATCAATCCCAAACTCGGTACCAGTCAGGATGTTTCACTCGGCAAGCAGGTCTCGTACGGGCCGGAGTCCGGGGTGTCGTTCGACGCGGCTCGCATCAAGATCGACGGGTGCCTCGGCGACGTGTCGATTCAGCCGTTCGCCGTCTACACCGTCACCACCGATCGGGGAAGCCACTCGGTGGCAACGTACGGGGCCTCGCGAACCCTGTGACGAACGCCGCTCGCCCGCACCGGCCGGTGCGGGCGAGCGGCGTTCGTGTGCCTATACGCGCAGCCCGAGGGTGACGATCGCCTCGGCGACGGTGTGCACCGTGACATTGTGCGACCGGGCGTGACTCCGGATCAGCTGGTAGGCCGCGTCGATGCCGATGCTGTTGGCGTTGGAGATGATCCCCTTGGCCTGCTCGACGACGATCCGACTGGTCAGAGCCCGTTCCAGTTGCCCGGACCGCTGCTCGTACCGACGGACCGCCGATCTCTGAGCCAGGTAGACGGACACCATGTCGGCGAGCACACCGACGACGGAGATCTCGTCCGCCGGCCAACGCCGCGGACGATCCGAAACCAGGACGAGAGCACCGACCGTGCGGCCGCCGTACCCGAGCGGGAACAGCGCCAGCGACACCAGCCCGGATCGCCGGGCCTCTGCGACGAACTGCGGCGCGGCGTCCCGATGATCGTCGACGTCCTCGATGTGCAGGACCCTCCGGCGAGCGATGGCATCGGCGCAGGGATCGCCCGACACCAACTGCGCCAGGTGATCGAGGTCGACACCCCGTCCAGTCGCCGTCACCGAAGTGGGCAGACCGTCGTGATCGGCCACGACGCCGCCGCCGGCGAGTCCGAGCGAATCCGAGATCAGTTCGATCAGGCCTTCCAGCACACGATCGGCCTCCACTGTTGCGGCCTGTAGCTTCGCGAATTTCTCCACGACCGCAACGAAACCAACTTGATCAAACAATCGACAGTCCCCCTGCTCGAGAATTAGACACCCCGACATTGGAAGATTCCGCCAGTCGCCCGCGACACAGCGAGGGTAATCACACCTTTCCAATCATTCCGTAATAGATTCGATATACAGATCGGATGGGTCACCTGTTACCCCCTGCCCGGACCACCCTCCATCCGCCTCGGCCGCACGATGTCGACCGAGGCGGATGGACCCCCTGCGCTCGAAATAATACCGTGTCCTGCATCGATTCCGAGAGGGATTCGCCACTCATGATTGAAGGGTCAAGAAGTGGACAGAAAGGGACCAAAGCCCTCGACTGAAATTCATTTCCGCCCACGACAGTGAAGGCTTACCTCTCACGACTGATCGAATGTTACCGATCTTGATCCGAGGGTGATAATGACAGCAGAGTAATTCACCCTCCACCGACCGGAATCGACAACAAATGATCGACTCACACACCGAACCAGGTACGAACGGTCACGAATTACTTTCCAGGATCATCTCGGCAATTCCGGCGCCCAACGGAACGGGCGCACAGGTCGGCCCGGGAGCAGTCGGGTCCAGGGCCCGCACCACCAACCCCAGTGCGAACGGGTCGTAGACCATGTTGAAGTGCCCGCCCCGGTTCTCCGGACACAGATCCTGCACCGACAGATTCACCGCCCCCGGGTCACGCAGGGCGATGTTCGTGTGGGGCTGGATCATCTCGTCGAAGCGGGATCCGATCGTCGTGTACTCCGGACCCGGCACGGTGTCGCCGCCGTCGTTGAGTGCGGTCAGGAAGGGCGATCCCTGCATCTGCTGGCTGATCGCCTCCGAGGTGAGGGCCTCCACGATCCGGTCAGGTTTCGGCAGCAGTCGCAACAACGGCACCAGCCCGAACATGATGCCGCCGTATGTGGGCGACGCCACTCCTACCCAATGTTCCACCGCCGCAGCCCCGTCGAGCCGATTGACGAAGTAGCGCGCCACGGTGGCGCCCTGCGAATAGCCGACCAGATCGACCGTCGCCGCACCGGTGGCCCCCCGGACCTGCGCCACGAACTCCCCCACCTCCCGTGCGCTGCGGACGATGTCGGCGCGGGCGTACTTCCCGAGTGTGCCGTCCGCGCCGTAGTTGAGGGTGAACACGCAGAATCCTCGCGCGGCGAGAAGCGGTGACAGCGCCGCCCAGTCGGAGTACGAGTCCGAGTCGCTGCCGTGGACCAGGACCACCGGATTGGGGCGAGCGGCGGCCGGGCGGCAGTGAAAGTCGTTCGCGCCCGGCGGCGCCGAGTCCGGGTGGCTCTCCGCGTATCGCAGGGCCGCGGCATGCCGGGTCTGGACCGGGCCCGGCATGCCGCGGCCCTGCGA
>NZ_JPOC01000018.1 GCF_000738775.1 Prescottella defluvii
CCGCCATACCGGCCCCGCCGGACCCCACCACGACCACGTCGAACCGCTCTTCTCGATCCGTCTGCGCTGCCATATCCGCTCCTGATCCGAGTGTGAAAGTTTGCCCCCAAAATCTAGAACACGTTTCACTATTGATCAACGATTTGGCGCAGAAACAGCCCTGAGCAGGAACTACACCATCGCAGAGTGCGAATTGCGGACCAGAATCAACTACATTTCAACATCCGGCACCAATGGCCGAATGTCACATACGTTCGCTCCAACTGAACGCATGTGACATTCGGCCGTGAGCGGGTCAGGCGTTGGGACCGAATTCCTCGAGCATCTCGGTCACGAGGGCCGCGATCGGCGAACGCTCGCTGCGGGTGAGGGTGACGTGCGCGAACAGCGGGTGGCCCTTGAGCTTCTCGATGACGGCGGCGACACCGTCGTGCCGGCCGACGCGGAGGTTGTCGCGCTGGGCGACGTCGTGGGTGAGCACGACCCGTGACCCGCTGCCGAGCCGGGACAGCACGGTGAGCAGGACATTGCGTTCGAGCGACTGCGCCTCGTCGACGATCACGAACGAATCGTGCAGTGACCGGCCACGAATGTGCGTGAGCGGCAGCACTTCCAGCATGCCGCGGCCGAGCACCTCCTCCATCACCTCGGGGCTCGCGAGGCCGTCGAGGGTGTCGAAGACGGCCTGCGCCCACGGCCCCATCTTCTCGCTCTCGCTGCCCGGTAGGTAGCCCAGTTCCTGACCGCCGACCGCGTACAGGGGCCGGAACACGACGACCTTGCGATGGCTGCGCCGTTCGAGGACCGCCTCGAGGCCTGCCGTCAGCGCCAGGGCGGACTTGCCGGTGCCGGCCTTGCCGCCGAGGGAGACGATGCCGATGCTCTCGTCGAGCAGCAGGTCGAGTGCGACGCGCTGTTCCGCCGACCGGCCGTGCAGGCCGAACGCTTCCCGCTCGCCCCGCACCAGTTGCACCTGCTTGTCCGGGGTGACACGCCCCAGCGCGCTCGACCGCTCCCCCAGCAGCCGAATACCGGTGTGACACGGCAACTCCCGGGCCTCGTCGAGATCGACGACCCCCTCGGCGAACAGTTGGTCGATGACGCCCGACTCGACATCCAGTTCGGTCATCCCGGTCCACCCGGACGGGACGACGTCGTGGGCGCGGAACTCGTCGGCCGGGAGACCCACGGCGCCCGCCTTGACGCGCAGCGGGATGTCCTTGCTCACCAGCACCACGTCGCGACCCTCGGTGGCGAGGTTGAGCGCGCACGCGAGGATCCTGGAATCGTTGCTGTCCGTG
The DNA here is from genome assembly GCF_000738775.1 of Prescottella defluvii. Taxonomy (GTDB): domain Bacteria; phylum Actinomycetota; class Actinomycetes; order Mycobacteriales; family Mycobacteriaceae; genus Prescottella; species Prescottella defluvii. The sequence continues at coordinate 1,302 of NZ_JPOC01000018.1, forward strand.
CGGAATCCGACGGGAAGCACCGACGGGTCGGTGTGGTTGAGTTCCACCTGGAGGGTGCCGTTCTCGGAGCCGATGGGCACCGGGCGGTCGAGCCGTCCGAACTCGAGACGGAGGTCGTCGAGCATCCGCAGCGCTTCGCGGGCGAACCATCCCAGCTCGTGATGGTGGCGCTTGTCCTCGAGTTCACTGATCACGACCAGTGGCAGAACCACTTCGTGTTCGGCGAATCTGCTGACGGCCCACGGGTCCGAGAGCAGGACCGAGGTGTCGAGGACGTAGGTGCGGACGGAGCTGATTGCGGTCACGTGAGGCTCCTCGTTCGTCTGCGTGGCACCCGCGCAAACCTGTTCGCTGGACCGGCCGGGCCCGAGTGTCAGATGACACGAGGGCCGGGTGCCGGCCCCCTCGCACTGAATGTTCCAGTCACGATCAGGACCTCCCGTACAAGCAGCTTCGCCTGCTGCCTGTTACGCGCGACGCTACGCCTGCAGACTGATCGCCCAGCGCACGCGCCCGGCGTGTCGAGTGAAGTCCACGTGAACGACAGCTCACGTGAAGATCCGCTCGATGTCGTCGAAACGCATCTGGGTCGCGCGGGGCGAGTAGCCCGCTCCCCACAGGCTGTCGTCGACGTAGTGCACCCGTCCGGCACGAACTGCAGGGAGGCGCTCCCACAGCGGGTTCGCGGCCATCCGGGCTCTCGCGTCGTCGAAGTCGCCGAATGCGCTGACGATCACGACGTCGCTGGTGACGGTGTCGATCTTCTCCGCAGGAATCTCGATCGCGAACTGCTCCGGGGTCGGTCGGTCGCCGGGGAACCCGAGAGCGTCGAGCAACGGATCGACCTGGGTGTAGACGACACCGCCGTCACCGGCCCGTAGCAGAGCGACGGTCGGCAGGGATGCCTGCGCGGACAGTCGCGCACGCAGGTCGTCGCGGCGTCGGCGAGTCCGGTCCACGAGCGCGGCCGCTTCGGATTCCCGGCGCACGCCGACCCCGACGGTCGTGACGAGCCGCTCGAGTTCCGCCCATGTCAGGTAGCCGTTGAAGCCCGCGAAAACCGGCACACCGGTCGAAGCCAACTCGTTGCGTGTCTTTGTGAAGTACTCGCCGCCGTTGGTCAGCATGACGACCAGGTCCGGATCGGTTCCCACGATCGCCTCGAGGTTCCACGTGCCCGCCGTCCCGATGTTGGGGATACCGGCCGCCTCCGGCATGGAACGCAGCACGGCGTCACCCTGGACGCCGGCCTGCCCGAAGAAGCCACCCACGATCCGCTCCGCGGGCACGCCGAGATCGAGCAGGGTCGCCGCTGCGCTGACGTGAACGACGACGATCCGCCGCGGGTCGGCGGGAACGTCGATGTCTCCGTACTCGTCCCGTACCCCTACAAGTGCGGCGCTGCCCGACCCGGCACTCGTCTCGGAACCGGTCCTGCACCCGGCGACGACGGCGGTCATCGACACACCCAATCCGGCCAGGAATCCCCGCCGGGTCAGCGAGTCGACGATGGTGGCCCACTCACGGTCGTGGTCGGTGGGCGCAAGGGCAACGGAGACTGTCACGGAGAATCCTTCGAGTGGGCGGAATAGTTCCACAATTGTGAACCTCCCACGGGCCGAACGGGTTCCGTAGATGTACGCAGGATCGGCCGACCAGTGTCGCGGACACGCCGTCGACCGTCCACACTGGATCGGTGATGACCGCTTTCCGTCCCGTGACACCGGGCGCACTGATCGACCTGGTGGCCGACCGCGCCGCCGCCGGCCACGGCGTCCGTTCGGTCGCGATTTCCGGGGCTGATGCGACGGAGCCGGTGGGATTCGCCGAGCGGGTGGCCGTCCGTCTGCGGCTCTCCGGTCGTCCCGCCGCGGTGGTGTCGCTGCACGACTACGTCCGACCCGCGTCGCTCCGGTTCGAGCACGGTCATCGCGACGACCACAGCTACCGCACCGGATGGTTCGACTATCCCGCGCTGCAGAGGGAGGTGGTCACCGCGCTCCGCGAGCGGTGCCAGTGGCTGCCCCGGCTGTGGGACGAAGCCACCGACCGCTCGGCGCGGGCATCGGTCCTCGATGCCGGCCCCGGTCAGGTGCTCCTGATCGCCGGCCCGATGCTGCACGGGCGCGACCTCGGCACCGACGTCGTGGTGCGGCTGATGCACTCCCGCAGTGCGCTGGAGCGCCGCACTCCGCCCGACGACCGGTGGACGATCGATCCACTGCTCGAACACGACGCCGCGAACGACTCCGCAGCCGACATCGTGGTGCGCTACGACCATCCCGACCGCCCGGCGGTATCGGACGGACCGTGAACACGACGACGGCCCGCACCCCGTGGGGTGCGGGCCGTCGTGGACCGAGTATCAGGCCTTGGGCAGCAGGCCCCAGTTCTCCAGGCCGTCGTACAGCGGGAAGTCCTGGGCCAGCTTGGAGACGCGGGCACGCAGGGCCGGGACGTCGGCGTCGGCGCCGGCCGCGAGTGCGGTCGCGATGATGTCGGCGACCTCGGTGAACTCGGTGTCGCCGAAGCCGCGGGTGGCCAGTGCCGGGGTGCCGATGCGCAGGCCCGACGGGTTCATCGGCGGGCGCGGATCGAACGGCACGGCGTTGCGGTTGACGGTGATGCCGATCTCGTGGAGCAGATCCTCACCCTGCTGGCCGTCGAGCTGCGAGTGCCGCAGGTCGACGAGCACCAGGTGCACGTCGGTGCCACCGGTGAGGACGGAGATGCCGTTGCCGGCGACGTCGGCGCCACCGAGACGCTCGGCGAGGATCTTCGAGCCGGCCAGGGTGCGCTCCTGACGGGCCTTGAACTCGTCGGTGCCGGCGATCTTCATCGCGACTGCCTTCGCGGCGACCGCGTGCATCAGCGGGCCGCCCTGCTGGCCGGGGAACACCGCGGAGTTGAGCTTCTTCGCCCACTCCTTCTTCGCCAGGATCATGCCGGAGCGGGGGCCACCGAGGGTCTTGTGGACGGTGGTGGAGACGACGTCGGCGTGCGGGACCGGCGACGGGTGCAGACCCGCGGCGACCAGGCCGGCGAAGTGCGCCATGTCGACCCACAGCTTGGCGCCGATCTCGTCGGCGATCGAACGGAACGCCGCGAAGTCGAGCTGACGCGGGTACGCGGACCAGCCGGCGATGAGGACCTGCGGCTTCTCGCGCAGCGCGGTCTCACGGACCTGGTCCATGTCGACGACGTGGGTGTCCTCGCGGACGCCGTACGAGGCGACCTCGTACAACTTGCCGGAGAAGTTCAGCTTCATGCCGTGCGTGAGGTGACCACCGTGGGCGAGGTCCATGCCCATCAGCTTCTCGCCCGGGTTCATCAGCGCCATCAGCACCGCGGCGTTGGCCTGTGCACCGGCGTGCGGCTGGACGTTGGCGAACTCGGCGCCGAACACTGCGCAGGCGCGTTCCTTGGCGAGGTTCTCGACGACGTCGACGTACTCGCAGCCGCCGTAGTAGCGGCGTCCCGGGTAGCCCTCGGCGTACTTGTTGGTCAGCACGCTGCCCTGGGCCTCGAGCACGGCCCGAGGAACGAAGTTCTCCGACGCGATCATCTCGAGAGTGTCACGCTGACGCGACAACTCACCCGCCATCGCGGTGGCGACCTCGGGGTCCAGTTCGGCGAGGGACGCGGTATTCACGTCGGAGGCAGGCACAGCAGTCATCAGCGAATCTCCAGGCTGGATTGCGGAAGTATCCCCCTCAGTCTAAGGACGGCCTCCGCCGAGCATCGAGGCGGCTCCGTCTGCCCTCCCGAGGTCGTCGCGCAGTGCACCCGGCGTGAGGGGTTCGTCGAGCAGCCGACGGAACCGCTCGGACCGCCGCGGGCCGACGGGTGACTGTTCCAGCCAGCCGCCGAGCAGGCGATATCCCTCGACGTACGTGCTGATGTACGCCCGCCACAGCGGCGACGACAGGAACCGCAGGCTCTGCCGCGCCCGCTCGGGGCTCGACAGCGTCCAGCGCTGCAGGAACGCTGCGACGTCGTCGGCACTCGCGCCCCGGTCGTGCAGCAGCAGCGCCGCGTCCTGCCGGACCGACAGCAGCCCGCTCGACGCGGCCGCGAGTTCCTCGGCCCGCTCGCCGTCGAACCGCAGGCCCAGATCGGCGTAGATCTCCTGCGCCCAGGCGCCCCAGCCGGCCGTCCCGACGATCGACTCGAGCGCCAGGTCCGCGAGTCCCTCCGCCATGAGGCACTGCGGGGTGTTGACGACGAACAGGGTCTGCTCGAGCTGCCCGGCGCCCACCAGCCCGGCCTCCTTGCGGCAGTGCTCGGTGTGGTGACCGGGGTACGACTCGTGCGCGATCAGCCGCGGCAGGTTCGACATGTGCTGGTCGAGGTCGGAGTTGATGGCGACGGTGGAGCGGTAGCCGCCGAGGTAGTAGTTGAACCCGGACCACGGCTTGTCGCCGACCACCTCGTAGTCGACCTGCTCGTGTTCGGGCAGCGTGTACTCGGCGCGGACGCGGTCGCGCAGCGCGCTGTCGAATGCCTCGACGCAGTCCCGCAACCGATCCGGTGGGATCCGGTCGGCCGCGCGGTGCGCCTCCATGCGTTCGGCGAGGGTCCCCGGTCCGGGCAGGGCGGCGTCCATCCGGCGATGCGCGTCGCGGTACTGCTCCTCGTCGCCGGGCGTGATCCGCACGTCGAAATACGCTGCGACCTCGTCGACGAAGCCGATGTCGTCTCCGGCGAACTTGCGTGCCGAGCACTCCAGTGCCGTCAGGTGCGCGTCGAGGAACCTCGTCCGGTCCTCGCTCAGTCCCGCCGACGGCAGTTCGGCGCGCAGGGCGCGGGCATCGCCGACGAGGGTTCGCGGGTCCGGCCGCGCCTCGTTCTCCACCTGACGACGCAACGCCGGATCACCGGTGTAGGCGTCGACGAAACCCTCTTCCAGGCGGTCGAAACGCAGGCCCAGCAGGAGGTATTCACGCACGAGTGTGTCGAGCTCCATGGCCGCTGACACTAGTCGTTTTCGGTATGAAGTGGACCCGGAGGAGCGGCGGCCTGTGGCTGCGAGCACAATTTGGCTCATGCACCTGCCTCCCCCCAGCACGCGCATGCACCGATCGCAGTCGAAGCCACTCTCCCGAGAGGTGCACCGATGGCACGGGTGAGCGAGTCCAGCCCCTACGTCGAGTTCGACCGCAAGCAGTGGCGAAAGCTGCGCAAGTCGACGCCACTGGTCCTGACCGAGGAAGAACTCGTCGGGCTGCGTGGTCTCGGCGAGCAGATCGATCTCGACGAGGTCGCCGAGGTCTATCTCCCGCTCGCGCGTCTGATCCACCTGCAGGTCGCCGCCCGGCAGCGACTGTTCGCCGCCACCGCAACCTTCCTCGGCGACAAGCACCCCGACCGTCAGGTGCCGTTCGTGATCGGCGTGGCCGGCAGCGTCGCGGTCGGCAAGTCGACCACCGCCCGCGTCCTGCAGGCGCTGCTCGCCCGCTGGGAACACCACCCCCGGGTCGACCTCGTCACCACCGACGGATTCCTCTACCCCACCGCCGAGCTCACCCGACGCGGCATCATGCACCGCAAGGGATTTCCCGAGAGCTACGATCGCCGCAAGCTGCTGCGATTCGTCACCGAGGTGAAGTCCGGTGCGGAAGAAGTTGCCGCCCCGCTGTATTCACACACCTCGTACGACGTGATCCCGGGCCAGCACCATCTCATCCGTCAGCCCGACATCCTCATCATCGAGGGTTTGAACGTGCTGCAGACCGGCCCCCGGCTGATGGTGTCGGACCTGTTCGACTTCTCGATCTACGTCGATGCCCGCATCGAGGACATCGAGGCCTGGTACATCAAACGGTTCCTGGCACTGCGCAAGACGTCGTTCGCCGATCCCAACGCGCACTTCCACCACTACTCGGCGCTGTCCGACGAGCACGCGACCCTCGCGGCCGAGGACATCTGGAACTCGATCAACCGGCCCAACCTGGTGGAGAACATCCTGCCGACCCGCCCGCGGGCGACCCTGGTGCTCCGCAAGGACGCCGATCACACCATCAACCGCCTGCGGCTGCGCAAGCTCTGAGGGATCCGGGTGTCCTGCGCGTCCCCCGTGCGGCGCGCAGGACACCCGAGTTCACAGCGCCGCGTACGTCCGGGCCACGTATTCCTCGGTGCGCGGCGCCCCGAGGAGTTGCGGGGTCATCTTGTTCATCACGTACGCGAACGTCATCCGGCGGTCCAGGTCGTTGACGACGATCGATCCGCCGTAGCCCGTCCACCAGCACACCCGCCCGGCGGGAATCGAGGGGTGGATCGCGGGAGCCGGTAGGGCATACCCGAGCCCGAACCGCAGTGCGGCCCCGAGCACCTGGTCGACGCCGTCGGCCTGGACGTCGAGGACACGATCGACGGTGTCCGCACGGAGCAACTGCTCCCCGGGCAACGTGCGCCCGCCGTGCGAGATCACCGACTGGGCGCGCGCCACCGAGCGGGCGTTGCCGTGCCCGTTGGCACCGCCGATCTGGGCGCCACGCCACCGCCTGCTCGACGTCTCCGGGATCGGGATCACCGGATTGGCCATCGTCTTGACGAAGACGCTGTCCGCCGGCAGCGACGCGTAGTCGAATCCGGTGGGCGGCGGCGCGATCAGCGGCGCGACCCGCGGGTCCACGTCGGCGGGCGTGCCGATCAGGTAGTCCGCGCCGCACACCGCCGCGACGTCGGTCGCGAAGAACTCGCCGAGACTGCGCCCGGTGATCCGGCGGACCAGACCGCCGACGAGGTGCCCGTAGTTGGTCGCGTGGTAACCCGACGTGGAACCCGGCTCCCACCACGGCGCCTGCTCGGCGAGGAGGTTCTCTGCGAGGACGTCGTCACAGATGTCGGCGACCGTCACCGGACGCTGCCACCCACTCACCCCCGACGTGTGCCCGAGGACGTGCCGCACCAGGACGCCGTCCTTGCCGTTCACGGCGAACTCCGGCCAGTAGCGCGCGACCGGGGCGTCGACGTCGAGCAGGCCACGGTCCACGAGAACGAGTGCGGCCAGCGCCGTCATCGTCTTCGTCAGCGAGTACGTGTTGACGACCGTGTCCTTGACCCAGCGGGCGCCGCTGTCGACGTCGGCGACGCCGCCCCACAGGTCGACGACGATCTCGCCGTCACGCACGACGCACACCGACGCGCCGATGTCGGTGCCGTCGTCGAGGTTGCGCTGCAACAGGTCTCGCAACCCGTCGAACTCGGGCGCGGCGAACCCCTCGACGGGCGTCACCGCGCCGCCACCGGCACGCGCTCAGCCCGCTTCGCACCGGCCACGATCTCCTTCTTCAGGTCCCGCACGTACCGCGCGAAGTCGACCTGGATGGTGTGGCGGGGCGTCTGGTAGTACTGCGCCAGGCTCGCCGCGTCGTCGACACCGATGATGCGGCGCATCTCGTCGGCGGTGGGCGGCACGTAGCTGCCGTCGAGCACCCCCGCGACGAGCTTGCTCTGCTGCTCGGCGAGATTGACGATCGTGGGCGACGCCTGCGCCAGACCCATGAAGAACAGATTGTCGACGCCGGGCTGCATGATCCGCTTGAACAGCGGGAACCGGTGCTGCGCATCGGGTTGCAGCGACGGATCGTCGAAGAACGGGAAGCTCATGTTGTATCCGGTGGCGCACACGATCACGTCCGCCGGGATCCTGCGGCCGTCGGTCAGGCGGACGTGGTCGCCGTCGAGCGACTCGATCGCCGGCACACACGTCAGGTCACCGGATCCGGCCTTCGCGAGGAAGTCGATGCTCACCGACGGATGCGCGCCGAGGGGTTCGTGGTCGGGTTCGGGCAGGCCGTAGTCCTGCATCCGCCCCAGCGACTTCTTGATCTTGCGGCGGGCGATGCTCAGGCCCAGCTTCTTCGGCATCCACGGCGGCATCATCATCTTGTCGGCCGGCTTGCCCTCGCGGTACTTGGTCAGCACCCAGACGCCGCGGCGTGCCGACACCCATACATGCTTCGCGATCGAGCGATGCGAGAGTTCGGAGGCGATGTCGAGTGCCGAGTTGCCCATGCCGACCACGACGATGTTCTTGCCGCGCATGTCGATCGGGTCGAACGCGTTGAGGTAGTCGTGGCTGTGGATGATCCGGCCGTCGAACCTGCCCGGATACTCCGGCATCCGCGGATCCCAGTGGTGCCCGTTCGCGACGACGAGGGCGTCGTACCTGCGGGTCTCACCGATGTCGAGCGTGACCGCCCACGTGCCGTCCGCGTCGCGGACGGCCTTGTCGACCATCGTGCCGAACGTGATGGTCTCGCGCAGACCGAACTTCTCGATGTAGTCCCGGAAGTAGCCGTGCATCAGCGAGTGGTGCGGAAAGTGCGGCCAGTCCACCGGAACCGGGAAGTCCTCGAACTGCAGGCGCGTCGACGACGTGTCGATGTGCAGGCTCTCGTAGCACGACGACATGCCCGTCGGATTCTTGTAGTACCAGTTGCCGCCGACGTCGTCGGAGGCCTCGAAACAGTCGTAGGGGATGCCGTGATCCTTCAGGCGCTTCGCAGTGGTGAACCCCGAGCATCCGGCACCGATGATGCACACCTTGGGCAGTGGTGACTGTGGGGGCATGGATGTTCCTCTCCCGCGCTCGAATCCGACCTCTCACCTGACAGAACGTGATCTGCGTCATAGAACCGGATTCACTGACACGCTGTCAAGCGAAAGCCCGAGGGACCGGCACGGCCGGATCCGTACGATGCGATCGGAGGTGCGAGGTGAACGAGACCGGAGTCAGGACCACAGGGGACAGAAGGCCGACACAGCGCGACGAACAGAAGCGGGTCACCCGGCTCCGACTGCTGGACTGCGCCCGCGAACTGTTCGCGGCGCACGGCTACGCGGCCGTGAAGATCGACGACATCACCTCGGCGGCGGGCTGCAGTCGCGCCACTTTCTACCTGCACTTCACCGGGAAGACCGATGTCCTGCGCAAGATCGGTTCCGAGGCGATGGAACCTCGTGCGGCGTCGGTCTATGCAGACCTCGACGAGGTACTCGACAGCGGATCCCGCGACGAGTTCGCACGTTGGGTCGGCCGGGCCGTCGACTGGTTCGATCGCAACCGCGCGATCCTGCCGGCCTGGGACGAGGCACTGGTCCTCGAACCGGAATTCCGCGAGGCGGCACGCGATGCGATCTCGGCGCTCCCGAGCGCGATGCCGTCATACCTGGCGCGGTGGGGAGTCGACCGTGAACAGGAGGCCCGCCTGCGGATCGAACTCCTCGTCACCCAGCTCGAACGATTCTTCACGCGGTGGGCCGTGCAGGGCACCATCGAGGTCCCCCGCGATCAGGCCGCGGAGATCCTCACCGACGTCTGGTTTCCCGCCCTGTCGCCACCGGCGTGAGTGGTCAGGTGCCGAACCGGCGATGCCGCGCGGCGTAGTCGCGCAACGCGCGCAGGAAGTCGACCCGCCGGAACTCGGGCCAGTACGCCTCGGTGAACCAGATCTCGGAGTACGCGCTCTGCCACAACAGGAATCCCGACAGCCGCTGCTCCCCCGACGTCCGGATCACCAGATCCGGATCGGGCTGCCCCGACGTGTAGAGGTGCGCGTCGATGCCCTCGACGCTCATCGCGTTGACGAGGTCGTCGCCCGTCAGCCCCTCGTGGAGCTTCTCGCGCAGCAATTCCTGCACCGCGTCGGCGATCTCCTGCCGGCCGCCGTAGCCGACCGCGACGTTGACGTGCGTCCCGGTACGTCCGCGGGTGCCCTCGGCCGCCTCGCGCAGCCGACGGGCCTGATCGTCCGGGAGCAGGTCGAGCGTTCCGACGATCTTGACGCTCCAGTTCTGCCCCGGCGCCGAGATCTCCTCGACGACATCGGTGATGATCTCGAGGAGCGTGTCGAGCTCTTCGGGTTCGCGGCGCAGGTTCTCGGTGGAGAGCAGGTAGATGGTGGCCATCTCGATGTCGGCCGCATCGCACCAGCGCAGCAGTTCGGCGATCTTGCGCGCACCCATACGGTGCCCGTGACTGACGTCGGTGAACCCGTTCTCCCGCGCCCACCGGCGATTGCCGTCGCACATCACCGCCACATGGCGCGGGTGCTGTAAACCGTCGAGACGGCGCAGGAGCCGTCGCTCGTAGATGCTGTACAGCAGGCCGCGCAATTTCACCTGGACATCACCACGGGAAGAAAGACTACGCCGCGAACCTCAGCCACCGACGACGGCGGTCACAGTGTCGCGACGGAGACCTTCGTCACCGCCACAACAAGCTACCCGTCCGTAGGTTACGGTTGCGTAGGTTTGGTGGCGCGGACGGTTCCACCAGGTGGAACGACGACAGGGGCACCACATGACGGCACTCGGGTTGGACGACCTGCCGGTCAAGCCGCGCATGCGTGGCTGGATCCACGCCTGGTCGCTGGTGGTCGCGGTCCTGGCGAGCGCCGTCCTGGTCTCGCTCGCGTACGCGAAGGAGTCACCGCGCGCCGGACTCGCGACACTGATCTACAGCGTCACCGTGTGCGGCCTGTTCGCGGTGAGCACCACATACCACCGCGTCCACTGGCACACCGTGCGTGCGCGTACGTGGATGAAGCGAGCCGACCACTCGATGATCTTCCTGTTCATCGCCGGCAGTTACACCCCGTTCGGCATGCTGGCACTACCGCCGCGCACCGGAGCAATCCTGCTCACCGTCGTGTGGTGCGGCGCCCTCGCCGGTGTCGCCCTGAAGATGCTGTGGCCCACCGCTCCCCGCTGGGTCGGAGTCCCGCTCTACCTCCTGCTCGGGTGGGCCATCGTGCCGGTGGCCGGGGATCTCGCCCACGAAGCCGGCGTTGCACCACTGGTCCTACTCGCGATCGGCGGCGTCCTCTACAGCGTCGGCGCCGTCCTCTACGCCACCAAGTGGCCCAACCCGTGGCCGCAGACCTTCGGACATCACGAGTTCTTCCACGCCGCCACCGCGGTAGCGGCACTGTGCCACTTCGTCGCGGTCTGCCTGGTCGTGTTCGGTTAGCGAGGCTGCCCGATCCCCCTTTGCGGAGTTTGCGCGGAAGGTCCCCGAAACGCCCCGGGGCGTGGGTTCACCTGCTTACCCTGAGCGGATCTGACCTGGGAGGGAGCCTTGTGACAACGACCGAGCAAGCAGTGGGTGGCATCACGCGGTTGGCACCGCAGGACGCCGACTTCGTCTATCAAGAGGGCGAGAACCACATCTCGAACTCGACGGGCATCTACATGTTCGACACCACCGCCGAGGCCGCGCCGATCACGCAGGCCGAGGCAATCGAGTGGATGCGGCCGCGACTCGGCTACAGCGGAGTCTTCACCCGACGCCTGCGGCACATTCCTCTCGCCCTGGACTATCCGTTCTGGGTTCCGGATCCCACCCTCGATCTCGCGAAGCATGTGATCGTCGAGCCGGTCGACGGACCGGGTTGGGATGCGTTGCGCCACCATATCGCCCGATTCTCGGGCAAGTCGCTCGATCTCACCCGGCCGCCGTGGCAGCTGCACTTCCTGACCGGCGTCACCGACATCGACGGCCTGCCCGATCGCATGACGGTTGCGGTGCTGCGCTGCCACCACAGTTCCGGCGACGGACTCGCGGCGCGCGACCTGGGGCTACGGATCTTCAGCCGCTCCGAAAGTCACCCGCCCGTTCCGACGACGTCGGCGAACTGGTTCACACCTGCGGAATTCGTCAAGGCCATAGGCCGGCTCCCGCAGCAGTGGCGCGACTTCCGACAGGGACTCACCTCGTCGGGGGATGCGGCACGCCGAGTCGCCGAACAGGTTGGGGCCGGCACGATCGCCCCGGCTCCCCGGCCGCGACCCGCGACCCGCTTCAACACGGCAATCACGCCGGACCTCACGTTCGACGTCGTGAGCTTCCCGCCCGAGGACATCCGCGCCGTACAGGCAGCGGTCGAGGGCGTGACCTTCAACGACGTCCTGCTGACGACGATTTCCGGCGCCCTCGCCGCCTACCTGACCGAGAAGGGCGAAACGCCCCCGGGTTCACTCTCCACGCTGGTACCGATGTCGATGCGAGGCACGCGCCCCGGCGTGGCCGACCATCCGGACGGGAACCGTGCGAACCATCTCGCGTTGATGGCGGTGGACCTCCACACCGACATCGACGACCCGGTTCGACGGCTCCGAGCCATCAATGCGTCGGTCCGCGCCGAGAAGGAACGGCACCGGAACCCGGACGTCCAGGAAGCCGCATCGCGGCTCGACACGTCGCCGGCCTGGCTGCTGAAGCTCGTCATAGGCCTGAAGGGTCTACGCAAACAGCCCGAAGGAACGGTCGAGACCATCAACACTATGGTCAGCAACATTCCCTGGGCCGGCGACGACATGGTCTTGCGCGGTGCACCTCTCGTCAAGAGCCTCGGCATTCTCGGAATCATCGACAAGGTCGGGCTCAGACATCTGATCGTGTCGCATCACGGCGACGAGATCGAGATCTCGTTCTGCAGCGACACCGCGATGATGCCGGACACTGTTCGTTACAAGTCCCTCCTCAACGAGTCGTTCCGCTCCCTGATCGAGAGCGCGGCGACGGCCGGCACGGAGGGACGTTCCTCTGAATCCCGAGAACTTTCCTGAAACCGACCCGCCAGCATGTGATCCGTTGTTACCGTTCGACTGATCACAGGCAATCAGCTCGTGATACACGGAAACCGATGTGCGATCCGAATTGTGTGCGCGATTCGGAACCGAGCACCACATCACATCTTCAGGAGGCGGAAATGGGTTCACTCGAAGGCCTTATGGGCGCGATCTTGGGAAATGGGGGACTCGGCTCCCTCGTGGCCGACGGCCTGCTCCCCGCGTTCCTCGGCTCGGCTCAGACCAGTGTTGATACTGTCCTCGGCTCGGTGGGTGCGCTCGTCGACATCGGCTTCGGCTCGATCGACAGCTTCTCCGCCGCCCCGGTGAAGTAACAACACTCCGAGCTCACAACCCAAGCGATTGACCGCCTCGGCCGACTGGACTTTGGTGATGAAGTCTCGGCGGGACGTGCCGTGTCACCCGCTTTGAATCGGCAGATCGAAGGAGAATCATGGGATCCATCTACGAAATTATCGGAATTGGGACCGCGAGCCTGAGCGCACAGGTGATGAAGGGGATCGGTTCCCTCTTCGTCCTCAGCGGCTACCCCGCCGAGGGCCCGCCGAAGTAAGTCGGACACTGGTGCACTGAGCACCTCATCGGGGCCCGCGCCGTCTGCGCGGGCCCCGATTCATGTCTGTCCGGCGCTGGACCCCACTCCGGGGCATACTGCGATGACAACGTGCACGAATCCGTGACCGACGATTGCGCCGTCGCTGAGCGACTGAATGAATCGAACTGGGGAGAGCGAACAATCATGCAGCGGAAGAACATCCGAGCACTGTCCGCCGGCCTGCTGGCGGCGGGGTTTCTCGCTGCCCTTCCCGCAGTGGCGGCGGCCGAACCCGAGATCGGGACGGTCGTGCCGGACTACGTTCAGGTGTCCGCGGATGCGCAGCCGTCGATCACCAGCATCACGTCGGTGGACGATCGCCTCCTCCTGCTTCAGGTCGCCTCGCCGGCAATGCGCCGTGAGGTGCCGGTCAACGTGATACTGCCCGCCGATCAGAGCCTGCCCCGTGGCGTGCTCTACCTTCTCGACGGCAACTCCGGCCAGGTCGACAGCAGCAACTGGCTCGATCGAACCAGGGGCAACGCGGAAGACTTCTTCGCCGACAAGAACGTCAATGTCGTCCTGCCGGTCGGCGGTACCGGAACCCTCTTCACCGATTGGGCGCAGGACCACCCCACGTTCGGACGCACCCAGTGGGAAACATTCCTGGCGAAGGAATTGCCCCCACTCATCGACGCGGAACTCGACACCAACGGCCGCAACGTCATCGGCGGAATCTCCTCCGGCGCACAGGGGGCCATGATGCTGGCCGCACGCAACCCCGAACTGTACGACGGTGTCGCCGGCTACAGCGGTTGCTACGTCACGGAAGGCCCTGGCGCACCGATCCTGACCGACCTGATCGTCATGAACGGCCTGGCGACATCGGACATGATGTGGGGACCGCAGGGCTCCGACGCCTGGCGCGAACACGACCTGTTCCGCAACGCCTCCGCACTCGCCGGCAAGAAGGTGTACCTGTCGTCGGGCAACGGCCTGCCCGGCCCGCACGAATCAATCAACCAGCAGGGCATCCAGGACCGCGTTGTCGTCGGCGGCCTGCTCGAGGCCGGCTCCAATCTGTGCACCGACCAACTGGCGCAAGCACTTCGAGATGCGGGCGCCGACGTGACCCGCAGTGCCCAACCGGTCGGTGTGCACGCGTGGCCCTACTGGCAGGACGAACTCCGGCGCTCGTGGCCGATGATCGACGAGACGCTGCGCTGAATCCGGAGATCCGTTCACCCGGCCATGGCTCCACCCAGCGACCAGACAAATGACCAATCATTTGTTTGCATTCGTCGAAATGGGAACGACCGCAGCGTTTCCGACGGCGAAATCGAGTCGTCGAAGTTTCACCGAATTCGCCACATCAGCATCATTAGGTTGATACCTTCACTCCGGTCACAAGCACACAGGCTTGTGACCGAGCATCGGAGCAGGCACGCGTTCGACTGCGTGCAATTGCGCCACCCGCATTCACGTTAGGAGAGTTACATGGCTTCGCTCGAGGGAATCTTCGACGGACTCGGTTCGCTGGACGCACTCAAGGGCCTGTTCGCCACCATCACGGGTTCGGTCCAGGGCATCTTCAACAGCTGACCTGCTGACACCGAACACCTCGCTCCTCTCGAGGAGCGTCACCACCGTGTAGAGCGGCACGGCCGCACTACAACCCTTATGGAGGCACACCATGGGCTCGATCACCGACCTCATCGCTATCCCCGTCGGCAGCGCCGACGCCGTCATCACCGGCTACATCAAGTCGGTCGACCAGACCATCCAGGGCCTGACCACCTGGTTCGCCGGCGTCACGGGCAACCTCGGCGGCAGTCTGTAGAACCGCGGGATTCCCGGACGGGAATCGCAGGAACGGGCCGTGCGGTGAATCCGCACGGCCCATTTCGCGTCAGTCCCTGTCCACCCGCTCGCGCAGTTCCTCGACACCCGTGACCGGCCTGTCACACACCGATCCGCGGCACACGTATGCGGTCGGGACGCCGTCGATCTGCGGTCTGCCGGCGAGCAGCGGCATCGAATCGGCACGGCCTGCGACAACGACGGCGCCGCCGGGAGCGAGACGCCGCGCCTGCCTGGACAATTCGGACGATTCACTCTCCGCCACCGCGATCTGCATCGGCCCCCGCACCGATGCCTCCGCGACCGCGAGCCAGTGCCCCGCCGAGCGGGGTGCCCGCTGCAGGACCACCGCCGCGCGGGACAGTGAATCCGCTGCGGCCGCTGCGTACTTCGACGATCGGTCCGCGTCCACCAGTACCGACGCGGTCAGCAGGGCCTCCGTGATGGCCGACGCACCCGACGGTGTCGCGCCGTCGAGCGGATCACGCGGTCGGGTCACCAGCGTCTCGGCGTCGTCCGCGGTGTCGAACCAACTGCCGGCCTCGTTGCGATCGGCGAAGTGCTCGATCGCGGCGTCGAGCAGGAACGTCGCCGCGTCCCGCCACTCCGCTGCCCCCGTGGTCTGGTGCAGGGCGAGCAGTCCCGTCGCCAGGGCCGCGTAGTCCTCGAGGACCCCGGCGGGCTCCCCCACCGCTCCGGCGAGGGACGCTCGCCGCAGACGTCCGTCCACCACGTGTGTCGTGAGCAGGACGCGGGCACACTCCTCGGCCGCGCGGACCCATTCCCACCGTCCGAGCGCCGCACCGGCCTCGGCCAGCGCGGTGACGGCCAGCCCGTTCCACGCCGTGACCACCTTGTCGTCACGGCCCGGCTGCGGTCGCCGGGCGCGCGCGGCGAGCAGTCGGGCCCGGACCTCGGCGAGACGCTGCCCGTCGGACGGGTCCACCGGCAACTGCAGGACCGACGCGCCCCGTTCGAACGTCCCCGCGTCGGTCACCGCGAACATCTCGGCGGCCCATGCACCATCGTCGGCGCCGAGGACCTCGACCAACTGTCCCGGCGTCCACGAGTACGTGAGGCCCTCCTCGCCGTCGGTGTCGGCGTCGAGCGCCGACGCGAACGCCCCCGCGGCCGTGCGCAGGTCGCGCAGCAGGAATTCGACGGTCTCGTCGGCGACGCGGTAGGCGAGCTCGGAACCCGTGCGGCGGGCGAGGTGCGCATAGAAACGCAGCAGCAGCGCGTTGTCGTAGAGCATCTTCTCGAAGTGCGGCACCACCCACTCCGCATCGACGGCGTAGCGGGCGAAACCGCCACCCAACTGGTCGTAGATGCCACCGCGCGCCATCGCGTCGGCCGTGCGTTCGACGGCACGCAGCGTCGGTTCGGCGCTGCTCCGCTCGTACGAACGGAGCAGTCCCTCGAGCAGCATGGACGGCGGGAACTTCGGCGCACCCCCGAAGCCGCCGCGCTCGCGATCCTCGTCGCGCAGGACGTTCGCGACGGCACCCGACAGCAGGGGAACGTCGACGGGAACCCCACCGAGCGGCAACGCGCCGGCACTGCGGCGCAGTTCGGCCACCACCGAGGCCGCGGCGTCGTCGACGTCACCGCGCCGCGTCCGCCACGTGTCGGTGATCGCGTGCAGCAGTTGCGTGAACGACGGCATCCCGCCCCGCGGCTGCGTCGGGTAGTAGGTGCCGCAGTAGAACGGGCTGCCGTCCGGGGTGAGGAAGCACGTCATGGGCCAGCCACCCTGCCCCGTCATCGCGACCGTCGCATTCATGTAGATCGCATCGAGGTCGGGGCGTTCCTCCCGGTCGACCTTGATGCACACGAAATTCTCGTTCATCACGGCCGCCGTCACGGGGTCCTCGAACGACTCGTGCGCCATCACGTGACACCAGTGACACGCCGCGTACCCGACGGACAGCAGGATCGGCACGTTGCGTTCCCGCGCCCACGCCAGGGCCTCGGGCCCCCACTGGTGCCAGTGCACCGGATTGTCGGCGTGCTGGCGCAGATACGGGCTCGTCGCATCGCCGAGCGTGTTCCGCTCGCGCAGCCCCGGCCCGGTCACGACGGTCCTAGCTCGTCGGCTTCGCGGGCGGATCCTGCTTCGCCTGCTCGCCGGCATCCGGGCGACTCGGCTCGACGACCTCACTGATCACAGCACCGCGATCGGTGCCCTCGTCCGCCGCCTGATCGGCCTCGGGACGCTCCGGCTCGAAGTTGTCCGGCAGCTTCCGCAACTGCTTGTTCATCGAGCGAACCAGCAGAACGGTGCCGACGAGCAGCGCCACGATCAGTACCAGCCCGATCGGGGACGCCTTGCCGAACTCGGGTCCCTGCGGGCTGCTCGGGGTACTGATCCCCTGCGCCAGCAAGTCCCACGCCAACGTCGTCATCACTGCTGTTCATCCTCCACAATGCCTGCGAACAGGTCGTTCTCCGGGATGGCGGTGCTCACCCGGGTCTTGGCCAACTCGAACTCCTCGGTGGGCCAGATCTTCTGCTGGATGTCCAGCGGAACGGCGAAGAACGACCCGTTGGGATCGATCTGCGTCGCATGAGCGCGGAGCGCGTCGTCCCGCTGGGGGAAGTAGTCGCCGCATGTGATTTGCGTCGTCACACGGGCCATCATGTCGCCCTGCTCGGTCTTCCACTTCTCGAGCCACTCGGACATCGGGAAGTCCTCGCCGCGGCGCTCGTACTCGTCCCGGAACTGGACCAGGCGCTTACGGATGAACCCGTGCGAGTAGTAGACCTTCTGCACCTCCCACGGCTCACCGGCGTCGGGGAACTGCTCCGGGTCACCGGCCGCCTCGTAGGCGGCCATCGACACCTCGTGGCACTTGATGTGGTCGGGGTGCGGGTAGCCGCCGTTCTCGTCGTACGTGGTCATCACGTGCGGACGGAACTCGCGGATGACCTTCACCAGCGCCTCGGTGGGAACCTCGAGCGGTTCGAGCGCGAAGCACCCCTCGGGCAGCGGCGGCTTGGGGTCGCCCTCCGGCAGGCCGGAGTCGACGAACCCGAGCCACATCTGCTGCACACCCAGGATGCGGGCGGCCTCGGCCATCTCCTCCTGACGCACCTCGGTCATCCGCTCGCGGATACCCGGGACGTCCATCGCCGGGTTGAGGATGTCACCACGTTCACCGCCGGTCAGGGTCACCACGAGCACCTCGTTGCCCTCGGCGGCGTAACGGGCCATCGTGGCCGCACCCTTGCTCGACTCGTCGTCGGGATGGGCATGAACTGCCATGAGTCGGAATCCGCTCACGTGTGTCTTCACCTCAGCTTCGCGTGTCACCGGCGTGGCGTGTCACCTGCAGTCGTCGAGCGCTACCACTCGTAGGTCGCCGTTGTCCTTCCCCTATAGTTCCACCTGACACATACGACCGTCTGTCGTACCCCCGCTACGCGCGGCAAACAGCGACTCCGACGGCACCGCAGAGCACCACCCCGGCGAGAGCAGAGTGATGAGCAGTACGCCTCCGACCGACCGCTACGGGTCCGCCCGCCGCACGTCCGGCCCGATCCCCTGGGCCAAGTGGCTCCTCACGGGCCTCGTCGTCCTCGCCGGCGTCGGTATCGCGTCCATCGCCTACACAAAGTTCTCCGTCAAGGACGTCGAGGGTGAGCAGATCGCGTACGACAAGATCGACCAGACGACGATGAACATCCAGTTCACCGTGACACGCGACGACCCGTCTCAGCCCGCCGTCTGCATCGTCCGCACCCGCTCCAAGGACGGTTCGGAGACCGGCCGCCGCGAGGTCTACGTCGAGCCGTCGAAGTCGGAAACCGTGGAGATCACGGCCCCTGTCCGCGCATCGCAGCCGCCCGCCATGGGCGATCTCTACGGTTGCAGCCTGGACGTTCCGGACTATCTTCGCGCAGGCTGACAAGTGGACCGATCGGTCTTCGTTCGAAGCGGTCGACCCACCTCATCGTGCTAAAATGAGTCGATACACGGTTCCACTCGGAGCCGTGTATTGCTGCATTGACGGCAGGACGAGTCTGCTCACGATACGGGCGTGCCCGCGATCTTCACCACGGACATTCGCTACGGACATGAGTCGACCCTGCCCGTTGATCGCTGCTGTTCGCAGTGATCTGCCGAGGGAGTCCACCCGGACTTCGACTACAAGGGAGTGATCGAGAATGACCGAGACCCAGGTGACCTGGCTTACTCAGGAGTCTCACGACAGGCTCAAGAGTGAGCTCGACCAGCTCATCGCCAATCGTCCGGTCATTGCCGCCGAGATCAACGAGCGTCGCGAAGAGGGTGACCTCAAGGAGAACGGTGGTTACCACGCCGCTCGTGAGGACCAGGGCCAGCAGGAGGCGCGCATCCGCCAGCTGCAGGAACTGCTGAACAGCGCAAAGGTCGGCGAGGCCCCCACGCAGTCCGGCATCGCACTGCCCGGCTCCGTCGTCAAGGTCTACTACGACGGCGACGAGTCCGACACCGAGACCTTCCTGATCGCGACCCGCGAAGAGGGCGCCCGCGACAACGCCCTCGAGGTCTACTCGCCCAACTCCCCGCTGGGCGCCGCCCTGCTCGAGGCCAAGGTCGGCGAGACCCGCGAGTACACCCTGCCCAACGGCAGCCTGATGAAGGTCACCCTCGTCAGCGCGGAGCCGTACCACGGCTGATCCAGCCCCCGAGACCGACGAACCCCGGCCGAGCCTCCCCGCTCGGACCGGGGTTCGTGCGTTCCCCCCTGCGTGACGTCCCGACAACCGGCCCTCCCCGACCGGGATCTGTCGGCCCCACATCTACTTCGACGTGACGGTGCCCCGATCGGTTCCCCCGACTTGCCGAGGCTTCTCCGAGTGCCGAGGCTTCTCCGAGTGCCGAGGCTTCTCCGAACGACTCAGCCCAGGACGTCGATGACGTCCTCGGGCGTCACGCGCTCCCCGGACAGCACCTCGAGCACCGCGCCACGCCGGTCCGCCGGCACCGGCTCGGCGCCGCCGAGGATCTGCGTCCGCTCCCCCGTCGGCACGACACGCGCGCACAGCAGGTCACCGACGGCCCATTCGCCGTCGACCACGGCGGTGTCCCCGGTCCGCAGGTCCCGCAACGTCACCACCGACTCGTCGGACGCGGTCACCTCGTGCACCGACCGCCGCACCTGCAACCAGCGTCCGGCCAGCTCGAGTTCATCGGCGGGCAGCAGCACCCCGCGACGTCCGACGAACAGCTCGAACAGTCCACCCTCGAACAACGCCACATCGAGCACCAGCGGCTCCTCGAAGGCCTGCGCGATCGCGTGCTCGTCGCCTTCCTGCCCGGCCCGTCGCTGCGCCAGTTCCAGCACCAGATCGAACAGCACCGTCGACTGGGCGTACAGGCCGGCCTTCTCGTACAGCCAGTGGGCCCGATCGTCGAGCGTGCTGTCCGACTTGCCGAGGTGGCACACCTTGTACTTGCGGCCGGACCCGCACCAGCACCGGTCGTTGCGGCCGAGTTCAGGATGCTCGGTGGGCGCGAACCGGGTCAGGACGTCGTACAGGCGCTCGCCGGCGCCACCGTCGATGCGACCGAGCAGCGACAGCCCCCGCTGGGCGTCGCCGCGGTCCGACGCGATCTGCGCCAACTCGAACAGTGCCGGTGTCCACGCCTCGTCCAACGCGGCGGCGTCCGCGAACTGCCGCTCCGCTTCGAGCACGTCCCCGAGCGTGTCGGCGGCCATGCCGGCCAACCAGTGCCCGGATGCCCTCGCCCGCCGCGGCCCACGGTCGGCCACCGCCGACGCCGTCGCGTACAGGGCGGGAATGAAGTCGTCCTCCACCCCGTTGATCAGGTCCAACGCAGCCGCAGCCGCGGCCGGATCCTCCAGTCCCACAAGTGAATCCCCGAGCGACCCGACATACTCCAGCACGGCCGGGGCGTCGAGTTCGTCGTCGTGCACGACACCGACGCACTGGACGAAGGTCACCACCGCGTCCGCCTCGTCGGGGTGCAGCTCGTGCTCGCGCGCAACCATCGCGATATGGGTCGCGAGACGATGCGCCTCGAAGTCGAATCCCCGGGCCGCGATGTAATCGCCCTCCCGGTCGTACCCGGCCGCCTCGATCAGCTCCCCGAGCGGCGCCGTCGGCACCGCACAGAGAGTGTCGTCGTCCACAAGAAGTTGCCAGACAACGGTTTCCAGATTATCGGCGTTGTCCGGACCGATGATCCGGTCGAGGCCCCCCGACAGGTCGGGCGCGGCGGCGAGTTCGCCGTCCACCCGCGACAACTCCAGCGACCCGTCGCCCCGCACGGCCACCGCGACCACGTCACCAGCCGAACAGCCTTGCAGCGCAGCGGTTCCGAACAGCAGACCCGACCCGTCCGGGAAGTCCTCGTCCGAAATCCCCAGTGCCGCGATCTCGTCGGCGTCGTAGTCGGAGAACAGCACCCGCACCGGGCCCTCGTCGTCGGCCATCGCCAACAGCACCAGCGGCGCCAGATCCGGTTCGGCGTCCAGCAGTCCCGACCCGAGCTCGCTGCCCGTCAGCCGATGCGTGAACACCCGGCCGCCGAGCAGAGTGTCCAGCACGGCATTGCGCCCGTCCGCGAGCAGCACCACCAGCGGATGATCGAGCAGTTCGACGAACTCGGTCATCTCCGGCGCCGTGCCGTGACCGGCCGAGGCGAGACGCTCCGCCAAATCCTCGGATGTCAGGGGGCCGGCCTCCCGCAGTACGGAGATTGCGGCGGCGGTCAGATCGCGGGGTTCGGGCGTCACACTCACCCCGCGATACTAGGCCAGCACCCGGCGCGCCTTCATGCCGTCGAAGACGGGACCGACCTTGACCACGTCGCCGAAGGTGGGGGCGTGGACCATCATCCCGTTGCCCATGTAGACGCCGACGTGTCCGGGACCTCCGGCCTGCCAGTTGCCGAACACCAGGTCGCCGGGCTGCGCCGCGGCCATCGGGATCTCGGTACCGACACCCCACTGCGTCTCCGACGTGCGCGGCAACGCGACCTTGCCGCCACTGGCCGCGAACACCGCGAACGACGTCAGACCCGAGCAGTCGAAGCCACCCATCGACGGTCCGCTGATGTTGCCGCCACCCCACACGTACGGCAGACCGAGGTAGCGCATCGCCAACTGCACGATCGAACCGCCGATACCCGACGTCGGCAGCGCGACGTTGCCGAGGTCGAGGTTCGCGAACGGGGACAGCAACTGCTCGAACTGCCCCTCCGACGCGCGGATCTTCTGCACGTAGGGCCCGCTCTGATCGGCGGCGTCGTCGATGCCGGACGGCACGCCGCCCGCCTTGCGGACCGCGCGGGTGCCGGCGTTGAACGCGGCGAGCGCGAGATCGAGGGTGTCGCCCTGGACCAGGCCCTCGTTCTTCCACGCCTCGACCTGGGCGTAGTTGTCGCACAACATGTGCCCCGCGGCCATCACCGAATCGGCGACACCGAGGATGTCGGCGGTGCCGTCACCATCGGCGTCCTTGCCGTACTTGGCCCACTCGCTTGGCATGAACTTCGCCGGACCTCGCCCACCGGCGAGCGACACGGGCGCCGTCGGACCGTAGCGGAAGTCGTTCTCCACCGAGAACAGTGCCGCGAGGGTGGGCGCCTTGACGCCACCGCAGATCTCACCGGCCTGACGCAGCCACGGCGCGAACACCGCGATGGACCCCACCTGACTCAACCCGATGTTGGGGGGCAGGATCGCGGGCAGCGACGGCAACGTGACGCCGCCGATCCCCGGCAGCGTGATCGCCGGTGCGGCACCCGCGACCGGGGCCGGGACGGCCACGACCGGCGCCAGCGGGGCCACAGGCGCGGCCGACGGCGGGACAGGTTCGGGCGCGGCGGGATCCGCCGCAGGGGCCGCCTCGGCCGACGGCTGCGCTTGCGGATCCTTCGGGGCCTCGAGCGCGGGGATGAATTTGACGAGATCGGTGGCCGCCTGCTGCCGCATCTCCGGCGGGAGCAGCGCCACGATGCTGTTCACCGGCTCCACGAGCGGCGGTGCCGCCTGCTCGACCACGGGCACCTGCGGCGCTTCGGGAGCCGGATCCGGTGTTGCATTCGCCACCGCCGGGAACGCGACACCTGTTACTGCTGCGACAGCCACGATGGCGGCTGCGGGCTCCCATGTCATACACCGCTCCTGGGGTCGTGCTTGATCCGAGGACTCACGGTAACGGGCAAACCGACTGCCGCGGGCGGGATTCAGGAAACCCTCAGTGTTTCGCGCACTTGTCGTCGGCGAGCATGCACCGGACGCGACGACAAGTGCGCGAAACGCGAGGTCAGGATCAGCCGAGCGCCTGCTCCACATCGGCGAGCAGATCCGCCGCATCCTCGATGCCGACCGACAGACGCACCAGATCCTCGGGCACCTCGAGCGCGGATCCGGCCGTCGACGCGTGCGTCATCGCACCGGGATGCTCGATGAGGGACTCGACGCCGCCGAGCGACTCGGCGAGCGTGAAGATCTGCGTGCGCGAGCAGAAGTCGAGCGCGGCCTGCTTGCCACCCTTCAGCCGCACCGAGATCATGCCGCCGAAGCGTCGCATCTGCTTGGCCGCCACCGCATGACCCGGATGCGACTCGAGACCCGGGTAGATCACCTGCGAGATCGCGGCATGCCCGGTGAGCAGGTCGACGATCTTCTCCGCGTTGTCGCTGTGCCGTTCCATGCGCAGCGCGAGCGTCTTGATGCCGCGCATGGTCAGGAAGGCGTCGAACGGCCCCGGAACCGCGCCGGCACCGTTCTGCAGGAACGCGAACTTGGTGTCGAGTTCCTCGTCGTTCGTCACGAGCGCCCCGCCCACGACGTCGGAGTGCCCGCCGATGTACTTCGTCGTCGAGTGCAGTGCGATGTCCGCGCCCAGTTGCAGCGGCTGCTGCAGGTACGGCGACGCGAACGTGTTGTCCACCACCAGCTTCGCGCCCGCGGCATGCGCCACCTCGGCGATCGCGGCGATGTCGCCGACGTTGAGCAGCGGGTTGGTGGGGGTCTCGACCCACACAAGCTTCGTGTTCGGACGGATCGCCGCGCGGACCGCGTCGACGTCGGACACCGCGGCCGGGGTGTACTCGATGCCCCACTGCGTGAAGACCTTGTCGATGAGACGGAACGTGCCGCCGTAGGCGTCGTTGGGGATCACCAGGTGATCGCCGGGGCGCAGCAGCGACCGCAGGACACAGTCCGTCGCCGCCATGCCCGAGCCGAACGCCCGTCCGAACGTGCCCGACTCGAGCGCCGCGAGGTTCGCCTCGAGGGGGCGGCGCGTCGGGTTGCCTGTGCGCGCGTACTCGAAACCGCCCCGCATCCCGCCGACGCCGTCCTGGGCGAAGGTGGAACTGGCGTAGATCGGCACGTTGACGGCGCCGGTCTGCGGATCGGGTTCGTAGCCCGCGTGGATGGCCCTGGTGGAGAAACCGCTGGAGAATCCCTGCTCACTCATGGCGACCAGCCTAGCGACCGGACCCCGAATGTCCTCGGCTCAGCCCGCGATCACTTCTCCGACGGCCACCAGGACGTCCACCAACTGCCGGCGCGTCAACTGTTCTCCGCTCCCGACGTGGACGGACACCAGTGCGCCCGGCATCGCGAGCGCGAGGTCGCCCGTGCCGAGCGGATCGGAGACGTACCCTCCCAGGCGCGTCGCGGCCGCCGACTCGACCAGCTGCTCCGGCTTCGACTTCGCCAAGTACTCCTGAACCCGCGACAACTCGTCGGCGGACTTGTCCGACGCGGACAGGGAGACAGCGAAATCGTCCGCCC
>NZ_JPOC01000019.1 GCF_000738775.1 Prescottella defluvii
CGCCGACCGGCCCGGCCGGTAGCGACCAGCCGCCCAAGTCCAGCTTCAAGCGTGTCCTCACCGGCAGCATGGCCGGCGCCGTACTCGAGTGGTACGACTTCGCGATCTACGGCATCCTCGCCGCGACCGTCCTCGGTCCGCTGTTCTTCCCGGGCGACGACGGCGTCGCGAAGCTGCTGCTGGCGCTCGCGACCCAGGGCCTCGGCTTCATCGCCCGCCCGTTGGGCGGCATCGTCTTCGGCCATCTCGGCGACAAGTTCGGCCGCAAGCCGATGCTCGTCACGACATTCATCATGCTGGGCGCAGCGACCGCCGCCATCGGCCTGCTGCCGACCTACGACCAGATCGGCATCTGGGCCACGGTCGCACTCGTCGTGCTGCGCATGATCCAGGGCTTCGCCCTCGGTGGCGAGTTCGGTGCCGCGGTGCTGCTGGTCAGTGAGTACGGCGAACCGAAGCGGCGTGGATTCTGGGCGTCCTGGCCGCAGGCCGGTGCGCCGATGGGCACGGTCCTGGCGACCGTCATCGTCTCCCTCCTCGGCGTCTTCCTCTCGGACGAGGCGTTCGACCAGTGGGGCTGGCGTGTGGCCTTCCTGTTCGCGATCCCGCTGCTGATCGTCGGTTTCTGGGTGCGTCGCGGTGTCGAGGAGTCCCCCGTCTTCAAGGCGGCGCAGGAGCAGGCCGCCAAGAACCCGCAGGCGGAGGAGCGTTCGAGCATCCTCGAGGCACTGCGTCGTCCGCGCGCCGTCCTGATCGGACTCGGCATGCGACTCGGCGAGAACATCGCGTTCTACGTCTATACCGTCTTCGTGATCGCCTACGCCACGACGTATTTCGACTTCCACCGCGGCGACATCATCTTGGCCGTGACGTTCGCGTCGCTGTTCCAGTTCGTCGGCATGATCACCGGCGGCGCGTGGTCCGATCACATCGGCCGCAAGAAGGCGATGCTCGTCCCCGCCGTCATCCTCGTGGTGTGGGCACCGGTGTTCTTCTGGCTGGTCCAGCTCGAGAGCCTGCCGATGCTGTGGCTCGGCGTGTGCGTCGGCGCCTTCTTCCACGGCATGCTCGCCGGCCCGGAGGCCGCGTGGATCACCGAGCTGTTCCCGACCCGCTACCGCTACGCCGGTTCGTCGCTGGTGTTCCAGGGATCGTCGATCATCGCCGGTGCACCGGCCCCGTTCATCGCCGTCTGGCTGATCGAGAACCACGGCGTCGGTATGGTTGTCGGCTACCTGGTGATCACAATGGCGATCACGGTGACCGCACTGCTGTTCAGCCGTGAGACCAAGGGCGTGGATCTAGACGACGTCGCATGAGAGTTGAAGGGTCCCTTCATGCGCTGTCAGCGTGTGAAGGGACCCTTCAGCCAGCCCTCCCCGACCAGCTAGGAGAACTTCGAATGGCAATCGCACACAAGATCGTCGGTCACGGTCCGATCAAGGTGATCGCGCTGCACGGCTGGTTCGGCACGTCCGAGGGCTGGGGCATGATGCCCGAGTTGATCGACACCGACGTCTACACCTATGCCCTGATCGACTACCGCGGCTACGGTGCCCGCACGGACGAGGCCGGCGACTTCACGCTCGCGGAGATCTCGGCGGACACCCTGACCCTCGCCGACGAGTTGGGCTGGGATCGCTTCGCCCTGATCGGGCACTCGATGGGTGGCGCCGCGGCGCTGCGCGTGCTCGCCGACGCCCCGGAGCGGATCACCGCGGTGATCGGCATCAGCCCGGTGCCGGCGTCCGGTGTCCCGTTCGACGCGGACAGCGAAGCGTTGTTCACCGGCGCCGAGAACGAGGACGGCAACCGCTACGCGATCCTCGACTTCACCACCGGCAACCGCCAGTCGGCGACGTGGCTGCGGCAGATGACGCAGTTCTCGGTGGACTTCACCACCCGTCCGGCGTTCGGTGCCTACCTGCGTTCGTGGGCGGGCGCCGACTTCGCGGCCGAGTTGCCGCAGACGTCGATCCCGATCAAGGCGATTGTCGGTGAGCACGATCCGGCCCTCGGTGCCGAGACGGTGAAGGCCACCTGGATGACGCAGCTGCCGCAGTGCGAGCTCGACGTCCTCGCCAACGCCGGGCACTACGCGATGTTCGAGGCTCCGGTCGCGATGATCACCAGCATCGAGAAGACACTCGCACCGTTGCAGTGACGAGCAGGCCCGCCCCTCATCGTCGACGGGGCGGGCCGGTCTCGGTGCAACCGATCAGACCCGGGTCGGGTCACCCGCCCCGTTGCCTGTGACGCCCACGGCTGCCGGACTCGTCTCACCGGGAGATCCGACAGACGACGCGCTCCTACTCTGCTGCCCAACGGAGTTGAGCATGCCGGTGACATTCACTCCGGAGGATTCGAGGGTCTCGATCACTCCCGCGATCGTCGACGGGCTGATCCCGAGGATCGAGCCGACACTGCCGGAGATTCCTTCCGCGCCACCGACGATCGAGATCCTGTCGATCTCGCCCACCGGCTTCGCTGCTGCGGCGGTCGCCTCGACCAGTGCCGCGAGGACATCGGGAAGCATCAACATCTGGGCGGCGGCCGGTGTGTAGGCGTTGAGAGCCTCGGCCACCTTCCGCTTGCCGTCGGCTTCGGCCTCGAGCCGGGCCCGGAGACCGTCCGCCTCGGCCTGCTGCTCGGCGCGCAGCGCCTCGGCCGCGACCGTGCGACCCTCCGCCTCAGCGGCCAGTCGAGCCTTGATGCCGTCAGCCTCCGCCTGCTGCTCGGTGCGGACGGCGTCGGCGGCAAGCTTGCGCGCGTCGGCGGCGGCAGCACCCGAACGTCGCGCCGATTCGGCGGCAGCTTCAGCGCGGAGGATCGCGGACTGCTTCTCGCCTTCGGCACGGGCGACGGACGCCTGACGCTCGGCCTCGGCGGGCGCGATGACGTCCGCCTGCAGTGCCGCCTTGGCCTGTTCGGCGCGTCGCTGATCGACCTCGATCCGGGCCTCCACCTGAGCGGCCTCGGCCTGCTGCTGCGCGATCCGGACCGCCTTCTCGGAGGTCGCTCGGGCCAGCGGACCGGCCTGGTCGGCCTCGGCATTCTCCGCCTCGGTGCGGGCCCGGAGCTTCGCCAGCTCGACGTCGCGGGCCTGGTTGGCGGTGGCGATCGCGGTGTCGGCCTCGGCCTGCGCGACGGCGCCTTCCTGCCGGGCCTTCGCGGACTGGATCTGGGCGTCACGGTCGGCGTTCGCGGTGCCGATGGCTGCGTCGCGCTTGACCTCGGCGATACGCCGTTGACCGAGGGACTCGAGGTAGCCGTTGTGATCGCTGATTCCGGCGATCTTGAGGACGTCCACTTCCATGCCGATGCGGGAGAGGTCGCCGCCGGCCTCGTCGACGACGCTGCGGGCGAGGGTCTCGCGGTTCGAGTTCAGATCCTCGACGGTCATCGTCGCGGTGATTCCGCGCAGCGACCCGGCGAGGATGTCGTTGATCTGCCGGCGGAGTTCGTCGAGGTCGGAGGTCAGGAAGCGCTGGACGGCGGTCTGCACAGCTTCGTCCGCCGAGCCGATGCGGACCAGGCCGACGGCCTCGACGTTCACCGGGACCCCGTCGTTCGAGAGGGCGTTCTGCAGATCGATCTTCACGTTGAACGGCTCGAGCGACATGATGTCGACGCGCTCGATGCCGGGGATCTTGAAGCGGGCACCGCCGCGGACGATCTTCGGGGTACCGCGACCGGTGAAGACCGCGACCTCGTTGGGGGGCACCTTGACGTAGTTGCGGACGTAGATCAACGGCAGTCCGACGAAGACCACCAGGGCAGCCAGGACGGCGCCCACGATTGCGATCATGGGGTTTCCTCAGTTCGTTTCGGGCAAAGCAGAATCCGATGCGCCGTCGGGGATTGTGACAACGTGGAGATTGTCGTCGTCGACGTCGCCGATGTAGACGGGGGTGTTCACGGGCAGCGGTGCGGGTTCGGCGGACACGGCACGCGCACGAACCCGGCTTCCTTCGGTGTCGGTGAAGGAGATCTCGCCCCACAGGCCGGGTTCGATGGCGATGGTGACCGTGCCGGTCAGGCCGATGTAGCTGTCGCGTCCGAGGTGGGAATTGGACTGCTGCCGCAGGAGGTAGGGAAGTAGGGCACCGCGGGTGAGACCGACCAGGATGATCCCGCACCCGGCGGCGGCGATCGCCGCGATGCCACCGGTTCCGCCCGACAGCATGACGGCGCTACCACCGAGACCGACGCCGAACAACGCGGTGGCGACGGTGGTCAGACTCAGGAACGGCAGACCCCCCGCGGCATCCCCTCCACCCGGCCCGTCGGATCCGCCCTCTCCGACGACGAGCGTCCCGACGAGGCCCACGAGACCCATTGCAAGACAGGCAAGAAAGAAGACTGTCACTAGCGCCCCTCCCCGGACAGTAGATTCGCCGTCGACCATAACGCAGGCGATGTCGAGGTCTGCGAAGGGCCACCTTCCACCGCCGCGGTGGGGTCGTGCACGCCGTCGACCCGCAGCAACCTGCGTCCGCGCGAATGTGAACACGGCAGCGCCGGCACCCCCACGGAGGGGGTGCCGGCGCTGCCGTCACTACTGACCTGGAAGTGTTGCGGTTCAGGGCTTTCCGGTGAAGACCGGGTCCTCGAACGAGCGACGGGATCGAACCCACGAAGGGGACAGGGCGTCGACGATCTCGTCGGTCACGGACTCGTCGAACACGACGATGCGGTCGGCGATGCGCCACTGCCCGTCGCGCCTCTCGAAGCGATCCACGTAGCGGCACTTGACGGTGGCCCGCGACTGCGGGCCGCCCGGAACCTGCGGCGCCTGCCGCAGGTAGCACAGGCAGTACGACTCGACGTGCGCTGTGTCGCCGTCCAGGTCGATCAACACGTTGGTCACGTAGTGCAGCGACGAGTCGATGGACGAGTGCCGGGACTTCATGTCCTCGATCAGACCGTCGACGGTGCCGAGGTATCCGCCGTGGTTGTCGATCGCGTCGGGGAAGTAGCAGTCGGCCACCCGGTCGAAGTCCTTGCGGTCCACCGCCCGTGCGTAGCGGTACAGGACCTCGGTGAT
The DNA here is from genome assembly GCF_000738775.1 of Prescottella defluvii. Lineage (GTDB taxonomy): Bacteria > Actinomycetota > Actinomycetes > Mycobacteriales > Mycobacteriaceae > Prescottella > Prescottella defluvii. The sequence goes on from NZ_JPOC01000019.1 coordinate 5,048, forward strand.
CTCCTGCTTGTCGATGAGCGACACGCGCTCTCCTCTCGTGGCGAACGGATCCTGCCGGTGTTGCCACCGGCAGGATCCGACGGGGCCGGACTAGTCGACGCGGAGCTCGATGCCCTTGGTCTCCTTGACGAAGAAGATCGCACCTAGGGTGAGCAGCGCGCAGAACACGAAGTAGAACGCTGGCGCCAGATTGTTGCCGGTGATGTCGATCAGCCACGTCGCGATGAACGGGGCCGTGCCACCGAGCGCCATGTTGGTGATGTTGTTGCCCAGCGCGAGTCCGCTGTAGCGGACCGACGCCTTGAGCATCTCCACGTACGTCACGTAGGACGCGCCGTTGACCACCGAGACCGCGATGAAGAGCACCGACTGGCCGACGACCGCCTGCCAGATGCTGCCGCCCGCCATGAGCATGAACATCGGGACGCCCAGCACGACGGCCGCGATGGTGCCGGCGAACAGCACGGGCTTACGGCCGTAGCGGTCGGCCATGTAGCCCGCGATGGGCAACGTGATGACACCCAGGACCAATGCGAGCGACGTGGAGAGGAACGCGACGGTCGACGACTGTCCGCCCGCCTTCTGCAGGTAGGTGGCCGCGTACACGGAGGCGATGTAGTAGCCGCCGGTGATGAGCGCACCGAGGAAGATGATCTTCACGAGCGACGAGCCCGAGGTGGTCAGCAGTTCCTTGACGGGAACCTTCGCGGTCTCGCCCTTGTCCTCGAGTTCCTTGAACTGCGGGGTGTCCTCCATGTGGTTACGGATCCAGATACCGACCACGCCGATGAGGACCGACAGCAGGAACGGGATACGCCACGCCCACGACATGATCTGGTCATGTGTGAACACCGAGGTGAGCGCCAGCGCGGTCAGCGACGCGACGAGCGAGCCGATGTAGGTTCCCGAGTTGACCATGGAGGTCTGGAACGCGCGCCACTTGGCCGGAGCGGACTCCGACACGAACGCGTTGGCGCCGCCCAGCTCGCCACCGGCCGCGAAGCCCTGCAAGCAGCGGGCCAGCACCAGGATCGCCGTCGCCCACACGCCGAGCGTGACGTACGTGGGCATCATGCCCATCGCGGCCGTCGCGACGACCATCAGCAGGATCGTCCAGGACAGGGCGTTCTTGCGGCCGTACTTGTCGCCGATGTGGCCGAAGAAGATGCCACCGGGCACTCGCAGGAAGAACGCGACGGCGAAGGTCGCGAACGTGCCGAGCAGGGCGGCGGTGTCGTTCTCCGAGACGAAGAACAGCGACGCGATGATGGTCGCCATGTAGCCGTAGATGCCGAAGTCGTAGTACTCGACGACGGTGCCGACAATGGCCGCGCGCACCACCTTGACGGTGGACTGCGTCGGCTGGGCGTCTGTCTGCACGGGATCCGGTCCTCGGGCGGGCTCGGGGTTACGAACCGCGGGCTCCACAATATCGTTCGTTGGCATGGATGGTCCTTTGTAAGTGTCTGGTACGCAACACGCTCGGTGTCAGATTCCTGCTGTTGTCAGAGCCGTAGATGTCGTCGACTCGCCGCGTGCGGTGCGCGCGGCATTGATTCCGGCGATCCGGCCCATCGTGAGGGCGTTCGCCACGGCGTTGCCGCCGCCCACGTACCGGAGGCCGAGGATTCCGGCCCCGGCCTCGCCGGCCGCGAACAGTCCGTCGACCGGACGACCGGTCCGGTCCAGTACTGACGCATTGCTGTCGATCTCGACGCCCGCGTGGGTGCAGACGAGTTCGGCCGGCAGCAACCGGGCCGCGTAGAACGGGCCCTGGTCGATCGGGTCCGGGTTGGTGGTCGAACCCTTGTTGGAGAGGGTGCGATGACGCAGGAAGTCGTCGTCGGCACCGTTCGGGAGTTGATCGTTCCAGCGAGCGACGGCCACCTCGAGCGCATCGGCGGGCACGCCCATCGCCCCGGCGAGTTCCGCGACCGTGTCCGCTCGGAGAGTGCGCCCGGCATCGGCCTCTTCGAGAATCCGCTCCGAAGCCCAATCAGTATAGCCTGCAGGAAGATTCAGTCTAGCCCTGTCGTCGAACACGACCCAGGCGCCGCCCTGCTGCGCGTCGATGATCCCGGTCGACACCGCATACGAGGCGTCCTCGTCCATGAAGCGGCGGCCGTCGCCGTTGACGTAGATCCGCGACTTGGGCGGGAAACCCGACTGCCAGTGGTGGAACCGCTGGAAGTAGGCGGTGGGCAGCATCAGGCCCCAGCCCTCACCGGTGACGGCCGCGTCGACCTGCTCACCGAACACGAGGTGATCGCCCTGGCTGCCCTCGGCGGCCACGACGAAGAGGGAGTCTCCGCCACGGTTCGCGAACGGGTACAGCCGGTCGACCAGGTCCTTGTTCTGCGCGAAGCCGCCGCTGGCGATCACGACCGCCGACGCGCGGACCTCGATGTCGTCGGCGACGACACCGGTGACCCGGCCGTCCTCGACGAGCAGCGACTGCACGCGGGTGTTCATCACGACCTCGACGCCCTCGTCGCGGCGGGCCTTGTCGAGCGCCTGGACGAGGCCGTAGCCCTGGTCCTTGGGCACGTGACCGCGCCAGACGTCCTCGACACCGGCCTGGGCCAGACCGGGCATGTGCGCGTTGGCGGACTCGCGGGCGGGGATCTCCACACCCAGACCGATGAGCCACTCCAGCGTGGGACCGGCGTTCTCGCAGAAAGCGCGGATCAGGCCCGGCTTGAGCATCCAGTGGTTGAGGTCCATGTAGTGCTGGAAGAACTTCTCGGCGGTGTCCTCGATCCCGAGGCCCCGCTGGACGCTGGTCCCGGCGGCGGTGAACAGGCCCGCCGACAGTTGCGTCGAGCCGCCCAGTTCGGTCTGCGACTCGAACAGCAGCACCGATGCGCCCTGCTCGGCCGCGGACACCGCGGCCGCGAGGCCCGCTCCGCCGCCACCGATGACGACAACGTCCCAGTTGTCTTCACTCATGAGAGGACTCCTCCCGTTTCGGCGAGGATGCGGTGGTACAGCCCGTTGGACACCAGGCCGCCGTCGACCGTCACCTCGCTGCCGTTCATGTACGTGGACCGGTCCGACAGCAGGAACAGCACCGCGTTCGTGATCTCGTCGACGGTGCCCATGCGGGCGGCCGGGATGCTTTCCAGCGAGGCCTTGACGAAGGCGTCCGCTCCCCCGACGAGAGCGGTGCCCACCAGCCCGGGATGCACGGAGTTCACCCGGATGCCCCACTGCGCGAACTGTCCGGCCGCCGACTTCGACAGCCCGGTCAGCCCCCACTTGCTCGACGCGTACGCCGGCGAGAAGTAGCCGACCTGGCCGGAGATCGATGAGATGTTCACGATCGATCCGCCGCCGCTCTCCCGCATCAGCGGTGCGGCGGCCTTCATCCCGTAGAACGGGCCGAACAGGTTGATCCGCATGGTCAGCTCCCAGACGTCGTCCGGGGTGTCCATGAACTCGCGCCGACGACTGATGCCGGCGTTGTTGACCAGACCGCCGAGTTCGCCCTTGGTGGAATGGATCTCGTCGATCACCCGCGTCCATGCGTCCGAGTCGGCGACGTCGAGCTGGTGCGCCGACGCGCTGCCGCCCGCGGCTTCGATCTCGGCCATGACCGCCGAGGTGTCCGCGACGTCGGCGACGCACACGTGCACGCCCTGCGCGGCGAGGGCCTTCGCATGGTTGGCGCCCATGCCGCCGGCGGCGCCGGTGACGAGGACGACGTTCGGGAAAGTCTCAGGAGTGGAGCCTGCGGAACGACCCATCGACTCAGACATGGCGCGAACCACCGTCGACGGCGATGGAGTGGCCGGTGACGTAGCGGGCGCTGTCCGAGAGCAGGAAAAGCAGCGGCCCGAAGACCTCCTCGGGTGAGCCGAGACGGTGCAGCGGCACCACGTTCAGCGCGTGTTCGAGCGCGGCGGGATCCTCGCGGACCCAGCGGGTCATCTCGGTGTCGATGTAGCCGGGGGCGATCGCGTTGACGCGAATACCCTTGTCGCCCAGCTCGACCGCGAGCGACTCGGTGAGGTGCGCGACGGCCGCCTTGGAGGTGCAGTACGCGCCGCGGCCGCGGCGGACGCGCAGCGCCGACACCGACGACATGTTCACGATCGCGCCGCCCGGCGTCATGTGCCGGGACGCGGCCTGCGCGCCGAACAGCACACCCTCGACGTTGACGTCGAGGACAGCGGCGATCTGCTCGGGAGAGATCTCGTCGACCAGTGCGAACGGGAAGATGCCGGCGTTGTTGATCCAGAAGTCGATGCGGCCGAACTCCTTCAGCGCGGTCTGCGCGAGGGTCTCGTGCTCGTCGGCCTTGGTGACGTCGATGCGGGCGCCGACGACGCGTCCGGGCGTCTCGGCGAGCGAGGCCGCGGCGAGCGCGGCGTTGATCTCGTCCGCAGTGGCCGTCATCTGCTCCGCGTCGATGTCGGCGCCGACGACGTGGACGCCGCGGGTGGCGAGACCGGCCGCGAAGGCCGCGCCCATACCGCGGGCTGCGCCGGTGACGACGGCGACCTTGCCGGCCATCTCCGGGTACAGCGCGGTCATCAGGGACGCGTCGGTGCGGCCGGGGTTCTCGGTGTCAGCGGTTTCGGTCATGATCGGGCGTTCCTCCAAAAACAATGTTCTGCAAAAGATTCGGGCTACTCGTCTGGCGAGCCCCGAGGTGTCAGGACTGCGGGGTCTGATCGTCCCGGCGGACGACGCGGCGCGCGATGAGCCACTGGCCGCCCTCTCGCACCACCCGGTCGGCGACGGTGGTGAACCGCACGAGGCGCGACTCCCCGCCGATCCGGGTCGCGACGATCTGCAGGTAGGCGTGGACCTCGAGCTCGTCGTCGCCGACGCGGTCGACGGCGATGTTGGTGATCACGTGCCGGTGCGCCTCGCCGGCGACGGACGCGTTCGAGAAGAACGCGGCGGCGAACGCGGTCAGCGCGGGCGCGCCCACGACCGGGGCCGGGTAGCTGGGCGAGTGGAACTCACCCTCGGCCGTGAAGGTGGCCGCCCACTCGGCCGCGCGCCCCTCGTCGATGAAGTGGCTCTGCCGGCCGTACAGCTGGTGGATCTCCACGATCGCCACTGCGCCGACATCGGCGCCGCTCTCGATACCTGTCATGACGAACTCCTCGGTCACTCTCCGGTGCACCCCGATTGGGATTGCACCGCCCCGCCCATGTGTGCGATAATCGAACGCATAGTGCGATTAAGAAGAAGAGTAGGTGTCTCACCTCACATGCGTCAAGGGAGGGATCCATGGCATCGGTCGGTTCCGATGAACAAATGAACGAAAGTCCTGGAAGAACGGGCGCCGTCCAGCTCGATTCGCGGATGTCGAAGACGCTGCACAACGGCCTCGAGATTCTCGAGCTGCTGACGCAGCACAAGTACGGGCTGACGGTCACCGAGATCGGCGAGGGGATCGGCGTGCACCGCACGGTCGCGGATCGCCTGGTGCGCACCCTCGAGGCACACCGGCTGTGCCGGCGCACCGAGAACAAGCGCATCCTGCTGGGCGCGGGGCTGGTCACGCTCGCGGGTTCGGTGGAGCAGGATCTGCGCGAACTCGCGCGCCCGATCCTCGAGGAACTGGCGGATACGGTCGAGGCGACTGTGCACCTCGCGGTCCGGGAGGGCGAGGACTCGGTCCGCGCGCTCATGGTCATCGAACCGCGGAACTCGCGCGCGCACGTCGGTTTCGACGCCGGTCAGGTCGACCCGATCAACCGCGGGTCCGCGGGACTGGCGATGCTCGCGGCGCTGCCGCCGCGGGAGGGCGAACGCCCCGAGGTCACCCGCGCCCGCGAGCGCGGGTTCGCGGTGACCTCAGGGGAAGTGACCCACTCGGTCACGGGTATCTCGGCGACGCTCCCGAACCGTCGGCCCGCCGACCTCGTGAGCATCGGTGTCTCGGTGTTCGACTCGTCGGAGGAGCAGAAGCTGGGCGAGGCCGTCATGGCCGCGGCCCGGCGGCTGGGCGCGCTGCTGCTGCGCTGACGCGCGAACTGCTCGGCTTCGCTTCGTGGTCGAGCAGTTCCGCCCTCGAAGTCAACCGCCCGGGCTCACTCCCGGTTCAAGGTCGCTTCCTCGAGATCGAGTTCACGCAGCACCTGCCGCAGCACCTCGTCGTCGATGCGCCCGTTGTCACGCTCGGCGATGAAGACGCTCCGCTCGGTCGCGAGCATCTGCAGGCGCAGTGCGCGGAATGCGGCGGACGGGCTCTCCCCCAACTCGGCTTCGCTGCGGCCGAGCCGTTCCCAGGCCGCGTGGGCGCGGTGCTCGCTCCAGGTGCGCAGGATCTCCGCGGCCCGTTCCCGGACCGCCGCGGAATCCTCGCCGGCGTTCGCGACCAGGCTGTCGAGCACCTCCGTGGCGGCCCGCGCGGCCTTGTCCTGGGCCGCAGCGAGCGCGACGGAGTCCGCACGGTGTTCGTCCTCGTTGTCGACCCCGAACCGGGTGATCAGCCACGGCAGGGTCAACCCGTGCAGGAGGAGGGTGCCGACCACGACGACGAAGGTGACGAACAGGATCATGTCGCGCTCAGGGAAGGGCGCGCCCGAATTGACCGTCAACGGGATCGCGAAGGCGGCGGCCAGCGAGACGACACCGCGCATGCCCGACCATGCCACGACGAACACCCCACGGAGGCGCGGAGCCGGCTCCCGCTGACGGATCCGGGCGGACAGCAGACGCGGGAGGTAGGTCGCGGGGAAGACCCAGACCAGCCGGACGGCGATCACCGCGGCGAGCACGGCGACGGAGGCGCCGACCACCGCGGCCACGCTGCGGCCGTGAAGCCCCTGCACGACGCTCGGCAACTGCAGCCCGATCAGCAGGAACACGAACGATTCGAGGACCACGTCGACGGCCTTCCAGACGGCGGTGTCCTGCAGTCGGGTCGCGTAGCCTGCACGGGTCGAGCGTTGACCGAGGAACAGCCCGGCGACTACGACCGCGATCACCCCGGAACTGTGCACCTCCTCGGCCGCCAGGTAGGCGACGAAGGGCACGAGAAGTCCGATCCCGCTCTCCATCACCGGGTCCGACAGCCGCGAACGGATCGCGTCGACGACGATCCCCACTCCGAGTCCGATCAGCGTGCCGACGATCGCGGCACCCAGGAAGGTCCGCACCCCCTCCATCAGCGTCACTCCGGTGCCGACCGCCGCGGCGAGGGCCACCCGGTACGCCGTGAGGGCGGTCGCGTCGTTGAGCAGGCTCTCACCTCCCAACAAGGTCATGATTCGCCGGGGCAGGCCGAGACGGCGTCCGATCGCACTGGCGGACACCGCATCCGGCGGCGCCACGACCGCCCCCAACACCAACGCCGCGGCCAGCGGAAACTGCGGAATCGTAAAGTAGGCGACCGCCCCGACGACCGCCGTGGTGGCCAGTGGCAGGCCGATCGCGAGCAGAGCGATGGGCCGCGCGTTGCGGCGCATCGCGAGCGAGGAGCTGTCGAGTGCCGCCGAGTAGAGCAGCGGCGGCAGCACCGCGTACAGCACCAGATCGGGGTCGAGTGCGGTGTCGGGAAGGCGAGGAATCTGCGATCCGACGAGCCCGACCATGACCAACAGCAACGGCGCCGGCCAGTTCAGACGCCGCGCGAGGGCGGCGGCGAGCAGCGCCGCCACCGCGACGACGAGCAGTGCCACGTTCACGACGGTTCTCCGTCCGACGGCTCGGTCCACGGAAATCGACCTGTGGAAATCGCTCTCTGAAGCATGCAGGATGGGAGGTGATGAAGAGAGCGCTCCGGCGTGCAGCCGATGCCATCCGACTCGGATCCCAGGATCCGGCGTCAGCGGGGCCCTGCATCGAATTGGCGGCCGCCTCCGGGCCGGACCCGGAACCACGCACGCCCGGCCGCTGCGAGGAATGCGCGGCGCTCGACGAACAGAACTGGGCGCACCTGAGGATGTGCCTCACCTGCGGGCACGTCGGATGCTGCGATTCGAGTCCACACCGGCACGCGACCGGGCATTTCGAGCAGACGGGGCACCCCGTCATGCGGTCGCACGAGCCCGGTGAGACCTGGCGATGGTGCTACCGCCACGTCGAGATGGGCTGACTCCGAATCCCGGTCGCCGGTCTCCGGCCACCACGTGTCAAGGAAGGCGTCATGACCACGATTCATCTCCATCAGACGACCACCGCGACCCCCGAGCAGTTCGTTGCCGGTCTCACCGACTTCGGGCCGGGACGCGGGGAACTGTTCGGCAACAGTTCGGACCGCTACCTCCAGGTTCACCACGAAGGCCCGCACGATGCCGACGTCACCGAAGGCTCGAGCGGAATCTGGGAACGCCTGCACTACGACTGGACCGACCCCCACCACGTCGTCATGACGACCACCGACTCCAACCTGTGGGGTGGCGCCTCGGGCCACACCTACACGCTCACGGAGAACTCCGCGGGCGGGACCGACGTGGACGCGGTCGTGGTCCGCGACGGCAAGAACCTCAAGGGACGGATGCTCGCGGCAATGCTCGGACTCGTCGGAACCCGTGTCCTGGGAAAGCAGTTCGAGAAGTCCGTCGAGGCCATCGAGGCTCGCGGCGACGCCGCCGACGGCGGGAGGGGCGGACAGAGTCCGGAGGAGTGAGTAGCCACCGTCGGCACGACGGTCCTCGAAGACGAATCCAGCGCCGCCCGCTACTGCCGGACGGCGCTGGATTCGAACACGTACTCAGGCGCCGACAGCGGCACCCGTGTTCTCGTCCGCGGGCACGGTGAGCGACTGGTCGGTGGCGGCCGCGATGGCCTCCTCGAATTCGCGCTGCCCCACCTGCGATCCGAGCACGAGCGCGAGTCGGGTCAGGAAGCCCTCGCGGTCGGTCTCGGCGGCCTGGTCGAGGGCGTCGGACAGGCCCATCCACACGTTCTCGCGACGCAGCTCGGCCGGGTCGATGACCGGCCCGCTGTCGACGGCGGCGCTGGCACCGGTGGGCGCATCGCCCAGCGACAGGTGGCGCACGACGTCGTCGATGCGTCCGACGCCGTCGATGCGGCACAGCAGCACACCGTCGGGGCGGATCACGAACACCTCGCCGTCGCGGGCACCGAGTGCGGCCGCGACACCACCGTCGGCGTCGGGCACGACGGCGACGGACGCATCGGACGTGTCACTGCCGATCAGGACCGCGCGGACCGACTCCGGCGCGAGTGCACCGGCGAGGGTGGCGGTCGCGGCGGCCAGTGCCGCGGCGTCGACGTTCACACCGAGCACGGCGAAACCGTTGCCGCGCAACACGTTGAGTGACGTCTCGGTGCCGTCGGCGATCACCACACGCCGGTCGTCGACCGGGTCGCCCGCGGCGACACCCGCGGCATCGACCGGGGTGGGCCAGGTCAGCGGCGAGATCCGTGCGTTGGTGGCGCTGGACTGACGCGGGTTGATCAGGTGGCCGAACTCGGGACGGTCGACGGCCAGCGCGAGGATCGCGTCGCGCGTCGTCTGGTAGCCGTGGCTGCCGGGCGACATGATGAGCGTGCTCTTGCCGGCGTTCGCGACGTTCTGCCGCCATGCGTCGTGCCGCTCCACCGAATATGCCTGCAGCAGTTCCGAACTGGCGTTGCCGTGAATCACGGCCGCGAGCTGCCAGGCGAGGGTCTCGGCGTCCTCCATGCCCGAGTTGAGGCCGCGGACACCGAAGATCGGCACCAGGTGCGCCGCATCGCCCGCGAACAGGAGGCGGTCGTGCGTGAAGTCGGGCAGCGCCAACGCGCGGGCACTGTAGAAGCCGTGCCACTCGAGCGTCCACGGCAGATCGTTCTGCAGCCACTCCAGGTGCTTGGTGATGCGATCCCGGATGCGGTCTTCCTGGGTCTCGATCTCGGCATCCTCGGACGGATCGAGCTGGTAGTCGATGCGCCAGATGTCCTTGGGCTGCTTGTGCATGATGATCGTCGAGCCGGGGTTGCTCGGCGGATCGAACCAGACCATGCGCTCGGCTGGCAGTTCCGACTCCCAGTGGATGTCGGCGATGACGTAGCGGCCGTCGTAGTTGTTGCCCTGCAGACGCAGTCCGGCGAGCTCACGCATGCGGCTGCGGCCACCGTCGGCGGCCACGACCCAGCGGGCGCGCAGGTGACGCTTGCCGTCGGCGGTGTCGACCTCGACGGTGACCTCGTCGTCGGCGCGCAGCACGCCCGCGATGCTCGCGGACCAGTACAGCGTGATGAGCGGGTTCGCCTCGATCGTGTCGACCATGATCTGCTCGAACTCCGACTGGGAGACGTTGATCATGGGCGGGCGGACGTCGTGGTCGGCGTTGCGCATCTGGAAGTGCAGCACCTGCTGGTCGCGGTAGAAGCTGCGGCCGCCGACCCACGGGAGCACGATCTTCTCGAGTTCGGCGCCGAAGCCGAGGCGCGCGGCGGCCTCGAGGCTGTGGCGGGAGATGCAGATCGCGCGGCTGCCGAACGACACCTGGTCGGCGGCCTCGATGATCGTGACGGGGATGCCGCGCTGCGCGAGGCCGAGCGCGACGGCCATGCCGACGGGGCCGGCGCCGACGATGACGACGGGCAGCGTCTCGTCGGTGGCCGTCATCGACTCGAACGCCGAGGGGGCGTACTTCTTGGGCTGGTAGTAGGTCGACACTGATCTACACCGCTTCCTGCTCGATCGGACGGGAGGGCTGGGTACCGGGCACCTTCAGCAGCAGGATGCTGGCGAGGCTGATCAGCGCGATCAGCACGAAGTAGCCGGTGATCGCGAGCGACGTCTCGAAGCTCGCGTACAGCGCGGTGGCGATGATGGGCGCGAGGCCGCCGCCGAGGATGGCACCGATCTGGTAGCCGAGCGAGGCACCCGAGTAGCGGATCGCCGGCGGGAAGAGCTCCGCGAACAGCGCGGACTGCGGGCCGGCGCAGCAGCCGAGGACGAAGCCCATCGCGATCATCGCGACGACCATCACCGGCAGGACGGCGGTGTCCATCAGCGGGAAGAAGACGGCGGCGACGATCACCAACGCGATGGAACTGCGGACGTAGACCGTCCGACGGCCCAGAGTGTCGGACTTCCATGCGCTGAACGCCATGCCGGCCATCCAGAACGGGCACGAGCTGATCAGCAGGAACAGCATCGTGGTCTTGCTGAAGCCGAGCTCGGTCTCGCCGTACTTGAGGACGTAGACCATGTACGCGTACGCGATGCCGTTGGTGGCGATGAAGGTGCCGCCGGCCAGCAGGACCGTCTTCCAGTGCTTGGTGAGGACCTCGACGATCGGCAGCTTCTCGGGCTGCTCAGCATCCTTGGCGTCCTTGGACTCCTGGAACTCGCTGCTCTCCTCGAGGCCGAGCCGGATCCACATGGCGACCAGGACGAGGACGGCGCTGAGCAGGAACGGGATCCGCCAGCCCCACGACTTGAACGCCTCGTCGCTCATGAACGCGGTCAACGGCAGGTAGACCAGGTTCGCGACGAGGACACCGGCCGGGACACCGATCTGGGGTGCGGCGCCGTACAGGCCCTTGCGGCCCTCGGGGGCGTTCTCGGTGGCGACCAGGACCGCACCGCCCCATTCGCCGCCCACGCCGAGACCCTGGATGAAGCGCAGCGTCACCAGCAGGATCGGGGCGAAGACGCCGATCGCGTCGTAGTTGGGGAGGACACCGATGCCGACGGTCGCGAAGCCCATGAGCAGCAGCGAGATGACGAGCATCGACTTGCGTCCCACGCGGTCACCGAAGTGGCCCATGACGACGCCACCGATGGGGCGCGCGATGAAGCCGACGGCGAGGGTCGCGAACGAGGCCAACGTGCCGGCCAGATCCGACGAGTTCGGGAAGAACTGATGGCCGAGCACCAGCGCGGCAGCCGTGCCGTAGATGAAGAAGTCGTACCACTCGATCGCGGTGCCGACGAAGCTGCCCAGCGCGGCCTTGCGGGCCTTGCGTTGCAACTCCTGCGGCGGGGCCGCAGCCATGGTTGCCGTCATGGGTTCGGTGCCTTTCAACTCTGGATGTGCACACAGGGCGAAGACACCTGCACACGTGCCGACGAAGCGGCCTGCAGGACATCTTGACCTGGATCACATCTCGTGAAAAGCGCAAGAAATCGTGGTGAATACCCACAAAACCTGTGGTTACGGGGGAAGGCCGGTCAAACGTTCGAAAAGTGGGAGCATCGCGGCCCTCGTACTGCATCCTGCACCGCCGGGACCGGTTTCGGGGTGTGATCGTGGCGACACCCGGCTCAGAACGGGCTGGCGTCCCCGTCGGCGGCGAACTCGACGAAGGCGCGGGCCGCCCGACTGAGCAGCGCATCCTGCGACCACACCAGCAGGATGTCGACCTCGGGCACCGGCGGCTCCACCTCGGGCCGGACAACGACGCCGAGCCCCTCGTAGGTGACGTCGAGGTGGGGTCGCTGGATCAGCAGCGTCCAGCCGAAGCCCCGGCCCACGAGCGCGCGGGCAGTCTCGAAGTTCTTCGGCCGGAACCGCACGCGCGGGGTGAACCCGGCATGGCTGCACATCTGCAGCGCGTGGAACGAACTGGGCGGGGCGTCGAGCAGCACCATCGGCTCGTCGGCGAGCTCGGCGAGCTCCACGACCGGCGCATCGGCAAGACGGTGGTCGGCGGGCAGCAGGATCGCCGGCTGCCGGGTGTCCATCCGAGTCGAGCGCAGGGCGGGCGACAGATCCAGGTCGTAGACGATCGCCAGGTCCAGCTCCCCGGACGCCAACCGCTGCTCGAGCCGGTCCTGGGTGTCCTCGACGAAGTCGACGGTAACCCCCGGATGGAGCTGGTTGAACTCGTACAGCAGCCGCGGCAGCAGCGTCGGCCCCAGGGACGAGTAGCAGCCGATCGCGAGCGGACCGGTGAGCGCACCCTCCGCGCCCGACGCCTCCGCAGCCAGGTCGCCGGCCTGCTCGAGCAGCGCCTTCGCGCGCATCAGGACCCGTTCGCCGGTGGGCGTCAGCTGCACGCCGTGTGCGCGTCGCCGCACGCACAGCTGCGACTTGAGCGCCCGTTCCAGTTCGGTGATCGAGAGCGAGACCGCGGACTGCGACACGTGCAGCCGGTCGGCGGCGGCCCGGATGGTGCCGGTCTCGGCGACGGCCACGAAGACGAACAATTGGCGCATCGTGTACGCCGGCGGCCTCGCCGAGCTGACCATGGTGGTTACCTCCCAGGCATCGATTCTCCCACCTCGACGAGCTCGCCCGGCGCCCACGTCCCGTCGAACCACGGCTCCAGCGGACCGTACAGCCGGAGCATCGGGAACCAGCTCTTGCCGGGGACGGTGCAGATCCAGTTCGACTCACGACCCGGCGGCGGCGTCGGCCCGAACCACAGCACGAACGACCCGTCGTCCTCCGAGACGACGGTGCCACTCAGGCTCATCAGACTCGGGTAGGGGTTGTCGGTCTGCAGCAGTGACCGTGTCTGGGTGTCGTAGATGTCGACCGACCAGAAGTTCTTCGCGGGCGGGTTCGCCGGGAGGGTCAGGCGGTAGCTCTTGCCGCCGTCGAGGATCGCCCCGTCCGCGTCCTCGGCCGTGTAGGCGTACGCGGACCCCGCCCCCACCTGGGCGTGCGCCATCGCCGGGGTGATCACGGTCGCGAAGTAGTGGAACAGGGTGCGGGCGTCGAGGAGGCGCGCATGGTCGCGCAGGAACTCGTAGCTGCCACCGACGAACGCCTGCTTCCACGACGAGCCGGCGTACAGATAGCTGTCCGCGTCGCGCGGGAAGTACACGAGCGCCCGGCTGATCCCGGCCGCGGTCCGCGCGGCGGTGTCGAGGATGCCGCGCATGCGTTCGTCCGGCGCGAAGGGCGTCCCGTGGCGGATCCCGACGGCCGCGAGCTGACCGGCCCGCTCGGGATCGAGCGATTCCGCGGGTTCCTCCTGCACCAGTTCGTCGATCTCCTCGAAGAACGAGAAGTCGTTCGCGTGCACGGTGTTGAACTTCTTGTCCGCGACGTTCACGAACGCCATCGCAGGCGGATCCGCGGCATCGGCGAGGCGGTAGACCCGGGTCGTCTTGACCGCGTCGACGCCACCGAGCGCCCGGAAGACCGCCCAGTTGGTGAACGTGGGGGTCCGGTAGACGAAGTAGCCGTCGGGTTCCTCGCCCTGGTAGCCGGGTGGCAGGAACAGGTACTTGCCGCCCTTGCCCTGGTCCGGTCCGGCGATCCCCATGTCGGCGACGTAGCGGAACCAGAAGTCGTCCACCACGCACAGCGACTCGGCGGGCGGTTCGATCACGACGGGCCCGTCGCGCAGGTCGAAGAACATCGTGGCGTAGGTGGTCTCGGTGTTCGGGGTCAGGAAGTAGCTGCCCGAGTTGGCGCGCGGGTCGGTGTAGGCGATCGTGCCCAGGCCGTCGATGCCGACGCTGCGGAACCCGCGCCGCATCGCGACGAGCGAGGCTCCCGGGACCGAGTTGAGGAAGACCTCGACGCCCCGCAGGAAGTCGAGGCCGTCGTACAGACTCTTGGTGGTCTCGGGCAGGGGTACCCCGTCGAAGAACTCGAACGTTCCGATCGGGGTCCCTACGCGGTCGGGCATCCCGACCCCCGCGAGGGCCTGCCCGAGGGCATCTCCTGCGTCGTGCATTCTGAACCTCCCCGTCCGACGATCGTCGGCGCCGACGGTAAGCGACTGCCGGGTCCTCCGTCCTCACCCACACGGGGTGATCCCTTCCGCCGACGCAGATAGAGGGGAATACTCGCCAGTAGCTTTGTCGATAGTTCTCCGATCGCTCTCGTCGAGGAGGCGGATCATGGCGGCACCGACCCAGGTCACGGAAGAACAGGCGCGAGCACTCGCCGAAGAATCCCGGGAGAGCGGCTGGGACAAGCCCCTCCTTCGCCAAGGAACTGTTCCTCGGGCGGTTCCGGCTCGACCTCGTCCATCCATTCCCCCGGCCCGGCGCCGCCGACGAGGCGCGGACCGAGGCGTTCCTCGCCGATCTCGAGCGGTACTGCCGAGGCATCGACGGGTCGGTGATCGAACGCGAGGCCCGGATCCCCGACGAGTACGTGGCCGGACTGACCGCGCTCGGATGCTTCGGGCTCAAGGTCCCCACCGAGTACGGCGGACTCGGGCTGTCCCAGGTGGCCTACAACCGCGCACTGATGATCGTGACATCGGTGCACGGGAGCCTCGGCGCACTGCTGTCGGCGCACCAGTCCATCGGCGTACCCGAACCGCTCAAGCTGGCCGGAACCGACGATCAGAAGGAGAAGTTCCTGCCGCGCTGCGCGAAGGGTGCGATCTCGGCGTTCCTGCTCACCGAGCCGGACGTCGGCTCGGATCCGGCACGGATGGCCTCGACCGCCACCCCGACCGCGGACGGCTCCGCGTATCTCCTCGACGGCGTCAAGCTGTGGACCACCAACGGTGTGGTGGCCGAACTGCTGGTGGTGATGGCGCGGGTGCCGCGCGGCGAGGGGCACCGCGGGGGTATCAGTGCGTTCGTCGTCGAGGCGGACTCCCCCGGCATCACCGTCGAACGCCGCAACGCCTTCATGGGTCTGCGCGGAATCGAGAACGGCGTCACCCGGATGCACCGGGTTCGGGTCCCTGCCGAGAACCTGATCGGACGGGAGGGCGACGGCCTGAAGATCGCGTTGACCACCCTGAACGCCGGCCGACTGGCGATCCCCGCGATGTGCGCGGCGGCGGGCAAGTGGTCACTCAAGATCGCCCGCGAGTGGTCCGCCGAGCGCGTGCAGTGGGGCAGGCCGGTCGGCGAGCACGGCGCCGTCGCCGCCAAGATCTCGTTCGTCGCGGCCACGACGTACGCACTCGAGGCCGTACTGGAACTGTCGGGCCAGATGGCCGACGAGGGACGCAACGACATCCGGATCGAGGCCGCACTGGCCAAGCTGTGGTCGAGCGAGATGGCCTGCCGGATCGCCGACGACCTCGTCCAGATCCGCGGCGGTCGCGGCTACGAGACGGCCGCGTCGCTGGCGGCGCGCGGTGAACGTGCGGTCCCGGTCGAGCAGTTGATGCGAGACCTACGGATCAATCGAATCTTCGAGGGTTCGAGCGAGATCATGCGACTGCTCATCGCCCGTGAGGCCGTGGACGCGCACCTGACCGCAGCGGGCGACCTGGCCGACCCTGCAGCCGACATGCAGCACAAGGCCAAGGCGGCGCTCGGCGCGAGCGGCTTCTACGCCAGGTGGCTGCCGCACCTGTTCTCCGGCAAGGGCCAGCTGCCCACGTCGTACGGTGAATTCGGCTCACTGGCAACGCATCTGCGGTTCGTCGAACGGAACGCCCGCAAGCTCGCCCGCTCCACCTTCTACGGGATGGCACGTTGGCAGGCCGGCATGGAGAAACACCAGGCCTTCCTCGGCCGGATCGTCGACATCGGCGCCGAACTGTTCGCGATGTCGGCGGCGTGCGTTCGCGCCGAGATGGAACGCGCCGACACTCCCGACCGGGGTGCGACCGCCACCGACCTCGCGGACGCCTTCTGCCGACAGTCGCGGTTGCGCGTCGACCGACTGTTCGCGGCACTGTGGGAGAACACCGACGACACCGACCATCGGATCGCCCGTGACGTCCTCGGCGGCGACTACACCTGGCTGGAGGCCGGCGTGCTGGATCCGTCGGAGGGCACCGGGCCGTGGATCGCGCCCTGGGCGCCGGGCGCCTCCACCGAGGAGAACCTGGCCCGACGCTTCTCCGCCCCGGCCGAGGCGGCCACGGAGGAATCTGTGGACTAGCGGATCCGGAGAGCGCTCCCGCGCTCTCCGGGCAAGCGCGGAGGACGAAAGTGCGTGGCCGACGGCCGATTCTTCGGGACGAGCCGTACAGTGGGGACCGCCCGGAGACTTACTCGTTCCCGCGCCGACCCACGCACGCCAGACAGTGATCGAGAGCACGCGAGTCAGCCGCGGCGCCTACCAGCGTCGGCGGGGCGAGCCATCGACATCCTCGCGCGGAAATGCGCCCCGGCCGTTCGGGAGCCCGCCGCCCGCGCGATACCGACAGACGAAAAAGGACACGCCGTGAACAGCAAGCACGATCCGGTCGACGGACGACTCTTCTACGACCCACGAGCCGCAGCTGAGGGGGACCGGACTGCCGTCGATGAGCTCGCCGGCCCCGTCGTCGCGGATTCGCACCCGACACCGAGAAGCAGCGAGGAGATCCATCGCGCGCTCTTCAGCACCCGGTAGCCCTCCACACCAACGCTTCTGACACTTCTCGCCGGTATCCCCCAGCGCGGGCCACGGGGCCGATTTCGGGACTTCCCACCGAATGTGTGGTTGACTGTGGTTGGTCGTAGTTTTTGTTCGCGTTAGCCACGCTCGCAAATTCTTTGTTGCGGGCGGTGTGGATATTTCGTTCGGAAATCTTCTCGTCGTGCAATATTGGCCTGACTCTGCCCAATTTCGGCAGGGTCGTTGAGTATGAGAAGAGGAAATTCACATGGCAGAAGGCACCGTGAAGTGGTTCAACTCCGAGAAGGGGTTCGGCTTCATCGCACCTTCGGACGGTTCTGCTGACGTCTTCGCGCACTACTCGGAGATCCAGAGCGGCGGATTCCGCAACCTCGAGGAGAACCAGCGCGTGCGGTTCGAGATCGGTCAGGGCGCGAAGGGCCCCCAGGCGACCGGTATCACCGTAATCTGACCCACCCCCGTTTCTTCCCCCTCGCGGGGATGTGAGGCCACGTCGGGCCCCGCCCCTTCCATGCAAGGGGGCGGGGCCCGACGCGTTTCCCACGGGAGAACTCGAGCTACCGGGAAATCCTTAGCCCCGCAGACCGATCCGAGAAACCTGAGCCCTCGGACAGCCCCGCAGAGGGTCCTGTTGCCAGGACGGTGGCGATACTGCCCGACAGCGGGCGCACACCGAACCCGGATCATCCTCCAGCCACCGAACCCTTTGGCGCAAAGCATCTTTCAGGGATGAACGACCCCGCGCAGATTCTCCGCAGCCCGCGCCACGGCGGTCAGCTCCGCCCGTGCAGATTTCATCGCGGCGGCACGACTGAGCGGGACAGCCCGCACCGCGTCATCCTCGACCGGCCGCCGTCCGCCTGTTCGGGTCGCCCGTTCCCGCTCGTCGTGCACGCGCTGTCGATCCGCATTCACGCGGCGCCAGAACGCTGCATCAAGAGTGAGAGACATGGGTTCCATTCTGTCAGTGAGTGGTTCACCGAAGCGAACCGGAGCCGGGATATCCACGGCCCGCTCCTCCGCCACGCGGACTCGCCGGCACCGGACCACTTTCGCCGGCGCGACCTGAATCATCGAATGGGTGACGACCATCACAAAAAGTCTACAGTGGCGACTGTAGACAAGCGCACCTGCCCGTTGTATTGTTCCTTCTGTCGATACAGAAGGATCCGAAACGGCAGGCAGAGGACGAACTGCCTGCATGGAGGAACAAGCTGGTAGTAGGGCGGGACGTGTCGAGAAGATGTGTTGATGTGTTTGTCGAAGGACTCGACGCGTCCCGCCATCTACCGGGCAGCAAGATCGGCCCGGTAGAGAAATGCAGGGAACAACAGGTAGTTGCAATACTTGCGGCGTCGGCAGTTCGATGCCGCACCCGGGCGGTAGCGAGATCGCCGTCCCGGAGCGTCGAAGGAATATCCCCAACTGGGAGGTGGTGCACTGTCAGCTGTTACACGATCGAGTCCCGTCCACCGAGGCGGGGAACAAGTACGGATGCCGGCCCGATGGCCGGTCTGAGTAAGTAAATCCCCTCGGGCCCCGGCGCCGCACAGGCGCCGGGGCCCACGTCCGTGCACACGAAAGGCGTCACGCACATTCCGCCGAAGCCAGACGACAGTAGCCAGAACGCCAGCGGCCCGGGCGACAAGTTCGACGACGAGGACTACCCGGCATACAGCATGGGCCGAGCCGCCGAACTCCTCGGCGTCACCCAGGCGTTTCTCCGCAGCCTCGACACCGCAAATCTCATCACCCCGCTGCGATCCGAGGGCGGTCACCGCCGCTACTCCCGCTACCAGCTCCGCGTCGCCGCCCGCGCCCGTGAACTGATCGACCAGGGCACCCCCACAGAGGCCGCCTGCCGCATCATCACCCTCGAAGACCAACTCAGCGATGCACAGCGCATCAACACCGAACTCCGCCAGGCGCAGCAGCAGCAGGCGAGCGAAGCCATCGATCGCGAAAGCACCACCGACTGAACACCGCCGGCGGTACATGCCGGACACGCTGATGGGGCCGCGTGCGACCTCAGGCGGGCTGCGCGGTCACGACCACGTTGTCCTCGTACGTGAAGCCGGAAGGTAGATGCGGATCGGGAACCGTTGTTCCACCGCAGGTTACGAGAGCGAGCAGTGGCTCGCCTGCGGTATCGAACAGATCATCCGGCAGCGCCGTCTTTTCGTACAGCCGCAAACTGCTCGCGCGATAGGTCCACACCTGACCGGACTGTCGCTCACGAAGATGGGTGTGCCCGGCTCGATCTGGTGTAGCGCCCACGTCGCGCCTCGGGTGCGGTCCCCGTCGTCGACGTGGCCGGCAACCAGATTGGCGCCTTCACCGGCTCCGAACGCAACGCCGTTTGCGAGATGTGAGACGAACCTCGGAGCGGGAAGCACCATGCCCCCGGAACCGATTCCGGTGGAAACCATGCTGCGCTGATGTTCAGGTCCGGAATTGCCAGCGTGTTCGGCGGCAGATCCGGCCGCTGGATCGGTGCGGTGGAATCGAGGAATGACAGGTCCGACGCAGCGAATGGGTTCTCGGGTACCAGCGCCGAGAGCGGCTGCCCTGCCGTTCCTCACTCTCACGCCGGAAGCGCTGGACTGGATTGCCGCTGCCGGCCTCGAGCAGACATTGACCACATCAGGGATCGACCCGAGGAGCTGCCCGCGGTTGGTCACCGAACGCGTGACCACCGTGCGGCTGACCCAGCGGGAACTCGAGGTGCTCCGCGAACTCGCGAGCGGCGGGACCATGACGACGATCTCCGTGCGGATGTTCGTGTCACTGAACACGGTCAAGTCCCAGATTCGTAGCATCTACCGCAAGCTCGGTGCGCATTCCCGGGCAGAGGCGATCGAGACGGCGATTCGTCTGCGGCTGCTCTAGTTCCGCTTTCCGATACCGAGCGTCATCGATCTGTTCGATCCGGCGAGCCCGATTACTTTCCTCTCCGTGAGGGGTCTATCTGTGCAAGGGCCGCATCTGCGGGCAGGGCACCGGCCGGATGGTACGGACGATGACTAGGGGAGAACCTCTGTGGCACACGGGATGAAAACGATCGACGCCAACGGCGTCACACTCGGGGTGGAGCACTTCGGGGACGCGACAGCGCCGCTGATCCTCCTCGTGGGCGGAACCACCATGCTCTCGTGGCCCGACGCCCTGTGCGCCGCTCTCGCCCGCGGCGGGCACCACGTCGTGCGGTACGACCTGCGCGATTGCGGTGCGTCGACAACCGTCGATCCCCGGTCGCCGGCCTATACGTTGCGCGATCTGGCGTCGGACGCCGCGGCGCTCGCCCACGAACTCGACTCGAGGCCGGCGCACCTGGCGGGTATCGGTGTCGGCGGAATGGTCGCCCAGGTCGCGGCGCTCGATCATGCGGACGCTTTCGGCGCACTCACGCTCGTCGGAACGCGGCCTGTCGCTCCAGGGCCGGTCGACGACGATCTGCCCGACCACGACGAGGCGACAATGGGCAGGCTGTTCTCACGCCCGATGCCGGACTGGTCCGACCGCGCCGGCGTGGCGGAGTTCGTCGCCGTCGGCGCCGACATCCTCGGTGACGACCCCGCCGCCGCGCGCATGACCGCCGAACGCATCTGGGACCGCGCGCAGAGCACCGAGCCTGCGGCCCAGATGGCGAACCATCTGAGAATGGTGTTCTCCAAGCTCGACTGCGGACCGCGCTGGCGCGAACGTCTGCCCGAGCTCACGATCCCTGCACTGGTGGTGCACGGCAGGCACGACCCATTCTTTCCCGTCGGCAACGGCGAGGCGTGCGCACAGGAGATCCCCGGGGCCCGGCTACTCGTGATCGAAAATGCAGCGACCGCGATTCCCGCGGCGGCTACCGATGAGGTGACGGCGGCGATGCTCGCGCTCAGGCGGTGATCCCGCGTCAGTGCGCCGCCTTCTCCTTCTTCTTCCGCTTCGGGATCAGGTGCACGATCAGGACGACGATCGCACCGATGATCAGTCCGACGACCGCCGATGCCACGGTTCCCGCGGTCCAGGACAGGACGCCGCCGAAGCCACCGTGCACGAGTTCACCGAACCAGTGTTCGAGGTCGTGGAGACGGTCTGCCGGCCAGTGGAATCCGGCTTCGCCGACGTTGACGATCAGGATGTGGCCGCCGACCCACAGCATCGCGGCGATTCCGACGACGGTGAGGACCGCCATCACCTTCGGCATCGCGGCCACGAGGCCGCGGCCGATCCGCTGGCTGACGGTCGACTTGCGCTGCGCGAGTGCGAGACCGACGTCGTCCATCTTCACGATCAGGGCGACGACGCCGTAGACAAGGATGGTGATGAGGATCGCGACGACGATGAGCACCGCCAGCCGGGTGAGGAACGGTTCGTCCTCGACCGACGACAGGGAGATCACCATGATCTCGGCGGACAGGATCAGGTCGGTGCGGATGGCGCCGCTGACCATCGCCTTCTCACGCTCGGGCCCGTCCTGCGCCGCGGCCGTGTCCTCGTCCTCGTGGTGACCGCCGGTGAGCGCCTCGTAGACCTTCTCGGCGCCCTCGTAGCAGAGGAACAGGCCGCCGGCGATCAGCAGGTAGGGCAGGGCCTGCGGCAGGAACTGGCTGAGAATCATCGCGACCGGCAGGATGATCAGGAGCTTGTTGCGGATCGATCCGATCGCGATCTTGCGGATGATCGGCAACTCCCGCTTCGGGGAGAACCCGTGCACGTAGCGGGGTGTGACGGCGGTGTCGTCGACGACCACGCCCGCCGCCTTGATGCTGGCCTTGCCGGCCGCGGCGCCGATGTCGTCGATGGATGCCGCGGCCGCTTTCGCGATCGCTGCGACGTCGTCCAACAGGGCGACAAGACCACCAGCCACGGGAACCTCCCAGTTCGGATGTGCAGATCCGGTCTGTCGACACGCACTCGCGGGTCGACACAGAACGGTACCGAACCCGCGGTCACCGGCGCGGCACCGATCAGGTCATCGGCAGCCAGACCGGCTCCGCCGGGATTCGCTCCAGCACCCCACCGGCGAAGACGTCGTACAGCGGGAGCTGCTCGGTGTGCACGTACCCGATGTGGCAGTCGCACACGTCCAGCGGGCAGGGCCGTGGTCGCAGCGCGTCGCGGAAGGAGCCGTCGTACAGGTTGCCCAGTTCCTCGGGGACGAAATGACAGCGCCGGACCGTGCCGTCGCCGTCGACGGACACCACGGTGTCACCGGTGCGGCACGCCCGCCCCCGCGTCCGGTGCGGATGCCGGCTGTACTCGAACAGCGGGTCGAGCGTCGTCCACTCGGCTGCATCGGCGTCGGTGTACTGGTGCCCCTCGGCGGCGTTGACCCACAGATACACCGGATCGGGCAGCTCGGCGCGCAACCGGCGAGCTGCGACGAGATGCTCGGGCAGTCCCACGACGCCGACGCTGAAGCGCACACCGAGCGCGGTCAGTTCGGCGGTCTTGGTGAGGAACCGATCGTGCGGGGTCTCGCCGGGGTGGTACGTGCACCACAACGCGACGGTGTCGCGCTCGGCGTCGGCGAGCCACCCGGTGCGGCAGCTGAGGTTGGTCTGGATCGCCACCCGTCGCACGTGCGGTAGCCGGGACAACTCCACCAGGGCCCGCCGGTACCAGGAGCGGACCAGGCCCTCCCCCCACGGTGTGAACAGGATCGACAGTTCCTCGTCCTGGCCCGCCACCCACGCGCAGAAGCGTTCCAGCGCGGCGCGGTCGGCGCGCAACTGTTCCGGGGTGTCCCGACGTTTCGCGAACGGGCAGTACGGGCAGTCGTAGTCGCACGACGCCAGCGGTCCGCGGTACAGGATGGTCAGCACCGTCAACGGCCCTCGTACTCGGCCATCGCGGCGCGCACCTGCGGCGAGAACAGATCCGGTCCCAGCGCGTCGGAGTAGGCCAGGCCCGATTCGGTCAGCCGCAGCCGGCCACCGTCGGCGACGAGCCACCCGCGCCCGGACCACCGGTCCAGCTCGGTACCGAAGTGCTCGTGCGGGTCGGCGCCGAATCGGGACCGATAGTCCGCCAGCGGCATTCCCTCGGCCTGCAGCACGGACTGCAGCAGGTGCCGGCGTCGGGACTCGTCCTCGGTCATCGCGTGTCCCACGACGGCGCGGCGGAAGTCGTCGACGGTGCCCGCGACGTAGTCGTCGATGATGGCGCGCACCTCCCGCGCGTCGACCGCGTAGTCGAAGGAGTAGTGCAGGGAACGGGTGTACGACCTTGCGCCGCAACCGAGTCCGATCATGCCGTCGGTCTGGCACGCGTAGTCGTTCGGACCGTGATCGGGTGCGTCGGCGCGCCGGAACATCCGCATCGACTCCTGCACGTAGCCCGCCGCGATCAGGTGGTCGCGTCCGCGGCGATAGAGGTCGAGCCGGAGCGCGTCCCAGTCCGGGTCCGGCCCGCCGCCGCGTCGGGCCAGGCCCGTCAGCGGCCGCACGTACAGCGGGTACAGGTACAGCTCCTCCGGCCGCCAGGCCAGCGCGGCGTCGAGGGAGGCGGCCCAGGACTGCGGTGTCTGGCCGTCGATTCCGTAGATCAGATCGATGTTGAGGACGTCGATCGCGGCGTCCCGGACGCGCTGCAGGGCGGCCTCGACGTCTGCGCGACGCTGCGGCCGGACCGCGGCCCGGGCCTCGGTGTCGTCGAAGCTCTGCACACCGAGACTGAGCCGGGTGATTCCGCGTTCGGCGAGGACCGCGAGCCGGTCGGCGGTGGCCGTCGCCGGCGACGCCTCCACCGACAGCGGGATCGCCCGCAGGTCGGCGCCCATGCCCTCGGCGATGTCGCACAGCCGGTCCAGTTCCGACGCGGTCAGGTAGGTGGGGGTCCCGCCGCCGAAGGCCGCCGTCGCGAACTCCGCCGACGGGGCCAGCGCCTCCCGCACCGCCTCGGACTGCCGCTCGAGGGCGTCGAGGTAGCGGGTGGTGAGCTCGTCCGGCGCGCCGACCCGGGTGAACAGATTGCAGAAGCCGCAACGCACCTCGCAGAACGGCACGTGGAGATACAGCGACAGCGCGTCCTGGGGTTCGTCCGCCCACAGTTCGGTCAGCGCCGGGCGCGGGTCCAGCGTCCGGTACGCGGTCTTGTGCGGATACGCGTACACATAGTTCTGGTACGGCGCAACGTAATCCGCGGTGACGGTATCCGGCGGCACCGGCAGGGGCAGGTCGACGGTGGTCATCTCGGTCCCTCGAGGAAGAAGTGGGCGTACGGCACCGTCCACACCAGGGGGTGGCCCAGCCGGTGGCCGGTGTAGCCGTCCTCGCCGTAGGTGGTGCCGTGGTCGGAACAGACGATCGCGAAACACCGTCGCCGGCTCGACACGGCGTCGAACAGACGTCCGATGTGCCGGTCCACGTACTCCAGCGCCGCTGCGTGCGTCGCCCGGGTGTCGCCGTCGTCCGCGGTGGCACCGGCGGTGAAGAACCAGTTCGGTTGGTGCAGTGCGGAAACGTTGACGAACAGGAACAGTCGCCGGTCGGAGGGAAGCCGGTCCACCACCCCGGCCGCCACGTCCACCTGCGCCTCGAACGAGGTCGGCGACGTCACCCCCAGTTCGGGTGACCAGTGCGCCTCGTCGAACATCCCGGGCAGCACCGATCCCAGCGCGCCCTGGCGGTTGAAGAAGCCGACGCCGCCGATGCATGCCGTGTGATAACCGGCGGAGGCGAGGCCCGCAACGAGATTGGACTCCGCGAACACGAAAGTTCCGTCCGCGGTGGACTCGCTCCCGGCGAAGTCGGCCGCGAACAGCCGCGGGTGCGGTCCCTGCCCGACCGGGGTGGGCAGGAATCCCGCGAACATCGCCTGGTGCGACGCGTACGTGAAGCTGCCGGGAGCATGGCGCTGCTCCCACTGCCCGCCGGGCAGGTGCTTCGCGAGGTTCGGGATCCGCCCGGCGGCCGCGAGCTCGCATGCCACGTCGTAGCGCAGGGTGTCGAGTGTGATCAGCAGGATGTCGTCGGATCCGACGACGGTGGTCATGTCAGGCTGCTGCAGCATCTGCCCATCCTTCGATCGCGGCCAGTTGCGCCGCGTAGGTGTCGAGATCGTCGGCGCGGCCCGGGAGCCCGTTCAGGCCCGGGAGCAGATCGCCGAAGGCGTTCACCTCGCCGACGGCCGCACCGCGCCAGTCCGCGGCGGGCAGCAGGTCCACCCCGACACACAGGGTGCGGGGGAAGCAGGCGGCGGCCCGTTCCGCGACGGCCAGCGCGTTCTCCCAGCCGTACCCCGCGGAATCGAATGCGGCCCGCGCGGTGTCCAGGTCGCCGCGCTGCCCGCCGAGGTGCAGGTTGGTCATGGGATGAGTGCTGGTGCGCAGCACCGCGTGGGTCGCCCGCCCGGCGACCACCACGATCCGCAGATCGACGGCGCGGCCGCCAATCGACGGCTTCGGCAACCAGGCCTCGATGTGCAGGCGTTCCCCGGCCAGCGCGTCGATCAGGGCTCCCACCTCCGCGTCGCCGGTTCGTCGGCGCACCCGCAGTGAGTTGTAGATCCCGTCCGCGGCGATCTCCACGCTGCTGCGGGCCTGGACCCGGCCACCGGAGGCGGTCTCGACCGCGACCACCCCGGCCGCGGACGATCCGTGTGCGGGCTTGACGAAGAACCGCCGCAGCCCGGCCGCTTCGGCCAGATCGCGCACCTCCGACCAGTTCCGCGGCACCGGCGCATCGTTGCCCGAGGTTGGCGACATCGGCACCGGCACACCACTGTTCGCGAGGACCGCGTGGCATCGGCGCTTGTCGAACAACACCGCCAGATCGGCCGGGTCCGTCAGTCGACGGCCGCCGTGCAGCGTGCCGACCGCGGTGAGCAGCGACGCGTACCCGCGCGGGCCGTCGGCGATCCGGGTCGGATCGCCGGGGCCGCGCAGCATCGCGTCCACGGCGGGGTTCTCGCCGGGCGAGTCGAGGCGCACCCACTCGTCGGCGTCGAAGCGCGCTCCACGCGCGGTGAGCACCTCGCTCCAGGACACCACCCGCGGGGTGGGCAGGCCGGAGCGGGCCGCGGCGTCCAACAGCATTGTCACGCGGCGGTTCTCCGGATTGCCCACGACCGCCAGTCGGGGACGGATCATTCGCTGACAGCGACCGACCGGTAGATCGTCCCGTCGTACTCGTCCTCGTCGGCGTCCTCACCGTCGAGATTCAGTTGCACGCCGGACGGCTCGAGTGCCGTCCGCAGGCGCTCCCGCATGCCGTCGCTGAGGTAGTTGTGGTGCAGGTCCAGCGACTCCAGGTGGGTGAGCGACTGCCCCGCGAGCAGCGCCTCGGCACCGGTGTCGAGCAGGACGCCCTTCGACAGGTCCAGGACACGCAGCTGCGGGACGACCGCTGCGGCCGCGACGGCGGCTGCGATCTCGTCCTGGTACTCGCTGTTCGAGAGCGCGAGGCGCGTCAACCGCGGGAGCGTCTTCCCGGAGAGGATCGGCGCGAGATCCTCCACCGTCGAATCGGCGCCGTAGTTCTCGTCGCCCAGCCACAGCTCGAGGTCGGTCAGGGCCGGCAGATCCGACGCGGCCACGGCCCGGACCACGTCGACGGACAGGCCGCCCGTCTCGATCACCAGGTGGCGCAGGTTCTCGTGCCGGACCGGGGTCAGAGTCAGGCCGGTGCCACCGCGCACCCCCAGGCGCTCGAGTCGCGGAAACGCGGTCAGCAGCGGAGTGATGTTCGACTGGGTGATCCACGAGATCTCGCAGTCCTCGAAGGTCATGTCCCCGAGGAACAGGGCCCGCAATGCGGGCAGTTCACCGGCCGCCGCGACGAGCGCCGCCACCACGTCGGCGGAACTCTCCTCGTACGGGTCGGACCAGCCGCCGACGACGATCGCCTGCACGCTCGACGGATCGACCGAGGCGAGGAACTTGGCCAACGCCTCCGGCCACTCCATCGGCGCCTCGTACGTGGGAACGGTGATCCGCCAGGCGACCGGACCCTGCCCGGGCACCGCGGGGGCCGCGTCGGTATCGATGGGGAACTCCACAACCGGGAGGCCGTGGAACTCCTTCTGCAGATCATTGATGGTCACCGTGGCACTCCTGCTGTCGGGTGGACTCGATGGGCATTATGCCCGGGTTCGGCGGTTGGTCCGGCTGAGGTTATCTCCCCGGTCCGACACGACCGTGTCGGTGCCGTCCCGCACACTGGTCTGCGTGAGAACGGTGCTGGTACCTGACGGCGACGGTGCCACGCTGATCCGGACCGACGAGTCCGGCCGGGCACTGGGCGCGCCGCTGCACGTGCCGGATGTGGCCGCCGCGGTCCGCGAGATCGAGGCCACCGAGCGGCCCCGTTGGGCGTGGGAGGACACCACGCGGGTGTATCCACCGCTGCTGGCGGCAGGGGTGCGGGTGCAGCGGTGCCACGACCTGACGCTCACCGGTGCGCTGCTCGAGACCCGCGCGGGCCGGTACGTCCCCGTGGCAGAGACCCCGGTCGACGACCGGCTGGGCCTGTTCGACGTCGTGCCCTGGACCGCGCCGGACGTCGTCGTCGAGCGGCACCGGCGTCAGATCGAGACGGTCGGGGACGATCCGCGGCTGCGACTGCTGGTCGCCGCCGAGTCCGCGGGCGGGCTCACGGCGGCGGAGATGGGCTTCGACGGCCTCCCGTTCTCGGCGGCTGCGCACCGCACGCTGCTCGAGAACGCACTCGGGCCGCGGGTCCCGGACGACATGCTGCCGGACCGCCTGCGCGCCGTCGCCGACGACGTGAGTGCGGCGTTCGGGCGTCAAGTCAATCCGGCGTCGCAGCCGGAGGTGGTCGCGGCGTTCGCACGCGAGGGCATCGAACTGTCCTCCACCCGCGCGTATCTGCTGCGGGAGATCGACCACCCGGCGGTGGAGCCGTTGCTGCGCTACCGCGACCTGGCCAAGTTGCACAGCACCAACGGCTGGACATGGCTGGACGCGTGGGTCCGCGGCGACCGCTTCCGACCGGTGTACGTGCCCGGCGGTGTGGTGTCGGGACGGTGGGCCAGCCGCGGCGGAGGCGCACTGCAGATCCCGAAGGCACTGCGCTCCAGCGTGATCGCGGATGCGGGTCACACCTTCGTGATCGCCGACGCCGGTCAACTCGAGCCCCGGATACTCGCGGCGATGTCGGGGGATCCGCGGATGATGGCCGCCGCCGGCGCCGACGACCTGTACTCGCCCGTCGCGGCGGAGGCGTTCGGTGGGGACCGGGCGACGGCGAAGGTTGCGATCCTCGGCGTCCTCTACGGAGCCACCGCCGGCGACGCCCGCGCACTACTCGGGTTGCTGCGCAAGCGTTTTCCCGTCGCAGTGCAGTTCGTGGAGGACGCCGCCCGAGCCGGTGAACGCGGCGAGGTGGTCCGGTCCTGGCTCGGACGCGCGTGTCCCCCACCGGACGACGCGTGGTGGTCCGACGGCGACGCCCACGCCCGCGGCCGATTCACCCGCAACTTCGTCGTGCAGGCCACGGCCTCGGAGTGGGCACTGTGCCTGCTCGCAGACCTGCGTCGCCGCCTGGCCGCCGACCCCGGCGACGGTGAACTCGTGTTCTTCCAGCACGACGAGGTGGTGGTCCACAGCAGGCGCCCGGACGCGGCGGCCGCGCACGTCGTCGCGGCGGCCGAGTCGGCGACGCGACTGCTGTTCGGCGATACGCCCGTACGGTTTCCGATGGAGGTCGAGATCAGGGATTGCTACGCGGAACCGGCACCCTCCGACGCCGGATAACGATTCGGCGGCGGCGCATTGCCGGACGTCACCGTCAGCCGTTACCGTTGAGCAGCAAGGTTGGGCAGACAGCCGGCGCGGGGAAGCGTGTCGCCGCTACAGTGTCGCCTGCTTCATGCCTCCCCTCCGTTGTAAGCACTTCGTGAGGGCACCCATGACCCATCGTTACCTGTCCCGTCATTCCGACCACGAGATCCTCACCGCGGCCACAGCATCCCGCCGTCTCGAGACCACCACGCGAGCCCGCGGACGGTCGGAGGCATCCGTGCCCCGTGACTGGCACCACCCCGAGGAGGTCGCCGGATGACCACCCTGTCCGACTCCGAGGTCCGTGTACGGGAGGACCGCGAGACGATCGCGCGCGAGGGGTGCTGCACACTGCGGATCGCGGCGCTGTCGGCCGCGTCGGTGACCGCGGTAACCCTGCTGTTCGGCGGCTCGATCGTCATCGCCGCGTCGGCGGCCGCCCTGATCGTCCTGTGCGTCGTGGCCGCCGCCGTTCTCATCTGACCGGTCTGCCGACTACGAGCGGTCGATCTTGTCGAGCAGCTGCTGCGCGACGTCGCGGAGCTTGGTGTTGGTCTGTTGGGAGGTCTTGACCATCAGCGCGAAGGCGGCGTCGGGATCGAGTCCGTGCAACGCCATCAAGACACCGATGGCGTGATCGATCGATGCTCTCGACTTCAGCGCGGACTCCAACGCTCGGACGGACCGCCGCGCCCCGTCGTAGCGCTGCGTCTGGCGCAGGGCAACCATTGCCGCCGTCGTAAAGGCCTCGAGCAGGGACTCGTCCAGCGTGCGGAAGCCGTCGTCGTCCGGGCTGTACAGGTTGAACGATCCGCTCACCCGGTCGTCGAGCGTCAACGGGGAGGCGACGAAGCTGCCGATTCCGTGGCTGTCGGCGACGGCGGCGATCTCGGGCCATCGCCGTCGGATCTCGTCGCGGCCGATATTCTGTGAAACCTGTTCTCGCGCCGAACGCAGGCAGGGACCGTCGTCGAGATCGTATTGAGTGCTGTCGATCTCGCGTACCCGCGGATCGGTGGCCGCCGCCGTCTCTGCCTTCCCGTCGCGAAGGATGGTCACCCCACCCATGTCGGCGGCCGGCACGATGCGGACCGCGCTCTCGACGAGGCACTGCAGGACATGCTCGAGCTCGTCGACATCGTCGAGCATCCCCGACAGTTCCTGGAGGGAGGACGTGAGTTCGTCGACGCTTCCCTGCAGCTCCGACTGTTCGTCCGGAATCGCTCGCTCGTCACCCATCGGATCCCCCGGATTCACCGTCTCGATGCCCCGACCGTTGCGTCGATTCTATTCCCGTCGACGTGCCACGGGACCGCTTCGACCCGGACTCTGCCGCGCCGCCGGCGATCGTGGCGTGCTGGACCGGGACGAACCGCTTCTTCGGGAGCAGGAACAGCCACGTGGCGAACACGAAGGGCGCGGTGCCCACCGGCAGCGAGATCGGTGCGAACGCCGACAGCAGCGCGGCGTGCACGACCACCGTCACCAGGATGCCGAAGATCGTGTAGATCAGCACCCGCCAGGACGGGTCGTAGAACACCGAACCGAGGGCGACGGCGGTGAGGACGGCGCTGAACCCGTACAGCCCGTTGCCGATCGCGGTGGCGTCGGCGCCGAGCGCGAGGACCGTCGCCATCGCGACGGCCGAGCCGATGAGCGCGAACAGTGCCGCCCACCGCGACGCGACCAGGAGGGCGATCACGAGAACGATTCCGGTCACCGTGTCGTTGATCAGGAAGATCTGGGACACGTTCCGGAACAGCGTGTTCCACAGATAGCCGACGGTGACGTCCGCGTGCGCGGCGGACTCCCCGATCGGCTGGGGGAACTGCGCTGCCGCCAGCGGCGACGTCCCGACGTGGAGGAACTGGAACGCGCCCAGGACGAGGAACCACATCACCAGGTTGAAGGGGAACGTCAGCGCCGGCACGCCCCAGGTCTTGAATACGTTTGCGGTCGCCATGAACACGACGGTCGAGGCGGCCGCGCCCACCACCAGATACACCCACAGCATGGGGCCGCCGGCCAGGAAGGTGGGAATCGCGGCGCCGACGAGAATGCCGTTGTACCCGTACAGTCCGGCGCGCATCGATGCGTCGTCGGAGTTCAGCAGCATCCCCGTGGCCGTGGCGACCACCAGGCCCACCACCGCACCGATCGCCACCGAGACCGATTCGGTCGCGATCGCACCCCAGAAGATCCCCACGACGAACAGCAGCCCGGTGGCCGCGTTGTCCTGGAACATGACCTGACCGGCTCCCCGGAGGTCGGTGTCCACGAGGCGGACGACTGCGTTCCGTTCGACCACGCGGCCCCAGGCCGCCCCGACCGAGGGCACGGCGCTCAACCCCACAGCGGCACAGGCGGAATGGAGGCGCCCAGGACCGTCTCGCGGACCAGCGACCAGAACTCGCGAACCTGGGCGCGTACCGGTTCGCTCTCGGGCCCGAGCACCTTGTAGATCAGTCCGGCGTCGTTCGGCAACCGGCTCGCGCCCGCGAACACCGAGCTCTGCCGGCCCGGGACGATCCGGTCCAGGATCGCCTCCGCGTGGGCCACCGGAGTGAGCAGCACGACGTTGGCGAGGACGTCGTGGCCCCGCATGGCCCCGGCCAGGCGCACCGGCCACCGGCCCGGCTCGATCAGCAGCTTCTCGGCGAACAGGTCTTCCCCACCAGGATGTTTCGCGGCCACGGAGGTGGAGTACACGTCGTACTCGAACAATTCCCCGCCACGGTGGTACTTGCGACCGGGCATCACGATCTCCGAGAACAGCAGCGTCGCCGACGGATCGATCGTGATGTCGGTGTGCGCGACGTAGCGGGCGTGCCGATGCGGGATCGTCATGCCCGGCATGAGTTCCAGGTACGAATCCTCCGCGAGCGTGACGGTCTGCACCTGGGACGCGTAGTTGGCGTCCATCTCGTGCACCTTCGTCGCCGACTGGGTCGTCACGTGCGCCGTCGACCCCGGCCCCATGTCGATGCCGATGTGCAGCCGGTCGCCCTGCAGCACGCACCCGGAAGTGGAAATGATGTAGACACAGGGCATCCCGGGTAGGTTCTCGTCCCAGTACAGCGCCTGCTGCACCAGCAGCGGGGCCTTGCGGTACAGGTGTGCCAGGATCGACCGTCCGCCCCGGTCCTCGAAGCGCAGGTCGAGGATCCCGGTCTTGCCGACCCGCCCGGACGGCGCCTGCCGGGGCTCGTCCTGGTACGGGGCCAGCTCCGGGACCGACCCGACCGAACGCGTCGTCATGTCGAGGCCGCCTCGGCCTTCCCCGGGGCGTCGAACAGGACGCCGTGCACGATCTGCTCCACCACGTCCGAGATCCCCTCGCCGGTCATGCAGTTGGTGAAGATGAACGGCTTCCCGTTTCGCATCAGCGCCGAATCGTGCGCCATCACTCCGAGATCCGCGTGCACGTACGGCGCCAGGTCGGTCTTGTTGATCACCAGGATGTCCGACTGCGAGATACCGGGGCCGTTCTTGCGGGGGATCTTGTCACCGGCCGCGACGTCGATGACGTAGACGAAGTAGTCCACCAATGCCGGGCTGAACGTGAGAGTCAGGTTGTCGCCACCACTTTCGATGAACACCACGTCGGTGCCGGGGAACATCCGTTCCATGTCCTCGACGGCCGCGAGGTTCATACTGGGGTCCTCCCGGACCGCGGTGTGCGGGCAGGCGCCGGTCTCGACCCCGACGATCCGCTCCTCGACGAGGACGCCCTTGAGCGCGCGGCGGACGTGCTTGGCGTCCTCGGTGGTGACCACGTCGTTGGTGATCACCAGGACGCTGGTGCCGCGGTCGATGAACTCGGGCGTCATCGCCTCGATGAGGGCGGTCTTGCCCGACCCCACGGGACCGCCGATCCCGATGCGCGTCGTCTTCTTCATCGTCGACCTCCTAGGTCATGAACATCCGGACGTGGGCACGCACATGGACGGCCGCCAGGACGTCGGCCATCGGGGCGAACGTCGCCATGTCGTCGAGCGTGTGATCGACAACCGCGGCGTAGTCGTCCTCGACGTTTCCGTTGACGTCGAACAGGATTCGTTGCGTCGCCACGTGATCCACCCGCAGCAGCCGCAGTGCCGCGCCGAGTACGGTCGTCGCCGCCCCGTACTGATGCGCCGCGAAGGCGTCCTGCTCGGGGCATCCCATCTCGGCGAGCGCGATCCCGACACCCACCGGATACGTGCCCGGCGTCTCCCCCGCCTCGACAGCGGCGAGCCACTTGCCGAACGTCACTCCTCCGGTCAGCTCGCAGCCGAGTTCGGCGAGCTTCTTTCCCATCCGCGTCGACATGGTGCGTGCCTCCTCGCCGAGCTTGCGCGTGAGCACCGCGTGGTCCGCGGCCAGCACCCGGCCGAAGTCGTCGTCGACGGTGCCGCGGTGCGCCGCCAGCACCGCGATGCCGTCGCACGTGGCCGCCTGACGGACGACGGTAAGTACGAACTCGCGCAGCGTCACGGCGTCGGTCACCACCGACTCGGCCACGGCCGCTTCGAGTCCGTTGGAGAACGAGAACGCCCCGACCGGGAACATCGAGTCGGCGAACTGGATCAGCCGCATCGCCCGGGTGATCCCCGCGGGCGATGCCGGATCGATGCCGTCAGGCTCAGGGCTGCGGGGCATGGGTGTGCCCTTCACCCTCGCGCGCCGCTGCTCCGAACAACCTGCGCGCCTCGTGCGGCGCGAGGTACGGGATCACCTCGGCGCCGGGCCGGAACTCGTACGTGATGCCCTCGAATCCGTGCGTGCGCATCACCGACCCCATCACCGCCTTGTCGACGGTGAGGGGCACATAGACGGTGCCGCCCTTCACCACTGCCGGCCAGTGCTGATTCCCGATCGCGTGGCCCAACTCCAGACAGGTCTGCATCATCGTCTCGGGTGTCGCGTCGAGTAGACCGGTCAGCTCGATCGCCATGACGTCCTTGAGGTTGATCCGTGCCACCACGAGGCTGCCGTCGCCGGCGTCCCGGACCAGAACGTCGCCGTCGCGCAACTGGACGCCGCGGTCGAGCGAGAGCGCGATCTCGACACCGTCCTGGGTGGTGCGCCGCAGCCGGCTCTTCTGTGCCTCCCACTGGTCGAGGACCAGCAGGTCGACCTTTGCTCCCTCGAGGCGGGACCGCCAGTCCGGATCGTCGACGTTGCCGAGGACCGCGTCGACGCGAACAGGCTCCCGAAATCGCTCGTCCGGCACGAGAACACCCCTAACTGAAGAAGTAGAGTTGGTTCAGCCGAATCGATTCCGCGGGTTCGACGTAGGCGTGCACCCCGTCGGCCTTCACTGCGAACGTCTCCGGATCCACCTCGATCCGCGGGGTCGCGGTATTGCGGATCAGGTCCCGTTTGGTGATGGTCCGGGTCCCCTTCACCGCCATCACCTGACGGTCGAGCCCGAGGCGCTCCTTGATGCCGCTGTCCAGCGCCGCCCGCGACACGAACGACACCGAGCTCTCCGCCAGCGCCTTGCCGTGGGCGCCGAACATCGGTCGGTAGATAACCGGCTGCGGTGTCGGTAGCGACGCGTTGGGATCACCCATCGCGTACCAATTGATCATCCCGCCCTTGATCACCATCTTGGGTTTGGCGCCGAAGAAGCCCGGATCCCACAACACGAGGTCGGCCATCTTGCCCGGCGCGATCGAGCCGAGAACGTGCGAAACACCGAACGTCAGTGCGGGATTGATCGTCACCTTCGCGACGTACCGCAGGACCCGGAAGTTGTCGTTGCCGTCCGCGTCCTCCGGCAGCTTGCCCCGTGCCCGCTTCATGCAGTCGGCGAGCTGGATCGCACGCAGCCAGGTCTCGCCGACCCGGCCCATCGCCTGGGAGTCGCTCGAGATCATCGAGATGACGCCCATGTCCTGCAGCACGTTCTCGCCGCCGATCGTCTCGGCGCGCACCCGGCTCTCCGCGAACGACACATCCGAGGGGACCTTCGGATTGAGGTTGTGGCACACCATGATCATGTCGAACAGCTCGGCCTGGGTGTTGATGCCGTACGGCAGTGTCGGGTTGGTCGACGCGGGCAGCACGTTGTCCTCGCCGGTGACCCGCAGGATGTCCGGCGCATGGCCGCCGCCGGCACCCTCGCTGTGGTACGTGTGGATGGTGCGGCCTTCGAAGGCCGCGATGGTGTCCTCGACGTAGCCCGACTCGTTGAGGGTGTCGGTGTGGATGGCCACCTGGATGTCCATGTCGTCGGCCACCCGGAGGGCCGCACGGATCGCGGCGGGAGTGGCACCCCAGTCCTCGTGCACCTTCAGGCCCGCGGCGCCCGCCTCGATCTGCTCGATGAGCGACTGGTCGCCGGACGAGTTGCCCTTGCCGAGCATGCCGATGTTGACGGGTAGCCCCTCGTTCGCCCGCAACATCATCGCCATGTTCCAGGTGCCGGAGGTGATGGTGGTGCCGTTGGTGCCGTCGGTCGGCCCGAATCCGCCCCCGAACAGGGTCGTGACGCCGTTGCTCAGCGCGGCGTACGCCTGCTGGGGGGCCACCAGGTGCACGTGCGGGTCGATACCGGCGGCCGTGAGGATCAACTGCTCACCCGAGATGGCGTCCGTCGCGGGCCCCGTCGTCAGGCCCGGCGTCACACCGTCCATCGTGCCGGAGTTACCCGCCTTGCCGATGCCGGCGATCCGGCCGTCCTTGATCCCGACGTCGGCCTTGACGACTCCCAGCAACGCGTCGAGGACGACCACGTTGGTGATCACCAGGTCCAGTGCACCGTCGACGCTGCACGACGTGGGGTCCTGCCCCATGCCGTCCCGCAGGGTCTTGCCTCCGCCGTAGAGCGCCTCGTCACCGATGACCCGCAGATCCTTCTCGATCTCCACGAACAGGTCCGTGTTCCCGAGGCGGATCTTGTCGCCCTCGGTGGGGCCGAACAGGCCCGCGTACTCCGCCCGCGAGATCTTGGTCATGAGTCCGTACCTCTTCTCCACATCGGAATGTGTCGCCGAAACCTGTGCTGCTCAATCGGATCGGAAGTCGTATTCCTTCGCCAACGCGACCGCCCTCGCCAACCGGGGACGGTACGGCGCATGCGTCGGTCCCCAGCCGTCGACGAAGCCGTTGAAGCCGTACACGCGCTGCTTGCCGCCGAAGGGAACCAACGTGACCTCCTTCCGGTCCCCGGG
Source organism: Prescottella defluvii (assembly GCF_000738775.1). Classification (GTDB taxonomy): domain Bacteria; phylum Actinomycetota; class Actinomycetes; order Mycobacteriales; family Mycobacteriaceae; genus Prescottella; species Prescottella defluvii. The sequence goes on from NZ_JPOC01000019.1 coordinate 41,092, forward strand.
CTCGAACCGGACGGCGGTGCCGGCCGCGATGTCGAGCCGCCACCCGAAGGTGGCCTCCCGGTCGAACGCGAGGGCGCGGTTGACCTCCATGAAATGGAAGTGCGACCCGACCTGGATGGGACGGTCCCCCGTGTTGCGGACCGTCACCTTCTGCCGCGGGCGCCCGACGTTCAGTTCGATCGGCTCGTCACGCAACACGTACCCGCCGACGGGCACCGCGCGCGAGGCCTGACCGGACCGCCCGGACTTACCGGGTCCGGCGGGCTTCCCCGCCTTTCCTGACTTGCCTGTCTTGCCGGATTTGCTCATCGCAGCAGCCTTCTCGTCGTTCGCTAGCGGATCGGTGAGTGCACCGTGACCAGTCGACTCCCGTCGAGGAACACCGCCTCGACCTGCACCCGGGGAATCAATTCGGGCACGCCCTCCATCACGTCGTCGACCGTGAGGACATGCGACGCGTCGGTCATCACCTCTTCGAGGGTCTTACCCTCCCGCGCGCCCTCGAGGGCGGCCGCGGAGATCACCGCAACCGATTCGGGATGATTGAGCTTGAGCCCCTTCGCCTTCCGCCTGAGCGCGACATCCGCAAGCATGAGGATGGTCAGTTTGTCGAGTTCACGCGGCGTCAGATGCATGCCGGCCTCCTGTGGCCCGGGAGAGCGCGGCCAGGGCAGGGCAGCACCGACCGTCGACGCTCTCTACTGGACTCACCGAACGCTACGTCAGATCCGCCGGACGGCTCCCCCGATTGAGGGATCAAGACCGTAACGACCACGGGGGGGCGGACCGACCGACCCACCGGTCACCGCGACCGCTCCTACGGACCGTCCCGTCGCGATGCCAGACGCAGGGTCGAGATGCGGTGGCCGTCCAGTGCGTCGACGGTGAGCCGCCACCCGTCGACGTCGACGCGGTCGCCCACCCGCGGCAGGCGTTGCAACTCCGCCAGCACGAAACCGGCTACCGTCTCGTACGGACCGTCGGGAAGCACTGTTCCCGTGACACTTTCGAAATCTTCGACGAGCAGGCGCCCGTCCACGAGCCGGGGTTCCTCCTCCGCGCCGACCGTCTCCGACGGGTGCGGATCGAACTCGTCCCCGATCTCGCCGACCACCTCCTCGACGATGTCCTCGAGGGTCACGATCCCGGCGGTGCCGCCGTACTCGTCGACCACCAGTGCGATCTGCGAGTTGTCCTGGCGCATCACCGTCAGGGCCGCGAGGGCAGGCTTGGAACCGGGCATACGCAGCAGCGGGCGCACCAGATCACCGACGGTCGGCGTGTCCTCCGGGTGCGCGAGCAGCAGATCCCGCAGGTGGACGAATCCGGCGACGTCGTCGAGGGTTTCCGCGAGAACCGGGTAGCGGCTGTGCCCCCGCGCGAGGGCGTCACCGCGGGCGCGCCGCACCGGACTGTCGGCCCGTAGGAAGTCCACATCGGGGCGGGGACGCATGACCTCCACGAGCGAGCGCCGGGCAACGTCGAACACCTCCGACAGCACCCGGCGCTCCTCCTCGGCCACGGCACTGTGCCCCGTCACCAGATCACGCAGTTCCTCGTGCGTGATCTCCTCGCCCTTGCGCGACGGATCGCCACCGAGAATCCGTACCAGCGCATCGGTGGAGATCGACAGCAGCCAGATCACCGGACGGACCAGTCCGGCGAATCGTTCGAGCGGTGGCGCGGTCACCAGTGCCACCCCGGTCGCGTTCTGGAGCGCAATGCGTTTGGGTACCAGTTCACCGAGGACCAGCGACAGGTAGGCGATCACGAGCGTGGTCACGATCAACGCCACCGCGTCCGCCTCCCCGCTCGACAGCCCCCAGTTCTGCAGCGCCGGAGCGAAACTGGGCGCGATAGTGGACGCGCCGTACGCCGCGGAGAAGAAGCCCGCGACCGTCACGCCGATCTGCACCGCGGACAGGAACCGATTCGGATTCCGGGCCAGGCCGACCGCTCGTTCGCCACGACGCCCACGCAGTTCGAGGGCACGGAGCTGACCGTCCCGCAGCGACACGAGTGCGATCTCGGTGGCCGCGAAGACGCCGCCGATCAGGATGAAGACCACGACCAGGACGACGTTGAGGAGCGTGCCGCCGGTCACGGCGGACACCGTCGGTGTCTTCGTCGGTGGCGGTCCATGGTCCTTTCACCTCACCTGGACGCGTCGGCGCCCTCACCCCGAGACTAGCGCCGTCGCGCGCGGCCTGTAGGCGACGGAGACGTCGACCTCCCCGTATCGTCGAATCGACGGACAGCAGCGCTCCACGAATCGGCAAGGACCACAAACCAATCGGAGGAGAATCATGAGGCTTGACGGAAAAGTCGCGATCGTCACGGGCGGCGTCGGTGGCATCGGCCGGGGCATCACCCGCGCCTTCACCAAGGAGGGTGCGCGCGTGCTGGCCGTCGACATCAACGACGAGGCGGGACGCGCGCTCGAATCCGAACTCGGCGACTCGGTCCGCTATCTGCACGCGGACATTTCGCTCGAGCCCAGTGCGGCGGAGATCTGCGGCGCCGCCGTCGACGCGTTCGGATCTGTCGGCGTCCTCGTCAACAACGCACACGTCTCGCGTCAGGCGCCCCTGCTGGAGACCACGCAGGACATGATGGACCTGTCGTTCGGTACCGGCTTCTATCCCACGTTCTGGCTGATGAAGGCGTGCCACGAGCAGTTGAAGGCCACGGAGGGTTCGGTGATCAACTTCGCGTCGGGCGCGGGGATCGACGGACAGGTCAATCAGGCGTCGTATGCGGCGGCGAAGGAGGCCATTCGCGCCATCAGCCGTGTCGCCGCCAACGAATGGGCGCCGGACAACATCAATGTCAACCTGATCTCGCCCCTCGCCCTCACCGAGGGTGTGCAGGCGTACATCGCGGCGAACCCGGGCATCGAGGACAAGCTGCTCGGGCGCACCCCGTTGCATCGCTTCGGGGATCCCGAGGCCGACATCGGACGGGTCGCGGTGTTCCTCGCCAGCGCCGACGCCTCCTACATCACCGGACAGACGATCATGGTGGACGGCGGCAGCATCATGCTGCGCTGACCGGGGAGGGCCTCGCCGAGATCACGGCCCCGTCCGACGAGGCTGCTGCCGCCGCTCTGGACGGGCTGCTCGATCTCGACCCGGACGTCGTCGAGGCGGACCGGGCGCTGTACCGCATCGACCCGGCGGAGGCCTCCCGTCCGCGCGTCCGCGCGGCGGCGAGCGGCACTCCGGTCCTGGAGGCCAAGCGCATCGAGCCGCGTGTCGCCCTCGGCAGGCTCGAGGAGGCCCTCACCGGCCGGTCCTACGAGGAGATCGTGGCGGGGCCGCGGCGGGGGTCCCTGGTCGCCGCGGGCGAGGATTCCGTCGTCCTCGCCGTCGCCGACGAGTTGCGCGACGCGCTCGCCGGCGTGGATGGCGGCGCCGTGACTGCGGCGGCCCGGGTGTGGATCTTCGACGAGGCCGCCGAGCCGTCCGAGGAGTCCGCGCCGTTCGTCGCCGCGCTGGCCGAGTTGGCAGTAGATGCGGTCGCTCGCGGCGACCGCATCTACTACCACGTCGTGG
>NZ_JPOC01000020.1 GCF_000738775.1 Prescottella defluvii
CCGCGTTGCCCGAACTCGCCGTCACCGTCGTGATGACGGATCTCGACCATCCGTGGGATGTCGTCGCCGCGCCGGACGGTGCCGTCCTCACCGGTGAGCGTGCCGGCCGCTTCGTCGTGGCCCGGTCCGACGGCAGCGTCGGCGAGGTGGCCGCGGATCTGTCGGATCTGTACGCCGAAGGCGAGACCGGTCTGATGGGAATGGCACTCGACCGGGACTTCACCGATACCCGCACGATCTACACGTGCCAGGGGCATCGCGGCGGTGAGGGCAACGATATCCGCGTCGTGTCGTGGACGGTCGATCCGGAGTGGACCACGATGGTCCGCACCGGGGACGTCGTCACCGGGATGCCGGTGGGAGCGAAGGGGCGCCACGGCGGCTGTCGCATCCTCGCGCACCCCGACGGCACGCTGTACGTCGGGACCGGTGACTCGGCGCAGCCGACGGTGCCGCAGGACCGGAACTCGTTGGGCGGAAAGGTATTGCACGTCAATCGTGACGGATCGCCCGCTGCCGGGAATCCGGATCCGAACAGTCCGGTGTTCACGCTCGGTCACCGCAACGTGCAGGGTCTGGCGCTGGAGCCGACCACCGGACGAATCTACGACATCGAACAGGGCACGAGTCGCGACGACGAGGTGAATCTCCTGGTCGCCGGAAACAACTACGGCTACCGCCCCGATCGGCGACCGGGGGTCTACGACGAGAGTGTGCCGATGACCGATCCCGAGCGCGTGCCGGGGGCGGTGGAGGCCGTGTGGAGTTCGGGTGCTCCGACGATCGCGACACCGGGCGGCGCCTTCGTGTCGGGTGCCCGGTGGCGCGAATGGGACGGGGCTCTGGTCGTCACCAGCCAGCAGGGGGAGGAGTTGGTGGTGCTGAAGATGTCTGACGACGGCACCACCGTCACCGACATGTCCTCGGCGTTGAGCGGTTCGCACGGGCGCCTGCGGACGGCGACGGCGATGCCGGACGGCAGCCTGCTGATCACCACCGACAACGGCTCTCGCGACCAGGTTCTCCGCGTCGCGCCGTCCGCAGACTGACGTCCGAGGGCTCCGCCGCCGTCGCACCGGTGACATTCACTCGGGAGGCGCTCATACTGCTGGAATGGCATACCTGAAACCGCCGCTGCTGGTCCGCGAGGTGTTCAACCGTATCGCCCTCGCGACCGGCGTCAGCGGCACCGAGAAGATCACCGTCACCGGCCGCAGCAGTCACGAACCCCGATCCGTACCGGTCGTCCCCGTCGACGTCGACGGGGTGCGCTACCTCGTCTCCACCCGCGGCGAATCGGAGTGGGTGCGTAACCTGCGCGCCAACCCCGCGGTGGATGTGAGCCGTCGCGGTCACACCGCGCACTACACCGCCGCCGAGGTCCCCGTCGGCGACCGGGCACCCATCATCGCGGCGTACCGGACGAAGGCGGGTAGGACGGTGCAGGGGTACTGGGACAAACTGCCCGAGCCCGTCGATCACCCGGTGTTCGCGCTCAGGTCCGGCGGCTGACCGGAGCGCGCCCGATGTGCTCCGCGGTCTCGTCCACGGTGCGGCGCAGGCCGGCGGTGATCGCCGGCGCACCGAGACGCAGCGGAACTCGCAGCGCGGGGCCCGGTTCGATCGCGAACGTCCAGGTCAACTGCGACCCGGACGAGTTCTGCTCGACGAGGGTGTCCTCCGCGAACCGGCGGAGCCCCGGCGCGGTGAACCCGCTGACGTAGAAGGTGTTCCGATACCGGAGGCCCGGGTCTTCCTCCCAGCGGAAGTACTTCTCGGAGGCCTTCAGTGCGGACGGACGCATCGACAGTTCACGCCGGGTGTCCGCTCCGAACGGGCGTGGTGTGAGGTATCGCGAACCGGCGATGAACGTGCACCAGGAGAGCGTGTCGTCGCGGGTCAGTTCGGCCCACGCCGATTCCGCGGACACCGACAGCGCGACCGAGAACCGCCGCACGAACGGCGCCGTCTCCAGAAAAGTGGGGTCGCACGGGGACAGCTCGAACCACTTCGGCATCGTCCGATCCTAGGGACTGCCGCGCCGATCCGCGGTAGTGTCTCGGTGTTCGTGACCGGATGGGAATGCAGACCGAAGGGGGTGGGACCCATGATCGCTCGTGCAGACAGGGTGCTCCCCACCCGGGGTCGCGCGGACTAGTCCGCCCGGTCGACCGTGAGAGCCCCTCGGCGTCCCGAAAGGCTCTTCGTGCGAACTCCCGACAGTTCCGGCCCGCCCATCGCTCTTCCGACGATCGTCACCGCTCTGCGTGCAGCCGGCTGCGTGTTCGCAGAGGCCGAGGCGCACGTGCTGACGGCCGCCGCGCCCACCCCCGACGCGCTGTCGGCGATGATCGCGCGCCGGGTCGCGGGCCTTCCCCTCGAACATGTCCTCGGCTGGGCCGAGTTCTGCGGTGTGCGAATACAAGTCGGCGCCGGTGTCTTCGTGCCGCGCCGCCGCAGCGAATTGCTCGTCCGGCGGGCGGTCGCCCTCGTGCGGCCGGGTGACGTCGTGGTCGATCTGTGCTGCGGGTCCGGAGCCCTGGGTGTCGGCGTGGCCGGTGAGGTCCCCGGTGTCGAACTCCATGCCGCCGACGTCGATCCCGCCGCGGTGCGGTGCGCGCGGCGCAACGTCGAGCCGATCGGTGGGCACGTGTACGAGGGCGACCTGTTCGAGGCCCTGCCCGGCAGCCTGCGGGGACGCGTCGCCGTCGTCGTCGCGAACGTCCCGTACGTGCCCAGCGATGCCATCGCGCTGATGCCGCCCGAGGCACGCGACCACGAACCTCGTACGGCACTCGACGGCGGACCCGACGGGCTCGACGTCCAGCGGGCGGTCGCCGCCGAGGCCCCGCGATGGCTGCGTCCCGGCGGTCACCTGCTGATCGAGACCAGCGGGCGCCAGGCTTCGATGTCGGCCGACATCCTCACGTGCGCAGGGTTACTCGCGCAGACAGTGCACTCCGGCGATCTCGGCGCGACGGTGGTCGTGGGACGCCGGCCCGCTCACTGCTGACCGTCGAGCATCGCCGCCCCGGCGAGAGCGTCCGGCACGCCCAGCCCGTCGACGAGGGCGGCGACGTGCGGGCGCAGCGTGCGGCAGCGCTCGTTGATGCCACGCCGCACGGCCTTGGCCCGTTCGACGGACAGGTGGCGGTGCTCCATGAACCAGGCCTTGTCCTCGTCGATCACGGTGAGTGCGTACAGGTCGCAGAGATCGCCCAGCAGATCCCGGGCGGTCTCGTCCTCGCACGCGTCGATGCCCGCGATGAACGCCTCGAGCACCACCCGATCGATGTGGGCGCGGGCGGCGTGCAGGACGTGGTCCTGCACGAAATTGAAGGCGTCGAACGGGTCGTCCTCGCGCTTGCGGGCGCCCTGCAGGCGGCGGGCGGCGGTGGACAGGAGGTACTCCTCGCGGTCCTCGAACATCGTTAGCTGGGTGCCGCGGTTGAAGAGGCTGCCGTCCTCCTCGTTGTCCTGCCGGGTGTCGAGGATGGTCTGGATGATCTGCTGCGCCGCGGTGCGGGTCCGGACGGCGTCGCCGAACGCGTTGGCGGCGAACGCCATCCACTCGACAGGGCTCATCCCGCGGACCTCGTCGGCGTACTTGGTGAGCAGTTCCTTCGCGACCAGCTGGGTCAGCACGGTGTTGTCGCCCTCGAACGTGGTGAACACGTCGGTGTCGGCCTTCAGGACCGTGAGCCGGTTCTCGGCGAGATAACCGGCGCCGCCGCACGCCTCCCGGCACTCCTGGATCGCGCGGGTCGCGTGCCAGGTGTTGGCGGCCTTCAAACCCGCTGCGCGGGACTCGAGTTCGCGCTGACCCTCGGGATCGACGTCGTCGGAGGTCTGGATGTCGTGCATCGCGGTGACGAGCTCGTTCTGTGCGAAGCCGAGCGCGTACGCGCGGGCGATGTGCGGCAGCAGGCGCTGCTGGTGCGCCAGGTAGTCCATGATCAGCACCTCCGGATCCGGGGTGCTGCCGTCCCCGCTGGGTGCGCTGAACTGCTTGCGCTGCAGTGCGTATCGGGTCGCGATCGTCAGCGCGACGCGGGCGGCCGCGGCTGCGGACCCGCCGACCGTGACGCGTCCGCGCACCAGGGTGCCGAGCATCGTGAAGAAGCGGCGGTTCTTGTTCTCGATCGGCGACGAGTACACGCCGTCGGCATCCACCGATCCGTACCGGTTCAACAGGTTCGTTCGTGGCACCCGCACGTGGTCGAACACGATGCGTCCGTTGTCGACTCCGGGCAGACCGCCCTTGTGGCCGCAATCCGAGGTGGTCACTCCGGGCAGGTCGCTGCCGTCGGCGTCGCGGATCGGCACCAGCAGGCAGTGCACGCCGTGCGAGGTGTCATCGACGATCAGCTGCGCGAACACCGCGGCCGTCCGGGCATGCTCCGCGGCACCGCCGATGTAGTCCTTGCGCGCCGACGGGGTGGGGGAGTGGACGACGAATTCGTCGGTCACCGGGTCGTACGTCGCGGTGGTCTCGAGTTCCTGGACGTCGCTGCCGTGGCCGGTCTCGGTCATCGCGAAGCAGCCGAGGAGGTCGAGGTCGATCATCGGCCGCAGGTACTCCGCGTGATGATGCTCGGTGCCGAGGTTCTCGATCGCGCCGCCGAACAGTCCCCACTGCACGCCCGCCTTCACCATCAGCGACAGATCCGACATCGCGAGCATCTCGATCGCCGTCACCGCCGCGCCGGGATCGGAGCCGGCACCGACCTCGACGCCGAACCCGCGGTCGACGAAGCCGCCCGACGCCAGCACCCGCAACTGCTCGAGCGTCTTCGCGCGGGCACGGTCCAGGTCGGGGGTGTAGTGCGGCCGGAACTCGTCGGAGGAGAGGTCGACGCGGGCCTTCTCGCGCACCTCCGCCCACCGGCCGTCGAGGGTCGTCCGTAGAAACTCCGCCGTGGTCGCCATGACCCGACGGTAGTGCGGTCCGCGGAGTCCTGCCGGGGAACTCGGACGCGCCGGACCTGCGCGAACCGACACGCCGAAGGGGTGTGATTCCGGCCACCTCCTACACCCTGTCGTTGGCAAATTCGCCAGAACTGGGACACTGGAATCCGTGACTGCTGCCTCCACCGGACCCGACCTTCGCGATACCCGTTCCGCTCAGCTCTTCGAGCGGGCGAGCCAGGTCATCCCAGGCGGGGTCAACTCCCCGGTCCGCGCCTTCGGTTCCGTGGGCGGCGCGCCCCGCTTCATCGCCGAGGCGAAGGGCTGCACCCTCACCGACGTCGACGGCAACGACTACGTCGACCTGGTGTGCTCGTGGGGCCCGATGATCCTGGGGCACGCGCACCCCGCGGTCGTCGAGGCCGTGCAGAAGGCCGCCACCACCGGGCTGTCGTTCGGTGCGCCCACCGAGGGCGAGATCGCCCTGGCCGAGGAGATCGTCTCCCGGGTGGCGCCCGTCGAGCAGGTGCGCCTGGTCAACTCCGGCACCGAGGCCACGATGAGCGCGGTCCGCCTGGCCCGCGGCTTCACCGGCCGCTCCAAGATCGTCAAGTTCTCCGGCTGCTACCACGGCCACGTCGACGCGCTCCTCGCCGACGCCGGATCCGGCCTGGCCACGTTCGGCCTGCCGACCTCGCCCGGTGTAACCGGCGCCCAGGCCGAGGACACCATCGTCGTGCCCTACAACGACCTCGAGGCCGTCCGCGCCGCGTTCGCCGCGAACCCCGGCGAGATCGCGTGCGTCATCACCGAGGCCGCCGCCGGCAACATGGGTGCCGTCGCGCCGCTGCCCGGCTTCAACGAGGGCCTGCGCGCCCTCACCACCGAGCACGGCGCACTGCTGATCATGGACGAGGTCATGACCGGGTTCCGCGTCAGCAGCTCCGGCTGGTTCGGCCGCGACGGCGTCGCCGGCGACCTCTACACCTTCGGCAAGGTCATGAGCGGCGGCCTGCCCGCCGCCGCGTTTGGCGGCCGCGCCGACGTCATGGCGAAGCTGGCCCCCGCCGGTCCGGTCTACCAGGCGGGCACGCTGTCCGGTAACCCCGTCGCGGTCGCGGCGGGCCTGGCGAATCTGCGCGCCGCCGACGCCGCCGTGTACGCGGCGCTCGAGCGCAACGCGCAGACCCTCGGCACGCTGCTCGGTGACGCGCTCACCGCCGAGGGCGTCACGCACCGCGTCCAGTACGCGGGCACGCTCGTCAGCGTCTTCTTCACCGAGAACCAGGTCACCAACTACGCCGAGGCCAAGGCGGCCGACACGTGGCGGTTCCCGGACTTCTTCCACGCCCTGCTCTCCCGCGGCATCTACGCGCCGCCGAGCGCGTTCGAGGCGTGGTTCGTGTCGTCCGCGCTCGACGACGACGCCTTCTCGAAGATCGCCGACGCCGCACCGCACGCGGCGAGGGCCGCTGCCGCTGCTCGGCACTGACCCTCTCGAGCTCGAAGCCCCAGACCCACCGCCTCACCAACGAACGCAGGGACCATCACCGTGACCGACGCCCCGACCGGCGCTGACAACTCCACCGCCGCCGACCACTCCGAGACCCGGACCATCGTCCACGTGCTGCGCCACGGTGAGGTGCACAACCCCAGCGGCATCCTCTACGGACGCCTCCCCAACTTCCGGCTGTCGGAGAACGGTGAGTCCCAGGCCCGTGCCGTCGCGTCGGCGCTCGCCGATCACGACATCACGCACGTCGTCGCGTCGCCGCTGCAGCGCGCGCAGGAGACGGCCGGTCCGATCGCGGAGAAGCACGGCCTGCAGATCGCGACCGACGCCAACCTCATCGAGGCGGCCAACGACTTCGAGGGACTGAAGGTGGCCGTCGGTGACGGCGCGCTGCGTCGCCCCCGGCACTGGTGGAAGCTGCGCGACCCGTTCACGCCGTCGTGGGGTGAGCCGTACCTGCAGATCGCGCACCGCATGCTCGCCGCCGTCAACACCGCCCGGGTCGCTGCGGTCGGGCACGAGGCCGTGTGCGTCAGCCACCAGCTGCCGGTGTGGACGCTGCGCCGCTTCCTGCAGGGCGAGCGGCTGTGGCACGACCCGCGCCACCGGCAGTGCGGTCTGGCGTCGCTGACCTCGCTGGTCTACGAGGGCGACACCCTCGTCGACATCGTGTACTCCGAGCCGGCCGGTGCGTCGGACCCGAGGGTGACCGGCGCATGAGGTTCCCGTCCCTGCGGTTGGCGGCCGCGGCATGTTCGCTGGTCGTCGCCGCCGCACTGTCCGGCTGCGCGACCGGTGACGACGCCGTCGCACAGGGCGGCACATTCGTGTTCGTCTCGCCCGGCGGCAAGACCGAGCTGTTCTACGACGTCCCGTCCGAACGCGGCAAGGCCGGCAACGTCTCCGGTCCGGACCTCATGGTCGACGGCAAGACCACCTCGCTGTCCGACTTCGAGGGGCAGGTCGTGGTTCTCAACGTGTGGGGCCAGTGGTGCGGTCCGTGCCGTGGTGAGGCCGACGACCTCGAGAAGGTCTACGAGAACACCAAGGACCAGGGCGTCCAGTTCCTCGGCATCAACGTGCGCGACTACACCAAGAACAAGGCGCAGGACTTCGTCGTCAACAACAACGTGGGCTACCCGTCCATCTACGACCCCGAGATGCGCACGCTGCTGACCCTGGGGAAGAACTACCCGACCAGTGTCGTGCCGACGACCATCGTGCTGGACCGTCAGCACCGGGTCGCCGCTGTCTTCCTGAAGGAACTGCTGGTCGAGGATCTGCAGCCGGTGGTCGAACGGGTTGCGCAGGAACCACAGGACCAGGGATGACGGCCGACGCAGTCCTCCTCGCGAACGTCGGCGAAAGCTTCCAGGCGGCGACCACGTCCGGTCCGCTGCTCCTCGCGCTCGGTGCCTGTCTGCTCGCAGGTCTCGTGTCCTTCGCGTCACCGTGCGTCATCCCGCTCGTCCCCGGCTACCTGTCGTACCTGGCCGGTGTCGTCGGCGCCGACGCCCCCGCGGTATCGGCCGCCGAGGCGAGCGCCCGGACGACGACGCTGCGGGACGGGCGACTACGCGTCGCCGGTGCCGCCGGACTGTTCGTCGCCGGGTTCACGGTGGTGTTCGTGCTGGCCACGGTGTCGGTGTTCGGTGCGATCGAGGCGCTCGCCCTCAACCGTCAGGTGCTCCAGCGGGTCGGCGGTGTCGTCACCATCGCGATGGGCCTGGTGTTCATCGGCCTGGTCCCGGCGCTGCAGAAGGACACCCGGATGGCTCCGCGCCGCATCACGGGACTGTGGGGGGCGCCGCTGCTCGGCGGCGTCTTCGCGCTCGGGTGGACGCCGTGCCTGGGGCCGACGCTCGCCGGAGTCATCTCGGTGGCCTCGGGCACCGAGGGTGCGACCGCGGCCCGTGGTGTCGCGCTGATCGTCGCGTACTGCCTGGGTCTGGGGCTTCCGTTCGTGCTCGTGGCACTCGGCTCGGCCCGAGCGTTGCGTGGTGTGGGCTGGCTGCGCCGGCACACCCGCACTATTCAGGTCATCGGCGGCATCATGTTGGTGGCCGTCGGCATCGCGCTGGTAACCGGCGCGTGGGACGTGTTCGTCGGCTGGGTCCGCGACGCATTTATCTCGGAGGTGATCCTGCCGATATGACGGTTCGAGACGCAGTGAACGGCGGCGATTCGCCGGCCGACGCTCCTGCTCCCCGCCCGCCGCGGCAATCCCTGCCCGGCCGCATCGCCGCAGTGGGCCGCAACGCGTGGCGCGCACTGACGTCGATGCGGACCGCGCTGGTCCTGCTGTTCCTGCTCGCGTTGGCCGCGATCCCGGGCGCCCTGTTGCCGCAGCGCAGCCTCAACGAGGGCAAGGTCAACGAGTACATCGCGTCCCGTTCCACTCTGGGTCCGATCATGGACAAGCTCGAACTGTTCGACGTGTTCGGCAGCTTCTGGTTCACCGCGATCTACGTTCTGCTGTTCGTCTCGCTGGTCGGTTGCATCCTGCCGAGATGCGTCGAGTACGCGAAGGCGCTGCGTTCGCAGCCCGTCGCGGCGCCGCGCAACCTGGCGCGACTGCCGCACCACCACATCGAGACCGTCGACGAGGATCCCGAGGCCGTCGCCGAGCGGGTGCGCAAGCAGCTGCGCGGCTGGCGTGTGGCGAAGCGGGTCGGTGGCCCGCGCGCCAAGCATCCCGACGAGATCACCTTGTCCGCCGAGAAGGGCTTCCTCCGCGAGGCCGGCAACCTGGTGTTCCATCTGGCACTCGTGGCGCTCCTGGTCTCGATCGCGGTCGGCAAGCTGTTCTACTACGAGGGGAACCGGATCGTCATCGCCAGCGGCGAGGAGAGCTTCTGCAGTACCTCTCCGGCCGCGTTCGACTCGTTCCGCTGGGGCCTCGACGGCGACGGCACCGGTATCACGCCGCTGTGCGTGAAGGTCAACGACTTCACCGCCGACTATCTCGAGAACGGTCAGGCCGAGATGTTCACGTCGAACATCTCGTACCAGGCGGGCGACGACCTGACGAACAACGTCTGGCGCGACACCCAGATCAAGGTCAACCACCCGTTGCGAGTCGCCGGTGACCGCGTCTACCTGCAGGGCCACGGCTACGCGCCGACGTTCACCGTCACGTTCCCGAACGGCGAGTCCCGCACCGAGACTCTGCAGTGGCAGCCCGACGACGCGACGACGTTCCTGTCCAGCGGTGCAATGCGATTCGACCCGCCGGGCGGCCTGTACCCGGACTACGAGGAACGCCGGAAGAACCAGATCGCGATCGAGGGCCTGTTCGCGCCGACCGCGGCGTTCCACGGAAACCTGCTCTCGTCGAGCTACCCGGCGATGAACGACCCGGCCGTCGCGATCGACATCTACAAGGGCGACACCGGCCTCGACACCGGTCTCCCGCAGAGCCTGTTCTCGCTGAACAAGGAACTGATCAATCAGGGCCGGCTCGTCAAGCAGGAGCGCGTCAACCTGTTCCCCGGCGAGAGCGTGACCCTGGCCGACGGCACGCAGGTGCGCTTCGACGGTGCCGTCGATTTCGTGAACCTGCAGGTCTCGCACGATCCGGCGCAGCAGTGGGTGCTGGTGTCGTCGATCGTGATGATGGCGGGTCTTCTGGTCTCGCTGGTGATCAAGCGACGGCGTGTCTGGGTCCGGATCTACCCCGCGACCGGCCCGGGAGCGGTCCCCGGCAAGGATGCCGACACCATGTCGGTTACATTGGCTGACGGTGAACGACGTACCGTAGTAGAGCTCGGCGGACTCGCCCGGACAGATCAGGCCGGATGGGGCGACGAGTTCGATCGGCTCACCACCCGGCTACTGGGTGACGACACGTCATCGCGGACAACACGAGCGCACGACGCGCAGGAGATGAATTCATGACGATCAACGAGACACTGGCTCGCTACAGCGACTGGTCGTTCGAGTCGGCGTTTGCGGTCTACGTCCTCGCCACCGTGCTGCTGATTGCGCGGTACGCCTCGATGCGGGCCCGCGTGGTCCAGGAACGCGAGCTCGTGGCGTCCGGCAGTGGCCCCGTCGCGACGGACGAACAGGTGCCCGGACGCGTCGTCGAACAGGCGGGCAAGACCTGGTCGGAGAAGCTCGGCGGCATGGGCTACGCCCTGCTCGTCGTCGGCGTCGTGCTGCACGTCGCATCGATCGTGATCCGCGGCTTCGCCACCGAGCGGTTCCCGCTCGGCAACATGTACGAGTTCGTCTCGATGGCGTGTGCCGCCGCGGTCGTCGCCGGCATCGTGGCGCTGCGCAAGACCGCGGACCTGTGGGTGTTCCTGCTGGTGCCGGTCCTGGTCCTGATGTTCCTCGCGGCGACGGTGCTGTACGCCGACGCGGCGCCGGTCGTGCCCGCCCTGCGGTCGTTCTGGCTGCCGATCCACGTGACGATCATCAGCGTCGGCAGCGGCATCTTCATGGTTTCCGGCATCGCCAGCATCCTGTTCCTGTTCCGGATGAAGTTCCCGCGCGACGAGGAGGGAACCGGCTTCTTCGGCAAGGTCGCCCAGCGCCTCCCCGACGCCGAGACCCTCGACCGTCTCGCGTACAAGACGACGATCGTCGCGTTCCCGCTGTTCGGTGCGGGCATCATCCTCGGAGCGATCTGGGCCGAGGCGGCCTGGGGCCGGTTCTGGGGCTGGGATCCGAAGGAGACGGTCTCGTTCATCGCGTGGGTGATCTACGCGGCCTACCTGCACGCGCGTGCGACTTCGGGCTGGCGGGACACCAAGGCGGCGTGGATCAACATCGTCGGCTTCGTGGCCATGCTGTTCAATCTCTTCATCATCAACATGGTGGTCTCCGGCCTGCACTCGTACGCCGGCCTGAACTGACCCACCGACAACGCGAAACGGTCGCCGTGCAGTGTGCACGGCGACCGTTTTCGGTTCTGCGCTACCGACGCGAACCGGGGACCGGGTGTTCCGGTCAGTTGTCCGGGTCGGTGGGCGAGTCGGTTCCTGGACGATGATCCGACTGCCGACGGTGGTTCTCACGATCCACCCGCCACAGGAACTCGGGATCGTCGTCAGGTCCCACGGCTCTGCCCGTCCTGCCAGCCGGCCGGCCACCGCCTCGGTCGGCGGTGGTGGCGGTCGGACCGAACGCCTTCCAGAACAGGACTGCGAGCGTTATCAGGCCGATGAACGCCAATAGGTAGATCACGGTGCACCTCCTGCTACGAGGGTAACCGTGCCCGGGACGTCCGGGTATCCACCTGTCGGACGACGCGTCTACGGGTGATGGGCCTCGGTCGTCAGCGACGTCAGGAGCGCCAGCACCTCGGCCTCTCGGAACCTCCGGTGTCCGCCGGGGGTGCGCAGAGATCCGAGTCGGCCGGCGTGCGCCCAACGCGTGACGGTCTTGGGGTCGACATGGAACAGTGCGGCGACCTGGCCCGGGGTCAGCAGGGCTTCCTTGGCGCCGTTGTAGGTGGGTGCGCTCATCGATCCTCCAACTGTCGGGGCCTACCCGTCGGGGGTCGGCCGGGGGATTCGGGACCGGTTCGTTTGTCGACCGGCCTCGACATCGTGGCACTAGACCCCCCAGGTACTCGAACGATCTAAAGTTGGTAAAGGGGAGGTAATGGACAAATCGGGCGACTCGGGCCGGGACATTGTGGAGTGGTCACAGGAATCGGCAATCCCGGTACGAAGTGGGCGGACGACCCCTAGGGTGGCCCTGTCTGCCCAGCGCACCGACGCCGACAGAAGCCGAATGCGGGGGCGGAAGGTCGAAGTGCCGGGCGGGTGACCGTCGAACCAGTCCAACGCCCGTGAGTCGTGAACGGGTGTCGGGCGTACGGGTCAGGAGGGGAGTGCATGCTCGCCGAGGCCATCGGTCCCAACATCGGCACGAACATCATCGACAGCGTCTATTGGGCGTTCCAGCAGGGTGCAACCTTCGGCAACGCGCTCATGACGGGTCTGACCAGTGGATTGATCAACATCGTCACCACGATCGGAACGGTCGATCTCGGGTCGACCTTCAGCAACACCGTGCCCGTGGCGCCGCCGCCGCCGTGATGCGTCGGGCCCGTGTGACCAGCGCTCGTCCAGGAGAACTCATCTGGAGCAGAGGAGGAACCCATGATCACCGGATTCATCGGACCCAACGCCGGCGCGACCGTGATCCAGGCCATCTACACGGCGTTCCAGCAGGGCGCGACCATCGGCAATGCGGTGGTGACGGGCAACTGGGGCAACCTGATGGCCACGTTCGGTGTCTGGGAGTGGGGGTCGACCTTCAACAACCTCGGTCCCGGTGTATTGCCCCTGGTCTTCTGAGGGTGTTCCCGAGCGAGGGCGCCGCCCGATGATAGGTAGGCTGGCACCGTGAGTGATGCAGCGCAGAACCGTCCCGAAAAGGCCAGTGAACAGGGCGCAGGCACCGGCCCCGCCGTCACGACGGGTCACCTCGTCCGCGACGTCGCCCTCTACTCGGTGGCGCGCCTGGGCCTGGTCGTGGTCCTCGCGGCGGTCATCCTCCTCGGCGGCAACCTGATCGGTGTCGAGGTCCCGTTCATCGTGGCCGCGCTGTTCGCCGTGCTGATCGCGCTGCCGCTGTCGCTGGTGCTGTTCTCGAAGATGCGCAAGCGGGTCAACGAGGACATCGCGTCGGTCGACGCCCGGCGCCGGGCCGACAAGGCCGACCTGCACGCGAAGCTGCGGGGCGAGGACCGCAACCGGTGACGACCGTCCTCGACCGGCGAGGCTCCCGGGCCTGGGTCGACAACGCCGTCCGCCTCATCGAGGCCGATGCGCAGCGCAGCGCCGACACGCACCTGCTGCGCTACCCGCTGCCGCCGTCGTGGAACGTGCAGTTGTATCTGAAGGACGAGTCCACCCACATCACCGGCAGTCTCAAGCACCGGTTGGCGCGCTCGCTGTTCCTGTACTCGATCTGCAACGGCTGGGTCACCGAGAACACCACGGTGATCGAGGCGTCGTCCGGATCGACCGCGGTCAGCGAGGCGTACTTCGCGAAGCTGCTGGGCCTGGACTTCGTCGCGGTGATGCCCGCGACCACCAGTCCCGCCAAGATCGCCCTGATCGAGGCGCAGGGCGGCCGCTGCCACTTTGTCAGCGACCCGTCGCGCATCTACGACGAGTCGGCCCGCCTGGCCGCCGAGACCGGCGGCCACTACATGGACCAGTTCACGCACGCCGAGCGTGCCACCGACTGGCGCGGCAACAACAACATCGCCGAGTCGATCTTCACGCAGTTGCAGCAGGAGGATCATCCGATCCCCGAATGGATCGTGGTGGGCGCCGGCACCGGTGGCACCGGCGCGACCATCGGCCGGTTCCTGCGATACCGCAAGCTCGATACCGGACTGTGCGTCGTCGACCCGGAACACTCGGTGTTCTTCGACGCGTGGCGCAGCGGGAACTGCGCGCCCGCCCCGACGTCCGAGCGGGGTTCCCGGATCGAGGGCATCGGCCGTCCCCGCGTCGAACCGTCGTTCATCGGTCAGGTCGTCGACCGCATGGTCAAGGTGCCGGACGCGGGTTCGATCGCCGCGATGCGGCACGCGAGCACGGTCCTCGGCCGCAAGGTCGGCGGCTCGACCGGCACCAACCTGTGGGGGGCGTTCGGCCTGGTCGCCGAGATGCTCGCGCAGGGGCGTAGCGGCAGCGTGGTCACGCTGCTGTGCGACGGCGGCGAACGCTACACCGGCACGTACTTCGACGACGCCTGGGTGGCGTCCGAGGGCATCGACCTGTCCGGCCCGACGGCGGTGCTCGACGAGTTCGCGCGCACCGGACGCTGGACCGGCTAGCGCACTCCTCGCGCGCTACGGCTCGATCGGGACGTGCCGGGTCATGGCGACCCGAGGCCAGCGATCGAGGCCGTGTGCCGCTTCGTCTTTGCGGACGGCGCGGAGTCCGGGACCGAGGTCGTCGTCGGCGAGAATCCCGAATCTCAGCCGGGTGTAGTACGGCTCGTTCCACGGCACGCCGACGAACGTCGTGAGCGTCAGTTCGGGCAGTCCGCGGTCGCGAGCCCACTCGGCGATGTGGTCGATCAGGCTCGCGCCGATCCGCTGCCCGCGGTGGTCGGGGTGCACCGACACCTGCTCGATGTGTGCGTTGCCGTCGACGACGTCGACGAGGCAGTACGCCACCGGCGGCGCCGAACCCGTCGCCCACACCCAGGCGCGGACGTCGGCCCGGTAGCTCTCCAGCAGCGCGATCGGCGGTGGGGGATCGTCTGCGATCGCGTCCATTCCGAGGGTGCGGAAGATGCTGCCGGCCGCGACCTCGATGTCCTGGAGGTGCGGCAGATCGGCGGGTTCGGCGAGCCTGATCATCCGGTCAGCTCTTGGACAGGACCTGCGACGCGATCGCGGTGCCGGCGGCGACGACGCCGACCGACGGCCAGGAACCGATCTTCTTGGCGAGCGGGTGCGAGCCGCCGAAGGCGCCGACATAGGTGCCCAGCAGTACCGCGGCGCGGCCCGCGCCGGAACTCTTGGCCCAGTTGTAGGTGCACACGCCGCCGACCGTTGCCAGCACGGCGCCGCCCAGTTGACGATTGCCGGTCTGGCGTGCGACGGCGTATCCGCCGACCAGTCCGGCGGCGGCGAGAGCGGAGGTGGCGGTCTTGTTGAGCATCGTGGAGTTCTCCCGTTCCGAGTGTGTGTCAGTCGATTCGAGGCTACCGACAAGTTTGCGCGGGCAGCCGGGAGAACCCTCTCGGGTGTCGTTTCTCGTTAACCGGGAAAGCGTCTGCGCCGCGTCCGCGAGCCCCGGATAGTGGCCGAATGTCACACGCGTTCAGTTGGATCGAACGTGTGTGACATCGGGCCGGAGGCCCGATCCGCAGACCCAGGAGGAACCGTGTCGACACAACCTGCATCCACCCACCCGGTGTTCAGTCCGGGGCCGCTGCTGTCGGGGAGGCGCGCGATCGTCACCGGCGGCTCCCACGGGATCGGTGCCGCGATCGCGCGGTCCTTCGCGGCCCACGGCGCGCACGTCCTGGTCGTCGACATCGAAGGCGATGCGGCTCGCGCGCTGGAGTTCGACGCCGCGGCGGGCGGCGCGATCGACGTGCTCGAGCACGACGTCCTCGACTCGACGATCCCCGGCGCGATCGTCGAGTTCGCGCCGGACGTCCTGGTGAACAACGCCGGCCACTTCCTGCGTCCACCCCGGCCGTTCGAGGACACCCAGCCGGCGTTCTGGGCCGAGGTGGCCGCGATCAACCTCGACCACGTCCTGCGGCTGACGCATGCGCTGCTGCCGGGCATGGCGGAGCGCGGCCGGGGCGGTTCGATCATCAACCTCACGACGGTCGAGGCGCATCGGGCGATCCCCGGGCACTCGGTGTACGCGGCCTACAAGGCGGCCGTCACGCAGTTCGGTCGCAGCCTGGCCGTCGAGGCCGGACGGAGCGGTGTCCGGGTGAATGCGATCGCGCCGGACCTGATCGAGTCCGTGCAGGTGCCTTACACCGAGTGGCTGTCGGAGGAGGAGTGGGCGAAGTGGCCGACGTGGGCGCCGCTGGGCGGGCCCGGTCAGCCGGAGGATGTCGCCGGGGCCGCGTTGTTCCTGGCGTCCGATCTGGGCCGGTACACGACGGGTACCACCGTGCACGTCGACGGCGGCACGTACGCGGCCGGTGGCTGGTTCCCCAAGCCCGAGGGCGGCTGGACCAACCGTCCCCGCAACCCGTAACCCTCGTCGCAGCGGGCGGAACCGGACACGGTACACAACCTACGGTCGCGTAGGTTGTGTACCGTGGGTTTTCGGATGGGGGACATCCGAACGAGAGGCTCGACATGACCAGGCCCGCGGTGACGCTGGAGAACTACGAGGACGTCTACCGCTTCTACCTGGACCATCGGCAGAATCGGCTCGTCGCGTGCGGTGCCTACGCCGCGCTCAGTGCCCGCTTCCGGCCGCGAATCCGCTACGCGGACGGTGCCCGCCGGCAGCTGCAGGACCTGCTCGGCAGCGGCACCCGACTGATCGTCGCCGCCAATCACGTGAGCGATCGCGACCAGTACACGCTCGCCGCGACCGCATGGCAGTCGCCGCTGCGCCGCGTGATCGGACGGACCCGGGTGCTCGCGAAGGACGAGCTGTTCGCGGATCCGAAGCTGCGCCGGAAGATCGACATGATGGGGTCGATCCCGGTGTTCCGCGGCAAGGACCACGGGATGCGGGCGGTCGCGGATGCGGGCCGCCGGATGATGGACATCTCCGCGCAGCGACTCCACCGCGGGGACGTGCTGGCGATCTTTCCCGAGGGGACCTGCAACGACGCCGACCCCCGCCGCGTCCAGAAGATCAACAGCGGTATCGGGCACATCGCGGTGAAGGCCCGCAAGCTCGGCTCGGCCCCCGCGCTGCTGTGCCTCGGCATCCGTTACCGTCCCGGCGCTGCGGCCGACGTCTACATCTCGTCGCCGGTGCGGGACCTCCCGACGACACCGATGGACATCACGCGTCTGGTGGCCGCCGACATGCAGGCCGCGGTGGACGGGGTGTTCGACGCCGCGACCCCTCAGCGGACGCCGTCGCGGTAGCTCTCGAAACAGCCGTCCGTGAAACGCTCCCGGTCGAGTTCGCCGACCTGGATGACGCCGCCGTCGTACCAGACCTGACTGCGCGCGGACAGGTCCGCGCCCTGCCGGCACCACAGCTGCAACTGCTCGTCCGTCGGGTCGACCGACTGCTGCTGCAGATACATGACCGCCTGGCTGGCGCCGTACTCGCGTCCGGCCGTCACCGAGGGGGCGCCGGAGAACGTGAATCCGCCGGCCGCGAGGCCGACCGCGGCGAGGAGGGTGCCCGCTCCGAGGGTCGCCCACCAGTCGGTTCGGCACCCGGTCATGCGCAGATGCTAGTGCGGCAATGCTCGGAATGTCCTCGTTCTCCGGGTTTTTGCGTGGCAGGCTGGCGTGATGGACACGAACATGGCCTCGTTCCTCGCGGCCCTCGACGAGCTGATCCGCCGGGCCCCGCTCCGGATCGACCGTCCCCGTGGCAGTGCACACCCGCGGTTCCCCGAGGTGGTCTATCCCCTCGACTACGGGTTCCTCGAGGACACCGGCGGCGGTGACGCCGAGGGCGTCGACGTGTTTCGCGGTTCCGCCGCGGGCGCCGGACTGGTGGGAGTCGCGCTCACCGCGGATCTGACGAAGCGGGACGTCGAGGTCAAGCTGTTGCTGGACTGTTCGGCCGCCGAGATCGACACCGTCGAGCACTTCCTGCACGAGCGTCTGCGCCTGAATTCGGCCGTGATCCGCCGCACCTGACGGTCGGGTCGCCCGTTACGCCCGGCGTTCCCGTTCGTGCCAGCATGTGGGCATGACATTTCTGATACGCCTGGTGATCAACGCGGTCGCCATCTGGCTGGCCGCGCAGTGGGTGAGCGGCATCACGATCGCCGACTCGGGCGAGGGCACCGGCAGCGACGTGCTGATCATTCTCGGCATCGCATTGTTGTTCACCGTCGTGAACACGTTCGTGAAGCCGATCGTGAAACTGCTGTCGCTGCCGCTGCTGATCCTCACACTGGGCCTGTTCACCGTCGTGATCAACGCGCTGATGCTGATGCTCACGTCCTGGATCAGTTCGCAGACCGAGTGGGGCCTGAGTGTCGACGGTTTCTGGACCGCGGTGTGGGGCGCGCTGATCATCTCGCTGGTGAACGTCGTGCTCAGTGCGCTGGTCCCGGACCGGAAGTGACCTGACCGGGACGGCTGAGCCCGGCCGGGTCAGCCGAGCCCGAGCGCGAGTCCGGTCGCCGTGGCCCACACCAGCATCGACAGGCCGGTGACCGCGAGCGCCGGAATCAGTGCCGGTCCGTGGCCACCGCCGCGGACCGGCGCGTTCGCCTTGACGGCCAGGGGAAGTGCGAGCAGGCCGACGAGCGCCCACGGCGTTCGGGCGACGAGCGCGAGCGTCACCACGAACGGCACGACCAGCAGCACCAGGTGCAGCGTGCGGGTGCGGGCGTCCCCCAGTTTCACTGCGAGGGTGATCTTCCCGGACTCGGTGTCGGTGGGGATGTCGCGCAGATTGTTCGCCACCAGCACCGCACTCGAGTACGACCCCACCGCGATCGCGGCCAGCAGTCCCGCCCAGTCGACGCGCCCGGCCTGCACGAACTCGGTGCCGAGCACCGCCACGAGACCGAAGAACACGAACACGGCGATCTCACCGAAACCGCTGTAGCCGTAAGGCTTCTTGCCGCCGGTGTAGTACCAGGCGCCCAGGATGCAGACCGCGCCGATCAGGATCAGCCACCACGCCGAGACCAGCGCGAGGGCGATGCCGGCGACGGCGGCTACCGCGAAACAACCCAGCGCGGCGCCCTTGACCGCGGCGGGTGAGGCCAGCCCGGACCCGACGAGGCGCAGCGGCCCCACCCGCTCGTCGTCGGTCCCGCGGATGCCGTCCGAGTAGTCGTTGGCGAAGTTGACGCCGACGATCAGCGCCAGCGAGACCAGCAGCGCCAGCAGCGCCTTCCACCACACCGCGCCGTCGAGGGACGCCGCGGCGCCCGTACCGGCGAACACGGGAGCGATCGCGTTGGGCAGGGTGCGCGGTCGGGCGCCCTCGATCCACTGGGACACAGAAGCCATGTGTCGATCCTTTCACCCTCGTCGGATCGTGTGGCCGCACGGTCCGGTACTCCCATAGGCTTGTCGCCGGTGCAAACCGTGACGAGCGATCCCCAGTCCCCGGCACCCACGGAGCCGCCCGTCGAGGTGGCGCTGTTGGGTGGCGTCGCCACACGCCGCGACGGTGTCCTGGTTCCGTTGCCCGGGCCGCGTGCCCGCGCGCTGCTGGCGGCGCTCGCGCGACGCCCCGGACACAGCCGCAGTGCCGCAGCGCTCGTCGAGGATGTCTGGGGCGAGACGCCGCCGAAGTCCCCGGCCAACGCCCTGCACACACAGATCTCCCGGCTGCGTTCGGCGTTGCCGGACGGGGCGATCGAGGCCGGCCCCGCCGGCTACCGGTTGGCTCTCGCGCCGGAGCAGGTCGACCTGGCGCGGGCTCGTCTGCTCGCGCGGGAGGCCGGGCGAGCTCACGCGGACGGGGACCATCGGGGCGCGCTCGACGCGGTGCGGCGGGCCCGGGCCCTGTGGCGCGGCGAACCGGGCGCGGACCTTCCCGGCGGCGACCTCGCCGACGACCTGGCCACCGAGGCCGCGGCACATCGCGGCGCGCTCGAAGCCGTCGAACTGGCGGCGCTGCTGGCGTCCGGCGAGTACACGGCCGCGCTGCCGATCGCCCGCGCCGCGGCCGGCACGGCCCCGCTCGACGAGGGTGCGCACGCGCTGCTCATGGAGTGCCTGCACGGCTCGGGCCGGTCGGCGGAGGCGCTCGAGGTGTTCGCGAGGTTGCGTGGCCGGTTGGCCGATCGTCTGGGCGTCGATCCGTCGGCCCGGCTCGTCGACCTCAACGCCGCCATTCTGCGGGGTGATCGGGACGATCGTCCGGCGGCGCGGGCGGGGTCGCCCGGCGCCCCGGAGACCGCGGACCCGTCGGAGACCGCAACACGGATGCTGCCCAACGTGATCGGGCTCCGCGCCGCGCCCAATCCGCTGCTCGGCCGGACTGCCGATCTGGCGGCGCTGGAACTGTTGCTGACGTCGTCGCGGGTGGTGACGGTCCTGGGACCCGGCGGCACCGGCAAGACACGGGTGGCGCACGCGGTGGGAGCCGAGGTCTCGGGCCGGATGCCGGTCGCGCTGGTCGAACTCGCGCCGCTACGCAGCGGTGAGGACCTGATCGCCGCGATCAGCGGCACCCTCGGCCTCAGCGAGGCCGACCTCACGCCGGGAGCGCTCACCCGCACCCGGATCCACGACGCGCGCCAGCGGCTGCGTGACGCGCTGTCGTCCCGGCCGTCGCTGCTGATCCTCGACAACTGTGAGCACCTCGTCGACGACGTCGCCGACGTGGTGTCCGACCTGATCGCCGCGAGCCCGCACCTCGCGGTCCTCGCCACCAGCCGGTCGCCGCTGTCGATCACCGCAGAGGCGGTGTATCCGTTGCCACCCTTGGCGATCGACGACGACGGTTCGCCCGCCACCGAACTGTTCCGGGCACGCGCGCTGGCGGTGCGCCCCTCGGTACGTCTGGACGACGGTGAGGTCGAGCGCCTGTGCCGGACCCTGGACGGCCTGCCGCTCGCGATCGAACTCGCGGCCGCGCGGGTGCGCACGCTCACCGTCGAGGAGATCAACACCCGACTGGTGGACCGGTTCACGCTGCTGCGCTCGGGGGACCGTACGTCGCCGGAACGACATCGCACGCTCCGCGCGGTGATCGACTGGAGCTGGAACCTGCTCGAGGAACCGGAGCGGGCGGCGCTGCGCCGGATGTGCCGGTTCCCGGCCGGTTTCACGTCGGACGCCGCGATCGCCGTGGCGCGGTGGGGTGCGGTCGACGATGTCGCGGACGCTCTCGAAGGCCTGGTGAACCAGTCGATGCTGTCGGTCGTCGAACCGCCCGACGGCGCCGACTCCGTGGGGCTGCGCTACCACATGCTCGAGACCGTGCGGGAGTTCGGCGAGGAGCAGTCCGATGCCGACGAGGCTGCCGAGGTGCGGCGCCGAACGGTCGACTGGGCGGACGCATTCGCGCGAGCCACCTTCCACGACTTCATGTCGGGGCGGCAGATCGCGGCGGCGCACCGGATGGAGGCCGAGCACGACAACCTGCTCGCGGTGCTCCGATACGCCCTGTCGGAGAGACTGGTCCGGACCGTCTTCACGGTGTTCCCGGTGCTCGGGGGTATGTGGTCCCTGCGGGGCGCGCACTCCGAGGTGTTCGCGTGGGCGCCGAGGGTACTCGAGCTCGACGATTCCGGGCTCGCCCCCGAGGACGTACCCGGCGACCTCCTGACGGCGGCCTACGTGCTGGCCGGCGCTCACGTGGCGATGGGCGGCGATCTGCGTGGCCTCGCGGTCGCCCGCACACGCCTGCGGCGACTGCTCGCCACCCGAACCGACATCAGCGAGTCGTCGCGGGTGAACGCCACACTGCTGCTGGTGCCGGGCTCGGGGCGCGGCCTGGCGCGGGCGCTCGCCAGAGCGGTGCGCTCGGCCGATCCCGCGGCGCGCAGCGCCGGACTGGTTGCGCGCTCCAACCTGCGGGAGAACAACGGCGACCTGTTCGGCTCGGAGTCCGACGCCCGGCGGGCCCTCGACCTGGCCGAGGAGCTGAACGACTCGTGGGGTCTGGCGATGGTGTGCCAGCACCTGGGCAGCCTGTACTCCCAGTCCGCCCGCTACACCGAGGCGGTCGAGTTCTACCGGCGTTCCGCCGACGGACTGTGGGAGATGCACCTGTACGACGAGAGCCTGCAGGTGCGCGGGTTCATGGTGGCCGCGTTGATCGGTGCCGGCCGGATCGCCGACGCCCGCGTCGAACTGGCCGCGCTCGTGCCGATGCACGCGAGTGCTTCGAGCGCCGCCGCGAGCAGCGATCACGACGCCTACAACCAGGCGTCGTTGTCGGCGAGCACGGCCGAGGCGGATCTGGCCGTCGGAGCCGTGGATCGGGGCCTGGCCGAGTATCGGCGTGCGGCCGGGCACGCCGGTGGTCTCGCGGGCGAGTTTCCCGCCGACCCCATGGAGGTCATGGTGGCGTCGGCGGCCGTGGATGCGCACGTGCTCGCGGGGCGCCCGGAACCGGTCGTGGATCTGGCGCTTCGGCTCGAAGCCGTCGCAATCGAGCGCCTCGGGGCCAACGGGTATCCGGACCTTCCCCAGACCGGGGCGGTCGCGTGCGCTGTCGGAGGATTCCGCATCGTCACCGGACGTGACGTCGAGCGGGCGGTGCGATTGCTGGCACTGGCGACGAAAGCCAATGCCCGCCAGGACTATCCGTCGATGCGTCTGGATCGCCACCTCGCCGTGGCGCGGAGGACCCTCGGTGAGGACGCCGTCGCGGCGGCGCTGGCGTCCGTGGATCGGACGTCGCGCGCCGCCGCGCGCCGCGAGATACTCGAGATCCTCGCCGCTCTGGAATCGTGAACGTCACGTCCTGCGCATGTAGGTCCGTACCGTGAGCGGGGCCATGATCGCGACGATCGATGCGGCACCGAGCAGTGCCCACACCGCGTGGATTCCGAAGTGGCCGTCGTTGGCGAGCTCGCGGACCGCGGTCACCAGGTGCGAGACGGGGTTGACGTTCACGAACGCCTGCATCCACCCCGGCATCGTGTCGGCGGGCACGAACGCGTTCGACATGAACGTGAGCGGGAACAGGATCATCATCGAGACGCCCTGGACGGCAGAAGCCTTGCGCATCAGCACACCCATCAGTGCGAAGATCCAGCTGATCGCGAACGCGCACACCATGATCAGCAGTGCGGCACAGACGACGCCGACGACCCCGCCGCTGGGCCGGTAGCCCATCGCGATACCGACGACGATCGTGATGGTCGTCGCGATGGCGTACCGGACGACGTCCGCGAGCAGGGCCCCGGACAGCGGTGCGACGCGCGCGATCGGCAGCGACTTGAACCGGTCGAAGACACCCTTGTCCATGTCCTCCCGCAACTGGGTGCCCGTCACGATCGACGCCGTGATGACGGTCTGCACCAGGATGCCCGGAATGATGATCGGCAGGTACGACTTCACGTCCCCCGAGATCGCGCCACCGAAGATGTACGTGAACATGAACGTGAAGATCACCGGCTGGATCACCACGTCGAACAACTGCTCGGGATTGTGTTTGATCTTCAGGATGCCGCGGTAGGCCATCGTGACGGTGTGGGCAATCGCGTCCCGGAGCCCGATACGTTCGGTGACTTCGAACGTCCGGGTGTCGTGTTCGCGCGCGGGGGAGGTGATGGTGGTGGTCATGCGGCGTCCCCTTCGGACTCGGCGGTGTCGTGCCCGGTGATGGTGAGGAAGACCTCGTCGAGACTCGGCTTCGACACGGTGATCTCGTCCACCGCGATCGACCGATCGCGCAGGCGCACCAGCAGGTCCGCGGTGATCGTCGGGTCGGTCAGCGGTGCGGTGATGCGTCCGGACTCCGGCGTGACGGCGGCCTCGATGCCGAGCATCGTGGAGATCACGGACCGGGCCTCGTCGGTGCGGCCCCGATCGGCGAGCGTCAGCTGCAGCGCGGACACCCCGACCGACGCCTTGAGTTCGTCGGCGGTGCCGTCGGCGATCACGCGCCCACGGTCGATCACCGCGATCCGGTCCGCCAGTTGGTCGGCCTCGTCGAGGTACTGCGTGGTGAGCAGTACCGTCGATCCGTCGGCGACGAGCCGGCGGATCGTCTCCCACATCTGTGCTCGGGTGCGCGGGTCGAGTCCCGTGGTGGGCTCGTCGAGGAACAACAGTGGAGGACGGGCGATCAGGCTGGCGGCGAGGTCGAGGCGTCGGCGCATTCCGCCGGAGAAGTTCTTCAGCGGCTTGGACGCCGCTTCGGTGAGTCCGAACTCCTCGAGGAGCTCGACGGCCTTGCGCTTCGCCTCGGTCCGGCCGAGGCCGAGCAGTCGCGAGAAGATCACGAGATTCTCTGTGGCGGTGAGGTCTTCGTCCACCGACGCGTACTGGCCGGTGACACCGACGAGGGATCGGACGGCCGTCGCTTCACGGACGACGTCCCGGCCGAAGACGCGGGCCTCGCCGCCGTCGGGACGCAGCAGGGTTGCGAGCATCCGGACGGTCGTCGTCTTGCCGGCGCCGTTGGGCCCGAGCACGCCGTACACCGAGCCGGTCGGCACGGTGAGGCTGACGCCGTCCACCGCACGCTGCTGTCCGAAGGTCTTGACGAGCCCGACGGCCTCGATGGCCGGGGGTGAGGTATCGAGGTTCATCGCACAACCTTGACGGAACCTTCTTGCACCGTCCTTGCGTCACGCTTGCGTGCCCCGGACACGCCCCGGGCCCGCGACGCACTGCGTCGCGGGCCCGGTCTTCGTGCGGGTCGAACTACTTGAGCAGGCCGCCGATCAGGTCGCCGATGTTCGGGAGGAAGGTGCCGAGACTACCGGTGATCGTCCCGAGGCTGCCGAAGGTGTCACCGACGCCGACGAGGATCGGTTCGCCGAGTTCGGGAACCGGATTGGTCAGCGACACACACGCGCCGACGACGGCGTACATGCCACCGGCGAGTGCAGGCGTCGTGTACTCCTTGGTGACACCGGCGCCCACACTGTCGAGACCGCTGGTCCAGGCGACGAATCCGGGCTCGAGCAGCTTGAGCGGGTCGTCTGCCGCCTCGGGCACCTTGGCGGAGTCGATCGCGACGGCACCGCACGTGCTCGTCGGATGGTCGACGTTGGGATTGGTGATGGAGACGGCGATCGCGTCTCCGTCGGCCGCCGCGGTCACGGTCGGTCCCGTGAAGGTGGCGGGTGCGGCGGACGCGAGTGCGGGAGCAGCGAGCAGGGCCGCCGCGGCGACGGCGGTTCCCGCAGCCAGACGGCCGACGAGCGAGGTGGAACGTGAGCGCATGGTGCGGACCTTTCGGCGGTGGCCGCCTCATCACGAGACGGCCGCGGCGAGTCGATCAGGAAAGGATGCGCAGCGGCCCGGGCATCCCCGACTGGTGTCCGGACCGCTGCGCACGTTCTGTGGTGCGGGTCGTCTCTCAGGCGGGCTGAGACGAGCCTGCCGAGATGGCCCCGATCAGTCCGTCGATGTTGCCGCCCAGGACGAAGTCGAGGACGTTCTCGAGTGCGCCGTTCCGGAGGCTGCCGAAGATTGCGTCCTCGGGCAGGCTGACGACCTGCGGCTTGCCGAGTACCGGCGTACCTGTGGCCGAAGTGCATTCGCCGACAACGGCAAACACGCCGTCGTTGAAGTCCGGGGTCGTGAAGGACTTGGTGTCGGACGCGCCGACACGGGCGCTGTCGGAGACCTTCCAGTAGGTGAATCCGGGCTCGAAGAGCTTCGAGGGATCCGCCTCGAGTTCACTCGCGCGCGACGCGGCGAAAGCGTGGGCGCCACAGGTGACGTCGGCGTCGCTGTTGGTGTTCGCCACCGTCACCGCGATGGTGCTGCCGGCGGCAGCAGCGGTGACCGTGGGCGCCGTGACCGCGGGAGCGGCCGATGCGAGTGCAGGGGCGGCGATGGCGGCGGCCCCGGCGATCGCGACTCCGGCGAGGCTGCGGGTGAACAGATTTCGAGTACGCACGTGCATGGACAACTCCTGTTGATGATGAGTGTTCTAAACACGTGATCGCGGTGCCCGGCTCCCCGAAACCCAGACCCGAAACCAAGATCACTGGGGAGAAGCATCGGGCTTGGGTCAAGTTCTCGCAAGGCGAACGTTTTCGGAACGTAACGATTTTCGAGTCGTTGGTCACCGGGTTGCATCATTCGTACTGGCCGGTAATGGCGCTTGATCAGCGAGTATTCATTCAGGCCGAGGCGGTTTGGGGCTTGTGTAACAATTCCATTGCGGTAATCGGCATTCGATGAGTATTCAATTGCTTGTTCAACTATCCGAATATCGGGGCGGTCGGTTCGCATCGGCCGGGCGGGGATTTCCCCGGCCCGGCCGACGGTCCGACCCGGGTCCTATTCTGCGGCGAGTGAGCCGCCGGAGAGGAGGGCGCGAGCGATGCCCGCGACGTTCGCGGGCGGTGTGCTCGAACTGCCGGTCTGCTGGCTCGGAATCGATACCATCTGCGGTTCGCTCGTGGACCACTGCGGATGCGTCGGCGAATCACACTCGCCGACAACGGCGTAGAGGCCGGCGGGGGCGTCGAAGGTGTAGGTGCTGGACGAGTCGGGACCGACGCGCTCACCGGATGCGGTGCGCCAGGTCAGGAAGCCGGGCTCGGTGAACTTGGCGGGATCCTCCTCGAGCACGAGGAGCTTCGCGGTCTGGACCACGAATGCTCCGCAACTGCTGGTCGGATCGCTGTTGGGGTTGTCGAGTGTCAGATCGAAGGTGCCGTCGGTGACGGTGAATGTCACTGTGGGGCTTGTGAGTTCCGCGGTTTCCGCACCGGCGAGCGCGGGTGCGGCGAAGGCAGGAATGCAGAGGAGCACGGCCCCGACGGTCGCGCGGCGCAGCAGCTGAGATGAACGTGTGTGCATGATCAACCCTTGTCGATGGAGTGTCGGTGGACAGGCGATCGCGGTGCTCGGTTCCCCGAAACCAAGATCACATGCGAAGCATGGACCATTTATGTTTCCGGGCAGTGGTTTTCGCGGGAATCGGCCATCGGGGCGGTGTCGGTGAACGGTCCACCTCCGCCGTGATACCCCTGCTGGGCAGCGTGAACCGGCGCGTCGGACCCGCCCTCGCGGGCAGGTGACAATCTGGTCTCGACCGGCTATCGGATCAACTGTTCGTTCGACCCCAGGCTGTCTGCAGCGCCCTGCGGTCCACCTTGCCCGGCCCCCGCAGCGGAAGTGCCCGGACGAGGCGCACCTCTCGCGGCGCCGCCGACGCATCGAGCGCAGCGCAGACATGGGCCCGCAGGTCGTCGACGGTGGGGGCCGTCCCGGCCGCCGGCACGATCGCCGCCACCACCTTCTGTCCGAGTCGCTCGTCGGGGACGCCGAGCACCGCGCACTCGCGCACGTCCGGGTGCTCCATCAGGACCGCTTCGACAACCTGCGGGACGACCGTGAGGCCCCCGGTGGAGATGCCCTCGTCCAGCCGCCCCCGGATCGTCAGGATGCCGTCGACGACCGTTCCCGCGTCGTCGGTGCGGAACCAGCCGGGTTCCGCGAAGGCCGGGTGATCCGGAATCCCGCGGTACCCCGAGGCAAGCGTCTCGCCGCCGAGCAGGACCCGGGAGCCGTCCGCGATCCGGACCCGCACCCCGTCCAGCGGGGCGCCGTCGTAGACGCATCCACCGCAGGTCTCGCTCATCCCGTAGGTCCGCACGATCGTCAACCCGGCGTCGACCGCCCGGCGCAGCAGCGGCGCCGGTGTCGCGGCACCACCGAGGAGGATGCCGTCGAGTTCGGCGAGCGCGGACGTCGCCGCGTCGTCGTCGAGGGCCTTGACCAGTTGCGTCGGTACCAGCGACGTGTAGCGACGGGAACCGGTCATCGCCCCCACGGCCGCCGGCAGCGTCGACGGATCGAAGCCCCGGGTGACGTCGACGACGACGGGGGCGGCGCCGGCCAGCACGCTGCGCAGCAGCACCTGCATCCCGGCGATGTGATGTGCGGGCAGCGCCAGCAGCCACGACCCGGGCCCGCCGAGCCGGCGGTGTGTCGCGTCGCCGCTGGCACGGAGTGCGCGGGCCGTCAGCAGCGCGCCCTTGGGAACCCCGGTGGTGCCCGACGTCGCCATCACGAGCGCGATGTCATCGGCGTCCGGCACGTCGTCGATGGCCTCATCCGGGCGCAGGGCGCCGCGGAGGCGGTTCGTCTCCTTCTCGTCCTGCTCGGGTACCGGCAGGAGCGGCGGGCCGCCGCCGTCGAGGAGCCGTTCGAGACGGGGGAGAAGGGCCGTCACCGCGGTACCGGCGGGAATCGGAAGGGTGCGCAGAACCGTCACGCTTCGATGGTTTCACGGGGAGCGTCCGGATCGGACGCGGGTCAGGTCACCGGCGGACCGGCGAGCGGCCATCCTCCGGACGCCAGGTGCGACTGCACCCGGTCCACGTCGGATTCGAGGGGCATCTCGTTGGTGATCTTGGTGATGAGCACCTGGATGTCGGTCTTCGAGATCGGCAGGTCACCGTCGTCGACGAGGGCCGCGGTCACGATCCCGACCTCGTCCTCCGACAGTCGGCGGGTGAGGAGAGCGAACAGTGGGACGTAGTCCTGTTCGGGAACGCCGTTGGGGTAACCGGCGCGCAGCCAGTCGATGATCGAGGAGAGAAACGGAGGCAGGCTCAATGGTGCTCCTGAACTCGGTCCGTCAGTGGTGTTGGTGAGCTCTCGGCGCTTCCCGCTCGCCGGCGTGGTGCGCGTCGTGGTCGTCGGCCACGACGGGCCAGCCACCCGCGGCCAGGCGCTCGGTGACCCGGGCGATGTCCTCTTCGGTCGGCTTCTCGCTGATGACGCCGGCGATGATGCTCTTGAGCGCGTCGTAGTCGACGTGCCGGTCGGGATGCTCGTGGGCGGTCTCGATCGACAACTCGACGATCTGCCCGATCTCGTCGTCCGTCAGGCGGCGGCCCAGGACGGCGAGCAACGCGAAATGGTCCTTGGCGGGAATCCCCTCCGGATATCCCGCGCGGAGCCAGTCCAGGACTACGCGGAGCGTGCTCTTGGGTGCCGTGCGGTGCGCGTCGTCAGTCGCCCCGCGGCGTGAGCCGTCAGTCGTCGAGCGGTGCGAGTCATCAGTCACGGTGCGATCACTTTCACGAAGGAGTGGGTACGCGGTGCGGTGCGTTCCTCACTCAGAAGACGTGGATGCCGAAGCTGCTGGCCAGGAAGTCCTGCATCAACATCAGTATCCCAGCAATGATCGCGATCAGCACGGTTGCGAAGCACGCGGCGGCGCCGAGCTTGCCGAGGGGCGACGCCGACATCTGCCCGTCGGGGCCCGTTTGTGCGCCCAGCGACAGCGACTTGAGACCCAGCGCGAAGATCGCGGGCAGGCCTGCACCGAGCAGCAGTCCGACGAGGACGACCTGCCACAGCGAGTTGGCGGTCTGCGCGAGAAGATCCATCGGTCGTCTGCCTTCAGCTCTTGCGGATGGTGGATTCGGAGTCGGTGGTCTGGTCGGCCGCGGCGGCCGAAGCAGCGTCGGCGGTGCCGTTCGCGGGCGCCAGGCCCCCCTCCCACTCGGCGTTGACGTTGCTGGGGTCGATCGGTTCGCGACGCGACCGGACGTACATGCCCGCCGACAGCGCGATCAGCAGCGCGAACACCACGAGGACGCCCGGCAGGCCACCGATCATGTGCGCCAGGGCCCAGCAGATCGCGCCGACGATACCGGCGGACGGCAGGGTGATCAGCCAGGCCACCGCCATGCGGCCGGCGACGCCCCACCGGACCTCGGCGCCCTTGCGGCCGAGTCCGGTGCCGAGGATCGATCCGGTCGCGACGTGGGTGGTCGACAGCGGCAGGCCGAGGTGGCTCGAGGTGAGGATGATCGCTGCCGACGACGACTCCGCGGCCATGCCCTGCGGCGCGGAGATCTCGACGAGTCCCTTGCCGAGGGTCCGGATGATGCGCCAGCCACCGAGGTAGGTGCCGAGGGCGATCGCCACGGCGCAGGTGAACTTGACCCAGAACGGCATCTCGCTGTCCGCGGTGATGGTGCCGTGGGCGACCAGTGCCAGGAAGATCACGCCCATCGTCTTCTGGGCGTCGTTGGTGCCGTGCGCGAGCGAGACCAGGGATGCCGTGCCGACCTGGCCGATGCGGAAGCCCTTGCCCTTGGTGTCCTCGTGGACGTCCCGGGTGATGCGGTAGATCAGCTTGGTGCCGACGGCGGCGACGAGCGCGGCGACCACGGGGGCGAGCAGCGCCGGGAGGATGACCTTGCCGAGCACACCGCCCCACTCGACGCCGCTCATACCGATCGAGGCGATCGCCGCACCGATCAGGCCGCCGAACAGGGCGTGCGACGAACTGGACGGCATGCCGAACAGCCAGGTCGCGAGGTTCCAGAGGATGCCGCCGACGAGGCCGGCGAACACGATCAGCAGCAGGTCCTCGCCGCTGACGGTCCCGAGATTGACCACGCCCTTGGCGACGGTCGCGGCGACCTCCACGGACAGGAAGGCGCCAACCAGGTTGAGGGTTGCAGAGAGTGCCACTGCGACCTTCGGTCGGAGTGCGCCGGTGGCGATGGACGTGGCCATCGCGTTCCCGGTGTCGTGGAAGCCGTTCGTGAAATCGAATGCGAGGGCAGTGACGACCACTACCAAGAGAACGACGAGCTCTGCGGTCACAAGCGAATTGTGCGTATCGAAAGCGCAAAAGTACAGCGAGCGGCCGATGAACAATCGGTGAACAAGGTTTACCCTGTCCCATCACCTCGCAAGACGGTTCCCCGGGTGTGGCGACACTCACTATTCGTCGGCGTGGCGGGTGTGTGCGGCCTGGTGCTCGCGGCCGTCGGCGCCGCGGCGGCCCGCGGTGGGTCCCCGGCGGCGCCGTCAGCGCTGGTCGCGGCGGATCGGATGGTCCGCCGGAATCTGCACCAGCACGATCGGAACGTCGTCGGGATCGGCGATCCACATCTCGTGCAGGCCCCACGGCTCCTGCCGGGCCTCGCGCACGATCGGCACCTCCGCCCGGACCAGATCTTGCTGGGCGACGGCCAGGTCCCGCACCTGCATCCACAGGGCACCCGAGAACCGGGTGTCGAGCTCGGTGCCGCCGTGGGAGGTCACCTCGAGCAGGCCCTGGCCGACGAAGAACACTGTGCCGCCGGGGTATTCGCGGGCGATCGCCAGACCCAGCACGTCGCGGTAGAACGCCAGCGTCACCTCGTAGTCGCGGGGCCGCAGAATCGTCCGGCTGCTGAGAATTTCCACGCTCATGTCCTCCTGCTGCTGTTGCCGGGAGATTCTCCCCGATCCACTCGCCGAGGCGTCACCTGCCGCGGCCTCACTCGTCGCCGCCCGGACGGGCCTCGTGCCCCGGGCGACCGTGCGTCCGCCGCTCCTCTTTCATATCGGACTCGTACAGGTGCCGGCGCCCGCCCAACAGTGCATCGCGCACCGCCTTCTCGTGGTCGCGGAACTCCGTCCAGTAGCCGTCGTCGAACTCCTCGACGATCTGGAACGTCCACCGGCCGTCGAGCACGTTGCGCCCCACCATCGCCGTCCGCAGCCGCTCGGCGCAGTCGGGGTGACCCGACGCGCGCAGCTTCTCGACGGCCTCACCCAACTGCAGGTCCGCGCGGCCCAGCAGTTGGTGGAACGCATACAGGTGGCCGCGGGCCTGCTCGACCGTCTCGAGCGCCTCGGACAGCTTGCCGACCGCCTCGACGGTGGCGTCCGTGACTCCGCTCGGGCGGCGATGTTCCGGTGCGGGCTGCTCGCGGTCGACGGCCATGGGTCCAGTCTGCCCGCCGCCGCCCCGCGCCCCGCGATTCTGAAGGATCTCCGTCGGTACCCGAGAGGAATCCTTCACGATCGAGATCCGTGCGCGACGAACCAGTCGCGGGCCCGCGCGGCCACCATGTCCAGCGTGCCGGGCTCCTCGAACAGGTGCGTCGCGCCCGGCACGATCTCCACCTCGTGTTCGCACTCGAGCAGCGTCGCGGCCTTCCGGTTCAGCTCGATCACCGCGGTGTCGAGCGAGCCGACCAGCAGCAGCGTCGGCGCCCGCACCATCGACAGGCGCGAGCCCGCCAGGTCGGGGCGGCCGCCGCGGGAGACGATCGCGGCGATGTCGGCGTGCGGTTCGGCGGCGGCGTGCAGGGCCGCGGCCGCACCGGTGCTCGCACCGAAGTACGCGACCGACTCCGTCCGCTCGTGCACTTTCGCGGTGACCTCGAGCAGTCGGTACGAGAGCAGCGGGATGTCGAACACGAGCCGACGGTCGCCCTCCTCGTGCGGGGCGAGCAGGTCGAACAGCAGAGTGCCCAGGCCCGCGTCCTGCAGCAGCCCGGCGACGAACCGGTTGCGCGGACTGAACCGCCCGCTACCGCTGCCGTGCGCGAACACCACCACCGGCAGGGCACGGACCGGATCGGTCGAGGCGCCCGACAGGCGCACACCGTCGACGTCGAACGTGACCTCGGTGCTCATTCCTCCATTGCACACCCGATCAGGCTCCGCGCCCAGTCCGTACCGCTCCGAAAATGGTCGTGCCGCGCCCCCGATCGGGGACGCGGCACGACGAGAACCGGAGCGGCAGGGGCTCAGTAATACCAGGGGTAGGGCGACCAGTCCGGGTCCCGCTTCTGCAGGAACGAGTCGCGGCCCTCGACGGCCTCGTCGGTCATGTACGCAAGTCGCGTGGCCTCGCCGGCGAACAACTGCTGGCCCACCAGGCCGTCGTCCTGCAGGTTGAACGCGTACTTGAGCATGCGCTGCGCCTGCGGCGACTTGCCGTTGATCTTGGTGCCCCACTCGATCGCGACGTTCTCGAGTTCGTCGTGGTCGACGACCTTGTTGACCGCGCCCATCTGGTGCATGTCCTCGGCGGTGTAGGTGTCGCCGAGGAAGAAGATCTCGCGGGCGAACTTCTGGCCCACCATCTTCGCGAGGTACGCGCTGCCGTAGCCGCCGTCGAAGCTGCCCACGTCGGCGTCGGTCTGCTTGAACCGGGCGTGCTCACGCGACGCCAGCGTCAGGTCGCAGACGACGTGCAGGCTGTGCCCGCCGCCCGCGGCCCAACCGTTGACGAGGGCGATGACGACCTTCGGCATGAAGCGGATCAGGCGCTGCACCTCGAGGATGTGCAGGCGTCCCGCGCGGGCCGGGTCGACGGTCTCGGCGGTCTCGCCGGACGCGTACTGGTAGCCGCTGCGGCCGCGGATGCGCTGGTCGCCGCCCGAGCAGAACGCCCAGCCGCCGTCCTTCTCGCTGGGGCCGTTGCCGGTGAGCAGCACGCAGCCCACATCCGACGTCATCCGCGCGTGGTCGAGGGTGCGGTACAACTCATCGACGGTGTGCGGGCGGAACGCGTTCCGCACCTCGGGGCGATCGAACGCGATGCGGACGATGCCCTCGGTGACATGACGGTGGTACGTGATGTCGGTGAGGTCCTCGAAACCGGGGACTGGACGCCAGAGCTGCGGATTGAAGGTCACGGACCCGAGGATAGGCCCTGGCTGGGCCCCGGTCGTCGGAGTGTCGGGCCGCACCTCGCACCGGAACCGCCCCGTTCCGGCGATACCGTGCAGCCATGAGCGAATCAGTGCAGTCCGGCGTCCGATCCGGCGAGGACGTCCACGAACACCACGGTGGCTTCCCGATGTTCACGCCGGTGCAGGCGGGCCCGAACTTCGCGGAGTTCGTCGAGTCCTTCCGGAGACTGCAGGACCTCGCGGTCTCCACACACGTTCCCGACGACGTCGCGCGACAGGCCATCGAGCAGGCCGGGGCACTGGCCGACCTGCTCGAGCCGTATCAGGTCCCGGAGGGCGAGTCCCCGGCCGGATTCAACTCGCAACTGCCCGGGCGCGGCAGCCTGTTGCTGCTGCCGTGGCAGTTCGACAAGGTCGCCACCGACGGTGTCCGGGCGCGGGGTGTGTTCCGGCTCTACCACCGTGGCGGCAACAGTGCCGCGCATGGCGGCACCATCGCGCTGCTGTTCGACGACATGCTCGGCATGATCGTGCATGCGTCGGGCCACCCCATCGCCCGCACCGGGTACCTGCACGTCAACTACCGCAAGGTCACCCCCATCGAGACCGAGCTTGTCGTCGAGGGGCGTGTCGACCGTATCGAGGGACGCAAGCTGTTCTGCACCGCAGAACTGCGCGACCTGGACGGCAACGTCCTCGCCGACTGCGAGGCCCTGATGGTCCAGTTGCTGCCGGGCCAGCCGTGATCCTCCCGCCCCTCGACGACGTCCTGGCCGGGGCCCGTGTGGTGAGCCTGCCGATGCGGGTTCGCTTCCGGGGCATCACCACTCGCGAGGCACTGCTGCTCGAGGGCCCGGCCGGGTGGGGCGAGTTCGCACCGTTCCCCGAGTACGACGACGCCGAGGCCGCGCACTGGTTGCGGGCAGGCATCGAAGCCGCGTGGGTCGGTCCGCCGACACCGGTCCGGGCGCGGGTGCCGATCAACGCGACCGTGCCGGCGATCGGCCCCGACCAGGTGCCGGAGATCCTGGCCCGGTTCCCCGGCGCCCGCACCGCGAAGGTGAAGGTCGCCGAGAAGGGGCAGAGTCTCGCCGACGACGTCGCCCGGGTGAACGCGGTGCGGGAGTTCGTCCCGAACGTGCGCGTCGACGCCAACGGCGGCTGGAGCGTCGACGAGGCCGTCCGTGCGCTCGCCGCGTTGACCGCCGACGGACCGCTCGAGTACGCCGAACAACCGTGCGCGAGCGTGCCCGAACTCGTCGAGGTCCGCCGCAGAATGCCGGGTGTGCCGATCGCGGCCGACGAGAGCATCCGCCGCGCCGAGGACCCGCTGAAGGTGGTGCGGGTCGGCGGCGCGGACGTCGCGGTGGTCAAGGTGCCGCCGCTCGGCGGCATGCGCCGACTGCTCGCGCTGGCCGACGAACTCGCAGGTCACGGAGTGCCGGTGGTGGTGTCGAGTGCGTTGGACACGGCCGTCGGGATGAACGCGGGTCTGGCCGCGGCGGCCGCGCTGCCCGGGCTGGCGCACGCGTGCGGCCTCGGGACCGGGGGACTGTTCGACGCCGATGTCACGGGCGAACCGCGTGTGATGGTCGACGGCACCCTCGATGCGAGTCCGGTCCTCCCGGACCCCGATCGGCTCACCGATCTGGCCGCACCGCACGCGCGTGCCCACTGGTGGCGCGACCGGCTGCGCCGCTGCCACGAACTGCTGGTCACCGGCACGGATACCGGCCTCGTATAGTGTCGTGCCCGCCAGGATTGGACCAGTCGATACGGAGGCTTTGAAAGTGGTTGCAGCTCTGAACGAAACCTTGCTGAACGAGGCTCGGATGCCCGCGGTGCTAGCGGATGTCCAGGCGCTCGTCGACGCGGAGGTCTCGGACAAGAAGGGTGCGTCCGGACTGGCGCTCAAGGGCGGGTACTCGGCGGTCAAGAAGGTCGGTCCGTCGATCGTCCCCGACGCCATCGAGGGTCTGCTCCCGGCGTTCGTCGCGCGGCTCGAGCCGTTCTGGCAGGAATTCGCGGCTAGCGGTGAGGGCAGCTTCTCGGCCTTCCTGACCGCACGCAGCGACGCCGCCGCCGACGCCCTCCTGGGGGTCACCGACGAGCGCATCGAGGGCAGCGACAAGGGCGCGATCAAGAAGGTCTACTCGACCCTGCGTCCGTCGGCGAAGAAGCACGTGATCGAGGCGCTTCCGCGTCTGGGTGATGTGGTGCAGAAGCACGCGGCCTAGTCGGCCGAGACAGTGGGCCCGTCCGGTGCGTACCGGGCGGGCCCACTGTCGCCTCGGGGGTTTCAGTACGCCGCGTGGCCGTGGCGCCAGTATCCGGTGAACGCGATGTCGGTCTTGGGCACGTGCCGGTCCGCGACCAGGTGCCGGCGCGCGCCGGTCGCGAGTTCGCTCTCGCCGGCGACGAACGCGTAGAGCGGCCCGTCGGGCAGGTCGGCTGCGCGCAGCGTTGCGAGGGCGAGTTCACCCGGCCGCGCCTCGGCCTCCTCGCGCACCAGCCAGTGCACTTCGAGGTCATCGCGCACGGGCACGTCCTGCTTGTCCTCTGCATGCGGGATCTCGATGTACGCCCGGATCCGCGCGCCCGGTTCGGCCGAGCGCAGGATCCCGACGATCGCGGGCAGTGCGGACTCGTCGCCCACCAACAGGTGCCAGCGGGCGTCGGGGGTGGGGTTGTAGATGAGGCCCTCGTCGAGCAGGCCCAGCGGGTCGCCCGCCGAGCAGGTGTTGGCCCACGCCGACGCCGGTCCGAGGTCGCCGTGTGAGGCGAAGTCGATGTCGAGTTCGGGGCCGTCGCCGAAAGCTCCACCGGTGGGGCGGAATTCGCGGACCGTGTAGTTCCGCAGGATCGGTCGCGAGTCCTTGGGGATCAGCTTGAACTGGGCGTACCAGAGGCTGCCCGCCGAACTCGGGAGCTTGAATTCGGTCTGCCCGGTGTCCGGGATGAAAATCCGGAACCACTGGTCGAAGCCCATCGGGGTGAACCCCGCCAGGTCCGGGCCGCCGATGGTGACGCGGATGAACGACGGGCTGACCTGCTTGGCGCCCAGCACGTGCGCCGAGACGACGGCGCGATGGTCGGGCTTGACGAACTTGGAGCGTTTGGCCATGGCATTCCGTCCGCGAGATCGGGTGGTGGTTAGCCAACCCTAATGCGGAACCGTCGTGTCGTGGTCGGAGCGGTCAGTCCGGCCGGCCCGGACGGGTGATGCGCCGCACCGGCGGTGTCATGCCCCACTCGTCGCGGCCGAGCCGGCTCAGCGGAGCGATCCTCGCGAACTCGGGCAGTCCGTCGGCCGCGAGGGCCTCGGGGCGCACCGCGACCGCGAGGACGTCGCCCATCACCACGAACGACTCACCCACCTCGACGACCTGCCGCAACGAGCATTCGATCGCGATCGGTGACGCTGCGACCCGCCGCGGCCGAACCCGCTCACTCGCCTCGCTGACGATCCCGAGAGCCGCGAACTCGTCGGTGCCCGGCTCGTAGGGTGCCGAACTGGCGTTGACCGCGTCGACCAGCGCCTCGGTGGCCAGATTGATCACGAACTCGCCGGTCTTCTCGACATTGCGGAGGCTGTCCTTGCGGGTGACCGACGTGAACTGGACCACCGGCGGATTCGAACTCGACACCGTGAAGAAGCTGTACGGCGCCAGGTTCGGCACCCCGTCGGCCGACAGTGTCGACACCCACGCGATCGGCCGCGGCACGATCGATGCGGTCAGTACCCGATAGAACTCGCCCGCACCGACGGTGCGCGGATCGAAGACTGTGCGTGCCATGCGGACCATCGTCGCAGTGACCGCGCACCGATGCCGACTGGGACGGCCAGCGCCGCGTCTGCCAATCTGGAAGGCGTGAATCCGTCCACAGCACAAGCCACCGCCGTCGTCGACGAACTGGTCCGCGGCGGGGTACGTGAGGTCGTGCTCTGCCCGGGTTCGCGCAACGCCCCGCTCGCGTTCGCGTTGCAGGCCGCCGACGCCGCCGGGCGACTGCGCCTGCACATGCGGATCGACGAGCGCACCGCGGGCTTCCTCGCGGTGGGTCTCGCGGTCGCGGGCGGTCGGCCCGTGCCGATCGTCATGACGTCCGGCACGGCCGTCGCGAACCTCGCCCCCGCCGTCCTCGAGGCCAACTACGCGCGCGTCCCGCTGGTCGTGCTCAGCGCGAACCGGCCGTACGAGATGCTCGGCACCGGCGCCAATCAGACGGTCGAGCAGCTCGGCCTGTTCGGCAGCCAGGTCCGCGCCACCATCAGCCTCGGTCTCGCCGAGGACGGCGAGGACCAGAACAGTCAGTGGCGCAGCGCGGTGTGCCGCGTCCTCGCCGCCGCCCGCGGCACCCGCTCCGGCAACGCCGGGCCCGTGCACTTCGACATCCCGCTGCGCGAGCCGCTCGTGCCCGACGTCCACGCGCAGGGACCGGTGCCGGAAGGCCGGCCCGACGGCGCCGCCTGGACCACCACGATGCACGCGACCCTCGACGTCCCGATGGACCTCGACATCACCCCCGACACGGTCGTGATCTCCGGGCACGGGTCCGCCTACCGGCCCGAACTGGCGCACCTGCCGACGGTTGCCGAACCCACCGCGCCGATGCACGGCATCCCGCTGCACCCGCTGGCGCTGCCGCAGCTCAAACCCCGTCAGGCGATCATCACCGGCCGCCCCACGCTGCACCGCCCGGTGTCGAAGCTGCTCGCCGACCCGGCCGTCGCCGTGTACGCGCTCACCACCGGTCCGCGCTGGCCCGACGTCTCCGGCAACGTCCTCGCCACCGGCACCCGCGCCGTGGTGTCCGGCGAGCCCGACCCGGCGTGGATCGCGCGCTGCCGAACCCTGTCGGAGCACGGCGACAAGGCCGTGCACTCGCAGCTCGCGGCGCACCCGGACGTCACCGGCCTGCACGTCGCGGCCGCGGTGACGGCAGCATTGTCCGACGGCGACCAGTTGCTGCTCGGGGCGTCGAACCCGGTGCGTGACGCGGCCCTCGTGAGCTATCCGCGACCGGGGGTGAAGGTGCTCTCCAACAGGGGCGTCGCCGGCATCGACGGCACCGTCTCCACCGCCGTCGGCGCGGCCCTCGCGTACGAGAGCGAGGGCCGGACCGTTGCGCTGCTCGGCGACCTGACGTTCCTGCACGACGCGTCCGGCCTGCTGATCGGCACCGGCGAACCCCGTCCCGCCGACCTGACCATCGTGGTCGCCAACGACGACGGCGGCGGCATCTTCGAACTGCTCGAGCAGGGCGACCCGCAGTACGCGGGCGTGTTCGAGCGGGTCTTCGGCACCCCGCACGGCATGGACCTGGCCGCGCTGTGCGCCGCCTACCGGGTCCCGCACCGCCGGGTGAACCTGGCGGACCTGACCGCGGCCCTGACGTCGCCGGGGGAGGGCGTCCGCGTGCTCGAGGTGACCACCCAGCGGTCCG
Source organism: Prescottella defluvii (assembly GCF_000738775.1). Classification (GTDB taxonomy): domain Bacteria; phylum Actinomycetota; class Actinomycetes; order Mycobacteriales; family Mycobacteriaceae; genus Prescottella; species Prescottella defluvii. The sequence continues at coordinate 38,528 of NZ_JPOC01000020.1, forward strand.
GTCTGCGCGAACTGCACGCCGCGGTACGGGCGCAGCTGTGAGGCCGTCGTGAGTCCCCGCATCGCTCACCGCGTGCAGGTCGCCGTCGTCGCCGTGGCCACCGGGATCTCGGTGCTCGCGGTCCTGCTGGTGCTCGCCGCGTGGCGCAACGACCGGACCATCGAATCCGACATGGGCACCGCCACCGCCGAGGTGCTGTCCGCCGGATCGCTGCGGTCCGCGGTCAGCTTCGTGACCCCCGACGGTGTCACCCACAACCCCAGACTGGGCGTCCTCTACCCGACCAAACTCACCGCGGGGCAGCGCATCGACGTCGAGTACGCGCGCAGCGACCCCGACCTGGTGCGGGTCGCGGGACGCGACGCCCGCGTCGCGATCGTGCCCGCCGGGTCGGTGATCGTCGTGACGTGGATCGTGGCACTGCCCGCCCTGCTGGTGCTCCGCCGGAAGGTCGACACCGAGGGTTCCTGAGAAGTTCACTCAGGAAGGGTTTCTAAGCTCGTCCGAATGCGGAGAACTTCGGAACGCGCCGGGATGATGCTGATCGCCGCCGCGGTGCTGGTGGTGGCGCTCTACCTGCTGCGCGACGTCGGTGCGGCGATCTACCGGGCGATCGTCCCGCACACCTCCGAACTGCCGGGCGTCGAGCTGATCGCCGACGGCGGACTGCTCGTCCTCGTCGCGCTGTACGCGGTTCTCGCCGTGCAGATGTGGCGCACCCGATCCCCGCACCTCGGTGACCTGCTGATGGGCGGCTTCGGTGTCGTCGTCGCGTACGCGCTCAGCGAGGCGGTCAAGATGGTCGTCCGCGAGGACCGCCCCTGCCGGGTCGAACTCGCGCTGCCCGACTGTCCCGCCGTCGGCGACTGGTCGTTCCCGAGCAACCACACCGTCATCGCCGTCGGCATCGCGACAGCCATCGTCCTCGCGTCCGACCGGGTGCTGTCGTCGCTGCAGCGGGGTCTCGTGATCGCCCTGGCCGGCCTCATCGGCGCGGCCCGCGTCCTGCAGGGCGTGCACTACCCGCACGACGTCCTCGCCGGCGTGATCCTCGGTTCCACCGTCACCGTCGCCGTCGTCGTGATGCTCGTGCCGTGGGCGCGAGGCAAGGCGCGCACGCTGACCCGGCGTGCCCCGGCCGCGGAGGACCGCCCCCAGCCGGACCCGACCGGCGAGAACCCGGTGGCGGACGTCGACGCATGAGCCGGTTGGTAGCGTCTTCCGACGTGGCAGAAACACACGGATCGCGGGCCTCGCTCGAAAAGGATCCGCACGAGGTCGCATCCATGTTCGACGGCGTCGCGAAGCGCTACGACCTGACGAACACGATCCTGTCGTTCGGGCAGGACCGCAGCTGGCGGAAGGCGACGCGGGCGGCGCTCGATCTGAAGCCGGGGGAGCGGGTCCTCGACCTCGCCGCCGGCACCGGCGTCTCCACCGTCGAACTCGGCCGGTCCGGCGCGTGGGTGGTCGCCACCGACTTCTCGAAGGGCATGCTGCACGCCGGCCGCGGACGGCGAGTCCCGATGGTCGCGGGCGACGCGATGCACCTGCCGTACGCCGACAGCGTGTTCGACGCCGCCACCATCTCGTTCGGGCTGCGCAACGTGTCCGACTTCGACGCCGGCCTGCGCGAGATCGCGCGCGTCACCAAGCCCGGCGGCCGCCTCGTCGTCAGCGAGTTCTCCACCCCGGTGTTCGGACCGTTCCGCACCGTCTACATGGAATACCTGATGAAGGCGCTGCCGCAGGTCGCCCGCGCCGTCAGCAGCAACCCCGACGCCTACGTCTACCTCGCCGAGTCCATCCGGGCATGGCCGACGCAGGAACAGCTCGCCGAGCGCATCGAGGCCGCGGGCTGGCGGAACGTGCAGTGGCGCAACCTCACCGGCGGCGTCGTGGCGCTGCACCGCGCCACCCGGTGAGCCCGCTCACGCGCCACCCGGTGAGCCCGCTCAGCTGAAGGGCTTGCGCGGATCCAGGCGCAGCGACGCGGCACCCGCCGCGCGCCATGCCCGGGCCGTGAAATCGGCGTCCTCGTCGGTGACGAGGTTGCCCATCACCCGCACCGCGACGGTCATCATTGCGCGCGAACGCATCCCGACCGGCCCCGCCGCAGGCAGGAACCGGGCAATCGTCAGCAGTCCTGCGAGGCGGCGCGCGATCGAGAACGCGTGGCCGTACCGGTCCCGCAGGATCGTCGGCCACACATCGGTCAGGTCGTCGCTGCCCAGCACCTGCGCCACCAGGCGCCCACCCTCGAGGCCGTAGTCGATGCCCTCACCGTTGAGAGGATTCACACACGCCGCGGCGTCACCGACCAGCGCCCAGTTGCGACCGGACACCCCCGACACCGCGCCACCCATCGGCAACAGCGCCGACGCCACCGAATGCGCCCGGCCGTCGAGGTGCCACTCCGCGCGGCGCTGGTCGGCGTACAGCTCGAGCAGCGGCCGCAGCGCACCCGGCGCGGGACGTTTGGCCGTCGCGAGCGTGCCCACACCGATGTTGACCTCGCCGGTCCCGAGCGGGAACACCCAGCCGTAACCCGGATGCAGTGCGCCGGCGTCGTCGCGCAGTTCGAGATGTGACGTGATCCACGGGTCGTCGCTGCGCGGGGAGCTCACGTACGCGCGCGCCGCCACCCCGTACGTGGTGTCGCGGTGCCACTCGCGGCCCAGTTGCTTGCCGAGCGTCGAGCGGACGCCGTCGGCGACGATCAGTTTCTCGCACGTGACGGTGTGCGTCCCGGTCGCCGTCTTCACCGTCACCGAGCGAACCCGGTCGCCGCGACGCTCGACACCCACCGCCTTGGCGCCCTGGACCATTCGGGCACCGGCGTCGACCGCGGTGAGCCGCAGCCGGTCGTCGAACTCGGTGCGCCGCACCGCGCTGCCGACCGCGGGGAGGGCGCCGCCGGGCCACGGCAGCTCCAACTCCTGTCCCCAGCCCGTCAGGCGCAGACCCCGGTTGGTGGTGTGCCCGCGGACCCAGTCGCCCAGACCCAGGTGATCGAGTTCGGCGACCGCGCGCGGGGTCAGGCCGTCGCCGCACGTCTTGTCGCGGGGGAACGTCGCCGCGTCGACCAGCAGCACGTCACGCCCGCCGCGCGCCGCCCACGTGGCGGCGGCAGAGCCCGCGGGACCGGCACCGACGACCAGGACTTCGGTGCTCGTGGGGAGTTTCGGGGCATCGTTGGACCCAGCGGTCGGGAAATGTTCGGCCACCACCCCAGTATCTTCTCAGGCTGGGGGAGCGCAACGCGGTGAGGGCAGGTGGTGGTGACGGCCGGTGATACCGCTAGGTTCACTACCGTGGTTACCGAGGCGTCACCGACTACAGGAATGAGTACTGACATCGTGAGCACTGAGGGGTCGGAGCGGGCAACAGGTTCGGGCACCGTCGTGGCCGGGGTCGACCTCGGCGACCAGCAGTTGGCCGACGTGGTGCGCGACGGTCTCCACCGTGTCGAGGAACTCCTGGTCAGCGAACTGTCCGACGGTGAGGACTTCCTCACCGAGGCGGCGCTGCACCTCGCGAAGGCCGGCGGCAAGCGGTTCCGTCCGCTGTTCACCGTGCTGACCGCCCAGCTCGGGCCGAACGGGTCCGACCCGGCCGTGGTCACCGCCGCGACCGTCGTCGAACTCGTCCACCTCGCGACGCTGTACCACGACGACGTCATGGACGAGGCGACCATGCGCCGCGGCGCACCCAGCGCCAACGCCCGCTGGGGCAACAGCATCGCGATCCTCGCCGGCGACTACCTGTTCGCGCACGCGTCGCGGCTGGTGTCCACGCTCGGCCCCGACGCCGTCCGGATCATCGCGGAGACGTTCGCGGAACTGGTCACCGGCCAGATGCGCGAGACCATCGGCGCCAAGCAGCAGCAGGATCCGGTCGAGCACTACCTCAAGGTCGTGTGGGAGAAGACCGGCTCGCTGATCGCCGCGAGCGGACGCTTCGGCGGCACCTTCTCCGGCGCCGGCGCCGACCAGATCGAGCGCCTCGAGCGCCTCGGCGACGCCGTCGGGATCGCCTTCCAGATCTCCGACGACATCATCGACATCTCCTCGGTGTCGGATCAGTCCGGCAAGACGCCGGGCACCGACCTGCGTGAGGGCGTCCACACGCTGCCCGTGCTGTACGCGCTGCGTGAGGAGGGCGCCGACGGCGACCGGCTGCGCGAACTGCTCGACGGACCGGTCACCGACGACGCCGAGGTCGCCGAAGCGCTGACACTGCTCGAGCGGTCTCCCGGCATGACCGCGGCCAAGACGAAGCTCGCCGAGTACGCCGAGCGGGCCCGGACCGAGCTGGCCCAGCTGCCGCAGGGCCCCGCGAACGACGCGCTGCTGCGACTCGTCGAGTACACCGTCGAACGCGTCGGATGACGCCTCGCTGACGTAGTCTTCGACCAGCCCGGGAACCGTCTCCCCGGGCTGGATCGTTGTTCAGGTCAGGAAGCCACGCTGGCGTCGCGGCGGTGAACAGGGAAGAGGCGAGTCGTGCACGGTTACGCGAACGGTGCCAAGACGTTCGGCCTGCTGGTCGGAATGTCCGCATTGATCATCTTCATCGGCTCGTTGTTCCAGAACCGCACGATCCTGATCTTCTCGATTCTCCTGGCCGTGGGCACCAATGCGTGGGCCTACTTCAACAGCGACAAGCTGGCGCTGCGGGCGATGCATGCCCAGCCCATCACCGAGGTCCAGGCACCGGTCATCTACAAGATCGTCCGGGAGCTGGCGACGGCGGCACACCAGCCGATGCCGCGTCTCTACATCAGCCCCACCGCGGCGCCCAACGCGTTCGCGACCGGACGCAACCCGCGCCACGCCGCGGTGTGCTGCACCAGCGGGATCCTCGACATCCTCGACGAGCGCGAACTGCGAGCAGTCCTCGGGCACGAACTGTCCCACGTCTACAACCGCGACATCCTGATCTCGTCGGTCGCCGGCGCGATGGCCGCGGTCATCTCGGGACTGGCGAACATGGCGATCTTCGCGAACATGTTCGGGGGACGCGGCAACGGTCAGGGCGCCAACCCGATCGCGTTGCTGCTGGTCTCGCTCCTGGGTCCCATCGCAGCCACCGTCGTCAAGCTTGCCGTGTCCCGGTCGCGGGAGTACCAGGCCGACCAGTCCGGGGCCGAGTTGACGGGGGACCCGCTGGCGCTGGCGTCGGCGCTGCGGAAGCTCGAGCGCGGCACGCAGGCCGCGCCGCTGCCGCCTGAGCCGAAGATCGCCGCGCAGTCGCACATGATGATCGCCAACCCGTTCCGGGCCGGCGACAAGATGAGCCGGATGTTCTCGACGCATCCGCCGATGGCGGATCGGATCGCGCGTCTGGAGAAGATGGCCGGCGGTGGCTCGCCCGACGGCGGCCTTCCCCCCACCCATCGCGAGTACTGAGACCCACCGCGACCCACCGCGGCCGACTGTGGCTGGCCGTGGCCGACCGCGGCCGACGGAAACGGGCCGCCACCTCCGCGTCGGCGGAAGTGACGGCCCGTGCGACGGTCCGGCGCACGGCCGGGCGGCGTCAGCGGTAGTTCACGAACTGCAGGGCGATACCGAAATCCTCGCCCTTGAGCAGCGAGATGACGGCCTGCAGGTCGTCACGCTTCTTGCTGGTCACCCGGAGTTCCTCACCCTGGATCTGCGCCTTCACGCCCTTCGGGCCCTCGTCGCGGATCTTCTTCGAGATCTTCTTGGCGTTCTCGGTGCTGATGCCCTGGACCAGGGATCCGCTGAGCTTGTAGATCTTGCCGGACTGCGCCGGCTCGCCCGCATCGAACGCCTTGAGCGAGATGTCCCGGCGGATCAGCTTCTCCTTGAAGACGTCGAGCGCGGCGTTCAGGCGCTCCTCCGTCTCGGCGGTCAGCGTGATGGTCTCCTCGCCGGACCACTCGATGCTCGCCCCGGTGTTGCGGAAGTCGAACCGGGTGCCCAGCTCCTTCGCAGCCTGATGCAGAGCGTTGTCCACCTCTTGACGATCAACCTTGCTCACCACATCGAAGGACGAATCAGCCACTGCACACTCCTGAATTCTTGGCGGTAGAGCCCACCCGGACAGCGGTGGGCTGCCCTGACGCTATCGGGTCGCTACCCCCTGTATCCACCCGGTTTGCGTATCTGGGGGGACTTCGATGTATTCTTCGATATGCGTCAGAGCGAGCAAGATGCTCTGGGCGAAGTCTGGCAGATTGCCCGAGCGGCCAATGGGAGCGGACTGTAAATCCGTCGGCTTATGCCTACGTAGGTTCGAATCCTACATCTGCCACACAAGTTCAGCCCCGACCCGAAAAGGGTCGGGGCTGAACTGCTTTCGGGGTACCTCGACCCCGCCCGCCCCGCGTCGGGGATCCGGGCTGTGATCCATCCCACTCAACGGGACCGTGCGGTCTGGTCGCGCCGAGACCGCCCTAGCGTCCGGTGCGATGGTGGCGCTCGTCACAGGACGGGTGCCCGTGAGGCACGAAGGAGCCCGATCCTCGATGACAGGTCTGATCAACGCCGACGAGACGTCCGTGACGGTGCAGCATCCCGGGAAGCTGTTCATCGGCGGCCACTGGGTCGAGCCGGCGACCGGCGCGCGGTTCGACGTCGTCAACCCCGCCACCGAGGACGTGTTCCTCACCGTCGCCGAGGCCGACGCGCAGGACATGGCCCGGGCCGTCGACGCCGCCCGGGACGCGTTCGACCGCGGACCGTGGTCGCGCATGACCCACGCCGAGCGCGCCCCCTACCTGACGGCGATCGGTGCCGGGATCCGCGCACGCAGCGCCGAACTGGGTCGCATCTGGACCAGCGAGATGGGCATCCTCGCCGCGGTGTCGACGTATGCCTCGGCGGGCTCCGGCGACGTCTTCGACTACTACGCGAGCCTCGCCGACAGCTACGCGTTCGTCGAGGAGCGCCGGCCCAGCTCGGGCAACGGGGTGGGCCTGCTGGTCCGCGAACCGGTCGGCGTCGTCGCCGCGATCATCCCGTGGAACAGCCCGCTCGGGTTGATCGCCAACAAGGTCGCGCCGGCGCTCATCGCGGGCTGCACCGTCGTCGTCAAGGCCTCCCCGGAGGCGCCGGGTGCCGCCTACCTGTTCGCGGAGATCGTCGAGGCCGCCGGACTCCCCGCGGGCGTCGTCAACGTCGTCACCGCCGAACGGGAGGTCTCCGAGCTGCTGGTGCGCAACCCCGGCATCGACAAGGTCACCTTCACCGGCTCCACCGCGGCCGGTCGCCGGATCGCGGCACTGTGCGGCGAGCGGATCGCCCGTTGCACGCTCGAGCTGGGCGGCAAGTCGGCCGGCGTGATCCTCGACGACTACGACCTCGCCACCGCGGCACAGTCCATCGCGACGTCGGCGCGCATCATGACCGGCCAGGTGTGCGCGTCGCTGACCCGCATCGTCGTCAGCCGCCACCGTCACGACGAGTTCGCCGACGCCCTCGGTGCCGCGATGTCGGCGATCCGGGTGGGGGACCCGTTCGACCCCGCGACCGAGATGGGGCCGCTCGCGATGTCCCGTCAGCGCGACAAGGTGGAGGGCCTGATCGCGAAGGGCTGCGAGGAGGGGGCCCGCCTGGTCACCGGCGGCCGCCGGCCCGGCCACCTCGACCGCGGCTTCTTCATCGAACCGACGGTGTTCGGCAACGTCGACAACGACTCGACCATCGCCCGAGAGGAGATCTTCGGCCCGGTCGTGAGCGTCATCGCCGCCGACGACGAGAACCACGCGGTCGACATCGCGAACGACACGATCTACGGCCTCAACGCCTCGGTGTTCACCGACGACGTCGAACGGGCGTGGGCGGTGTCGCGGCAGCTGCGGTCCGGCACCGTCGGCCACAACGGGTTCCAGTCCGACTTCGGGATCGCCTTCGGTGGCTTCAAGCAGTCCGGTCTCGGCCGTGAGGGCGGCCTGGACGGCCTGCAGCCGTACCTCGAGGCCAAGACCGTGCTGCTCGACGCGATGCCCCCGAGCGTGACCGCAGCGTCTGGCCACTGATTTACCCGGTCTGACCTGCCAATTTGGCGCTGGAGCGAAGGTCTGTGTAATCTTCTGGAGGCTTCAGCGCGCAGAGATGCGCAGGACAGCCACGCCCCCTTAGCTCAGTCGGCAGAGCGTTTCCATGGTAAGGAAAAGGTCGACGGTTCGATTCCGTCAGGGGGCTCGCTGGATTGTGGTGCCGCCGGATTCGCGCGACACTCGACTCCGAGGCGGTGTAGCTCAGTTGGTAGAGCAAACGACTCATAATCGTTGTGTCGCCGGTTCAAGTCCGGCCATCGCTACACAAGACGAATGATCCACCCTGATCTCTCTCTGATCAGATTCACGCGAAAGAAGGCAGCCCCGTGGCCTCCTCGACTGACGTTCGGCCCAAGATCACCTTGGCATGTGAGGTGTGCAAGCACCGCAACTACATCACCAAGAAGAATCGCCGCAACGATCCCGATCGCCTCGAGCTGAAGAAGTTCTGCCCGAACTGCGGAACTCACCAGGCGCATCGCGAGTCCAAGTAAGTTTCTTCTCGGAGTCGGCGCTCGCGCGTTAGGTTCACTGCCAGACTGCCCTAACGATATTTGCGTCCACAGGGCAGATGGGTGATTCGCTGTGACAGAGACAGTCGTGAGAGAGGCCGAAGTGACCTTCGACCCCGCCGCGCATGCGGCTGCGATGGTCGGACATCACTACCGCGTGAGCGACTTCTACGAGATCGGCCGGGAAAAGGTCCGCGAGTACGCACGTGCGGTACTCGACGACCACCCCGCCCATCACGATGAGGAAGCGGCGCGGGGCCTCGGATACGACGGTCTCCTCGCCCCCCTCACCTTCGTGTCGATCGTAGGCATGATCGCGCAGCGCAAGCTGTTCGAAGAGGTCGTGACCGGTTACGACCTCAGCCAGATCATGCAGACCGACCAGCGGCTCGTGTTCCACAGGCCGCTGAAGGCCGGCGACCGATTGATCTGCGACGTCCACCTGGAATCGTTCCGCCAGGTCGCGGGCAGTGACATCATCGTCACCAAGAACGTCATCTCGGATGTGAACGGGGAGCTGGTCCAGACCACCTGGACCACGCTCGTCGCTCGCTCCGGCGGTGAGGTCGACGAGAACATCGCGCACGCGGTCAAGGATGTGATGATGCATGTCGCTCCGTAGGTTCGAGGACGTCACTGTCGGTGACGAACTGCCCGAGCGCATCGTCACGCTGACCCGTGGCAATCTCGTCAACTACGCCGGCGTGTCGGGCGATCCCAACCCGATCCACTGGAGCGACCATGTGGCCCGACTGGCCGGCTTGCCGGACGTCGTGGCCCACGGGATGCTCACGATGGGTCTGGGTGGCGGATTCGTCTCGTCATGGCTCGGCGATCCGGGTGCTGTGACCGAATACAACGTTCGGTTCACGAGTCCGGTTTACGTGGCGGCCGACAAGGCTGCCGCCGTGGAGTTCACCGGCAAGATCAAGTCGGTGGATCCCGAAAGCAAGACCGCAGTAGTCGCGATCGTGGCTCGTTCGGAGGGTCGTAAGATCTTCGGTCGGGCCACCGCAACGGTCCGTTTGGCCTGAGTGCCGGGCGGATTGGGTTTGTTCCGGTGCATTGAAGTACACTAGAGTTTCTGGGGTTACTCAGGCGCTGCGCGCTGCCCTACGGTGAGGTTGCAGCCTGTTTCTACAGGCTGGGCTGGTCCGGATGGGGTGGCGCGCATGTCATGTGAATCCAGATGGGTCGACCAGTTCGATCGGTCGACCAAAGGGGCGTAGCTCAATTGGCAGAGCAGCGGTCTCCAAAACCGCAGGTTGCAGGTTCAAGTCCTGTCGCCCCTGCACCCGGACTGGTCAGCGACTGAGAGGAACGACGGTGAGCGAGGAGCGCGACAAGCGCGACGGCGGCGCTACCGGGTCTACGGACCCAAGCCCTGTCGAAGATTCTGCAGCCGACGCGAGCTCTCGCGCTGAGGCCCCTTCCGATCACGCCCCTGAGGGTGAGGTCGCTGCTGATGAGAGCCCCGCGAGTGCGGCCCCAGCAGGTAAGCCCACCGGCAAGCGCTCCGCGCGCCGGGCGGGAACACCGGAATCTGCCGAGCCGGCCAAGCCGGTCCAGATGGCGAAGACCGCCAAGGCGGCAACTTCCGTGAAGTCCCCGGAAGCAAAGTCCCGGAAGGCCGACAAGCCGCAGACGGAGAACATCTTCAAGCGGATTCGACGCTTCCTACGCGAAGTGTTTGCCGAGCTCCGTAAGGTCATCTGGCCCAATCGCAAGCAGATGATCACCTACACCAGCGTGGTGCTCGTGTTCGTCACCTTCATGGTGACGTTCATCAGCCTTCTCGACCTTGGTTTCATCAAGGGCGTCTCCTGGCTGTTCGGCTAACCCGGGGGCGCCCGTCGGCGCTCCCGAACGATGTGATTGACGAGAGGAAGAGTGCCTCCAGTGAGCACCCCCGAGAACGACTCTGACGAGGCCATGGCCGAGGAGCGTGTTTCGGCCGAGGCGGTTACCGACGAAGACGGCGTGTCAGCCGAGCTCGAGGTCGAAGACGACGCCGACGCTGCCGGCGACCAGGCCGAGGACGGTGCCATCGCGGAGCAGGCTCCAGAGGTCGCTGAGGAAGAGATCGACCCTGTCGCCGAGCTGAAGGCCGCGCTCCGTCGCGCACCCGGTGACTGGTACGTCATCCACTCCTACGCCGGGTACGAGAACAAGGTGAAGGCCAACCTCGAGACCCGCGTCCAGAACCTCGACGTCGGCGACTACATCTTCCAGGTGGAGGTTCCCACCGAAGAGGTCACCGAGATCAAGAACGGCCAGCGCAAGCAGGTCAACCGGAAGATCCTGCCCGGCTACATCCTCGTTCGCATGGAACTGAACGACGAGTCGTGGGGCGCGGTCCGCAACACCCCCGGTGTGACCGGTTTCGTCGGCGCCACGTCGCGCCCGTCGCCGCTGACCCTCAACGAGGTCGTCAAGTTCCTGATGCCCCAGCAGGGGCAGAAGAAGCCTGCCGCGGCTGCTGCCGCTGCCGGTGAGTCGGCCGCCGCGACCGCTGCCAAGCCGACCATCGAGGTCGACTTCGAGGTCGGCGAGTCGGTCACCGTCATGGACGGCCCGTTCGCGACGCTGCCCGCCAGCATCAGCGAGGTCAACGCCGAGCAGCAGAAGCTCAAGGTCCTCGTCTCGATCTTCGGTCGCGAGACCCCGGTGGAGTTGTCCTTCAACCAGGTCTCGAAGATCTAACTCGGTTCCGACTGTCACGCTCGCGCGTGGCAAGGTGGGACCCACACGCTTGCACGCACTACGCAAGAAACACACCCAGTAGGAAACAAGGAACGAAGATGCCCCCCAAGAAGAAGAAGCTCGCCGGGCTCATCAAGCTTCAGATCCAGGCTGGTCAGGCCAACCCTGCACCGCCCGTGGGTCCTGCGCTCGGTCAGCACGGCGTGAACATCATGGAGTTCTGCAAGGCTTACAACGCGGCGACTGAGTCCCAGCGCGGCAACGTGATCCCTGTCGAGATCTCCGTCTACGAAGACCGGACCTTCGACTTCAAGCTGAAGACCCCGCCGGCCGCCAAGCTGCTGCTCAAGGCTGCTGGTGTCCAGAAGGGCTCCGGCGAGCCGCACAAGACCAAGGTTGCGACCGTGACCATGGATCAGGTGCGCGAGATCGCGAAGACCAAGCAGGAAGACCTCAACGCGAACGACATCGACGCGGCCGCGAAGATCATCGCCGGCACCGCGCGTTCGATGGGTATCACCGTCGAGGGCTGAGTGCAGCGCAGCCCCGCACTGACACTGCAGGGTTGATCCTCCACTGTGGGAGGGCCGGCCAGGCCCGCACCACAACTGAACCATTCACCCGGGCCGACCGCCCAGGGTGAGAAGTAAGGACAGAAGAAATGGCAAAGCGCAGCAAGGCGTACCTCGCCGCCGCTGAGAAGATCGACGCGGACAGCCTCTACAGCCCCCTGCAGGCTGCGAAGCTGGCCAAGGAGACCTCGTCGAGCAAGATGGACGCGACCGTCGAGGTTGCCGTCCGTCTGGGCGTCGACCCCCGCAAGGCGGACCAGATGGTGCGTGGCACGGTCAACCTGCCGCACGGCACCGGTAAGACCGCCCGCGTCGTCGTCTTCGCCGTCGGCGAGAAGGCAGCCGAGGCTGAGGCCGCCGGCGCCGATGTCGTCGGTGCCGAGGACCTGATCGAGCGCATCCAGGGCGGTTGGACCGACTTCGACGCCGCGATCGCCACCCCTGACCAGATGGCCAAGGTCGGCCGCATCGCCCGTGTCCTCGGACCGCGTGGCCTGATGCCGAACCCGAAGACCGGCACCGTTACGCCGGACGTCGCGAAGGCTGTCACCGAGATCAAGGGCGGCAAGATCAACTTCCGCGTCGACAAGCAGGCCAACCTGCACTTCGTGATCGGCAAGGCGTCGTTCGACGAGGCCAAGCTGGTCGAGAACTACGGTGCGGCGCTGGACGAGATCCTGCGTGCGAAGCCGTCGTCGGCGAAGGGCCGCTACGTCAAGAAGATCACGGTTTCGACCACCACCGGTCCGGGCATCCCGGTGGATCCGAACCGTACCCGCAACCTCCTCGAGGACGGCGAGTAAGTCGCGACTTTCCGCGATCTGATCGACATCGAAGGCCGGCACAGAGATTTCTCTGTGCCGGCCTTCGGCGTTCGAGGACGCTCGGGAGAACGGCCGTGCAGCTGTCCGGGAGGGCGAGGCGTCGGCCGCCGGATGTGAGGGTCGGCACTGCGCGGGGGACTGTGGGCGTCTCGTTTTGCGTCTGCGCCCCGACTCGAGCTAGGCTCCTCGTTGGAGTTCGGCGCTTCATGCGAATTCCGCCCCGAAACAATGTTCTACCAAAGACCGTTGGTCACCGAGTCCAGACACGGAATCGGTTGAAGGTCCGGGATTGCCCGGCGGCCCACGCAGGAGGACGAGGTGGGGGATGTTTGTCTGCGACCGGCCCCGGCCGGATGGATGGATCTCCTCGTGTACGCCCCGTGTGCCCTGCACCGGGGCGTTTTGCATGTCACGGCCCGAAGTGGAACAACGACTGTCACGAGAGGAGGCGAAGTATGGCAAAGCCTGAGAAGGTTTCTGCAGTTGCAGAGATCACCGAGCAGTTCAAGGACTCGTCCGCCGCCGTGATCACGGAATACCGTGGTCTGTCGGTCACGAGTCTGACGCAGCTGCGACGCGCTCTCGGAGAAGGTGCCACCTACTCCGTCGCCAAGAACACCCTGGTCAAGCGTGCCGCCGCTGAGGCGGGCGTCGAGGGCCTTGACGACCTGTTCGTCGGACCGACCGCCATTGCATTCATCAAGGGCGAGCCGGTCGACGCTGCGAAGGCCATCAAGGCCTTCGCAAAGGACAACAAGGCACTCGTCATCAAGGGCGGGTACATGGACGGCGCTGCGCTGTCCGTGGATCAGGTCAACCAGATCGCGGACCTCGAGTCCCGCGAGATCCTGTTGGCCAAGCTCGCCGGCGCGATGAAGGGCAACTTGGCAAAGGCCGCTGGCCTGTTCAATGCTCCCGCTTCGCAGGTGGCCCGTCTGGCCGCCGCGCTGCAGGAGAAGAAGGCTGCGGAGGGTGGGGCCGTCGAGGCTCCCGCCGACGCCGCTGCCGAATAGCTGATCCGCACCTGCGCATCACAACCATCACCACCTGTCCGGTCGCGGATCAGCGACACAGGACTTAAGAGGAAGGACCGCCACCATGGCGAAGCTCACCACCGAAGAGTTGCTGGACGCGTTCAAGGAGCTCACCCTGCTCGAGCTCTCTGAGTTCGTGAAGGCGTTCGAGGAGACCTTCGAGGTCACCGCTGCTGCTCCGGTCGCCGTCGCTGCTGCGGGCGCTCCGGCTGCCGCTGCCGAGGCTGCTGAGGAGCAGGACGAGTTCGACGTCATCATCGAGTCGGCCGGCGACAAGAAGATCCAGGTCATCAAGGTCGTCCGTGAGGTCGTCTCGGGCCTGGGCCTGAAGGAAGCCAAGGACCTCGTCGAGGGTGCTCCGAAGGCCATCCTGGAGAAGGTTGCCAAGGACGCCGCTGAGGCTGCCAAGGAGAAGCTCGAGGCTGCCGGCGCGAAGATCACCGTCAAGTAAGACGGCTGTCCGCGCTGCTTCCTGACGAAGCATCCAGAAGAGAGGGTCGCCCCGTTCGGGGCGGCCCTCTTTTCTTGCATCGGTGGAAGCCGGAGAATTCTCCGGCGAATCGCGGCCATTTACTTACCCGAGAGTAAGGTTTGGCGTAACGTATAACACTTCGATGCGATAGAGTGACGCAACCCACAGTGGGCCCACCGTGGGGGGACATGCTTGACGCAGGAGGTAATAGTGGGAGTCGAGGTAGCGGTCGAGGGACTCACGAAGTCGTTCGGCTCACAGAAGATCTGGCAGGACGTGAGCCTCACGCTGCCGGCCGGTGAGGTGAGCGCACTACTCGGCCCTTCGGGTACGGGCAAGTCCGTCTTCCTGAAGTCGTTGATCGGTCTGCTGCGGCCCGAAGAGGGCTCGATCGTCATCGACGGCACCGACATCCTCCAGTGCTCGTCGCGTGAGCTCTACGAGATCCGCAAGCTGTTCGGTGTCCTGTTCCAGGACGGTGCGCTGTTCGGGTCGATGAACCTCTACGACAACGTCGCCTTCCCGCTGCGGGAGCACACCAAGAAGTCCGAGTCCGAGATCCGCAAGATCGTCATGGAGAAGCTCGAACTCAACGGTCTCGTCGGTGCGGAAGGGAAGCTGCCGGGCGAGATCTCCGGCGGTATGCGCAAGCGTGCCGGCCTCGCCCGCGCGCTCGTGCTGGATCCGCAGATCATCCTCGTCGACGAGCCGGACTCGGGTCTGGACCCCGTCCGCACGACGTACCTCAGTCAGCTGCTGATCGACATCAACGCGCAGATCGATGCGACGATCTTGATCGTGACGCACAACATCAACCTCGCGCGCACGGTGCCGGACAACCTGGGCATGCTCTTCCGCAAGCAGCTCGTGATGTTCGGCCCCCGTGAGGTCCTGCTCACCAGCGACGAGCCGGTGGTCCATCAGTTCCTCAACGGCAGCAAGATCGGTCCGATCGGCATGTCGGAGGAGAAGGACGACGCCCAGATGGCGCAGGAGCAGGCGCTCGTCGACGCCGGCCACCACCACGGCGGGACGGACGACGTCTACGGCGTCGTGCCGCAGATGCAGGCCACGCCGGGTCTGCCCTTCCGTCAGGCCGTCGCACGCCGTCAGGCGCGGGTCCGGGAGATTCTCCATACCCTGCCGATCGAGGCGCAGCAGAGCATCCTTGCCAGCATGGAGGACGACGACGCCACCCAGGTGATTCCCGCATACGACGACGGAGGTCTGGGACAGACCGCATACGGGCGCGGGTAGGGGAGCGGATGGGGGGCACCCGACCTTCGATGATGAAGCCGGTCACGGGGGCGCTTACACAGGCCGGCAACATCGTCCAGCTGTTCGTCGACGTGGTTCGCAACACGTTCAAGCGACCGTTCCAGTTCAAGGAATTCATCGAACAGGCCTGGTTCATCGCCAGTGTGACGATCCTGCCTACCGCGCTGGTCGCCATCCCGTTCGGTGCCGTCGTGTCGCTGCAGACGGGGTCGCTGATCAAGCAGCTGGGCGCAGAAGCGTTCACGGGTGCCGCCAGCGTGCTCGCGGTGATCCAGCAGGGCAGTCCGATCGTGACCGCGTTGCTGATCGCCGGAGCCGCGGGCTCCGCAGTCACCGCCGATCTCGGTTCACGGACCATCCGTGAGGAGATCGACGCGATGGAAGTGCTCGGGATCAATCCGATCCAGCGGCTCGTCGTGCCCCGCGTGCTCGCGATGGTGCTCGTCGCGGTGCTCCTCAACGGGCTCGTGTCCGTCGTCGGTATCGCCGGCGGCTACTTCTTCAACGTCATCCTCCAGGGTGGCACCCCGGGTGCGTACCTCGCGTCGTTCTCGGCGCTGGCCCAGCTGCCCGACCTCTACATCGCGGAGGTCAAGGCGGCCATCTTCGGTGTCATCGCCGGCGTGATCGCGTCCTACAAGGGACTGACGCCGAAGGGCGGACCCAAGGGTGTCGGCGAGGCGGTGAACCAGGCGGTCGTCATCACCTTCCTGGTCCTGTTCTTCGCGAACCTGATCCTCACGATGGTGTACCTGCAGATTGTTCCGGCGAAGGGGGCCTGACCGGATGACGATCGCGAAGGGACGCGGCAGCTACACGCTGGTGCGTGCGCGCCGCTGGGCGCGGAAGCCGCTCGATGTGCTCGACAACGCCGGCGAACAGATGTCGTTTTACTCGCGGGCCATCGCGTGGACCCCGCGTACCCTGCGCCGCTACCGGAAGGAGATGCTCCGGCTGCTGGCGGAGGTCACGTTCGGCAGCGGCGCGCTCGCGGTGATCGGCGGCACGATCGGTGTCATCGTGATGATGTCCGGGTTCACCGGCGTCGTCGTCGGTCTGCAGGGTTTCGCCGCGCTCGACCAGATCGGTAGCTCGGTGCTGACCGGGTTCCTGTCGGCGTACGTCAACACCCGTGAGATCGCACCGGTCGTCGCGGCCCTGGCGCTGTCGGCCACGGTCGGGTGCGGGTTCACCGCTCAGCTCGGCGCGATGCGCATCTCGGAGGAGATCGACGCACTCGAGGTGATGGCCGTGCCCAGCGTGCCCTTCCTCGTCACCACCCGGATGATCGCGGGCTTCATCGCCGTGATTCCGCTGTACATCGTCGGCCTGCTCGCGGCCTACCTGGCGTCACGGGTGGTCTCGACGGTGTTCAACGGGCAGTCGTCCGGCTCGTACGACCACTACTTCAATCTGTTCCTGCCTCCCGAGGACGTCCTCTGGTCCTTCGGCAAGGTCCTGGTGTTCGCGTTCGTCCTGATCCTCATCCACTGCTACTACGGCTTCCACGCCCACGGCGGCCCGGCCGGGGTCGGGGTCGCGGTCGGCCACGCGGTGCGTACCGCGATCGTCACCATCGCCGTCCTGGACTTCTTCCTGAGCCTCGCCATCTGGGGCACGACGACCACGGTGCGGGTGGCCGGATGATCGAGCGCACGTCGAAGCTGCGTCGTAGGACCCTGGGAGTCGCCTTCTTCCTGGTCCTCGCCCTGTTCGTGGGCGGGACCATCGCCACCTACAACAAGACCTTCACGCCGGTCGTCAAGGTCGACCTCGTCACCGACACCGTCGGCAACGCGCTACCGCGCAACGCCGACGTCAAGGTGCGTGGCCTCATCGTCGGCGAGGTGCGTGGCGCGTCCACCGAGAACGGCAAGGTCACCTCCGTGATGGCGATCGATCCCGACAAGGCCGAACTGATCCCGTCGAACACCACCGCACGGTTGCTGCCCAAGACGCTCTTCGGTGAGCGGTACGTCGACCTGGTCATCCCGGTGAATCCGAGCCCCGACCCGATCACGGCCGGCGACACCATCCACCAGGACAAGAGTGGCAACGCGGTCGAGCTCGGCAGGATGCTCGACGGTCTGCTGCCGCTGCTGCAGGCCATCCCGCCGGAGAGCCTGGCCTCGACCCTGGGGGCGTTGTCACAGGCGCTCGACGGCCGGGGTGAGCGACTCGGTGTCACGCTCGATCAGCTCGACACGATCTTCGCCGGGGTCAACACCCGGCTACCGGACCTGACGGCCGGTCTGGAGAGCTTCGCGACCTTCACCCAGACGTACTCGGATGCGGCGCCGCAGTTGATCGACGCGCTCGACGACCTGCGGACCACGAACGCGACGATCGTGCAGGAGCGGCCCGCGATCGATGCCCTGATGGCGTCGGTGACGTCGACGGGATCGAGCACCGCGGACCTGCTGACGGCCAACCGGGATTCGCTGATCTCGATCGCCGCCGACTCGCGGGAGGCGCTGGAGATTCTGGCGCGGTTCTCCGGGACCTTCACCTGCACATTCGCGAACTTCGCGGAGGTGATGGCACGGTCCGGCGCGATCACCGGCGAGAACTCGCCCAACCCGGGTGCGCGCGCCACGATCGAGCTCGTCAATCCCCGCGGACGGTACCTGCCCAACCAGGATGAGCCGCGCCTGATCGACACCCGCGGTCCGCGGTGTTACGAGGCGCCGCCGCTGGGCACCGACATCGGGCAGTACCCCGGCGGTTCCATCCACGACGGCTCGTACCAGGTGCCGACCCGCAACCCCGGAGACCAGAACATTCCCGACGTCGCGGTCCCGCAGTTCTCGATGCTGCCCGCATCGGCGACGTTCGCCGGCTCGCCGCTCGAGCGGGAGACGTTGGCGGTCGTGTACGGCGAGGCGGCCGGTATCGCGCCGGAGGACGTGCCGTCCTGGACAACCATGATCGGTGCCCCCGCGCTCCGTGGAAAAGAGGTGAGCATCAAGTGAAGCGACAGCTGCGAGGGGTGGCTGCCCCGCTCACCAAGCTCGTGATCTTCGCGGTCGTGACGATTCTCGCGACCGGCATGCTCGCGTTGACGATCGCGAACACCAGTTCCACCGGGGGGACCAAGTTCAGTGCGCGGTTCACCGACGTCACGTCGCTCAACAAGGGCGACGAGGTGCGCATCGCGGGTGTCCGGGTCGGCCAGGTGACCAAGATCGAGATCGTCGACGATCGTGAGGCGCAGGTCGAGTTCGCGGTGACGGACCGCGACTGGCTGCCTGCGAGCACGACCGCGACCATCCGGTTCCGGAACCTCGTCGGTCAGCGCTACATCGCGCTCGAGCAGGGGACCGGGCAGCAGGGCTACAAGATGACGGCCGGCGACATGATCCCGCTGGACCGGACCAAGCCCGCAGTGAACCTGACGACGCTGTTCAACGGGTTCCGGCCGCTGTTCCAGACCCTCAGCGCCGACGACGTCAACAAGCTGTCGTACCAGATCATCCAGGTGTTCCAGGGGGAGGGCGGCACCATCGAGGAACTCGTGGCGAACACCGCGTCGTTGACGAACACGATCGCGGACAAGGACAAGGTGATCGGCGACCTCATCACCAACCTCAACATCGTGCTGGACACCGTCAACGAGCGGGACGAGCAGGTCGATCAGCTGATCGTCAACACCGAGCGTCTCGTGAGCGGGCTGTCCGCGGACCGCGGCGTGATCGGGCAGTCGGTGCAGTCGCTGTCGGACCTGACCAGTGCGACCGCGGACCTGCTGGTGCCCACACGCCCGTCGATCCAGGGGTCGATCGCGGGCCTGAACACGCTCGCCGGACACATCAACGAGAGATCCGCCGACGTGAACCAGGTACTCACGAACCTGCCGATCAAGATGGAGAAACTCGGCCGCGCCGGCAGCTACGGATCGTGGTTCCAGTTCTACCTGTGCGGCATCGACATCGTCGCCGGGCCCGGGACGGCGCCCCAGCTGAACATCCCGTCGAACCTGCCGACGATCAACCAGCCGATCTACACCAACGCGGCTCCCCGCTGCTACGCGGACGGTGAGCAGCCATGACGAAGAGAAGAAGTCCAGCGGTGACCGGTGCCCTCGGCATCGTCGTCGTCCTGCTCGCGACCATGTCGGCGTTCTTCCTCGACAGCCTGCCGATCATCGGTGCCGGCAACCGGTACACCGCCGAGTTCTCCGAGGCGGCCGGGCTCAAGCCCGGCAACGAGGTGCGGGTCGCCGGGGTGAAGGTCGGCAAGGTGTCGAGCGTCGAACTCGACGGCGACCGCGTGCTCGTGTCGTTCCAGACGAAGGACGCCTGGATCGGCGACCAGACCACCGCGTCGATCCAGATCAAGACGATCCTCGGCCAGAAGTACCTCGCGCTCGATCCGCGGGGCACCGAGGTCGCGGATCCGAGCGTGCGGATCCCGCTCGAGCGGACCACGTCGCCGTACGACGTCATCGACGCGTTCGGCGACGCCGCCACCACCCTCGCCGAGATCGACACGACGCAGCTGGCGTCGAGCTTCGAGGTGCTGTCGCAGTCGTTCGCGGGCACGCCGGACGAGATCCGTGGCTCACTCGACGGGGTGGCGCGGCTGTCGGAGACGGTTGCCAAGCGCGACCAGGAGCTCAAGCAGCTGTTCGAGGCGACGAAGCAGACGTCGCAGATCCTCGCCGACCGGAGTGAGGAGTTCGAGAAGGTGCTCGCGAACGGGGGGCTGCTGCTCGCCGAGCTCAATACCCGCCAGCAGGCGATCGGACGGCTGCTCAGCAGTACGCAGACGTTGTCGCGGGAACTGACCGGCCTGGTCGCCGACAACGAGGCGCAGATCACCCCGGCGCTCACCCAGTTGCAGGGCGCGATCGACATCCTCAACCAGAACCAGCAGAACGTGAGCCGGGCACTCGAGATGGCTGCGCCGTTCTACCGGATCTACGCGAACGTGCTCGGCAACGGTCGATGGTTCGACTCGGTCGTGACCAACCTGACCCCGCCCGGCCTGCCGGACATCCCCGGATACCGCGAGCCGCTGCGCACGATGGGGGGCAACTGAGATGAGTGAGACGCAGGCGCGAAACCGCAAGTGGATTCCGGTGGCGCTGATCGCGGCGGTCGCCGTCGTCGCGGTCGGGGTCCTGTGGTGGCTCTTCCAGAACGCCGGTACCACCAGGATCACCGCGTACTTCGACAGGTCGGTCGGCATCTACGAGGGCTCCGACGTCCGGGTGCTCGGCGTCAAGGTCGGCACGGTCGATTCCGTGGTGCCCCAGGGTAAGCAGGTCCAGGTGGTCATGACCGTCGACCGGGGTGTCGACATCCCGGCGGATGTGAAGGCCGCCCAGGTGACGCCGTCGGTGGTCTCCGACCGGTACATCCAGCTGACGCCGGTGTACACCGGCGGCGAGAAGCTGGCCAACGACGCGACGATCGAACGCGACCACACGACGACGCCGGTCGAGGTCGACGAGTTGTACGCGAGTGTGACCGAACTGTCGGAGGCGCTCGGGCCGAACGGGGCCAACCGGGACGGTGCGTTGTCGAACCTGGTGGACACCGCCGCCGCGAACCTCGACGGCAACGGTGACGCGCTCGGCAACACGTTCACGCAGTTGTCGGCGGCGGCCCGCACACTGTCCGACTCGCGTACCGACATCTTCGACACGGTCAAGAACCTGCAGGTGTTCGTCAGCGCCCTCGCCGCCAACGACGCGCAGGTGCGCCAGTTCAACACGCAGCTCGCGGACTTCAGTGGTTTCCTGGCGGGGGAGAAGGAGAACTTGGGTCTGGCGCTCAATCAGCTCTCGCTCGCGCTCGGCGACGTCGCGCGATTCGTCGAGAACAACCGGGAACTGCTGCAGGGGAACATCGAGAGCCTGACCACGGTCACACAGACCGTCGCGGACCGGCGCGATTCCCTCGCGGAGGCGCTCGTGACGATTCCGCTCGCAGTCAGCAACCTGGTCAACACGCACGACGCGGAGTCGGGCACGCTGCAGATGCGCGTCGATCTGCCGGATCTGCAGGACCCGTTCGGTCTGGGCTGCAAGCTCATCGACGTCGCCAAGCTCAAGCCCGGTGACCCGGAGTTCGAGGCGCTCGGCCGGCAGATGAAGCCACTGATCGACAACTGCAAGGTCATCACGGATCAGATGACCGCCGGCGTGAGGACACCGACGTTGAATCTGCCGCTCGGCATCCTCAGCGGTGACAACCTGCAGCGTGGCGCGGTTCCCGGGACGGTTCCGGGCACGCAGTCGCCGCGGCTGGGTGGCGGAACGCAACTGCAGGGGGGCACGCCGTGAGGCACGGGCGGATGAGGGCAGCGGCGGTCGCGGCGGGCGCGTGCGTCGTCGCGGTGACGGTCGGGGCGTGCGGCTCGGGAGGCATCTACGCGGTTCCGTTGCCCGGTGGCGCCGACGTCGGCAGCGACCCGATGCGATTGAAGATCGAGTTCGACGACGTCCTCGATCTGGTGCCGCAGTCGACCGTCAAGGTCGACGGGGTTCCGGTCGGACGGGTCGAGAGAATCGAGGTGGCGCCGGACGGCTGGACCGCGCAGGTGGAGACGCTGGTCAACAGTGCTGTCGATCTGCCGGCCAACGCGGTCGCGGAGGTTCAGCAGTCGAACCTGCTGGGCGAGAAGTTCATTGCGATCGCCGCGCCCGCACAGAGCCCGTCTCCGGAACGGTTGGCGAGCGGCGCGACGATCCCGGTGGACCGCACCCGGCACGCCACCGACATCGAGCAGGTGCTCGGTGCGATGTCGCTGCTGCTCAACGGTGGTGGTGTCGCGCAGTTGCAGCCCATCATCTCGGAGCTGGAGAAGGCGCTCGACGGTCGTGAGAGCAAGGTGCGTGGACTGCTGGAGCAGGCGAACACGTTGATCGCCGGCCTCGAGGGGCAGCGGGACTCGATCACGCGTGCGCTCGACGGCCTCGACACGCTCAGCGCCCGGGTGGGGGATCAGACCGCCAAGCTCGAGAAGGTCCTCGACGAGTTGCCGCAGGGTGTCGAGATCCTTGCGGAGCAGCGTCCGCAGCTGGTGGAGATGCTCGGTCAGGTCGATCGGCTCGGTCAGGTCGGCGCCGATGTCATCAACCGGTCCAAGGACGACCTGATCGCCGATCTGCGGGCCCTGCGCCCGACTCTGCAGCAGCTGGGTGCGGCGGCCCCGGACATCATCACGTCGGCGCCGCTCGTCCCGACGTTCCCGTTCCCGGACACGATCATCCCGTCGATCCACGGCGGCCAGGCGAACGTGTTCCTGTCGATCGACCTGCAGATCGGTGACACCCTGTCGAACCTCGGTGTCGGGAAACCGGACCCCGTCTACTACCCGCCCGAGTACGGCCCGCCGGTCCCGGTCGATCCGAGCAACCCGTACTACAACGGCAACGGACCGCGCCCGGGGTGGCCGACGGTGTCGATCCTGCCGCTGCCGCCGATCGTGCCGAATCCGGTCCCCGCGCCGGGTGTCGCGGTGTCCGCGCCGGCGGGGGCTCCGGTCAATCCGTTCGAGGCGTTCCTGAAGCAGCTGGGGGTGGGTGAGTAGTGGTCTCGCGTCTGGCCAGGTGGCAGTTGGTGGCGTTCATCGTCGTCGCGGTGCTCGGCATCAGTTACGTCGGTGCCAAGTACGTGCGGCTCGACACGCTGCTGGGCTTCGGTGAGTACCAGGTGAACGCCGAACTCGAGCGTTCCGGGGGCATCTTCACCAATGCGGAGGTGACCTATCGCGGTGTGCCGGTCGGCCGGGTCGGCGACCTGACGTTGACCGAGGAGGGTGTGTCCGTCGCGTTGATGATCGACGACTCGGCCCCGCAGATCCCGGCATCGGCGAAGGCCGTCGTCGCGAATCGCTCGGCCATCGGTGAGCAGTACGTCGACCTGCAGCCGGACACGGACGAGGGTCCGTTCCTCGTCGACGGTTCGGTGATCCGCGAGCCGAACACGGTGACGCCGATCCCGGTCGAGGATCTGATCGGCAGCGTGGACCGGTTGGCGCGTTCGGTGCCCACCGACTCGCTGCACACGGCCGTCGTCGAACTGGGGAACGCGTTCACCGGGAAGGGCGGCGACCTGCAGGTGTTGGTCGACTCGCTGGCCCGGTTCACCGAGACGGCGACCGAGGCGCTGCCGGAGACACTGACCTTCATCAGCGACGGCCGGACGGTGCTCGACACCCAGGCCGAGCAGTCGGGGTCGATCCGCGCGTTCAGTGACGGGCTCGAGCAGATCGCCGCCCAGTTGAAGTCGAGCGATCCCGACGTACGACGGCTGATCGGCACCGGTACCGATGCCACGGCCACGGTCGGCAAGCTCGTCGAGAACAGCGGCGACGCGTTGACCGCGAACCTGACGAACCTTGCGACGACGCTCACGACGGTGTCGCCGACGTTCATCGCATTGCAGCCGTTCCTGCAGTTCCTGCCGGCGCTGTCGGCGGGGGCGTCGGCGGTGGCGCCGGGCGACGGCACGATCCACTTCGGACTGGTCCTCGAGACCAACAATCCGGTGCCGTGCACGCAGGGCTACGAGGGCACTCAGGAGACCCTCGCGAAGATGAAGGCGGAGAACCCGAACTTCGACGACACCGTCGACAGCTTCCCGTTCAACATGGACGCACGATGCACGGTCGAACAGGGCAACCCGACGGGTGTCCGCAGTGCCGGACGCATCGTCTACGCCGATCCGCAGACCCCGCAGCCGTGGGACAGTACGCCTAAGGTCGACCCCGACAAGTTGAATCTGAACCCGATCGCCACCCAGATCGCGACGCTCATGGGCGTCGTGCCGGCGCGGTAGCGCCGGGCGAGAATTCATTACCCGAGAGTAAGGTTGCCGTGTGACGGACACCACCACGACCGCGCCCACGAAGAACATCACGCTCGCTGCCGTGGCGGTGGGGGTGCTCCTCGTCGGCGCGCTGGTTGCAGCGGTCTTCTTCGGGATCGGGTGGGCGAGGGCCGAGTCGGGCCGCTCGACCGCGGATGCGCGCGACACGGCGCTGTCCGACGCCCGGCAGGCGGCAATCAATCTCAACTCGTACGACGCCGCCGACATGGAGAAGTCCTTCGCCGATCTCGAGTCGTCGATCACCGGATCGCTCCTCGACGATCTGGGGAAGACGCGGGAGGACATGACCGCAGCCGCCGCCGCATCGGGCGCCAAGACCGACGGGCGCGTGCTGCGGGCCGCCCTGACCTCGCTCAATGTCGACGACGGGACCGCGGACGCGATGCTCGTCGTCGAGACCTCGACCGTGATGCCGAATCTCGAGACGCCGGTGAAACGTCAGATCACGATGCGGATGAGCCTCGTGCGCGACGGCGACGTCTGGAAGGCGTCCGACGCCGGCAACCTCGGTGAGCCCGTCGTGATCGACCCGGGGACGCCGCGCCCGGCCGCGCCCGCGCCCGCGCCGGAAGGCCAGGCCACCGATCCGCAGAGCGGCGGACAGTAGTCCGTCTCAGCAGCCGCCGACGTCTCCGCGTCGGTCGCTGGAAGGAGTTCCATCAGTGCCTCCCATTCGTCGTAATCCGAAGGCGTCCCCGTCGGCCGCTCGGCGGCCCAAGATCGCGGGCGGTTCCGCGCCCCGGTCGGTGGCGTCGCCGTCCCGCGGTGAGGACGCGGTCAGCGAGTCGGTCGACAGCGTGCTGCTCGTCAAGGAACCCGTGGTCGAGGAGCCTGCCGTGCAGGAGCCCGCGGTCGCGGAACCAACCGTGCAGGAGTCTGCCGCGCAGGAACCTGCCGTCGACGGAACCGGGTCGAAGCCGTCGGTGCCGACCGTGCCGGAGGCCGGGCGCGGGGCGGGTCGGCGTGCGGTCGTGATCGCGGGTGTCGCGGCGGTCGTGCTGGCGGCGTTCGCCGGCGTCGCGGCGATGGTGTCCCGTGACGGTGCGTCAGCCAATCGTGCGTACGTCGATGTCGGTGCGACGTCGGAGGTTGCGGCGGCGGCGGAGCAGGCGCTGACGGCCGTGACCGTCTATAGTGCTGATTCGATCGACCAGTTCCCCGACACGGCGCGCGCAGTGATGACGGACGGGATGAAGGCGGAGTTCGATCGGACAATCGGCACGACGGTCGACATCGTCAAGCAGACGCGGTCGGACACGGCGGCGCAGGTCACGAACGTGGGCGTCATGCTTCTCGGCGAGAATCGGGCCGAGGTGCTGGCCAACTTGATCGTGAGTGTCGAGAACGACGGCGTCGCGGCCGGCAGCACATCCGGGCCGGTGATTCTGAGAATGGAGAAGGTAGACGGTCAGTGGCTGCTGTCCGGTGTCGAGAACTCGTGACTGCGTGGGCGCACTCCGCGGTCGAAGCTCGAAGCGCCGGGATCTGGGCTTGACGCGGCGATGATCACGCGTCACTCTAAGCGTGAACATTCACGCGTCATACCGCGTGCGGCACCCGCGACGGGTGTCCTTTCTGCTGCCCGACTCGACATCTACTGAGTTTGGGTGTAATTTTGGACGTTGCGCTGGCTGCCTCCTGTCCACCTCTCATCCTCACTGTGGCGAAGTGTTCCACTTCCTGCTCCTGTGGCGAGGTTTCGTTCGGGTTGTAACCAGCGAATTCGCCCCACATGAAGAAGCAGATACAGCGGCGGTCGCACCAGCAAGAGCGGCCCGCGTGAGGTGCTGGAAGGACGCATCTTGGCAGTCTCTAGCCAGACCAAGGCAGTTGCCGGAATCCCCGGAGCCCCGAAGAGGGTCTCGTTCGCGAAAATTCGCGAGCCCCTCGAAGTACCAGGGCTCCTCGATGTACAGACCGATTCGTTCGAATGGTTGATCGGCTCGCAGGGCTGGCGTGAGCGTGCAGCCGCGCGCGGCGACGGTGCGGTCACGGGTGGCCTCGAAGAAATCCTGGCGGAACTCTCGCCTATCGAGGACTTCTCGGGGTCCATGTCCCTGTCCTTCTCGGACCCGCGCTTCGACGAGGTCAAGGCCTCTGTCGACGAGTGCAAAGACAAGGACATGACCTACGCGGCGCCGCTGTTCGTCACCGCGGAGTTCATCAACAACAACACCGGTGAGATCAAGAGCCAGACGGTCTTCATGGGTGACTTCCCGATGATGACCGACAAGGGCACGTTCATCATCAACGGCACCGAGCGTGTCGTCGTGTCGCAGTTGGTCCGCTCGCCGGGCGTGTACTTCGACGACACCATCGACAAGAGCACCGAGAAGACCCTGCACAGCGTCAAGGTCATCCCGGGCCGCGGTGCGTGGCTCGAGTTCGACGTCGACAAGCGTGACACCGTCGGTGTCCGTATCGACCGCAAGCGCCGTCAGCCGGTCACCGTGCTGCTGAAGGCCCTGGGTTGGACCACCGAGCAGATCACCGAGCGTTTCGGTTTCTCCGAGATCCTCATGGCGACGCTCGAGAAGGACAACACCGCCGGCACCGACGAGGCGCTGCTCGACATCTACCGCAAGCTGCGTCCGGGCGAGCCGCCGACCAAGGAGAGCGCGCAGACGCTCCTGGAGAACCTGTTCTTCAAGGACAAGCGCTACGACCTCGCTCGCGTGGGCCGCTACAAGGTCAACAAGAAGCTGGGCCTCAACACCGGCCTGCCCGTCGAGGCATCGACCCTCACCGAGGAAGACATCGTCGCCACGGTCGAGTACCTGGTGCGCCTGCACGCCGGTGACCGGACGATGACCGCCCCCGGCGGCGTCGAGGTTCCCGTCGAGGTCGACGACATCGACCACTTCGGCAACCGTCGTCTGCGCACCGTGGGCGAGCTCATCCAGAACCAGATCCGCGTGGGCCTGTCCCGCATGGAGCGTGTCGTCCGCGAGCGCATGACGACTCAGGACGTCGAGGCGATCACGCCGCAGACCCTGATCAACATCCGCCCGGTCGTCGCCGCGATCAAGGAGTTCTTCGGAACCTCCCAGCTGTCGCAGTTCATGGACCAGAACAACCCGCTGTCGGGTCTGACCCACAAGCGTCGTCTGTCGGCGCTGGGCCCCGGTGGTCTGTCCCGTGAGCGCGCCGGCCTCGAGGTGCGAGACGTTCACCCGTCGCACTACGGCCGTATGTGCCCGATCGAGACTCCGGAAGGCCCGAACATCGGCCTGATCGGTTCGCTGTCGGTGTACGCCCGCGTGAACCCGTTCGGTTTCATCGAGACCCCGTACCGCAAGGTCGAGGACGGTGTCATCACCGATCAGGTCGACTACCTGACCGCGGACGAAGAGGACCGGTACGTCGTCGCGCAGGCCAATTCGTCTGTCGACGTCAACGGCCACTTCGTCGAGGACCGGGTGCTGGTCCGCCGTAAGGGCGGCGACGCGGAGCTCGTCTCGGGCTCCGAGGTCGACTACATGGACGTCTCGCCGCGACAGATGGTCTCCGTCGCGACCGCGATGATTCCGTTCCTCGAGCACGACGACGCCAACCGTGCCCTCATGGGCGCGAACATGCAGCGTCAGGCCGTGCCGCTGGTCCGCAGCGAGTCTCCGCTGGTCGGTACCGGTATGGAGCTGCGTGCCGCGGTCGACGCCGGCGACGTCATCGTCACCGAGAAGTCCGGTGTGGTCGAGGAGGTCTCCTCCGACTACGTCACCGTGATGGCCGACGACGGCAGCCGCAAGACGTACCGTCTGCGCAAGTTCGCGCGCTCGAACCAGGGCACGTGCGCCAACCAGCGTCCGATCGTGGACGAGGGTCAGCGGGTCGAGACCGGCCAGGTCCTGGCCGACGGCCCCTGCACCGAGAACGGTGAGATGGCGCTCGGCAAGAACCTGCTCGTGGCGATCATGCCGTGGGAGGGCCACAACTACGAGGACGCGATCATCCTGTCGCAGCGCCTCGTGGAGGAGGACGTGCTCACCTCGATCCACATCGAGGAGCACGAGATCGATGCCCGCGACACCAAGCTCGGTGCCGAGGAGATCACCCGGGACATCCCGAACGTCTCGGACGAGGTCCTCGCCGATCTCGACGAGCGTGGCATCATCCGGATCGGTGCCGAGGTCCGCGACGGCGACGTGCTGGTCGGCAAGGTCACCCCGAAGGGCGAGACCGAGCTGACGCCGGAGGAGCGCCTGCTGCGTGCGATCTTCGGTGAGAAGGCCCGCGAGGTTCGCGACACGTCCCTCAAGGTTCCGCACGGTGAGTCCGGCAAGGTCATCGGCATCCGCGTGTTCTCGCGCGACGACGACGACGATCTGCCTCCCGGCGTCAACGAGCTGGTCCGCGTGTACGTGGCGCAGAAGCGCAAGATCCAGGACGGCGACAAGCTCGCCGGCCGCCACGGCAACAAGGGCGTCATCGGCAAGATCCTCCCGCAGGAGGACATGCCGTTCCTGCCCGACGGCACCCCGGTCGACATCATCCTGAACACGCACGGTGTTCCGCGTCGTATGAACATCGGTCAGGTGCTCGAGACGCACCTGGGCTGGATCGGCAAGACCGGCTGGAACGTGCAGATCGCCGCCGACGGTTCGCGTCCCGACTGGGCCGCGAGCCTGCCGGAGGAGATGCTGTCCGCACCGGCCGACTCGAACATCGCCACCCCGGTGTTCGACGGTGCCAAGGAGGACGAGCTCACCGGTCTGCTGGGTGCGACGCTGCCCAACCGTGACGGTGAGCAGATGGTCGGTTCCGACGGCAAGGCGACGCTGTTCGACGGTCGCTCCGGCGAGCCGTTCCCGTACCCGGTGTCGGTCGGCTACATGTACATCATCAAGCTGCACCACCTGGTCGACGACAAGATCCACGCGCGTTCGACCGGCCCGTACTCGATGATCACCCAGCAGCCGCTCGGCGGTAAGGCCCAGTTCGGTGGCCAGCGCTTCGGTGAAATGGAGTGCTGGGCGATGCAGGCGTACGGCGCCGCCTACACCCTGCAGGAGCTGCTCACCATCAAGTCGGACGACGTCGTCGGCCGCGTGAAGGTGTACGAGGCCATCGTCAAGGGCGAGAACATCCCCGAGCCGGGCATCCCCGAGTCCTTCAAGGTGCTCCTCAAGGAGCTCCAGTCGCTGTGCCTCAACGTGGAGGTGCTGTCCTCGGACGGCGCAGCCATCGCGATGGCCGACGGCGACGACGAGGACCTCGAGCGTGCCGCCGCGAACCTGGGCATCAACCTGTCCCGGAACGAGGCCGCGACCGTGGACGATCTCGCGAACTAGTTTTCGGTCCCCGGGCTGTGTGTGAGCACAGCCCGGGGGCGCTAGAGCACATTTGAATTGGCAGTCAGGAAAAGCGGATCTCACCCGCTGATCCACAATCCCTCTGGGGAAAGGAAGTTACGTGCTCGACGTCAACTTCTTCGATGAACTCCGCATCGGTCTCGCGACCGCGGAGGACATCCGCAACTGGTCTTACGGCGAGGTCAAGAAGCCGGAGACCATCAACTACCGCACGCTCAAGCCCGAGAAGGACGGCCTCTTCTGCGAGAAGATCTTCGGCCCCACCCGGGACTGGGAGTGCTACTGCGGTAAGTACAAGCGTGTCCGCTTCAAGGGCATCATCTGTGAGCGCTGCGGCGTCGAGGTGACGCGTGCGAAGGTGCGCCGTGAGCGCATGGGCCACATCGAGCTCGCCGCTCCGGTGACCCACATCTGGTACTTCAAGGGCGTGCCGAGCCGTCTCGGCTACCTGCTCGACCTGGCGCCGAAGGATCTCGAGAAGATCATCTACTTCGCCGCCTACGTCATCGTCGGTGTCGACGAGGAGCTGCGTCACAACGAGCTCTCCACGCTCGAGGCCGAGATGGAGGTCGAGAAGAAGACCGTCGCCGATCAGCGTGACGCCGACCTGGAGGCCCGCGCCCAGAAGCTCGAGGCCGACATCGCCGAGCTCGAGGCCGAGGGTGCCAAGTCCGACGTGCGCCGCAAGGTCAAGGACGGCGGCGAGCGCGAGATGCGTCAGCTCCGTGACCGTGCGCAGCGCGAGCTGGACCGGCTCGACGAGATCTGGACGACCTTCACCAAGCTGAGCGTCAAGCAGCTCATCGTGGACGAGGGCCTGTACCGCGAGCTGGTCGACCGCTACGGCGAGTACTTCACGGGTGCGATGGGCGCGGAGTCCATCCAGATCCTCATGCGCAACTTCGACATCCAGGCCGAGGCGGAGTCTCTTCGCGAGACCATCCGTAGCGGCAAGGGCCAGAAGAAGCTGCGTGCGCTCAAGCGACTCAAGGTCGTGGCTGCGTTCCAGCAGTCGGGCAACTCGCCGATGGGCATGGTTCTCGACGCCGTTCCGGTGATCCCGCCGGAGCTGCGTCCGATGGTCCAGCTCGACGGTGGCCGTTTCGCGACGTCCGACCTGAACGACCTGTACCGCCGCGTCATCAACCGCAACAACCGCCTCAAGCGACTGATCGACCTCGGTGCCCCCGAGATCATCGTCAACAACGAGAAGCGGATGCTGCAGGAGTCCGTGGATGCGTTGTTCGACAACGGTCGTCGTGGCCGGCCCGTCACGGGTCCGGGCAACCGTCCGCTGAAGTCGCTGTCCGATCTGCTCAAGGGCAAGCAGGGTCGCTTCCGTCAGAACCTGCTCGGTAAGCGCGTCGACTACTCGGGCCGTTCGGTCATCGTCGTCGGTCCGCAGCTCAAGCTGCACCAGTGCGGTCTGCCGAAGCTGATGGCGCTCGAGCTGTTCAAGCCGTTCGTCATGAAGCGTCTGGTCGACCTCAACCACGCGCAGAACATCAAGTCCGCCAAGCGCATGGTCGAGCGTCAGCGCCCGCAGGTGTGGGACGTCCTCGAAGAGGTCATCAACGAGCACCCGGTGCTGCTGAACCGTGCACCTACGCTGCACCGTCTGGGCATCCAGGCGTTCGAGCCGCAGCTCGTCGAGGGCAAGGCCATCCAGCTGCACCCGCTCGTGTGTGAGGCGTTCAACGCCGACTTCGACGGTGACCAGATGGCTGTGCACCTGCCGCTGTCGGCGGAGGCGCAGGCCGAGGCCCGCATCCTGATGCTGTCGTCGAACAACATCCTGTCGCCGGCGTCGGGTCGCCCGCTGGCCATGCCGCGTCTGGACATGGTCACCGGTCTGTTCCACCTGACCCGCGAGGCCGAGGATGGGCTGGGCGAGTACCAGCCGGCCACCGACGGTCAGCCGGAGCAGGGCGTGTACTCGTCGCCGGCCGAGGCTCAGATGGCCGTCGACCGTGGCGTGCTGTCCGTGCAGGCGAAGATCAAGGTGCGTCTGAAGCATCAGCGTCCGTCGCGTGAGGTCGAGGCGGAGCTGTTCCCCGAGGGCTGGCGCTTCGGCGACGCCTGGACCGCCGAGACGACTCTCGGTCGGGTCATGTTCAACGATCTGCTTCCGGCGGACTACCCGTTCGTCAACGAGCAGATGCCGAAGAAGCGTCAGGCGACGATCATCAACGATCTCGCCGAGCGTTACCCCATGATCGTGGTCGCGCAGACCGTCGACAAGCTCAAGGACACCGGCTTCTACTGGGCCACCCGTTCCGGCGTGACGGTCTCGATCTCCGACGTCCTCGTGCCGCCGGAGAAGGCTCAGATCATGGAGCAGTTCGAGGCGCAGGCCGATCAGATCGAGAAGAAGTACCAGCGCGGTGCTCTCAACCACACCGAGCGCAACAGTGCTCTCGTGAAGATCTGGTCCGAGGCCACCGACGAGGTCGGTAAGGCCATGGAGGCCCACTTCCCCGACGACAACCCGATCCCGATGATCGTGAAGTCCGGCGCGGCCGGCAACATGACTCAGGTTCGTTCGCTCGCCGGTATGAAGGGCCTGGTGACGAACCCGAAGGGTGAGTTCATCCCGCGTCCGATCAAGTCCTCCTTCAAGGAGGGCCTGACGGTCCTCGAGTACTTCATCAACACGCACGGTGCTCGTAAGGGTCTGGCCGATACCGCACTGCGTACCGCCGACTCGGGTTACCTGACCCGTCGTCTGGTGGACGTCTCGCAGGACGTCATCGTCCGCGAGGTCGACTGTGGCACCGAGCGTGGCATCATCACGCACATCGCCGAGAAGCAGGCCGACGGCGCGATCATCCGCGATGCGCACGTCGAGACCTCGACGTACGCCCGCACCCTCGCGTCGGACGCGGTCGACGAGAACGGCAACGTCATCGTCGAGCGTGGCCACGACCTGGGCGATCCGGCGATCGACGCGCTGCTCGCGGCGGGTGTCACGCAGGTCAAGGTTCGCTCGGTGCTCACCTGCACCACGGCGACCGGCGTCTGCGCCACCTGCTACGGCCGTTCGATGGCGACCGGCAAGCTCGTCGACATCGGTGAGGCCGTCGGTATCGTCGCCGCACAGTCGATCGGTGAGCCCGGTACCCAGCTGACGATGCGTACGTTCCACCAGGGTGGTGCGGCCGGCGCGGCCGACATCACCGGTGGTCTGCCGCGTGTCCAGGAGCTGTTCGAGGCTCGTGTCCCGAAGGGCAAGGCGCCCATCGCGGACGTCACCGGCCGGGTGCAGCTCGAGGACGGCGACCGCTTCTACAAGATCACCATCGTCCCGGACGACGGTGGCGAAGAGGTTGTCTACGACAAGCTCTCGAAGCGTCAGCGTCTGCGCGTGTTCAAGCACGACGACGGCAGCGAGCGTCTGCTGGCCGACGGTGACCACGTCGACGTCGGACAGCAGCTCATGGAGGGCGCTGCCGACCCGCACGAGGTGCTGCGTGTCATGGGCCCCCGCCAGGTGCAGATCCACCTCGTCAACGAGGTCCAGGAGGTGTACCGGAGCCAGGGTGTGTCGATCCACGACAAGCACATCGAGGTCATCGTGCGCCAGATGCTGCGTCGCGTCACGATCATCGATTCGGGTGCGACGGAGTTCCTGCCGGGCTCGCTGGTCGAGCGTGCGGAGTTCGAGGCGTCCAACCGTCGCGTCGTCGCCGAGGGTGGCGAGCCCGCGGCCGGCCGTCCGGTGCTGATGGGTATCACCAAGGCATCGCTGGCGACCGACTCGTGGCTGTCCGCCGCGTCGTTCCAGGAGACCACTCGCGTGCTGACCGATGCGGCCATCAACTGCCGCTCGGACAAGCTGATCGGTCTGAAGGAGAACGTGATCATCGGCAAGCTGATCCCGGCCGGCACCGGCATCAACCGGTACCGGAACATCCAGGTTCAGCCCACCGAAGAGGCACGGGCTGCCGCCTACGCGGTTCCGTCGTACGACGATCAGTACTACAGCCCGGAAGGCTTCGGCACCGGGACTGGCGCTGCTGTTCCGCTGGACGACTACGGTTTCGGCACCGACTACCGCTAGCCGGTAGGAACGTCTGACTCGAAGGCCCCGCCCCCGTTTCGGGGGGCGGGGCCTTCGAGCATTTCCGGGGAAGGCGGGATCGGGCGGCCCGGCGGGGCCTGGCCGGCTAGAGCGTCTCGACGCGGGCGGTGGCGCGCACCTCGTCCGCCACGAGGAACCACAGGGACAGTGCGGTGGCGCTGTCGTGGGTTCGGATGCGGACGTGGTCGCGGGCGAGGATCGGGCTCAGGTGCTCGACGACCGCGCGGTACGGGGTTTCGAGGAGGTCGGGGCGGTCGGTGAGGTATTCCTCGACCACGTGCCAGTAGGTGGCGTTGTTGACGTGGTTGAACGGGTCGATGTCGGTTGCCCGTAGGTGGAACGTGCGGTCGTCCTCATCGGTGTCGGGTGGGGTCGCCGGCAGCCACGGCTTCCATTTGAGTCGGTGTTCGTCGGTGGTGCGGCCGAGGTCGGTGAGCAGGTCGTCGCTGATCCGCGCCGGCATGCCGGTGTCGGTGCCGATGTTGATCCAGAATCCTTCGGTCTCGATCAGCGCGTTCGCGTCGTTGGTCATCCGGACGCGCATCGCCGACCACCGGGTGGAG
This sequence comes from Prescottella defluvii, assembly GCF_000738775.1. Classification (GTDB taxonomy): domain Bacteria; phylum Actinomycetota; class Actinomycetes; order Mycobacteriales; family Mycobacteriaceae; genus Prescottella; species Prescottella defluvii. The sequence continues at coordinate 72,748 of NZ_JPOC01000020.1, forward strand.
TGTGCCGCGCACCAGCGCCGCAGGTGGATGCGGTCGGGCCACACCGCGGGCCGGTGGACGTCGACGACGGTGCGGCGCACGATCCACAGGGGGTCGGTTCGGTCGAAGCCGGAGGCCGCCAGATTGTCGGTGCCGATGTCCTGGAGGTAGCGGGCGATCCCGTCGAGCCGCAGTCGGTAGGCGGTGTCGACGTCGCCGGTGCGGATGGGCCGTGACGTCTCGAAGCCCTGTCCGTGCGGGGGTGCGGGGGCGAGGCTGTGTGCTGCGGTGGCGGGCTGCGCTGTGGGGACGATCTGCTCGGAAGGCACGTTGGTTCCCTCGGTTCGGCGGGTGTCGCCAGCGATTCTGGCAGTTCCCTCGGTGGGTCGTCAGAAGATTCGGGCAGTGATGCTTGTTCGGCGTCGCCGGTCCGAGTACAGTCCCATAGCTGTAACTCTACGTCACATGAAGGCCGTCACATCGGTGGCGTCGGCGGGCGTGCATCACGTCTGGTGTGGCACGAAGAACGGGAATCGAACATGGCCTACGTCATTACCCAGGCGTGCTGCAACGACGCGAGTTGCGTCTCGGCGTGCCCCGTGAACTGCATCCACCCGACGCCCGAGGAAGCGGAGTTCGCGACCACCGAGATGCTCTACATCGAACCGCAGGCATGCATCGACTGCGGTGCCTGCGTCGATGCGTGTCCGGTGAATGCGATCTTCCCCGAGGACCAGTTGACGGAGTCGCTGTCCCGCTACCGGGAGATCAACGCCGACTACTACACGCGGCACCCGCTGCAGCCGGATTGGATCCCGCTCACTCCCGCCACCCCGCCGGTCCGTGACCTGGGCACACTCCGGGTCGCGATCGTCGGGGCCGGGCCGGCCGCGTGCTACGCCGCCGAGGAACTCCTCAAGCGGTCCGACGTCGAGGTGGAGATGTTCGAGAAGCTCCCGACGCCGTGGGGGCTGGTCCGCGCGGGCGTCGCCCCAGATCATCCGGGGACCAAGGTCGTCACGGAGATGTTCGACTGGTCGCTCGGACGCGACGAGTTCCGGTTCCACCTCAACGTCGAGGTCGGCAAGCACCTCAGCCACGCCGACCTGCTGGCCCATCACCACGCGGTGATCTATGCGGTCGGTGCCTCGAGCGATCGCGCGCTCGGCATCCCCGGTGAGGACCTGCCCGGCAGCCACGCCGCCACCGAGTTCGTGGCCTGGTACAACGGGCACCCGGACTACGCGGACCGGGTGTTCGACCTGTCCGGCGAGCGGGCCGTCGTCGTCGGGAACGGCAACGTCGCGCTCGACGTCGCCCGCATCCTTACGCTGGACCCCGACGATCTCGCCAGTACCGACATCGCCGATCACGCGCTGGCGGCGTTGCGGGAGAGCAATGTTCGCGAGGTCGTGCTCTTGGGCCGCCGCGGACCGGCGCAGGCGGCGTACACGACTCCGGAGTTCCTGGCGCTCGGCGACCTGCCGGGTGTCGACGTCGTGATCGACCCGGCGGAGGTGGAACTTGATTCCCGGTCGCAGGCACTGATCGATGCCGGCGAGGTTGAACCGGCCGTCGCGATGAAGGTGCGCCTCGCGCAGGAGTTCTCGCAGCGGGCCCTCACCCCCGGCAACAAGCGGATCGTGTTCCGGTACCGGACGTCGCCGACGGAGATCCTCGGCGCGGACCGGGCCGAGGGTGTGACCGTGGTGGCGAACGAACTGGTCGAGGACGCGGCCGGTTCTCTCGCCGCACACCCCACCGACGACACCGCGCGCGTCGACGCGTCGCTGGTGCTGCGTTCGATCGGCTACCGGGGCCGGCCGCTCGCGGGTGTCCCGTTCGACGAGCGGCGGGGGGTGATCCCCAACGATCGCGGTCGTGTCGTCGCCGGCGGCGGGGAGCCCGTCGACGGTGTGTACGTGACCGGGTGGATCAAGCGGGGTCCGAGCGGCGTGATCGGCACCAACAAGACGTGCGCCCGGGAGACGGTCGCACGGATCGTCGAGGACTTCGAGGCCAAGCGACTGTCGGCGCCGGCACTGGGCCGGAAGGACCTGTCCAAGCTGCTGGCCCGTCGGCGGCCGGAGCGGATCTCGCGCCGCGGATGGGAGGCGATCGATCAGGTCGAGCGCGGTCGCGGGCTGGCGGCCGGCCGGCCCCGGGTGAAGATGACCGATACCGCGGAGATGGTGGCGGTCGGCCGTAAACGGAGGGGCCTGTTCGGTAACTGACCGTCGCCGCTTCTCCCCGGGTAGCTTCGTCCGGAGGGCGCAGACGGCCTGCAGGGTAAGGCGCCCGGTGGACGCTCTTGTCGATGGTGCTCGGAGATCTCGGAGGTGGAAAGTGCGCGCAGTGGTGGTCACGGAGTTGGCGGGTCCGTCGGCGATGGCGGTGCAGGAGGTGCCGGAGCCGGATGCGACGGGGTTGGTCCTCATCGACGTCAAGGCCAGTGGTGTGTGCTTCCCTGACCTGTTGATCAGCTACGGCAAGTACCAGATCCGGCCCGAGCCGCCGTTCGTGCCGGGAACCGAGGTCGCGGGCGTCGTGCTCGATGCGCCGGAGGGCAGCGGGTTCGAACGCGGTCAGCGGGTGCTGGCGGTCTCGAGTCTCGGTGGTTACGCGGAGCGGGTCGCCGTCCACCCGAACCTGGTGCTTCCGATTCCGGACGATCTGGCGTTCGAGGCCGCGGCCTCGTTGATCATCAACTATCAGACGATGGAGTTCGCCTTCACGCGTCGTGCGCGGCTGCAACCCGGTGAGACCGTCGCGATCCTGGGCGCCGCCGGTGGGGTCGGAACGTCCGCGATCCAGCTGGCGAAGGCGCACGGTGCCCGCGTGATCGCGGTGGTCCGACGTGACGGTGCCGACGACTTCCTGCGCGAGATCGGCGCCGACGAGGTGGTGCGCCTGACCGACGGCTGGGCGGCACGGGTGCGGGAGCTGACCGGCGACCGCGGAGTCGATGTCGTGGTCGATCCGGTCGGCGGCGACGCGTTCGACGATGCCGTCCGGGCGTTGGCGCCGGAGGGTCGTCTGGTGGTGATCGGTTTCGCCGGTGGGGGGATCCCGTCGGTGAAGGTCAATCGAGTGTTGTTCCGGAACGTCAGCATCGTGGGGGCCGCGTGGGGCGAGTTCCTGCGGGTCGAACCGTCGGCACTCGCCGAGACTCACGCGGCGCTGGTCGAGCACGTGCGTCGCGGTCTGCGTCCCGTCGTGAAGGCGCGCTATCCGCTGGCGGCCGCGGCAGAGGCGCTCGCGGACCTCGAGGCCGGTCGGGTGCTCGGAAAGGCCGTTCTGCTCCAGGAATGATTGTGTTCCTCATCACCTAGCCCCCTCCTGCGTCGAAAATCTGTTGCTGCAGGTGGGGGCCTCGTGGTGTCGTGGAAGGGTCGCGATTCCGGGTACCGATCCGGGTTGCTTGCATTGTTGCAATAGTTGCGTGGTCGCTAGTATTCACGCTCGTGCCAGATGTGACGCCAGACGATGTCTACACGGTGCTCGAGGAGTTCATCATGCGACTTCTGGGCATGGGGGAGTCCGAGTCGATGGACACCCTCGTCGCGATGGACCTGTCGTTCTCTCAGGTCCGCGCACTCTTCGTGCTGGCGCAGCACGGGGAGCCGATCGCGATCAACGTGGTCGCCGAGTGTCTGCGGATGTCGGTGGCCGCTGCCGGTCGCAACATCGACCAACTGGTGTGCCAGGAATTGGTGCTGCGCCGCGAAGACCCCGACGATCGCCGGATCAAACGGGTCTCACTGACGGAGGCCGGGCGAACTCTGGTCTCCCGTCATCTCGAGGACAAGCGTGACGAGCTGCGCGCGTTTGCGGGACGGCTCGACCAGCCGGACCGCAGACAGTTGCTCGAGGCCCTTCAATCCATACTCGCAGGCGACGCCCTGCGAGCCCGAAGTCAGGAATTCTGCTCATGACGACGCCCAACTCGCCGGCGGCGCCCCCATCCGGGGCGCCGGGGTCGGACAAGATCGACGGCGCGGTCCTCAAGATCGCCTCCGTGGTGGTGCTCGGCGCCATCATGTCCATCCTGGACGTCACCGTCGTCAGTGTTGCGCTGCCGACGTTCGCCCAGGAGTTCGACACTACCTACGCGGTCGTCGCCTGGACCATGACCGCGTACACGCTCGCGCTGGCCACCGTCATCCCGGTCACCGGCTGGGCCGCGGACCGGTTCGGCACCAAGCGGCTGTACATCGGCGCCCTGGTGCTGTTCGTCATCGGTTCGGTTGCGTGTGCGTTCGCGTGGGACATCTCGTCGCTGATCGCGTTCCGAGTCCTGCAGGGCCTCGGCGGCGGCATGCTGATGCCGCTGGGTATGACGATCATGACCCGGGCTGCCGGCCCGGAGCGCGTCGGCCGCGTCATGGCGGTGCTGGGTATCCCGATGCTGCTCGGCCCCATCGGCGGCCCGATCCTCGGTGGCTGGCTGATCGACGCCGCCAGCTGGCACTGGATCTTCCTCATCAACCTGCCCGTCGGCATCATCGCGCTGGTGGCCGCGTTCAAGCTGCTGCCGAAGGACGAGCCGAGCCCGTCGCAGGCGTTCGACGTCGTCGGCATGGTCCTGCTCTCGCCGGGTCTGGCGCTGTTCCTGTACGGCGTGTCGTCGATTCCCGAGCACGGCAAGGGCTTGACTCCCGACGTGCTCGTTCCGGTGGGTATCGGTCTCGCGCTCATCGTCGGATTCGTCTTCCATGCGCTGCGCAAGGATCATCCGCTGATCGATCTGCGCCTGTTCCAGAACCGGCAGCTGACGATCGCCGTCCTCACCACGACGGTGTTCATCATCGCGTTCATGGGCGCCGGACTGCTGTTCCCGAGCTACTTCATCCAGGTGCGCGGTGAGTCGGCGATGGCCGCCGGTCTGCTGCTCGCGCCGCAGGGTCTCGGTGCGATGGTCACGATGCCGATCGCCGGCCGACTGGTCGACAAGCTCGGACCGGGCAAGATCGTGCTGACGGGTATCCCGCTGATCGCACTGGGCATGTTCACGTTCACCCAGCTGTCCGCGACGTCGCCGTACCCGCTCCTTCTCGGCTCGCTGTTCGTGATGGGCATGGGCATGGGCTGCACGATGATGCCGCTGATGACGGCCGCGATGGTCACGCTCAAGCACGAGATGATCGCCCGCGGTTCGACCCTGATGAACATCGTGCAGCAGGTTGCCGGCTCGATCGGTACCGCGACGATGTCGGTGGTCCTCACCAGCCAGATGACGTCGCACGGTCTGGACAAGGAAGCGGCACCCCCGACGGATCCGGCCGGCGTCGCGCAGATGCTCGAGTCCTCCGCGCAGTCCTTCGGCGGCACCTTCATGGTGGCGTTCGTGATCGTCCTGCTGACGCTGATCCCCGCGTTCTTCCTGCCGCGCAAGCGCATGGTCGCGTCGACGGAGAGCGTCCAGCCGGTGATGATGCACTGACCTTCCGGACCCTCCGGTGGAGCCCCCGAGCGATGCGAATCGCTCGGGGGCTCTTCGCGTTCTCGGGGGTGTCTCGGCGCGTCGCTTCGAACTTGTCGGGGTGCGGTCCTATCGTCACGACAGGAGCCTCGAGTAGGGAAGGGGCGCATCATGGCTGAAGAGCCTGGCGTCGCGCACAACCCGGACAACACTTCGAACTGGCACTACTACGCGGTCGTGGGGACCACGGTCGGGGGCGGTCACACGCTCGCCGAATTCGGCCCGCACTCCACCGCACTCACGGCGCTGCAGGTCGCCGTCCATTCGGTCAATCGCACGGCGTACTCGCTGTTCGAGCAGGGGATGACCGGGAACATGCTCGCCGAGCAGCAGGTGGTGGAGCGCCTTCCGATCACGAACTTCGCGATCGAGCGGCTCGATCCGGTCACTCGTGCGCCGGATCTCGGGTGGTCGCTCAACGGCGGCCGCCGACGGTCGTGGCTCGGTGTGGGACATCTGAGCGCCTGACGGCCGCGGGTCCTACGCCGGGCCGGGCACCGCCTCGCCGCCCAGCGACGGTAAACAATCATGCATGCTTGATTTTTTACCGTCGCGGTGTGATCCTGGTCTCAGGACTGGAGGAGGGTATGTGGCTGACCTGAGCAAGATCGTCGACGACCTGCGGGCGGAGGGGGCGGCGCTCGACGCGCTCGTCGCCGATCTGCCGGACGAGAGGTGGGGGACTTCGACACCCGCCGAGGGCTGGACCGTGGCGCACCAGATCGGTCACCTCGTGTGGACGGACCGCGCCGCACTGCTGGCGGCCACCGACGCGGACGCCTTCGCGGCGCAACTGACGGAGGCGTGGAAGAACCCGTTCGGGTTCGTGGACGAGGGCGCCGAGGTCGAGGCGCAGCGCCCCCCGCGGGAACTGCTGGCCGACTGGCGGGAGGTCCGGAACAGGCTCGCGGCGGTGCTCGAGGCGGTTCCGGCCGGCACCGCACTGCCGTGGTACGGGCCGCCGATGAGTGCGGCGTCGATGGCGACCGCGCGACTGATGGAGACGTGGGCGCACGGCCGCGACGTCGCCGACGCGCTCGGCGCGGTGAGCGGGCCGACCGATCGGTTGCAGCACATCGCGCGGTTGGGTGTCCGCACCCGCGACTTCGCATACAGCGTCAACCAGTTGACCCCGCCCGCCGAGGAGTTCCGGGTGGAGCTGACCGCGCCGGACGGCGCCGTCTGGGGGTGGGGTCCCGAGGATGCCGCGCAGCGGGTCAGCGGTTCCGCCGAGGACTTCTGCCTCCTGGTCACCCAGCGTGCGCACCGGCGGGACACCGACCTGCGTGCGACGGGCGCCGACGCCGAGACGTGGCTCGGGATCGCGCAGGCGTTCGCCGGACCGTCCGGCGCCGGCCGTGACGCGAAGGCCGTCCGGTGAGCGCCCCGGTCCGGATCGGGAACTGCTCCGGCTTCTACGGCGACCGCATCTCGGCGATGCGGGAGATGCTCGAGGGCGGCGACCTGGACTACCTGACCGGCGACTATCTCGCCGAGTTGACGATGCTCATCCTCGGCCGCGACCGCATGAAGGATCCGGCGCGCGGCTACGCGAAGACCTTCCTCCGTCAGGCCGAGGACTGTCTCGGGCTCGCACTCGATCGCGGCGTGAAGATCGTCGCCAACGCCGGCGGGCTCAACCCGGCCGGACTCGCCGACGCGCTGCGCGAGGTCAGCGACCGACTCGGTCTGAACGCCCGCATCGCGCACGTCGAGGGCGACGACCTCATCGGGCGGGCCGCCGAACTCGGCCTGGACCGGGAGACCGCACCGCTCACCGCGAACGCCTACCTCGGGGCCTGGGGCATCGTGGAATGCCTGAACGCGGGCGCCGACGTCGTCGTCACCGGGCGGGTCACCGACGCCTCGGTGATCGTCGGCCCCGCCGCCGCGCACTTCGGTTGGGCCCGGGACGATTTCGACCGGCTCGCCGGTGCGGTCGTGGCCGGGCACGTGATCGAGTGCGGCACGCAGGCGACCGGAGGCAACTACTCGTGGTTCACCGAGATCGCCGACCTGGGGCGGCCCGGCTTCCCGATCGCCGAAATCCACGACGACGGCTCGTCGGTCGTCACCAAGCACGCCGGTACCGGCGGGGCGGTGAACCGGGGGACCGTGACGGCCCAGTTGCTGTACGAGATCACCGGCGGCCGCTACGCGAACCCCGACGTCACGGCGCGGATGGACTCCGTCGTGCTCACCGACGACGGCCCGGACCGCGTCCGCCTCTCCGGCGTCACCGGTGAGGCCCCGCCGCCGCAGTACAAGGTGTCGCTCAATGCGCTCGCCGGTTTCCGGAACGAGGCCACCTTCGTGCTCACCGGACTCGACATCGAGGCCAAGGCGAATCTGGTTCGGCAGCAACTGGATACGTGGCTGACGGTGCGGCCGCAGGAACTCGAGTGGACCCTGGCGCGGACGGACCATCCCGACGCCGACACCGAGGAGGCCGCGAGCGCGCTGCTGCGCTGCACGGTCCGCGACACCGACCCGAATGTCGTCGGACGGGCGTTCTCGTCGGTTGCGGTCGAGTTGGCGCTCGCGAGCTACCCGGGGTTCACGCTCACCGCGCCGCCGTCGAACGGGCAGCCGTACGCGGTGTTCACGCCCGGCTACGTCGATGCCGGTGAGGTGCCGCACGTCGCGGTGCTGCCGGACGGCACGCGCGTCGCCGTCGCTCCGAGTGTCGACACGAGACCGCTCGAGGATCTTCCGGAACCTGCTCTGCCGGAGCCGCTTCCGGAGCTCGAGACGGTGAGTGTGCCGCTCGGTGTGATCGCGGCCGCGCGCAGCGGCGACAAGGGCGGCAACGCCAACGTCGGGGTGTGGGTCCGCACCGACGACCAGTGGCGTTGGCTCGTGCACGCGCTCACCGTCGACGAGGTGAAGCGAATGCTCCCCGAAACGAAGGGCCTGACCGTGACCCGGCACGTGCTTCCGCACCTGCGGGCGGTGAACTTCGTGATCGAGGGCATCCTCGGCCGCGGCGTCGCGTCGCAGGCCCGCTTCGATCCGCAGGCCAAGGGCCTCGGCGAATGGCTGCGCTCGCGGCACATCGAGATCCCGCTCGACTTGGTTCCCTCTTACGCCGACGAACTTCAGGAAGGGCACGCATGAGTGTGTGGGACACCCCCGAACGGCAACAGCTCCGCAAGACTGTCCGGGGCTTCGTGGAACAGGAGATCCTGCCGCACCTGAACGACTGGGAGCGCGACGGCGAGATTCCACGTGAATTGCACCGCAAGGCCGCGGCACTGGGACTGCTCGGTGCCGGCTTCCCGGAGGAGGTCGGCGGCGACGGCGGCGACCTGGTCGACGCGGTGCTGATCTGCGAGGAGATGCACCAGGCCGGCGCGTCCGGCGGGCTGTTCGCGTCGCTGTTCACGTGCGGGATCGCGTTGCCGCACCTGATCGCGGCGGGTGACCCGCGGCAGATCGACCGGTGGGTGCGGCCCACCCTCGCGGGCGAGAAGATCGGGTCGCTCGCGATCACCGAGCCCGGGGGCGGCTCCGACGTCGGGCACCTGCGCACGACCGCGGTGCGCGACGGCGACCACTACGTCGTCAACGGGGCCAAGACGTTCATCACCTCAGCCGTGCGTGCCGACTTCGTCGTCACCGCGGTCCGCACCGGCGGCCCCGGCGCGGGTGGGGTGTCGCTCCTCGTGATCGAGAAGGACACACCGGGATTCGAGGTGGCCCGGAAGCTCGACAAGATGGGCTGGCGGGCGTCCGACACCGCCGAGCTGTCGTTCGTCGACGCTCGGGTCCCGGTGGAAAACCTGGTAGGCGAGGAGCACTCGGGGTTCGCGCAGATCGCGCAGGCGTTCCTCACCGAGCGGATCGCGCTGGCCGCGCAGGCGTATGCGAGCGCGCAACGCTGCCTCGACCTGACGCTGCAGTGGTGCCGCGACCGTGAGACGTTCGGCCGCCCGCTGATCTCCCGGCAGGCGGTGCAGAACACGGTCACCGAGATGACGCGGCGCACCGATGTCGCCCGCGTCTACACCCGCGCCCTCGTCGAGCGGTCGCTCGTCTCGGACGAGGACTTCGTCGCCGAGGTGTGCTTCGCGAAGAACACCGCCGTCGAGGCCGGTGAGTGGGTGGCCAACCAGGCCGTGCAGCTGTTCGGCGGCATGGGCTACATGGCAGAGAGCGAAGTGGAGAGGCAGTACCGGGACATGCGGATTCTGGGAATCGGGGGCGGGACGACGGAGATCCTGACCTCCCTGGCGGCGAAGCGATTGGGGTACCAGGCATGACGATCCTGCGATCGACGCTGGACGTGCACTCACCGGAGTACGCGTCGGCGGCGGAGTCGATGACCACCAAGCTCGCCGAGATCGAGGCCGAGCACGCGAAGGCGCTCGCCGGAGGCGGCGAGAAGTACGTGGAGCGCCATCACAAGCGGGGCAAGCTGCTGGCCCGCGAGCGGATCGAACTGCTGCTCGACCCGGATTCGCCGTTCCTCGAGCTGTCACCGCTCGCGGCGTGGGGCACCGAGTTCCCGGTGGGCGCGTCCACGATCGTCGGTATCGGCGTCGTCAGCGGCGTCGAATGCCTCATCGTCGCGAACGACCCCACGGTCCGCGGCGGCACCTCGAACCCGTGGACCCTGAAGAAGGGCTTCCGCGCCAACGACATCGCCGTCCAGAACAGGCTGCCGGTGATCTCGCTCGTCGAGTCGGGAGGCGCCGACCTGCCGACGCAGAAGGAGGTCTTCATCCCGGGCGGACGGATGTTCCGCGACCTCACCAAGCTGTCGGCAGCCGGGATCCCGACGATCGCGCTGGTCTTCGGCAACTCCACCGCCGGTGGCGCGTACATCCCCGGCATGTCCGATCACGTCGTGATGATCAAGGAACGCTCCAAGGTGTTCCTGGCCGGTCCGCCGCTGGTGAAGATGGCGACGGGGGAGGAGTCCGACGACGAGTCCCTCGGCGGCGCCGAGATGCACGCGCGCACCTCGGGTCTCGCGGACTACTTCGCGGTGGACGAGCCCGACGCGATCCGCATCGGCCGCAGCATCGTCCAGCGGCTGAACTGGCGCAAGCAGGGGCCCGCACCGCGCGCCGAGGTGATCGAACCGCTCGAAGACCCCGAGGAACTGCTGGGCATCGTCCCGGCCGATCTGAAGATCCCGTTCGATCCGCGCGAGGTGATCGCCCGCATCGTCGACGGCTCCGACTTCGACGAGTTCAAGCCGCTGTACGGGTCGTCGCTCGTCACCGGCTGGGCTGAACTCCACGGCTACCCGATCGGCATTCTCGCCAACGCGCGGGGCGTGCTGTTCAGCGAGGAGTCGCAGAAGGCCACCCAGTTCATCCAGCTCGCGAACCGGTCGAACACGCCGCTTCTGTTCCTGCACAACACCACCGGATACATGGTGGGCAGGGAGTACGAGGAAGGCGGCATGATCAAGCACGGCTCGATGATGATCAATGCCGTCTCGAACTCCACGGTCCCGCACATCTCGATCCTGCTGGGGGCGTCGTACGGCGCCGGTCACTACGGCATGTGCGGGCGCGCGTTCGATCCCCGCTTCCTGTTCGCGTGGCCCAGTTCCAAGTCGGCGGTCATGGGCGGTGCCCAGCTCGCGGGTGTCATCTCCATCGTCGGCCGTGCCGCCGCGGAGGCCCGCGGGCAGGCGTTCGACGCGGAGGCCGACGCCGGCATGCGCGCGATGATCGAGAACCAGATCGAAGCCGAGTCGCTGCCGATGTTCCTGTCGGGGCGCCTGTACGACGACGGTGTCATCGACCCCCGCGACACCCGCACGGTGGTGGGAATGTGCCTGTCGGCCATTGCCACCGCCCCGATCGAGGGCACCGAGAACTTCGGTGTCTTCCGGATGTGAGGAACCGAGTGAGCAGCACTGTGAGTACTTCCCCCGTCACCTCCGTCCTGGTCGCCAACCGCGGTGAGATCGCCAGACGCGTCTTCGCGACGTGCCGGCGCACCGGGGTCGGCACGGTCGCGGTCTTCTCCGATCCCGACGCCGCGAGCCCGCACGTCGCGGAGGCCGATGCCGCGGTCCGGCTGCCGGGTTCGACACCGGCCGAGACGTACCTGCGCGCCGACGCGCTCATCGCCGCGGCGCGTGCCGCCGGGGCCGACGCCGTCCACCCCGGATACGGATTCCTCTCGGAGAACGCCGATTTCGCGCAGGCCGTCGAGGCTGCCGGACTCACCTGGATCGGGCCGCCGCCCAAGTCCATCGAGCTGATGGGCTCGAAGGTGGAGTCCAAGCGGATCATGGCCGAGGCCGGCGTCCCCGTCCTCGCCGAGTTGGACCCGGCATCGGTCACCGAGGCCGACCTGCCGGTCCTGGTCAAGGCGTCCGCCGGTGGCGGCGGCCGCGGCATGCGCGTGGTGCGTGAGCTGTCGGCGCTGCCCCGCGAGATCGAGGCGGCCGCGCGCGAGGCCCAGTCCGCGTTCGGTGATCCGACGGTGTTCTGCGAGCGCTACCTCGAGACCGGACGGCACATCGAGGTCCAGGTGATGGCCGACCGGCACGGCACGGTGTGGGCGGTCGGCGAGCGTGAGTGCTCCATTCAGCGCCGCCACCAGAAGGTCGTGGAGGAGGCTCCGTCGCCACTGGTCGAACGCATTCCGGCCATGCGTGCGCGCCTGTTCGAGGCGGCGCGCCTCGCCGCCAACGCGATCGGCTACGAGGGCGCCGGCACCGTCGAGTTCCTCGCCGATGAAGCGGGAGACTTCTACTTCCTCGAGATGAACACGCGTCTGCAGGTGGAACACCCGGTCACCGAGTGCACCACCGGGCTCGATCTCGTCGAGCTGCAGCTACAGGTGGCGGCCGGTGCCGCACTGCCCGCCGAACCGCCCGCCCTGCGCGGACACTCGATCGAGGTCCGGCTGTACGCCGAGGACCCCGCCCACAACTGGCGACCGCAGAGCGGCACCGTCGAACGCATCGAGTTGCCCGGCCCCGCCGCGGAGTTCGAGGTTCTCGACCGGACCGGGGTGCGCCTGGACTCGGGCGTCGAGGACGGGTCGGTGGTGAGCGTCTTCTACGACCCCATGCTCGCGAAGGTCATCTCGTTCGCGCCCACCCGCACGCAGGCCGCGCAGGTGCTCGCGTCGGCGCTGGCCCGCACCCGGCTGCACGGTCTGCAGACCAACCGGGATCTCCTGGTGAACGTCCTGCGCCATCCCGCGTTCCTCGCGGGCGACACCGACACCGCGTTCTTCGACACCCACGGACTCGACGCGCTGTCGCGTCCGCTCGCCGACGAGCAGGCCGAGAAGCTGTCCGCGCTCGCGGCCGCGCTGGCCGACGCCGCCGCCAATCGTGCCGCGGCACCGGTGAACGCCGGCCTGCCCAGCGGCTGGCGGAATCTGCCGTCGCAGCCGCAGCACAAGCAGTACGCGGGCACGCACGGCGAGCACGACATCCGCTACCTGCAGACCCGATCGGGTCTGACGGCGGAGGACTTCGAGAACGTCGTACTGGTGTCGTCGGCGCCCGACCGGGTGGTGCTCGACGTCGCGGGTCTGCAGCGCGGGTTCGACGTGGCCCGCTACGGGGACCTGGTGTGCGTCGACTCGGCGCTCGGACCGGTATCGCTCACGGCGGTACCGAGATTCGTCGACCCGTCGACCGTCGTCGCGGAGGGGTCGCTGCTGGCGCCGATGCCGGGTGCGGTGATCCGCCTCGGCGCGGCGGCGGGCGATCGCGTGGAGGCCGGTCAGCCGATTCTGTGGCTCGAGGCCATGAAGATGGAGCACACCGTCAAGGCGCCCACCGCGGGCGTGCTCACCGAACTACCCGTTGCCGTCGGCCAGCAGGTCGATGTCGGATCGATCCTGGCAATCGTGGAAGCAGAAGTCGCAGAAGGAGAAACCACATGAGCAGCTTCATCGAGTCGGAGGAGCAGAAGGAGCTGCGGGCGGCGGTGTCCAAGCTCGCGCAGCGCTTCAACTACGTCGACTACGTGCTGCCGAAGGCCCGCAAGGGCGAGCCGCTCACGGAGTTGTGGACCGAGGCCGGCAAGCTCGGGTTCCTGGGCGTCAACCTGCCCGAGGAGTACGGAGGCGGGGGAGCGGGCATCTACGAACTCGCGCTGGTGCAGGAGGAACTCGCGGCACAGGGCGCCGGACTGCTGCTGGTCGTGGTCTCGCCCGCGATCTGCGGCACCATCATCGGCAAGTACGGCACCGATGCGCAGAAGCAGGAATGGCTGACCGCGCTCGCCGACGGCTCCAAGATCATGGCGTTCGGCATCACCGAGCCCGATGCGGGTTCCAACTCGCACCAGATCACCACCACGGCGCGAAGGGACGGAGACGACTGGATCCTGCGCGGCAACAAGGTCTACATCTCCGGCGTCGATCAGGCCGACGCCGTCCTGATCGTGGCCCGCACCGAGGACCACAAGACGGGCAAGCTCAAGCCCGCACTGTTCATCGTGCCCACCGAGGCCGAGAACTTCGTCGCGCAGCCGATGGAGATGGACGTCGTCGAGCCCGATCGCCAGTTCACGCTGTTCCTCGACGACGTCCGACTGCCCGCCGACGCGCTGGTCGGCTCGGAGGACGCGGCACTGATGCAGTTGTTCGCGGGTCTCAACCCGGAACGCATCCTGGGGGCGGCGATGGCGATCGGCATGGGGCGCTGGGCGCTCGAGGCGGGCGTGAAGTTCGCGAAGGAACGCACCGTCTGGAAGACGCCGATCGGCGCTCACCAGGGGCTGGCACATCCGTTGGCGCAGTGCAAGATCGAGCTCGAGCTCGCCAAGCTGATGATGCAGAAGGCGGCCGTCCTCTACGACAGCGGCGACGACTTCGGTGCGGCGGAGGCCGCGAACATGGCCAAGTACGCGGCCGCCGAGGCCAGCATCCGGACTCTCGACCAGGCGATCCAGACGCACGGCGGCGCGGGCCTGACCAAGGAGTACGGGCTGTCGGCGATGCTCGGTGCGGCGCGGATCGCGCGGGTGGCTCCGGTGAGCCGCGAGATGATCCTCAACTTCGTCTCCCAGCATTCGCTGGGCTTGCCGAAGTCGTACTGAGGCGGTAGCGATGACTGATTCCGATGCGGTACCCGTGATCGATCGTTTCGTTCGATACGACGTCGCCGACAGTTGTGCGACGCTCACGCTGGACTCGCCGCACAATCGCAATGCGATCTCGAGCCGGCTGGTCGGTGAACTGCTGCAGGGCTTGGCCGATGCCGCGGCCGACGACGGGGTGCGTGCCGTCGTGCTCACCCACACCGGTGGCACGTTCTGCGCGGGTGCGGACCTGTCGGAGGCGAGTGGCGCCGCGGACGCCGACCCGGCGGAACTCGCGGCCGAGCGGACCCGTCAGATGGTCGGTCTGTTGAGGGCGATCGTGGAGCTACCGAAACCGGTGATCGCCCGTGTGGACGGACACGTCCGTGCCGGTGGGATGGGTCTGGTGGGGGCGTGCGACATCGTCGTCGCCGGTCCGGACAGCACGTTCGCGTTGACGGAGGCTCGTCTGGGTCTGGCGGCGTCGATCATCTCGCTCACGGTGATTCCGCGGCTCACGGCGCGTGCGGCCGGACGCTACTTCCTCACCGGCGAGAAGTTCGGTCCGCACGAGGCGGAGGCGATCGGTCTGGTCAGCGAGGCGGTGCAGGACGCGGAGGACACTGTCCGGGAGTTGGTCGCGACTCTGTGGAAGTGCTCGCCGCAGGGGTTGGCCGAGTCCAAGAAGCTCACGACGATGCGGATGCTCGAGGACTTCGATCGCTACGGGGATGTCCTCGCCGCGCAGTCCGCGGCGCTGTTCGGATCGGCCGATGCGGTCGAGGGAATCACGGCGTTCATGCAGAAGCGGCGGCCGTCGTGGGTGCCCCAGTGATGTCCGACCGCAGTGCCGACACACGGATGCGCCGTGACCCGGACGGGTCACGGCGCGGTCCGGGCATTGTTACTTGCCCAGGCCCTGGAACGCGTCGAGCGAGCCGGAGAAGAAGTCCAGCGCCTTGAGCAGGTTGGAGGCGTTCGACGCGAAATCCTTGACGAAGTCGAAGTAGGGGATGAAGTCTGCAGAACCCATGGAAAGTGCTCCTGTGTGAGTGGATCGGGAGGAAGTGGGCCTTCCCTCACAGGAATTAGTAGCGGCCGCAACGCGGTTCGGCAATCGAGATGTGACTAAGGACACCCTAATTTGGGTATTATCCGCATCCTGAGCACGCGTGATTCACTCGAAACCCGACCACGGCCGACCCGAGAGGACGAACGACGGACATGCGAGCACCGCAGCAGGACCGGAGCCGGCTGACCCGGCATCGCCTCCTCGAGGCAACCGTCGACTGTCTGGCCGAGTTCGGTTGGTCGGCCACGACGGTGGCCGTCGTCGCGCAACGCGCCGGCGTCTCCCGTGGCGCCACGCAGCATCACTTCCCGACCCGCGAGGATCTCATCACCGCAGCGCTCGAGTTCATGTTCGACAGCCGGATGGAGCAGGCGCGGCGTGAGGCGACGGAGCTGCCGGACGGTGCGGGCCGGACCGAGGCGGTGGTGGCGCGGCTCGTCGACTACTACTCGGGCTCGCTGTTCAAGGCGGCGCTGCAGGTGTGGACGGCGGCGGCCGCCGACGCGGAACTGCGGGCGCGGGTCCTCCCGCTCGAGGACCGGTTCGGCCGCATCGCGCACCGCACCGCCGTCGAGAGTCTCGGCGTGGACGATTCGAACCCGACGGTCCGACGTCTGGTCCAGGCGACGCTCGATCTGGCGCGCGGTCTCGGGCTCGCGGACGTCCTCACCGACGACTCGCGACGTCGGGCCGAGATCGTGCGGTGCTGGGCCGCCCAGCTCGACTCCGCGCTGTCACCGCTCGACGCTCGACGCGGTGATGTGACGTCGCCCGCGTCGCCGGTGTCGTAGCCGGTACAGTTCCGCCCCATGTCGATCAAGCTGGTGGGGGTGCTGGCGGGTGCCGCCGTGCTGGTCGCCGGCTGCGGTGCGGCGGACGGGTCCGACGAATCCGTCGGCTCGACGGTGTCGACCGTGCGCGCGACCGGTCCGTTCTTCGGTGAGTGCGGTTCGGTCACCGACGAGGAGGTGGCCGAAGCGTTCGGCGTCCCGGGGTTCGGCACGGTGGTCCGAAACTCGGTGGGCTGCGAGTGGCAGGTATCGCAGGATGCCGGGCAGGGCGGCCCGCACGTGTCGTTCTCGTGGTACCGCGGCAGTCCGATCGGGCGTGAGCGGGCCGGCAGCGAACTGATCGGGCGTCCGGCCGCCGACATCGAGATCGCGGGGAACCCGGGGTTCGAGGCGTCCGTGTCGAGCAGGCTGTGCGAACTGGGTGTCGAGTTCGGCGACGGCTTCGTGCACTGGTCGGTCGCGTACGTCGGCTCGGTACCGACGGCCGATCCGTGCGTCGCGGCGCGAGAGCTCGCGGAGCTCACCGTGGCGAGGGGGAAGTGAAGTGACCCGGATTCCGGCATCCGTCGTCCGTTCGGCCGCGGTCCTGGCGCCTGCGCTCGTCCTCGCGGGCTGCACGTCGATCGTTTCCGGTACGCCGACCCCCGTCGGCGCCGGGGAATCCGGCGCGTCGTCGAGATTCGCGTCGCTGCTCACCGAGTGCGATGTCGTCGCGCCGGACAGGATCGCCGAGGCGGTCGGCGGCGGCCCCGTCGAACGGGGCTTCTTCGGCGCGATCTGCCGCTGGACGGTCGGTGGCCCGAGCGGTCCCGTGCGGGTGACGTTCAACTGGTTCGAGACCGGTTCGCTCGACATCGAGCGCCGGACGTCCGAACAGTTGGGGTACGACGTGCAGGACGTGAGCATCGAGGGCCGGCGCGCCGTGCTGTCGCGCCCGCCGCAGGATCCGGGTAGCTGCGGGATCTCCGCAGGTGGCCCGGCCGGTGGCGTCGTGGGCTGGTGGGTGCAGTTCCGGGCGGCGGGACATCCCGATCCGTGTGACGCCGCGATCGAGCTGGCGAAACTGACGCTGACGCAGAGCGCGTGAGTCGGACCTGCCGCGACCTGCCGCGACCGGCACAGCCGATGTCCGGGCTTACATACCACGCCGGGCATACCATGTTCGGCCCGCTTTGACCTCGAATGGAGCTGCCGGGTATCGTTGGGGGTCGTGTCCGACCGTGGGGGTCGCTACGCAGGCTATTGCTTCCGCGTGTCCGGGCCGATCTGTGTGCCTATGCGAGGCATTGCCGTGCGCGAGTTTCTGTGGTTTCTGCAGGTACGAGCATCCGGTTGCCTGTGTAGGGGTGCGCGACACGCCCGACCTCGTGTGCACGCGAGGACCGGGTGAGGGGCAGCAGCTCTCTTGCCCCAACCGATGGATCCCTAATTTCAGAACAGCCAAGGTTGCTTGAACGGGTTCCTGTACGAGCAGTCCGAAACGAAGAAGAAAGCCGGTAAATGCCAACCATCAACCAGCTGGTCCGCAAGGGCCGCCGCGACAAGGCCGCCAAGGTCAAGAGCGCGGCGCTCAAGGGCAGCCCGCAGCGTCGTGGCGTGTGCACTCGCGTGTACACCACTACCCCCAAGAAGCCGAACTCCGCGCTGCGTAAGGTCGCCCGTGTGCGCCTGACCAGCTCCGTCGAGGTCACCGCTTACATCCCGGGTGAGGGCCACAACCTGCAGGAGCACTCGATGGTGCTCGTCCGCGGCGGTCGTGTGAAGGACCTTCCGGGTGTGCGCTACAAGATCATCCGTGGCTCGCTCGACACCCAGGGTGTCAAGAACCGCAAGCAGGCACGCAGCCGCTACGGCGCCAAGAAGGAGAAGAGCTAATGCCACGTAAGGGCCCCGCTCCCAAGCGCCCGCTGATCGCCGATCCGGTCTACGGTTCGCCGCTGGTCACGCAGCTCGTCAACAAGATCCTCATGGACGGCAAGAAGTCCACTGCCGAGCGCATCGTCTACGAAGCACTCGAGCAGGCCCGCGAGAAGACCGGCACCGATCCGGTCGTCACCCTCAAGCGCGCGCTCGACAACGTCAAGCCCGCCCTCGAGGTTCGCAGCCGTCGTGTCGGTGGCGCCACCTACCAGGTGCCGGTCGAGGTTCGCCCCGGTCGCTCCACCACGCTGGCCCTGCGCTGGCTGGTGACCTTCTCGCGTGCACGTCGTGAGAAGACCATGGTCGAGCGTCTCGCCAACGAGCTCATGGATGCCAGCAATGGTCTCGGTGCAGCCGTGAAGCGTCGCGAGGACACCCACAAGATGGCTGAAGCCAACAAGGCGTTCGCGCACTACCGCTGGTGACACCACGCCAGGCCGGGGGAGCCTCACGGGTCTGAATCCCGAGAAACCCCCGGCCTGGCGTCGTCACTACTGTGTCGGTTCCGTAATCGGGCCGGCTGACAAGAGAAAAGACGGTGGCCCCAGAAGGGCCGACACGATCAACGAGCGGGGAAGAATCCTGTGGCACAGGAAGTGCTGACCGACCTGAACAAGGTCCGCAACATCGGCATCATGGCGCACATCGATGCCGGTAAGACCACCACCACCGAGCGCATCCTCTTCTACACCGGTGTGAACTACAAGATCGGTGAGACCCACGACGGTGCGTCGACCACCGACTGGATGGAGCAGGAGAAGGAGCGTGGTATCACCATCACCTCCGCTGCTGTCACCTGTTTCTGGAACGACAACCAGATCAACATCATCGACACCCCGGGTCACGTCGACTTCACGGTTGAGGTCGAGCGTTCCCTCCGTGTTCTCGATGGCGCCGTTGCCGTGTTCGACGGCAAGGAGGGCGTCGAGCCCCAGTCCGAGCAGGTCTGGCGCCAGGCTGCCAAGTACGACGTTCCGCGCATCTGCTTCGTCAACAAGATGGACAAGATGGGCGCGGACTTCTACTTCACCGTGCAGACCATCATCGACCGTCTCGGCGCGAAGCCGCTGGTCCTGCAGCTGCCGATCGGCGCTGAGGACGACTTCGACGGCGTCGTCGACCTCGTCGAGATGCGCGCTCTGACCTGGCGCGGCGTCACCGAGATCGGTACCCCGGCGACGATCGAGGAGATCCCGGCGGAGCTGGCCGACAAGGCTGCCGAGTACCGCGAGAAGCTGCTCGAGACCGTTGCCGAGTCCGACGAAGCTCTCATGGAGAAGTACTTCGGCGGCGAGGAGCTCACGATCGAGGAGATCAAGGGCGCCATCCGCAAGCTGACGGTCAACTCCGAGCTGTACCCGGTGCTGTGTGGCACCGCGTTCAAGAACAAGGGCATCCAGCCCATGCTCGACGCGGTCATCGACTACCTGCCGACCCCGCTGGACATCGGCGAGGTCGAGGGTCACAAGCTGAACGACGAGGAGACCATCCTCAAGCGCAAGCCGAGCAAGGAAGAGCCGTTCTCGGCGCTGGCCTTCAAGATCGCTGCGCACCCGTTCTTCGGCAAGCTCACCTTCGTGCGCGTCTACTCGGGTCGTATCGATCCGGGTGCCCAGGTCCTCAACGCGACCAAGGGCAAGAAGGAGCGCATCGGCAAGCTCTTCCAGATGCATGCCAACAAGGAGAACCCGGTCGACGAGGCCGTGGCCGGCCACATCTACGCGATGATCGGCCTGAAGGACACCACGACCGGTGACACCCTGTGCGCGCAGGACAACCCGATCGTCCTCGAGTCCATGACCTTCCCGGATCCGGTCATCCAGGTCTCCATCGAGCCCAAGACCAAGTCCGACCAGGAGAAGCTGGGCACCGCGATCCAGAAGCTCGCCGAAGAGGATCCGACCTTCTCGGTCGAGCTCGACGAGGAGACCGGCCAGACCGTCATCGGCGGCATGGGCGAGCTTCACCTCGACATCCTCGTCGACCGTATGCGTCGCGAGTTCAAGGTCGAGGCCAACGTCGGCAAGCCGCAGGTTGCGTACCGTGAGACCATCACCAAGACGGTCGAGAAGCACGAGTTCACGCACAAGAAGCAGACCGGTGGTTCGGGCCAGTTCGCCAAGGTCATCATCGCCCTCGAGCCCTTCCTGGGTGAGGACGGCGCGAGCTACGAGTTCGAGAACAAGGTCTCCGGTGGCCGCGTTCCGCGCGAGTACATCCCCTCCGTGGACGCCGGTGCGCAGGACGCGATGCAGTACGGCGTTCTCGCCGGCTACCCGCTCGTGAACCTGAAGCTGACCCTGCTCGACGGCGCATACCATGACGTCGACTCCTCGGAAATGGCCTTCAAGGTTGCCGGTTCGCAGGCGCTGAAGGAAGCCGCCCGCAAGGCCGGCCCGGTCATTCTCGAGCCCATCATGGCTGTCGAGGTCACTACGCCCGAGGACTACATGGGTGAAGTGATCGGCGACCTCAACTCCCGCCGTGGCCAGATCCAGGCCATGGAGGAACGCAGTGGTGCCCGTGTCGTGAAGGCGCTGGTTCCGCTCTCGGAGATGTTCGGCTACATCGGTGACCTGCGGTCGAAGACCCAGGGTCGAGCGAACTTCTCCATGGTGTTCGATTCCTACGCAGAGGTTCCCTCGAACGTCTCGAAGGAAATCATCGCCAAGGCGACCGGCGAGTAACCTCGGTTTCGTCGGCCGAAGCACGACCAACGTAATAACCAACCGCACTGCTGCATACCGCAAGCACAATCAGTCCAGGAGGACATCCAGTGGCGAAGGCGAAGTTCGAGCGGACCAAGCCGCACGTGAACATCGGCACCATCGGTCACGTCGACCACGGCAAGACCACGACCACCGCGGCCATCACCAAGGTGCTCGCGGACAAGTACCCGGACATCAACGAGAGCTTTGCGTTCGATCAGATCGACAAGGCTCCCGAAGAGAAGGCCCGTGGCATCACGATCAACATCTCGCATGTTGAGTACCAGACGGAGAAGCGTCACTACGCTCACGTCGATGCCCCCGGTCACGCCGACTACATCAAGAACATGATCACCGGCGCGGCTCAGATGGACGGCGCGATCCTGGTCGTGGCGGCTACCGACGGCCCGATGCCCCAGACGCGCGAGCACGTGCTGCTCGCTCGCCAGGTCGGCGTGCCCTACATCCTCGTCGCGCTGAACAAGGCCGACATGGTCGACGACGAGGAAATCCTCGAGCTCGTCGAGATGGAGGTCCGCGAACTGCTGGCCGGCCAGGAGTTCGACGAGAACGCTCCGGTCATCCCGATCTCGGCACTGAAGGCACTCGAGGGCGACCCGAAGTGGGTCAAGTCCGTCGAGGACCTGATGGACGCGGTCGACGAGTCCATCCCGGACCCGGTTCGTGAGACCGACAAGCCGTTCCTGATGCCCGTCGAGGACGTCTTCACGATCACCGGTCGTGGCACCGTCGTCACCGGTCGTATCGAGCGTGGCGTGGTCAACGTGAACGAGGAAGTCGAGATCGTCGGCATCCGCACCGAGGTCACCAAGACCACGGTCACGGGCATCGAGATGTTCCGCAAGCTGCTCGACCAGGGCCAGGCTGGCGACAACGTCGGTCTGCTGGTTCGTGGCATCAAGCGCGAAGATGTCGAGCGCGGCCAGGTTGTCGTCAAGCCGGGCACCACGACTCCCCACACGGAGTTCGAGGGCCAGGCGTACATCCTGTCCAAGGACGAGGGCGGCCGCCACACGCCGTTCTTCAACAACTACCGTCCGCAGTTCTACTTCCGTACGACTGACGTGACGGGCGTTGTGACCCTGCCCGAGGGCACCGAGATGGTCATGCCCGGTGACAACACCGAGATGTCCGTCGTGCTGATCCAGCCGGTCGCTATGGACGAGGGCCTGCGTTTCGCGATCCGTGAGGGTGGCCGCACCGTCGGTGCCGGTCGCGTCACCAAGATCGTCAAGTGAGCTAGTTTTCACTGACGGTTGATCCCGTCGATGGCGCCCACTCCTTCGGGAGTGGGCGCCATTGCGCGTTTCGGGGCTCGTCCGGTGTCGCCGGGGCGTGCGGAAGTGTCAGGAAGCCCGTGAGGCGGGGACCGTGAACGCGTTCCGCGTGTGCATCAGGAGTTCCCGCAGCGCGGGGGCGGGCTCGTGTTTCCACACCAGCGCCAGTACCGCGTCGACGGCGATGTCGGCGATCGGTCGTGATTCCAGGCCCGGATACGACGAGGCCATGGACTCGCTCAGGATTGCGACGCCCAACCCGCGCATCGCGAGGTCGGCCACGGCGTCAGGGGCGCTTGCCTGCAGGGCGATGTCGGGTCGGCAGCGGAGATCCGCGCACCCCTGCTCGAGGACTGCGCGGATGCCGGTGCCCATCGGCAGGGTGACGAGAGGATGCGCAACCACCTCGGCCAGCGTCACCGTCGGCATCCGGGTGAGCGGGTGGCCGGCAGGGGCGGCGGCGACGAGGCCTTCGCTGACGAGCGTGAGCGAGGCCAGATCGGTGGGCGGGTGGCCGGGGATCCCGACGAGCGCGAGGTCGATCGCGCCGCCGCGTACGCCGTCGACGAGTCGATCGGAGTTGTCCTCGAGCAGGCTCACGTCGACACCCGGGTGTGCGCGATGGAACGCGGACAGCGCATCGAACAGGGGTGTCACGGTGCAGGCAGTGACCATGCCGACCTCGAGCCGGCCCCGGACCAGCTGATTGACGTCGTCGACTGCGTCACGGACGGCGCGGGCCGCGGCCAGTGCGGCGCGGGCGTGCGCGAGTGCGGCCTCTCCGGCCGTCGTGAGCGTGGCGATGCGCGTCGAGCGGTCGAAAAGGGGCGCGCCGAGATCGTTCTCGAGCTGCCGGATCTGTGCGCTGATCCCGGACTGGCTGACGTGGACGCGGGCCGCGGCGCGTGTGAAGTTCGCTTCCTCGGCGACCGCGACGAAGTACTCGAGTTGGCGCAATTCCATAACTGATGATTCTACTTTCGAGCAGAACTATCTGTTGGACTTCTCGTTTGGGGAGACGGATGCTGAAGGCACCGAATTCGCTGCACGAGAGGACCAGGCATGACGAGTACCGAGAAGGCCATGACCCCCGAGGATCTCACCCGGCTGTTCGTCGATCGCTCCAACGCGGGCGACGCCGACGGCGTCGCGGCGCTGTACGAGGAGGGCGCGGTGATGGCGTACCCGCCCGGATCGGTGACCGTGGGCCGGGCCGCGATCCGCGATCTGTGGGCGCAGGTGCTGGCGCACGCTCCTCGCTTCGAGCCGGAACCGCCGCTGCCGACACTGGTGAGCGGTGGGCTCGCCCTGACGTCGACGCCGCCCCGGGACGGGGCGGGCGCGCGGGCGCAGGTGGTCCGCCGACAGCCGGACGGCAGCTGGCTGCGGGTCCTCGATCAGCCGGAGTTCGTCCGGCCTCCCGAGTGAGTATTCGCGCGGGTGCGCGGCTAGTGGCCGGCCACCCGCAGTCCGTTCGCGGCCGCGAAGCTCACTGCCTGGTGCATCTCGATGCGCGCGCCGGTGAGTTTCGCGGACGTCCACAGCGCGGCGTCGACGCGGGCACCTTCCAGGTCGGCGTCGTCGAGACGTAGCTCCCCGGTCCGTGCGCCGGTCAGATCGGCGCCACGCAGGATCGCCTTGCGGAGGTCGGCCTTGACGAGGTTCGCCTCCCGCAGGCGGCAGCCCGACAGGTCCACGCCGCGCAGGTCGATCTCGCCGAGCGAGGCGAGGGTGAAGTCGACCTCCTCGAGGGTGAGCGGGCGGATCCGGGAGTCCCGGATGACCGAACCCATGAAGCTCGAATGGCGGAAGGTGCTGTCCCACATGCGGGTGTATTCGAAGTGGCAGTTTCGGAACGCGGACCCGCTGTGCTGTGACCCGGTGAGGTCGGCTCCGGTGAAGTCGCATTCGGTGAACGTCACCGACTCGGTGACGAGGTCCGACAGGTCGGTGTCCCGGAAGGTGCAGCCCGTGTAGGTGCGGTGCCGCCAGGTCTCGCCAGCGAACGTCGCGTCGGAGAAGTCCTCGCCCTCGATGTGCGTGCCTTCGTTGTCGGAGTCGGTGTTCGTGAGGTCGGGGTCCGTGTCGCGCATGGGGTCAGTCTGCTCCATCGACGGCGGCGGGCGGCGGTCCGGGTGCGTCGGGTGTCGCCGCCGGTGCATGGTCGGCGCGGTCGAGGTGCAGCAGGACTCGCACCGCGACGTCGGCGACCGCGGTGCCGCCGAGCGCGGAGGTCGTGGTGGCCGCGATCCGCTCGGACGCGTGGGTGAGCGCGGCGGCGTCGGAGTGCGGATCGGCCTCGACGGTCACCTGGATCGTCGCGAGCCCACGATCGGACAGGGCACGCCCCCTCGCGCGCCGCACCCCGGGCAGTCGCTCGAGTTCGGTGGCGACGCCGGTCGCGATCGGGCCGAGGTCGATCGACACGGGGGTGTCGGTCCGTGACTCGAGGAACTGGCTGGGCGCGGCGCGGCGCCGGGTGAGGTCGACGGCGAGGACCGCGACCGCCAGGACGAGGCAGACACCGATCGTCACGCCGAGTGCCGTGTGCCACCAATCCTGTTGGGGGACCTCGATCAACCGGTCACGGTCGAAGTTGGTCACCGCGTCGCGGATCGTGGTGACGCCGCGGTCCCACGCGAGTGCCGCCGCGCCGGCCGCGGCGAGGGCGAGCCCGACGAGAAGGACCAGGAGGCGGTTCAGTGCCGCCGCGCGGCGCTTCACGATCGCTTCTGAGGACGGTCGGCGCGTGTCTTGACGCGCAGTTTCAGGGGGTGGCCGAGGAGGGAGAGTACGTCGCCGACAGCGTCGCCGACGGCGTCTCGGAGGCCGTCCGCGTCGGGTCCGGTGACGGCGGCATCGGTGATCACGTGGACGGTGGCGCGGCGGCGGTCGACGATGGTGTGCGCGGACAGTACCCGGGGCACCGTGCCGGCGCGCGCACTGCACATGCGGGCGACGTCGACGGGACGCATCCACACGGTGGCGGCGCCGTCGCCGGTGCGGAGCGGAACGTGGGTCCGGGAGCGTGGGGCGAGCGCGAGGAACACGAACACGATGCCGACGACGAGACCGGCGAGCGCGACTGGGACCAGCCACTGCTCCCAGTGCAGGCGTCCGAGCCATTCGAAGGTGTTCTGCAGCCAGGGCGCTCCCGTGATCGTGCCGCGGGCTATCAGCAGTTCGCGGGCTGCGACGGCAGCCAGGCCCAGCAGGCCCAGCGCGATCAGGATCGCCGCGGGGACCGCGGCGGGCGCGGCGGTCGGTGGCCGCGGTGCGATCACGGTGTCGGCGGGACGGGGCGTCGGGCACGCGATGTCGGAGTCGGCGGGCGTGTCGGGGCCGGTGCCGGCGACGAGTACGCCGAGTTGGTGCAGTTGCATCCCGGTGAGGCTCTCGACCTGTCGGCCCACTTCGTGGTGGACGCGCCGGGTCAGCTCCGCGACGTCACACGGCCAGTGCACACCGAGGTACAGATTGACCGCCACCGACCGTGTCCCGGTGGAGACGTCGGCGCGGGGCAGTTCGCGGCCCGTGAACCGGGTGAGCCCGCCGCCCTGCGCCACCACTCCGGGCACCTCGAGGGCTGCGGTGGTCGCGATCTTCTCGATCGCCCGGTCCTTGATGACCAGGCTTCCCCGTGACCCGGGTTCGTCGATCGCTGCGCGAGCCGGCGGGGCGTCGCTCGGTTCGGTGTCCGGTTCAGCCACGGCCGCGGGATCGGAGCAGGGCGCCGAGGTCGAGGTGGCCGTCGCGGTGGGCGCCGATCGCCATTCCGACCGCGCCGAGGAGCACGGCGAAGACGAAACCGCTGAAGCCGCCGAGGATTCCGGCGAGCGCCAGGAGCAGTCCCGCGATCAGCCCCATGCCTGTACTGCTCATAGTTCGGGTCCTGTCTCGTTGTCGGGGAGGCCGGTCAGGTCCTCGATCGTCACGTCCACCGGCACGCTCACGACCTCGCGGACGGCGTCGCGGATCCGCTCGGCGGTGGCGAACAGGTCGGCCGGATACCGGACGGTGACGTGGACGGAGCAGCGGGTGTCGTCGATGCGTACGCCGGTGACCCGTCGGCCGGGCAGATACGTGGCGACCTCGCCGAACTCGCCACCGTGCAGTCCCACCACCTGGGGTACCGCCAGCGCAGCCTGTGCGGCGAGCTCGGCCGGTGAGAGTGTCTGTGCGACAGGCTCTGTCACTGCACCCTCGGTTTGGCGTCGGGTTCGGCGCCGGTGTCGGTCTCGTCGAAGAGCACGACGTCGAAGACGGTGATGTTGACCTCGGTGACTTCGAGGCCGGTCATGTTCTCGACCGCGGCGATGACGTTCCGGCGGATCCCGGCCGCGAGTTCGTGCAGTGCCACGCCGTATTCGGCGACGATGCCGATGTCGATCGCGGCCTGCTTCTCGCCGACCTCGACGGCGACACCCTGCCGATGATCGACGCGGGCACCGGGGATGCGGTCGCGGAGCGCACCGACGACGCGTGCGGTGCCGCCGCCGACGTCGTAGACGCCGTTGATCTCGCGGGTGGCGATACCCGCGATCTTCGCGACGACCGCGTCCGCGATGATCGTCCTGCCCTGCGAGCTGATCAGGTCGGGCGTCCCGCTCGCCCCGAATGGGATTCGCCCACCCGTCGTGTTCGAACCTGCGCCCGGATCAGTGGTCATCGTCGCTCCTCTTACGGTGCCGTTCCCGCGTCGGCCCGGTTCCGGTTCAACTGTAGTGACTTCCGCGTCCGCTCGGGAGCAGCGACGGGCCACGGTTCGAGCGGCGACCGCCGGCGGTGCGGGACCCGGCCCGGTCGAGGGAGTATCGCTGGACCCTACGTGTTTGATAAGAACAAGTTCTAATTCTTGCGACGGCCCGTGCGGGTCGCGGCGATGGAGGGTTGACGCAATGTCGAGTAACGAGAGCACCGTGGGTCCGGTCGTGATCGTCGGGGCCGGTCTGGCCGCCGTCCGCGCCGCCGAGGAGCTTCGCCAGGCGGGGTACGACGGCGAACTGGTGATCGTCGGTGACGAGCCGCACCTGCCCTACGACCGGCCGCCGCTGTCGAAGGAAGTGGTGCGCGGCGAGAACGACGACACGACGCTGCGGCCGCGAGAGTTCTTCGACGAGCAGCGGATCGATCTGCGTCTGGGCGCCGCCGCGACGGGCCTCGACCGGGAGAACCGCACGGTCGCGCTGTCGGACGGCACGGAGATCGCGTACGCCGACCTGGTGATCGCGACCGGTCTGACCCCGCGCCGCATCCCGGGCCTGCCCGAGCTGGCCGGCGTCCACGTCCTGCGGTCGGTCGACGAGAGCCGCGCGCTGCGGGCCGACCTCCGCGAAGGGGCCCGCGCCCTGGTCGTCGGCGCCGGTTTCATCGGGTGCGAACTGGCCGCGAGCATGCGGGCGCTGGGTCTGGACGTCGTGCTCGTCGAACCGCAGCCCGCGCCGCTCGCGTCGGTGCTGGGGGAGCGGGTCGGTGCGCTGGTCGGGCGCATGCACCGGGACGAGGGTGTCGACGTCCGCGCCGGTGTGGGCCTGGCCTCGCTGACCGGGCAGGAGCGGGTGAGCGGTGCCGTGCTGTCCGACGGCACCGAGCTCGACGTCGATGTCGTCGCGATCGGGATCGGCTCGGTGCCCGTCACCGGTTGGCTCGATGGTTCGGGGATCGCCCTGGACAACGGTGTGCTGTGCGACGACGTGGGCCGGACCGCCGATCCGCACGTGTGGGCGATCGGCGACGTTGCCGCGTGGCGTCACGAGGCGGGCGGTCACAAGCGGGTCGAGCACTGGAGCAATGCCGGTGACCAGGCGAAGATCCTCGCGGGGGCGCTCACCGGCACCGGCGACCCGGACGCTCCGGCGCAGGTCCCGTACTTCTGGAGCGACCAGTACGGCGTCAAGATCCAGGCCCTCGGCACCGTCTCGGCCGACGACGACGTCCACGTGATCAAGGACGACGGCCGCAAGTTCGTCGTCTACTACTCGCGCGGCGGCGCGCTGACCGCGGTCGTCGGACTGGGATCGGCCGGTGCGGTGATGAAGATGCGCGCGAAGATCGCGGCGGGGGTGCCGATCGGGGAACTGCTCGAGGCCGCCCCTGCCTGACCCGGCTAGATTTGTCAGGTGATCGTTGCGCTCATCGACTCGGGTCTGGGACTGCTTCCGACGTCTGCCTGGCTGCGTCGGTTGCGGCCCGATCTGGATCTGATGCTGTCGCTCGACCCGGAGAATGCGCCGTGGGGGCCGCGGGACGAGCAGTGGGTGATCGACCGGGTGGTCGGCACGGCGCGCCGGGCGGTCGAGCGGGGCGCCGAGGTGGTGGTGCTGCCGTGCAACACCGCGAGTGTCACCGCGCTCGACCATGTGCGTGCCGACCTCGGCGACGGCATTCCCGTCATCGGTACGGTGCCGGCGATCAAGCCGGCCGCGGCGGTGTGTGATTCCGTCGCCATCTGGGCCACCGCCGCGACCACGGCGAGTGCCTACCAGGCGAATCTGGTCGAGGAGTTCGCGAACGGAAGTTCGGTGGTGGGGGTCGCGTGCCACGGGTTGGCCGACGCGATCGATCTCGGCGACGTCGAGGCGGCGCGGGCTGCCATCGCGTCGGCGGCGGCCCGTACCCCCGACGACGTGGCCGGTGTCGTGCTCGGGTGTACGCACTACCCGCTCGTCGCGGACGAGATCGCCGCGCACCTTCCCGACGGGGTCGCGTTGTTCGACAGCGCCGAGGCGGTGGCGGCGCAGACCCTGCGCCGCATCGATGCGCTCGGACGGGACACGACCGGGCAGGGGACCGTGGAGGTCCTACTCAGTGGGACCAGGGGGAACCTGCCGGTCAGTGCCGCGGCGTTCGACGCCGGACGGCTCCTGCTGGCCGCGCCGTCGCGCTGACCCGCTCGGGTCGGGTCGGGTCGGTTCAGCCCAACTGCACCATCCCGGCGGCGACGACCCGGGCCACGCTGCCCAACTCGTCGCCCGCGCGTCGCCGGATGTCGTCGAGGTCGTGGACCCGGTCGTCCATCCGGTCGTCGTGGGCGGCCGAGAACATCGCCGCGACCCACGCGTTCGCGCAGGCTCGCAGGGTTCCCGGCTGTACCGGGCCGACGGCGCTGGCCTGCAGGACACGGACCGTCGCGTCCTGCAGGTACGAGCGGAATCGTCGCAGGTGATGACGGATGTCGGGGTGCGTCTCGGCCTCCCGCCAGATGATCACCCGCATCGTCGACGAGTGGTGGTCCCGCGTGTTGAGCGCGGTGTCGAGATTGATCAGGCTGGTCGCGGGGTCGCCCGGCGCGACGACGGGGCCGAGGTCGTCGAGCGGTTCGGCGGGCAGTCGCTCCGCGAGCAGGGCGGTGAGGATGTCGGCCTTGGTGTCGAAGTAGTAGAAGATGAGCCCCTTGGGCACCCCGGCGGCCGCGGCGACCGCGGCCGTCGAGGTGGCGTCGAATCCGTGCTCGGCGATCAGCGATTCGGCGGCGTCGAGGATCTTCTTGCGGGAGGTCCCGTCGCCGTCAGTGCGCTGCGACACCGCCGTGTCCGTGCATCCGGGCACTCATCGCCGGCATCCCGGCGACGGCGACCACCACGGTCAGCGCTCCGACCACCCAGGCCGTCCACGATGCCCCGGTCATCGCGCTGAAGTTCATGACCCACGGGGAGATGAACATCAGGACGCCGAACACGCCCATCGCGTAGTCCGCCGCGGCCGTCGACGGGCGTGCCATCTGGGCCAGGCCGGACAGGGCGACCAGCACACCGAGCACGATCAGCGACCAGCGGGCGCCGGTGTCGGTGGCGAGCCACAGGGGTGACAGGGCCGCGTAGGCGCCGAGGACGACAGCCGCGTAGTCCTGCCAACGAGTTGATGCCTTCATGCCAGCCTCCTCGGGAAAGGATTGTGTCCTCACCCCAGTGTCACGCCGACTGACCGGCCGATCAATATGTTCCGATTGCGCTCTTGTTGCAGGTTTGTGCAGTTCAGGACACGAAACAGTACGCGAGAGGCCCGACCCCACCAGGTGGTGGAATCGGGCCTCTCGGAAGGTGCGGGAACCGCGTGTCAGAACTCGATCTTGAGGTGATCGCTCACCGGCTTGGCCTGGCAGCCCAGGATGTAGCCGTTGTCGATGTCCTCCTGGTCGAGGACGCCGGCGTGGTCCATCGCGACCTCGCCCTCGCGGACGGTGCAGGCGCACGAACCGCACTCGCCCTCCTGGCAGGAGTACGGCACGTCCAGGCCCTTGGACAGCATGACGTCGACCAGGGTCTGCTTGCGCGGCCACGCGAAGCTGTGGGTCTCGCCGTCCAGTTCGATCTCGACGGTCGCGGCGTCGGCGGCCTCCTCCTCGGTGACCTCCTCGAGTTCGACGTCCTCGAACGGGTCGCCGCTGAGGGAGTTGAACACCTCGGCGTGGACCTGCGCGCGCGGCATCCCGGCCTGGGCCAGCGCCTCGTGGATGGTGTCCATGAACGGGCCGGGGCCACACATGAACGCCTCGTACGAGGTGTACGGAGCCAGGAGCGTTGCGAGCTGCGTCGCGCTCGGCAGGCCCTGGACCGTCTCGATCCAGTGGAAGATCGTGAGGCGGTCGGCGTACTTGGCGGCGAGCTCGCGCAGCTCGGCAGCGAAGATCACCGACTCGACGTCGCGGTTGCCGTACAGGAGGACGACCTTGCTGTCGCTCTGGGTGAGCGCCGACTTCAGGATCGACATGACGGGCGTGATGCCGCTGCCGCCGCCGAAGAGCAGGAAGTTGTGGTCGAGCGACTTGGGGGTGAAGACGCCGGCGGGGGGCAGGACCTCGATCTGGTCGCCCACCGAGATGTTGTCGCAGAGCCAGTTGGAGCCGTAGCCCTCGGCGGTGCGCTTGACGGTGACCTTGGGTGCGTCGTCGGTGAACGGCGAGCTCGCCAGGGAGTAGCAGCGGGCGACCGAGCCGGTCTGGTCGCTGGGAATGCGCAGCGTCAGGAACTGGCCGGGCTTGTACTGGAACTTGCTCTTCATGTCCGCGGGGACGTCGAAGACCAGCGACCGCGAATCGGGGGTCTCCTCGATAACCCCGGACACGGTGAGCACCGCGGATCGAGAGCTGTGCGGCACATCGATAGTGGTCATGCGAACTCTGGTCCTCTCGTGGATCAGTGTAGAACGTATAGAACGTGTTCTAGTTTCAGCGTAGCAGCGTAGCGACGTTACCGGGGCGATGGTAATTCGCCGCTTCCGGCTCCCGCTGATCGGGAGCGTCTCGAGAGGTGTGATCGGGGCTCGGGAATCAGGCCTCGAGGACCAGCCAGCCGCCGTGATGCTCGAAGACCTCGAAGGGCCGGCCCGTCGAGGCGCCGAGTTCGCGCAGTGCGTCGGCGTCGAACGTGCGGATGTGGCCGTGGCAGGCGGTGGCCTCGTCCTCGTACGGGACCGCGATCACGACGCGCTCGCGGGCGATGCGCAGGGCCTCGGCGACGACCGCGGCACCCGTCGCGGGATCCACGTGCTCGAGGAGGTGGACGGCGGTGACGGTGTCGGCGCTGTCGTCAGGCACAGGGACGTTCGCGGCGTCGCACACGAGGGTGTCGATGGGGATGCCGAGCTGCGGGGCGACGGCGTCGAGCAGCGTCATGGTGCCCGGCAGGATGTCGGTCGCGGTGACGGGGACGCCTGCGCGGGCCAGGCGCAGCGGCAGGAAGCCGAAGCAGGAGCCCAGGTCGAGGACGCTGCCGCGGACCAGTTCGGCGGCCTTGTCGTGGATCGGGGCGAAGTCGGCGGTGCCGTTCTGGAGATCCTCGAGCGAGTTCCGGTAGTAGACGGTCCAGGAGTCGAGCGCGCCGGGCACGGTCGACCGGACCAGCCCCACCATGGTGAGTTCGAACTCCACCTGCCCGAAGCTCGCGTCGCCGATGGAAGCGGTCACCTCGGCGACCAGGCGTTCGCTCAGTGCGTCCGGCCCCAGCGAGTGGCGAACGTGCAGCGCGTCGCCGGTCCTGGTGAGCGAGAGGGGGCCGCTGGGGACGCGCTCGACGGTGACGTGGTCGTGCGACCACCGACCGGGTGTGCAGGGGGCGAGCGAATCAAGCGTCATGGTGGGCGGCCCCGTTCAGGAGTGGTTCGTGCAGGTCGGCGAGGCCGGTGTAGAGCACCCGACTGCCCTGGGAGATGAGGTCGATCAGGTCGAGGGACTCGTCGGTCAGCCACGTCTCGTATGCCCCGAGTGCGACGCCGAGCATGAGGTAGCCGACGGTCTTGGGGAGCTGGTCGGTGGGCTCGAGGCCCAGTCGTTGCGCGACGTACTCGGCGATCACCCTGCGCCAGCCGTCGTACATCACCACCGAGTACGCCTGCAACGCCGGCACGACGAAGATCAACTCCATGCGACGCCGGTGGCCTTCCGCGACCTCGGGCGGAAAACTGTTGAACGCCAACACGACCGAGACGAGGCTGTCGAGGATCGACATGTCGGCGGGCGTCTCCGCGAGCATGGTGCGCATCTCCGACATGTGCGCGTCGAAGTCGCCCCACGGCACCGCGTTCTTCGACGGGAAGTACCGGAAGAACGTGCGACGCGCGATGCCGGCGGCCTCGGCGATGTCGTCGACGCTGGTGTCGTCGAACCCGCGGGCAGCGAACAGGTCGATGCCGACCGCGGCAATGCGGTCACGTGTCGTGGTCGGTCTCCTACCGATTCGCGTCGACGGGTTCCTGCGAGTTCGCACCTGTGTGGCCTCCTTCACTAGTCATTGTGCACCCAATGCCATTACAGTGGTGAGTCGAGTCACAGTGAAGAAGTCACTATGACCACAGACTCCGATCCCGGGGTCCGATTTGGAGGAGGAATCGATGTCCGATCGCGACAGTGTCATTTCTGCCAACGAGAACCAGCTCGTCGAGGAATCCCTCGTCGAAGAGGTTTCCATCGACGGCATGTGCGGCGTGTACTGATCGTGTCCACACCAGCCGCCGGCAGCAGCTCGTCGGCCGGCACGATCGATCTCGACGCGGCGTGGAAGCTTCACCCGCAGGTGGCGCTGCGCCCCGAACCTTTCGGGGCGCTGCTCTACCACTTCGGAACGCGCAAGCTCTCGTTCCTGAAGAACCGGACCATCGTCGCGATCGTCGAATCCCTGCCGGAGCACCCGGACGTCCGGGCAGCTCTGTCGGCGCAGGGCATCGAGGAGGATGCGGCACGGCCGTATCTGCGCGCCCTCGAGACCCTGGCCGACTCGCACATGATCGTGCCGTCCTGAGCTCTGTCTCATCTCCACACATGCACCCAACCAGACATCCCCGATGTGAGGACGCAGCCCCATGACCTCAGTTCTCGAGCCGCCCGCCCCCAAGGTGGGTCGGCTAGTCGACCAGTTCGAACTCGGTCTCGACGCGCCGATCTGCCTCACGTGGGAACTCACCTACGCCTGCAACTTGTCCTGCGTGCACTGCCTGTCGTCCTCGGGACGTCGGGACCCGCGCGAGCTGTCCACCGAGCAGTGCAAGTCGATCATCGACGAGTTGCAGCGCATGCAGGTGTTCTACGTCAACATCGGCGGTGGCGAGCCCACGGTGCGCTCCGACTTCTGGGAGCTCGTCGACTACGCGACCGAGCACCAGGTGGGCGTGAAGTTCTCCACCAACGGCGTCAAGATCGACAAGAAGGTCGCCGAGCGCCTCGCGGCCAGCGACTACGTGGACGTGCAGATCTCGCTCGACGGCGCGACCGCCGAAGTCAACGACGCGGTGCGCGGCCCGGGTTCGTTCGCGATGGCGGTCCGGGCGCTCGAGAATCTGGCGGAGGCCGGGTTCAAGGACGCGAAGATCTCGGTCGTCGTCACCCGGCAGAACGTGAGCCAGCTCGACGACTTCAAGGAGCTCGCCGACAAGTACGGTGCGACGCTGCGCATCACGCGGCTGCGTCCGTCCGGTCGCGGTGCCGACGTGTGGGACGAGTTGCATCCCACGCTGGACCAGCAGCGCGAGTTGTACGACTGGCTGGTCGCGAACGGCGAGGGCGTCCTGACGGGCGACTCGTTCTTCCACCTGTCCGCGTACGGTGACGCGTTGCCGGGCCTGAACCTGTGTGGTGCGGGTCGCGTCGTGTGCCTGATCGACCCGATCGGCGACGTGTACGCGTGCCCGTTCGCGATCCACGACCAGTTCCTCGCCGGAAACATCGTCTCGGACGGTGGTTTCCAGCAGGTCTGGCAGCATTCGGAGCTGTTCCAGGATCTGCGGTCGCCGCAGACCGGTGGCGCGTGCGCCAAGTGCGACCACTACGACTCGTGCCGCGGCGGCTGCATGGCGGCCAAGTTCTTCACCGGCCTGCCGATGGACGGCCCGGACCCCGAGTGCGTCCAGGGATACGGCGAGTCGGCGCTCGCGGCCGACCGCAGTGTGCCCAAGTCCAGCCAGGACCATTCGCGGACCGGTAAGCGTGCCGAGCGTCGCACGCCGCAGGCGCCGGTTCCGCTCACCTTGCTGACCCGTCCGCCGGCCAAGATCTGTGACGAAAATCCGCTTGCCGGGATGTAGTTCCCGATGGCCGAATGTCGCACGCGTGCAGTCCAACTGAACGTGTACGACATTCGGCCGGAACCCCTTGATCGAAAGAAGAGTGTGATGGCCAAGAGTGCCTGGTTCGAGACGGTTGCCGAAGCGCAGCGTCGCGCGCAGAAGCGCCTGCCCAAGTCGGTGTATGCGGCGCTCGTCGCGGGCTCCGAGAAGGGTCTGACCGTCGATGACAACATCGCGGCATTCACCGAACTCGGGTTCGCGCCGCACGTCGCCGGACTGTCCGGAGAGCGTGACCTCTCGACGACCGTGATGGGCCAGCCCATTTCGATGCCCGTGATGATCTCGCCCACCGGTGTGCAGGCCGTGCACCCGGACGGCGAGGTCGCGGTTGCGCGCGCCGCCGCCGCGCGGGGCACCGCGATCGGGCTCAGCTCGTTCGCGAGCAAGTCCATCGAGGAGGTGGCGGCGGCTAATCCGCAGACCTTCTTCCAGATGTACTGGGTGGGCGACCGAGACACGCTGCTCCAGCGCATGGAGCGGGCTCGCGCGGCGGGGGCGACCGGACTGATCATCACGCTGGACTGGTCGTTCTCCAACGGTCGCGACTGGGGCAGCCCGTCGATCCCGGAGAAGATGGACCTCAAGGCGATGTTCCAGTTCGCGCCCGAGGGCATCACCCGCCCGAAGTGGCTGTGGGAGTTCGCCAAGACCGGCAAGGTTCCGGATCTGACGACGCCGAACCTTGCGGCGCCGGGCCAGGCGCCGCCCACGTTCTTCGGTGCGTACGGCCAGTGGATGGGCACGCCTCTCCCGACGTGGGAGGACGTCGCGTGGCTGCGTGAGCAGTGGGGCGGACCGTTCATGCTCAAGGGCGTCATGCGCGTCGACGACGCCAAGCGGGCACTCGACGCCGGCTGTTCGGCGATCTCGGTGTCGAACCACGGCGGCAACAATCTCGACGGCACCCCCGCACCGATCCGTGCGCTGCCGGCGATCGCCGAGGCCGTGGGCGATCAGCTCGAGGTCGTGCTCGACGGCGGCATCCGCCGCGGCAGCGACGTCGTCAAGGCGCTCGCGCTCGGCGCGCGGGCCGTCATGATCGGCCGTGCGTACCTGTGGGGCCTGTCGGCCAACGGCCAGGCCGGTGTCGAGAACGTCCTCGACATCCTCCGCGGTGGCATCGACTCGGCCGTCCTGGGCCTGGGCCACAAGTCGATTCACGATCTCAGTGCCAACGACCTGGTGATCCCGGAGGGTTTCCGCCGCGACCTGGGCGTCGGCTAGAAGACCGCGCGCCAGCGGATGCGCGGCAGTCTCACCGAGCAGTTCACCCTGGCCGGGCGCACCGCCCGGTCCAGGGTGCTGTTCGGCCCGCACGAGACCAACCTGGGTGACGGCCGGGGGCTGTCGCCGCGACATGTCGCGTATTACGAGCGCCGGGCGCGGGGCGGTGCCGGGCTGATCGTCACCGAGACCGCGTCGGTGCACCAGAGCGACTGGCCCTACGAGCGGGCACCGCTCGCCGCGGACTGCGAACCGGGTTGGCGCGCGGTGGCCGACGCGTGCCGCCCGCACGAAACGCTGGTGCTCGCGGGTCTCGGCCATACCGGGCTGCAGGGGTCGAGTGCGTGGTCGCAGTCCGCGCTGTGGGCGCCGTCCCGGTTCCCGGATCCGGTGTCGCGTGAGCTGCCGATGGAGATGGAGTCCGGCGAGATCGATGCGCTCGTCGAAGGTTTCGCATCGGCTGCGCGGCTTGCGGTGTCTGCGGGCATCGACGGCGTCGAACTCGATGCGGGCGCTTTCTCCCTGCTGCGGCAGTTCCATTCCGGACTGACCAACCGTCGCGCCGACGGCTACGGCGACGACCGATTGCGCCTCACCCGCGAGGTGGTCGCCGCGGTGCGCGCCGAACTGGGTGCCGACCGGATCCTCTCGCTGCGGCTCAGCTGCGACGAACTCGCACCGTGGGCCGGTGTCACCCCCGACGAGGCCGTCGAACAGGTTCGCGCGCTAGCGGATTCACTGGACCTGCTCGTGGTCGTGCGCGGCGGCCCGTTCGCCACCGACGCCTACCGCCCGGACCTGGGTACCGGCCCCGGATTCAACCTCGACCTGTGCCGGTCGATGCGGGCGGCCGCCGACGGTCGCATCCCGGTCGTGCTGCAGGGCAGTGTCGTCGACGCCGAGCAGGCCCAGCATGCCCTCGACGACGGCGACGCCGATCTGGTCGAGATGACGCGGGCGCAGATCGCGGACCCCGACCTGGTCACGCGTGTGCGGGACGGCCTCGATCCGCGTCCGTGCGTGCTGTGCAACCAGACCTGCCTGGTGCGTGATCCGCGCAATCCGATCGTCACCTGCATCGGCAATCCGTCGGCCGGGTACGAGACGGTCGATCCCGAACCCGTCGTCGTCGCGGCGCCGGCGGCGGCGCTCGTGGTGGGCGGTGGTCCCGCCGGGCTCGAGGCGGCGCGGGTACTGGCGCGGCGT
This sequence comes from Prescottella defluvii, assembly GCF_000738775.1. Classification (GTDB taxonomy): domain Bacteria; phylum Actinomycetota; class Actinomycetes; order Mycobacteriales; family Mycobacteriaceae; genus Prescottella; species Prescottella defluvii. Next base: position 109,997 of record NZ_JPOC01000020.1, read on the forward strand.
GGCTTCCGGGTGACGTTGACGGAGAAGGCTGCTCGGACGGGCGGCATGGTCCGCACGGCTGCCGTCGGGAGCGGGCGGGCGCGGTTGGCGGGGCTCGTCGACTGGCTCGAGGGGGAGTGCCGCCTGCTCGGGGTGGAGATCCGGACGGGCATCGAGATCGGTGTGGACGGTGTGGAGGATGCGCAGCGCGGCGGCGGGGTCGTCGTCGTGGCGACGGGGAGCACCGCGCGTCCGGCTCTGTGCCCGGTCGAGGAAGGTGTGCAGGCCGTCACCGCCGCCGACGTGCTGGCGGGCGTGCCGCTCGACCCCGGTCCGGTACTGGTGTCCGATCCGGTCGGCGGTCCCGTCGCGGTGTCGGTGGCGTCGTTGCTGGCGGCCCGCGGCCGGGTGGTCGCGATCGCCACGCCGGATCAGTTGATCGGATCGAGACTGGGGCCCACGGGGGATCTGACGGGGGCGAACAAGCGTCTGGCGGCCGCCGGTGTGACGTCGCATCTGGCGGTTGTCCCGGTGGGTGGGAGAGCGGGAGAAGTGTTGCTGCAGAACCGCTTCACGGGGGTTTCATTCGGCGTACCGTGCTCGGTACTGGTGGACTGCTCGGCTCCTCTGCCGAACGAGCAACCGGTCGGTGCGGCAACGAGGGTCGGCGATTGTGTCGCCCCGCGCACAGTTCTCGAAGCCGTCCGCGAGGGGCGTCTCGCGGCAGTGTCGGCGGTGCCGTCGATATCGGAAGTATCGGCGGCGCCCGGGCACCGGTCCACGCCAGTCAACGAGATTGTCACGGGATAGGAGATCACGGTGGGACAGTTCGACGGCAAGGTCGCCTTCATCACGGGTGCGGCGCGCGGCCAGGGCCGCACGCACGCGGTGCGGTTGGCACGGGAGGGTGCCGCGATCATCGCGGTGGATGTCTGCAAGAGCGTCACCGACGACAACACGTACGACGCGGCGACGTCCGAGGACTTCGCCGAGACGGTGCGCCTCGTCGAGGCCGAGGGCGCGAAGATCTACGCCCGTGAGGCGGACGTCCGCGACAGTGCGGCGCTGAGGGCCGTCGTCGATGCGGGTGTGGAGCAGTTCGGTCGGCTCGATGTCGTGATCGCGAACGCCGGCATCTGCAACTGGAACCGATTCTGGGAGATGTCGGACGAGCAGTGGGAGACGCTGATCGACATCAACCTCACCGGAGCGTTCAAGACGCTCAAGGCGGCGGTGCCGGCGATGATCGAGGCGGGCAACGGTGGCTCCATCATCGTCGTCAGCTCGGTGGCCGGTATCAAGGCACTGCCGGGCCAGGCGCACTACGCGGCGTCGAAGTTCGGTCTGGTCGGACTGACACAGGCCGCCGCGAAGGAGTTGGGCGAGTACCGGATCCGGGTCAACTCGATCCACCCGTACGGCGTCAACACGCATATGGGTACCGATCAGGGCAGCCTGGTGATCCTGCAGCAGTACCCGCACTACGGTCCGAACTTCGCACCGATCCTCACCGAGAAGCCGATCGCCGACCCGGACGACATCTCGGATGCGGTGCTGTGGTTGGCCGGGGACGGGTCCAAGACCGTCACGGCCAGCCAGGTGGCGCTGGACCAGGGCAACACCAAGGTCTGACCGAGCTGTATCCGATGTTGTTCTCCCCGCTCCGCCTGGGCTCGCGCACGCTGGCCAACCGGGTCGTGTTCACCGCGCACCTGACGAACTATGCGTGCGGTGGCCTGCCCACCGAGCAGCACGCCGCGTACTACGCGGCCCGGGCCGCCGGCGGGGTGGGGATGATCGTCACCGAGGAGCAGTGCGTCCATCCGTCGGATTGGCCGTACGAGAAGGTGATTCACGGGTACCGCCCGGAGGTGGTCGAGGGGTATCGCAGGATCACCGACGCCGTGCACGAGCACGGCGCGGTGATCCTCGCGCAGCTCAATCACAACGGAGGGCAGGGGTCCGGGATGTATTCCCGCCGCCCGCTGTGGGCGCCGAGTCCGGTGCCGGACCCGCTGTTCCGGGAGGTCCCCAAGGCGCTCACCGCGGACGAGATCGCGGAACTGGTCGCCGGGTACGCGACCGTTGCCGGGCACTGCCGCGACGGCGGATTCGACGGCGTCGAACTGCAGGCGTCGCAGTCGTCGCTGATCCGCGGATTCCTCGCGCGACAGACGAATCTGCGGACCGACGGCTACGGCGGTCCGGTCGAGAACCGGGCGCGTTTCCTGCTCGAGGTGATCGCGGCGGTGCGGGAGGCCATCGGGTCGGATCTCGTTCTGGGCGTGCGCCTCTCAGGTGACGAGCAGGTGTCCGGCGGCATCGTGCTCGACGAGGCGGTGGCCGTGGCGCGGCTGGTGGAGGCGACGGGCGTCGTCGACTACATCAACACCACGATGGGGGTGGCGACCGAGACGCTGCATCTGGTGGAACCGTCCATGGCGACGCCACGCGGATACGCACTGCACATCTCCGATGCCATCCGGCGCGGTGTCGCGCTGCCGGTGGTGGGGGTGGGGCGGCTCAAGGATCCGGCCGAGGCGGAGCGCGCGCTGGTGGAGGGCCGCTGCGATCTGATCGGGGTGGTGCGCGGTCAGATCGCCGACCCGGAGTTCGTGGCGAAGGCCCGGCGGGGTGCCGCTGACGAGATCCGTACCTGCCTGTCGTGCAATCAGGAGTGCGTCGGGCGGATGGGTCTGGGCCGGTGGCTCGGATGTGTCGAGAATCCGCGCGCGGGTAGGGAATCGGTGCCGCTGCCGCAGTCGCGTATGCCCGAGCGACGAGTCGTGGTGGTCGGTGGCGGCCCGGCGGGGTTGTCCGCCGCGGCGACGGCGGCCGAGCGCGGGCACCGTGTGACGCTGTTCGAGCGGTCGGAGGTGCTGGGCGGGCAGATCCGGGTGGCGGCGTCGGCGGCAGGTCGTGGTGAACTCGGCGATCTGGTGCGGAACCTGGTCGGGGAGTGCGAGCGCCGAGGTGTGCTGATCGAGACGGGTGTGGAAGTCGACGTCGACCTGCTCGACGGGCTGGCGCCGGATGTCGTCGTCGTGGCGACCGGTGCGCGTCCGGTCCTGCCGTGGTGGGCGGGGGAGTGTGCGCGGGTCGTCCATGCCCGGGACGTTCTCGAGGGGCGGGCGGATCCGGACGGCCGTGTGCTGGTGGTGGACGAGCTCGGTTTCCATCAGGGGCCGTCGGTGGCGGAGACGTTGGCGGCGCGGGGGTGTGCGGTGACGATCGCTGCGCCGGGGATGATCGTCGGGCAGGATCTCGGCATCACTCTCGACATGGAGGGGTGGCAGCGGCGGGCGCACCGTGCGGGCATCGTGCAGTGGACCGATGTCGGTGTCACCGGTGTCGTCGAGGAATCCGGTGGCCTACGGGTGGCGATGGACCACCACCTGACGGGTCGGGCACGGACGAACGTGTTCGACTGGGTGGTCTGCGCAACCCATCAGGAGCCGGACGAAGAGCTGTGGAAGACGCTGTCGGGCAGTGGTTCTGGATCCTTCGAGGTGTACCGCATCGGGGACGCCGTCACGCCGCGGCGCTCGCATGCCGCGGTGCTGGAGGGGCATCGAGTGGCGGTGTCGCTGTAGGCCCTGCATCTCACGCAGCTCGTCGCCCCACCGGGCAGGCCGCAGTCGCTCGGCTCAGACGCTGATCAAACGGAGGACGATCGCGGCGACGGCGAGGAGTCCGAGGAAGGCCGCTCCGCCGATGTTCTTGTCACCGGCCCGCAGGTGCATGGTGACGGCGCCGATGAAGTAGAGGGTGACGCCGATGGCGGCGGCGACACCGATCCACGGCACCCACAGTCCGACGACGAGTCCGATGGCGCCGAGTGCCTTCAGTGCGGCGAGTTTCGGGAACCAGGAGTCGTGCGCTCCTGCATTGCGCATGCTGGTGGTCACCTGCTCGTTCCGGGTGGCGGTCAGGAACGCGGAGGCGGTGAGCGCAAGCGTCAGCAGGACGGCGACGACGGCGTAGGCGATGAACATGTGTGATTCCGATCGATTGAGGGACCCTAATCGTTGCAAGGTATCAATGATTGCGACAGGTAAACAATAGGGGTCCTGATACGGTGGCGGGATGACGTCGACGCGTGCAGCGACAGTGCCGACCGAACGCCTCGGCTTCCTCCTCGCGTTCCGCGGTGAACTGGCCGGAATCCGGTTGAGGGGCGCGCTCGCCGTCACCGGGCTTCGATCGCGCCAGGCGATGACTCTGCTGCACCTCGGTCACGGTTCGATCGGGCAGCGCCAGCTCGCCGACGCGATGGGTGTCGATCCGAGTCAGCTGGTGGCAATCCTCAATGACCTCGAGTCGGCGGGGTTGGCCGAGCGTCGTCGAGATCCCGCGGACCGCCGCAGGCACATCGTCGAGATCACCCCCGAGGGGGCGCGCACGGTCACTCGTATCGAGCAGGCCCTCGGGGACGCGGACGCCGAACTGTTCGCCGAGCTGTCCGACGAGGAGTCGGCCGCGTTGCAGGCTCTGCTCGAGCGGGTCCGGGTGAACGGCGCCGGCGTCGAATGCACCGAGGACTGATGGACGGGACGATTCGTCTCGCCGAGGCACGTTGGCCCGACATCGCCCGGGACGCCCTGACGGTCGCGGTCCCGGTCGGGTCGTTCGAGCAGCACGGCCCGCACCTGCCGCTGGACACCGACACCCGGATCGCGTCGGCGGTGACCCGCGTGCTGACCGGCGTGACCGCGGCGCCCGCGATCGAGTACGGCGCCAGTGGTGAGCACGAGGGCTTCGCCGGCACGATTTCCATCGGAACCGCGGCGCTCGAGACGCTGCTCGTCGAGTACGGCCGCTCGGTGTGCCGGTGGGCGCGGCGTGTGGTGTTCGTCAACGGGCACGGTGGTAACGGTCCGGCGCTGGTGAAGGCCGTCGAGTTGCTGCGCTACGAGGGCCGCGACGTGGCCTGGCTTCCGTGTGCGGTCCCCGGCGCCGACGCGCATGCCGGGCGAACGGAAACATCTCTGCTGCTGCATCTTTCACCGCAGGCCGTGGCGATGGAGCGGGCGGAGCCGGGGAACACCGCGCCGATCGTCGAGTTGATGCCGCAGCTGCGGGCGGGCGGCATGGCGGCCGCGACCGCCAATGGCATTCTCGGCGATCCCACCGGGGCGTCCGCGGAGGAGGGGGAGCGGTTGTTCGCCGACCTCGTCCGCCGGGCCGACTCGGCGATCGAGGGGTGGACTCTGCGGCCGGACGGGCGCCTCGCCTGACGAAAGTGACGATTCGTCCGGGTTTTCTGCAGCAAGTTGTGTCCGTTACCGAATCGAGCCTTACGATCGTCTGATGCAACATGCACGCCTCCCCGACGGGTTCGGGATCCGCATCGATCCCAAGGTGCGTGCCTATTCCGGTGGCCGCGTCCTGATCGGCGGCTCACCGATGCGCATGCTCAAGCTCGCGCCGGCCGCTGCCGCGATGATCGGCGACGGCTATCTCGAGGTCGTCGACTCGCAGACCGCGGTGGTCGCCCGGCACCTGCTCGACTCCGGTGTCGGGAACCCGCGCCCCATGACCACTCCGTCGCCCGGCGACGTCACCGTCGTGGTGCCGTTGCGGGACAACGTCGACGGCATCGCCCGTCTCGTCCCGGCACTGAAGGGCCTCAATGTGGTCGTCGTCGACGACGGGTCCGCGACGCCGCTCGAGCTTCCGGACCTGTCCGGCTGCACCGCGCACGTGACGCTCCTGCGGCACGAGTCCTCCCGTGGCCCGGCCGCGGCCCGGAACACCGGATTGCGCGCCGCACAAACACCTTTCGTGGCCTTCCTGGATTCGGATGTGCTACCGAAGACGGGTTGGCTCGAACGAATGCTCGGCCACTTCAGTGATCCCGCGGTCGCGTTGGTCGCGCCGCGGATCGTCGCCCTCGAACCCGAGGGTTCGATGCTGGCCCGCTACGAGCACGCGCGGTCGTCGCTGGATCTCGGGCGGAAGGAAGCAGCGGTCCGCTCGGGCAGTCCGGTGTCGTACGTACCGAGCGCGGCCATGCTGGTGCGCCGGGACGTCCTGTCCGAGCTGGGTGGGTTCGACGAGTCGATGCACGTCGCCGAGGACGTCGACCTGTGCTGGCGGCTCCAGGAGGGCGGCTGGCGCCTGCGCTACGAGCCGGTCGCGCACGTCGCGCACGACCACCGCGTGTCGTTCGGGAAGTGGTTCACCCGCAAGCTGTTCTACGGGACCGGGGCAGCGCCGCTGGCGGCCCGGCACGAGGGCATGGTGCCGCCGGTAGCGATGTCGAAGTGGACGTTGTTCGCGGTCCTCGCGGCCGCGACGTGCACCCGGATCGGGCTGCTCGGCAGTCTCGCCACCCTGCTGGTGACGATGCTCCGCCTGCGTCGCACGTTCCGTGAGCTGGACCAGCCCACACGCATCGCCGCGATCCTCGCGGCGCGTGGTTTCGTGGGCGGCGCATGGCAGCTCGCGTCCGCGATGTGCCGGCACTACTGGCCGGTGACCCTGCTGGCGGTCGTGCTGTCCCGCCGGATCCGGCGGCTGGCCTTGATCGTCGCGGTCACCGAGGGCGTCGTGGACTGGTCGACGCACCGTGAGCCCGGCGGGCTGGGACCGGTGCGGCACACCGCGTTCAAACGACTCGACGACGTCGCGTACGGCGCGGGGCTGTGGAAGGGCGCCGCCCGTGCCCGCGACCTGCGGGCGTTGACGCCGCGCATCGGTAGCTGACGGTGGACCGGGGCGGCCCGGACATCCCGGCGTCGGCGGATGTCGTCGTGATCGGTGGTGGTTCGTGCGGGAGCGTCGTCGCCGGTCGTCTCAGCGAGGACCCGAGCCGACGGGTCCTGCTCGTCGAATCCGGTCCGGGCCACCGGATTCCCGCCGAGTTCCCACCAGAACTCGTCGACGCCGGGGTGCTCCCGGTGGGCCCGGACAGCCGCTGGATCTGGCCGTATCCGGTGGAGCTCACGGGCAGTCGTGCCGGCTGGATCGCGCGGGGGCGGGTGCTGGGCGGTTCGGGTGCCGTCAACGGCGGCTACTTCGTGCGGGCGCAGGTGGGCGACTTCGCGCACTGGCCGGCGTCGTGGTCCTACGAGCACGTGCTGCCGTACTTCAGGAAGATCGAGTCCGACGCCGACTTCGGCGGTCCGTGGCACGGGTCGACGGGTCCGATTCCGGTGCGCCGCGACCCCGTCGACCACTGGCATCCGGTGAGCGCCGCGTTCGCCGACGTCGCGCACGCCGCGGGTCATCCCGACGACCGCGACAAGAACGCACCCGGATCGCACGGCATCGGCCCGGTGCCGCTGAACATCCGGGACGGTGTGCGGGTGGGTCCGGCGTCGGCCTATCTGCTGCCCCATCTGGGGCGGCCCAACCTCACCGTCCGGTCCGACACGACCGTGACGCGGGTGCTGTTCTCCGGAACGCGGGTGGAGGGAGTCGAGGTCACCGTCGACGGTCGGGTGGGGACGATTCGGGCGTCGACGGTGGTCCTCACCGCCGGCGCGGTCGCGACCCCGCACCTGCTGATGCTGTCCGGGGTCGGTGCCGCCGACCATCTGGCGGCGCTGGGCATCCCGGTGGTCGCGGACCTACCGGCGGTGGGTTCGGAGTTCAGCGACCATCCCGAGGTGGTGCTGCCGTACCGCTACCGGCGCCCCGTCGCCCGGACCTCCCGAACCCCGGTGCTGCAGGTGACGCTCAACACCGGGGACATCGAAATGCGTCCGTACACAGCGGCATTCGGTGACCTGATACCCGGATCGGGAATCGGCAAACCGTGCCTCGGGGTGGTGCTGATGACACCGCGCAGCCGCGGCGAGATCCGCCTGGTGTCGCCGGATCCGGGGGACGCGCCGACGGTGTCGTACCGCTATCTGGAGTCGGCCGGGGACCGGGACGCGTTGCGCTCGGGTGTGGCCCACGCCGCCGACCTCATGCACTCCGGGCCGATGAGCCGCCTGCTCGAACCCGAGCGCATCGAGACGTCCGACGACTGGCTGTCCGACCATCTCGGCACGTCCCTGCACCTGTCGGGCAGCTGCCGGATGGGCGTCGACGAGGAGTCGTCGGTGGTGGACGAGCGGTGCCGTGTCCACGGAATCGACGGCCTGTACGTCGTCGATACGTCGATCCTGCCTTCGGTGCCCAGTCGTGGCCCGCACGCCACCGCCGTCATGGTCGCGGAGCGTGCCAGCACCTTCGTGTGAGCGGCATTACAGTGGCTGTCGGGGGCGTCAGGGGTCGATGGAGGGCGTCGATGGCAGGTCAGGAGTTCGGTTCGCGCAATCCGTGGATTGCGGTGCGTCCCGGCGACGACCCCGCGGTGCTCGCGGAGAGGACGTCGTCGGCGCATCAACTGTTCGTGGACTCGGAGCTCGACGGCACCGGGGTCGATGCCGTCCGGTCGGTCGTCCGGGAGTCGTGGTTGCGCAGCCGGGGGAGCGGTGTGAGCCCGGACGTCGTCGACGACGGGGTGGTCCTCGACGGGGCCGCGCTCGCGCAGTACCGGGCGGAGCATCCGCTGGCCGCGATCCGCCCGGTGGTGCGGAAACTGCTGGTCGAGGACGCTGCGGACACCGGTCTGCTCGTTGCGATCAGCGATGCGCACGGCCGGTTGCTGTGGGTCGAGGGTGACGCCGTGGCGAAGGACCGGGCGCTGCGCATGAACTTCGTCGAGGGCGCGGACTGGAGCGAGGAACGGGTGGGGACCAACGCTCCCGGTACCGCGCTCGCACTCGACCACGGTGTCCAGATCTTCGCGGCCGAGCACTTCAACCGTGCGGTCCACGAGTGGAGTTGTTCGGCGGCCCCGATCCACGACCCGGTCACGGGGCGGACGATCGGTGCACTCGACATCACCGGCGGACCCCGGGTGGCGGTGCCGGAGGCGCTCACCCTCGTCCGTGCCACGGTGGCGGCGGCCGAGGCGGAGTTGCGGTTGCAGGCGTTGGCGTCGCCGCGACCGTCGGTGGCGTCGGCGCCGCGCCTCGAGGTCCTGGGGTCGGGGCGTCCGGGCCTGATCGTGGACGGTGAACGCAGTCATCTGTCGCGCCGGCACGCGGAGATCCTGCTGCTGCTCGCCGAACACCCCGAGGGTCTCGCCGCCGACCAGCTCGCGGTGCTGCTCGACGAGGAGGAACTGGACGCGGTCACGATCCGGGCCGAGATGTCGCGGCTACGTAAGGTTTTCGGTGCCGAACGACTGGGATCGCGACCGTACCGGCTGCTCGCGCCGCTCGCGTCCGACGTCGACGACGTGCGGTCGCTGCTCGACCGCGGTGACCTCGAGTCGGCGCTGCACCTGTACGGCGGGCCGGTGTTGCCGGGGTCGGAGGCGCCCGGCGTCGAGGACGTGCGGGAGGAGCTTCGTGTGCGGGTGCAGGCGACGGTCCTGCGCGGCGGTGACTCGCGCCTGCTCGCGTCGTGGACGAGTTCGATCCACGGCCGCCACGACCGCACCGCCTGGGTGGCGTACCTGTCCACCCTCGACACCGGTTCGTCGCGGCACGCGCAGGTGGAGGCCCACCTGCGCGTGCTCGACCGAAGGTTCGGGTCGGGCTACTGAACCTGTGCCGTCTCGGACTCCGCGGATGCGACGGCCGCGGCCCAGCGGTAGTCGGCCTTGCCGGCGGGGGTGCGCTTGACCTCCTCGACGGTCACCACGGCGCGCGGAACCTTGTAGCCGGCGAGCGTCTTGCGGCAGTGCTCCTGGACGCCGTCGAGTGTCAGTTCCGCCGCGTCGGGGTAGACCGCGATCACGGCCGCGACCCGCTGACCCATCCGCTCGTCGGGCACCGGTACGACGAGGGCGTCGGAGATCGCCGGGTGTGCGTGGAGGGCGGCCTCGACCTCCTCCGCGAACACCTTCTCGCCGCCGGTGTTGATGCACTGCGAGCCGCGTCCGAGGAAGACGATGGTGCCGTCGGCCTCGATCGTGCCCATGTCGCCGAGCACCGAGATGCGGGTGCCGTCCGCACGGGTGGGGAAGGTGCGGGCGGTCTTCTCCTCGTCCTTGTAGTAGCCGACGGGGACGTTGCCGATGCGGGCGATGTAGCCGATCTCGTCGGACCCGGCGGGGATCTGTTCGAGACGCTCGTCGACCAGGATCATGTTGGGCGACGGGGGCATCCGCAGGTTGCCGTTCTCGTCGATGGTGAAGGCGCCGTCGTTGCCGGACTCGGACGCTCCGAAGTTGTCGCGTAGCAGCAGGTCCGGCTTGACCGCGAGCATCCTCTCGCGCACGCTCAGCGACCAGATCGCGCCGCCCGAGGTGATCGAGAACAGCGAACCGAGATCGACTTCGCCCTTGCGGCGCTCCATCTCGTCCACCAGTGGCAGTCCCATGCCGTCGCCGACGATGAGGATCACCTGCAGTGATTCCTTCTCGATCGACTCGACGACCTTGCGCGGGACGAAGTCGCGCATCAACACCACCCGTGCGCCGAGAGTGAAGAAGGTGAAGAGTGAGTACAGTGCGGCCCCGTGCATGAGCGGTGCCGCGATCAGGAACGAGAGATCGGGGAATTCCTTTGCGGCAGCAGCAACCTCGGCGAGATCCTTCCGGGCGTCCTCGCCGTAGGGATTGCCGCCGGAGAGGGGCTTGCGGAAGAAGTCGTCGTGCCGCCAGATGACGCCCTTGGGGTAGCCGGTGGTTCCGCCGGTGTAGAGGACGTACAGATCGTCGCCGCTGCGCGGGGCGAACTCGGCGGTGGCCGGTAGGTCGCGCGCGTCACTGAACGGCACCACCGAGACCGAGCGGGCCTCGGCCGCCGAACGCAGTTCGTCGGTGATGTCGCCGACGACGATGACGGTCCGCACCAGTGGGCAGCGTTCGAGCAGCCCGGCGAGGGTGCGCTGGTGTTCGGGGAGTTCGACGACGACCGCGATCGAGTCCGAGTTGGTGAAGATGTACTCGAGTTCGGCGGGGGTGTAGCGGTAGTTGACGTTGATCGGTACCGCCCGGATCTTGATCAGGCCCAGGACCGACGTGACGTGCTCGACGCTGTTCTTCAGGAACAGCGACACGTGCTCGCCGGGCGCGATACCGGCCTGCGCGAGCAGTTGGGCCGTCTTGTTCGCCTCGCCGTCGAGTTCGGCGTACGTGAAGTTCTCGCCCTCGTACGTCAGGGCTGTCCGGTCGGGCACCGCCGCCGCGACTGTCTCGAAAACATCGGCCAGGTTGAACTGCATCAGCGTTCCTTCCAGAGCAGCGACACGATCGGCGGAACACGTTCCACCTGTGACCTGCACCCTAGCCAGGCGGGTACCGGTTCCGTGACGAAATTCGGACATCGATCGATCCGGACGTAGGGAACTGTTCGGGCGGATTCGGACCGGGTCGCCGCGCAGTTGTGACCTCGAACCCAACGTGGTTGCAACGTTGACATGCCTAGTGTCCTGTATCACACCCCGAGTGGAGGTGTGACAGCGCAGACAGGAGACTTCGTATGAGCGTGTATGCCCGTCCCGGTTCACCCGACGCCCTGATGTCCTTCGAATCGCGGTACGACAACTGGATCGGTGGCGAGTGGGTGGCACCGGTGAAGGGGCAGTACTTCGAGAACCCGACCCCGGTCACGGGTAAGCCGTTCTGCGAGATCGCACGGTCGACGGCCGAGGACATCGACCTCGCGCTCGACGCCGCCCATGCCGCGGCACCGGCGTGGGGCAAGACCTCGGCGGCCGAGCGCGCGGTCATCCTGAACAAGATCGCCGACAGGATGGAGCAGAACCTCGAGTCCATCGCGCTGGCCGAGTCCTGGGACAACGGCAAGCCGATCCGCGAGACCCTCAACGCGGACATCCCGCTCGCGATCGACCACTTCCGCTACTTCGCGGGTGCGATCCGCGCGCAGGAGGGCTCGCTGTCGGAGATCAACTCCGACACCGTCGCTTACCACTTCCACGAGCCGCTCGGTGTGGTCGGCCAGATCATTCCGTGGAACTTCCCGATCCTGATGGCCGTGTGGAAGCTGGCACCGGCGCTGGCCGCCGGCAACGCCATCGTCCTCAAGCCCGCGGAACAGACCCCGGCGTCGATCCTGTACCTGATGGGTGTCATCGGTGATCTGCTGCCCGCCGGCGTGCTCAACGTCGTCAACGGCTTCGGCACCGAGGCGGGCAAGCCGCTCGCATCGAGCCCCCGGATCCGGAAGATCGCGTTCACCGGCGAGACCACCACCGGCCGGCTGATCATGCAGTACGCATCGCAGAATCTGATTCCGGTGACGCTCGAACTGGGCGGCAAGAGCCCCAACGTGTTCTTCTCCGACGTCCTCGCCGCCCCCGACGACTTCCAGGACAAGGCGCTCGAGGGTTTCACGATGTTCGCGCTCAACCAGGGCGAGGTGTGCACGTGCCCGTCGCGTGCGCTGATCCAGAAGGACATCTTCGACGACTTCCTCGCGCTCGCCGCGGTACGCACCAAGGCGGTGCGTCAGGGCGATCCGCTCGACACCGACACGATGATCGGCGCGCAGGCGTCGAACGATCAGCTCGAGAAGATCCTGTCGTACATCGAGATCGGCAAGAACGAGGGCGCCCGCCTGATCACCGGCGGCGAGCGGGCCGAACTGGGTGGCGACCTGTCGGAGGGCTTCTACGTCCAGCCGACGATCTTCACCGGCGACAACGGCATGCGGATCTTCCAGGAGGAGATCTTCGGTCCGGTCGTGTCGGTGACGTCGTTCGCGGACTACGACGACGCCATCTCGATCGCGAACGACACCCTCTACGGTCTCGGTGCCGGCGTGTGGTCGCGTGACGGCGGCGTCGCGTACCGGGCCGGACGCGACATCCAGGCCGGGCGGGTGTGGACCAACACCTACCACCAGTATCCGGCGCACGCGGCGTTCGGCGGCTACAAGCAGTCCGGTATCGGCCGCGAGAACCACCACATGATGCTCGCGCACTACCAGCAGACCAAGAACCTGCTCGTCAGCTACGCACCCAAGGCGCAGGGCTTCTTCTGATCCGATCCATCCACGCACTGCGCGGCGCCGGCGGGTGCCCACGTCGGCGCTGCGCCCCCACCCCATCCGGAGGTTCCCATGACCGAGACGATGAAGGCCGCGGTTGTCCGCGAGTTCGGAAAGCCCCTGTCCATCGAGGAGGTGCCGATACCGAAGCCCGCCCGCGACCAGGCGCTCGTGAAGGTCCGTTCGAGCGGTGTCTGCCACACGGATCTGCATGCGGCCAAGGGTGATTGGCCGGTCAAGCCGCAGCCGCCGTTCATCCCGGGACACGAGGGCTACGGCGAGGTGGTGGAGCTGGGGGAGGGTGTCACCGATCTCGCGGTCGGCGACCTCGTCGGCAACGCGTGGCTGTGGTCGTCGTGTCTCGAGTGCCGGTACTGCCGCACCGGCTGGGAGACGCTGTGCGAGACGCAGATCAACGGCGGCTACACCGTCGACGGTTCGTTCGCGGAGTACATGCTGGTCGACTCCCGCTTCGCGGCCCGGGTTCCGGCGGGTGCCGACCCCATCGAGGTCGCCCCCGTCCTGTGTGCCGGGGTCACCGTCTACAAGGGCCTCAAGGTCAGTGACGTCCGGCCCGGCCAGTGGGTGACGATCTCCGGCATCGGCGGCCTCGGCCACGTCGCGGTCCAGTACGCGACCGCGATGGGGTTGCGGGTGGCCGCGGTCGACGTCGCCGACTCCAAACTCGCCCTCGCCGCCGGTTTCGGCGCCGAGGTGCTCGTCAACGCCTTCGAGGAGGACCCGGTCGAGAAGATCCAGGAGGCCACCGGAGGAACCGACGGGGTTCTGGTGACCGCGGTCAATCCGGCCGCGTTCGGGCAGGCGATCGGCATGGCCCGCCGCGGCGGCACCATCACGTGCATCGGCCTGCCGCCGGGGGACTTCCCGACGCCGATCTTCGACACCGTCCTGAAGGGGCTCACGCTGCGCGGGTCGATCGTCGGTACCCGCCAGGACATGGCGGAGGCACTCGACTTCTACGCCCGCGGGTCGATCCACCCGACGGTTCACACCCGCAGGCTCGAGGACATCAACGACATCTTCGACGAACTCGAACGCGGTGCGGTCGACGGGCGCATCGTCCTGGACTTCGCGTGAGCGTCGCGCCGCCCCGGGTGGTCGTGACGGCTGCCGCCGCGGCTCTGCTGCGACACCTCACCGACGTCCACGGACCCGTGATGCTGCACCAGTCCGGGGGCTGCTGCGACGGGTCGGCGCCGATGTGTTTCCCGTTGGGGGAGTTCGTCGTCGGGGATCGGGACGTGCTGCTCGGCGTGCTAGACCTGGGCGCCGGTGTCGGGGAGGCTCCGGCGTCGGCGCCCGAGGGTGACGACGCGGTCCCGGTGTGGATCTCCGGACCCCAGTTCGACACGTGGAAGCACACCCAGTTGGTGCTCGACGTCGTTCCGGGTCGCGGCGCCGGATTCAGCCTCGAGGCACCCGAGGGTGTGCGGTTGCTCAGCCGTGGCCGGGTGTTCGACGCCGGCGAGATCACCGCGCTGGCAGCGGCGGTACCGATCCTCGGACGCGACTGGGAGGAGGGTGTCCGTCCCGGCCCTTCGCCGGTACCGCTCGTCGTCCCGAATGCGGAGGAGGAGGCCGGGTGACCGTCCACCGACGCCAGATCTCGGGGACGACCTACACGTTCGACGGGCTGGTCGACCTCATGGCGAAGGCGACACCGCTGCGTTCGGGTGACCAATTGGCCGGGTGCGCAGCCGAATCCGACGCCGAACGCGCGGCAGCGCAGTGGCTGCTCGCCGATCTGCCGCTCACGACGTTCCTGAACGACCCGGTGGTGCCGTACGAGGACGACGAGGTGACCCGCCTCATCGTCGACTCCCACGACCGCGCTGCGTTCGGCGCGGTCTCGCACCTGACGGTCGGCGGGTTCCGCGACTGGTTGCTGGCGACCACCGCGGCACCCGCTGCGGCCGCGACCCTCGCCGCCGTCGCGCGGGGGCTGACCCCGGAGATGGTGGCCGCGGTCAGCAAGATTATGCGCAATCAGGACCTGATCGCGGTGGCGCGTGCGGTCACGGTGACGTCCGGATTCCGGACCACGATCGGGCGCCCGGGCACTCTCGCGACGCGTCTGCAGCCCAACCACCCCACCGACGACCCCCGCGGTATCGCGGCCGCGATGCTCGACGGGTTGCTGATGGGCTGCGGTGACGCGGTGATCGGCGTCAATCCGGCCACCGATTCGCCGCACGCGACGTCCGACCTCCTGCACCTGCTCTACGACATCCGTCGGCGTTACGACATCCCGGTGCAGTCCTGCGTGCTCTCGCACGTCACGACCACACTCGACCTCGTGAACGCGGGTGCGCCCGTTGACCTGGTCTTCCAGTCGGTGGCGGGAACCGAGGGCGCCAATTCTGGTTTCGGCGTGAACATCTCGCTGCTGCGGGAGGCCGACGAGGCGGGGCGGTCCCTGGGCCGCGGCACGGTCGGGGACAACGTGATGTACCTCGAGACCGGGCAGGGTTCGGCGTTGTCGGCGGGCGCCCACCTCGGGACCGGCGGCCGACCCGTCGACCAGCAGACACTCGAGGCCCGCGCCTACGCCGTGGCGCGGGATCTCGAACCGTTGCTGGTGAACACCGTCGTCGGGTTCATCGGGCCGGAGTACCTGTACGACGGGAAACAGATCGTCCGGGCCGGACTCGAGGACCACTTCTGCGGCAAACTGCTGGGGCTGCCGATGGGCGTCGACGTCTGCTACACCAACCATGCCGAAGCCGATCAGGACGACATGGACAACCTCCTCACCCTGCTCGGCGTCGCGGGAACGGCCTTCGTCATCACGGTCCCCGGCGCCGACGACGTCATGCTCGGGTACCAGAGCCTGTCGTTCCACGACGTGCTGTACGCCCGGCGCGTGCTGGGACTGCGCCCGGCACCCGAGTTCGAGGCATGGTTGCAGCGTCTGGGGATGGCGGACGGCGACGGCCGGGTCCTGCCCGCCGACGTCGACTCGTCGCCCCTGCGGGAGTTGGCGGCGGGTCGATGAGCGAACTCTGGGACGAACTGCGGCGCGGCACGCAGGCACGGATCGGCCTCGGCCGCGCCGGCGATGGATTGCCCACCGAGCGACTGCTCGAGTTCCGGGTCGCACATGCCGCGGCGCGCGATGCGGTGCACGAACCACTCGACGGCGGCCCGTTCGTCGCGGCCGTCGCGGGTGTCGGGCTCGGTACGCCGGCCGTCGTGCGCAGTCGAGTGCGCGACCGCGGCGAGTACCTGCGTCGCCCCGACCTGGGCCGGGTGCCGGAGACGCTCGATCCGGTGGCCCGGGCCGACGCGGACATCGGCATCGTGCTGGCCGACGGGCTGTCCCCGCGAGCGCTCACAGACCACGGTGTGCCGCTGCTCGGGGCGCTCGCCGAGGCGTTGTCCGACCGGTACCGCATCGCACCACCCGTCGTCGCGACCGGCGCGCGGGTGGCGCTCGGTGACCACATCGGGGCGGCGCTGAGCGTGCGCACGGTCATCGTCGTGATCGGTGAGCGTCCCGGGTTGTCCGTGGCCGACAGCCTGGGGATCTATCTCACCCACCGCCCCCGGCCCGGCTGCTCCGACGCCGATCGCAACTGTGTGTCCAACATCCACCCACCCGCCGGCCTCGGCTACCGGGACGCCGCGCGGGTGGTGTCGGCGCTGGTCGACGGTGCACACCGGCTGGGACGGTCGGGTGTCGCGCTCAAGGACACCTCGCGTGCGCACCCGCTGGCGTCACCGCCGACCATCGGCGAGTTGTAGGTTTCCTTGTCGGACCTATCTCACAGTCGGACCTATCGCACAGTCGGACCTATCGCACAGTCGGACCTATCGCACACACGAGGAGAACACGATGGCCTTCGCTGGCAACGTCGACGAACTGGCACTGCTGCAGACGATCCGGTTGAAGGGCCGGGTGACCGCCGACGTTCTCGCCGCGCAACTCGGTGTCGCCGCCGCGTCGGCGGAGGCGGCGCGTGACGCGCTGCTCGCGCAGGGCAAGGCGGAGGAGGCCGGCGACGGCGCGTTCGCGCTGACCGACGCGGGTATCGCCGAGCTCGGTGACCAGCTGGACGCCGAGCGCGTGTCGATCGACGAGGACTCGATCGCGGAGATCCACGAGCGCTTCCTCGAACTCGACGGGCCGTTGCGCGACCTCGTCGGTGCCGGTGCCGCCGACCTCGATGCGCTCGCGGCGCTCGACAAGAAGGCGCAGGACGTGTTCGACGACGTCTCCGCGTTCGTGCCGCGCCTGTCGCGCTACCAGGACCTGTTCGCCGAGGCTCTGCGGAAGGCGCAGGCCGGCGACGCGGAGTGGGTCGCAGCTCCCGACATCGCGTCCTACGCCACGGTGTGGGGCGAGATCGCGCGGGAACTGCGCGGCGCGTGCGGCCTCGACGAGGACCCGGCCGCGGCCTGACCGGTCGCCACAGCGACACACCGAACCCGCCCGGGCCTCGCCCGGGCGGGTTTATCGTCGGTGGGTGGTTGTCCACTACCCACGGGGTCTGCTCGTCGTCGCGGTATTCCTTTCCGGGCTGGCCGGATTCGTGGACGCGATGGGTTTCATCACGCTCGGCGGGTTCTTCGTGTCCTTCATGAGCGGCAACTCCACCAAGCTGTCGGTGTCGGCGGCGGACGGTCTGGTGACGACGGCGCTGACCGGCGCCGGGATCGTCGCGTTGTTCGTGGTCGGGGTGATGATCGGCTCGGTGACCGGTCGCCGCGCGGGCGTCCGCCACCGGCCGGCGGTCCTGACCCTGGTGACTGCGCTGCTCCTCGCCGCCGCGGCCGCGCACCTGGCCGGGTGGACGCCGGTCGCGATCGCGCTGATGGTCACCGCGATGGGCGCCGAGAACACCACGTTCGAGCGGGAGGGCGAGGTGAGCATCAGCCTCACCTACATGACCGGCACGCTGGTGAAGATGGGGCAGCGTCTGGTCACCGCGCTGTCGGGCGGCGAGCGGTGGGGATGGGTGCGGCACTTCCTGCTGTGGGTGGCGATGATCGTCGGCGCCTTCCTGGGCGCGATCGCGCATCGGTTCGTCGGTCTGGACGCGCTGTGGCTCGCGGCCCTGTGGGGCGCGGCCTTGACCGTCGCGATCGCCCGGATGCCGCCCGCCAGGCCTGGATCCCCGAACGACTGACCGTTCGGGGAGTGTTCGAACTCTGAACAGTTGTCGACGCCTCCGAGCGTCGACTATGTCCTACATCACACCGAGCGAGTACGTTGGGGAAGCCTGCACCGCCGGGCTTCCCCATGGGTGCCGCCAGGCATCCGGAGAGGAAACGCGATGAGGACGAATCCGCTGGCAGGGTCGCCGTCGAGCACTCAGCCGAGGTCGCTGCCGAGCTATGTCTCGGGCGTGTGGGACGCGCCCATGCTGGGCGACACCATCGGCGACGACTTCGACCGCACGGTCGCGGCACACGGCGACCGGGACGCGCTGATCGATCGGGGCTCGGGGCGCCGCTGGACCTACAGCGAACTGGCGGCCGACGTGGACGTGGTCGCGTCGGGATTGCTCGGTCTCGGCCTCGTCAAGGGAGACCGGGTCGGCATCTGGGCTCCCAACTGCGCCGAGTGGACGATGGTGCAGTACGCGACCGCGAAGATCGGCGCGATCCTCGTCAACATCAATCCCGCGTACCGCTCCCACGAACTGAAGTACGTCCTGAACCAGGCCGGGATCCGGGCGTTGATCGCCGCGCCGTCGTTCAAGACGTCCGACTACGCGGCGATGATCGAGCAGGTGCGGCCCGAGTGCGCGTCGCTCGAGTCGGTGCTGCTGCTGGGGTCGGACGAATGGGAACGACTGCTCGCCGACGGCCGCACCGTGCTCGCGGGGGATCGGGACGTGCTCGCACGGGCGCAGGCGGCACTGTCCTCCGACGAACCCATCAACATCCAGTACACCTCCGGGACAACGGGATTCCCGAAGGGGGCGACACTCAGTCACCACAACATCCTCAACAACGGGTACTTCGTGGGTGAGGTGTGCGGGTACACCGAGCACGACCGGGTGTGCATCCCGGTGCCGTTCTACCACTGCTTCGGCATGGTGATGGGCAACCTCGCGTGCACCAGTCACGGCGCCGCGATGGTGATCCCCGGGCCGGCGTTCGAACCGGGCTCGACACTGGCGGCGGTGCAGGCCGAGCGGTGCACGTCGCTGTACGGGGTGCCGACGATGTTCATCGCCGAACTCGCCGACCCGGACTTCGAGACCTACGACCTGTCGAGCCTGCGCACCGGCATCATGGCCGGCTCGCCGTGCCCGGTCGAGGTGATGAAGCAGGTCATCGAGCGGATGGGCATGAGCGAGGTGTCGATCTGCTACGGCATGACCGAGACGTCGCCGGTGTCGCTGCAGACCCGCCGCGACGACAGCATCGACCAGCGGGTGTCCACCGTCGGACGCGTCGGACCGCATCTCGAGGTGAAGATCGTCGACCCGGCCACGGGGCTGACGGTGCCACGCGGCGAGCCGGGTGAACTGTGCACCCGCGGGTACTCGGTGATGCTCGGCTACTGGAACGAGCCCGAGAAGACCGGTCAGGCGATCGACGCGGCGCGCTGGATGCACACCGGCGACCTCGGAGTCATGGACGCCGACGGGTACGTCGCGATCACCGGGCGCATCAAGGACATGGTGATCCGCGGCGGCGAGAACGTGTATCCGCGCGAGATCGAGGAGTTCCTCTACACCCACCCCGACATCCTCGATGCGCAGGTGATCGGGGTGCCCGATCCGAAGTACGGGGAGGAACTGATGGTGTGGATCCGGATGCGCGAGGGGGCGGGTCCGCTCGACGCGGAGAAGATCCGCACGTTCTGCGCCGGACGCCTCGCGCACTACAAGATCCCGCGGTACGTCCACCTCGTTGACGAGTTCCCGATGACCGTCACCGGGAAGATCCGCAAGGTCGAGATGCGGGCGATGTCTCTCGAACTGATCGATCGCGTCTGATCGGAGGAAGCAGCAGTGGTGCACGGTTTACGGCCGGAAATCGAAATGTCCTGGAAACGTTCGCAGCTCAGCGGAATCGACCCCGCCCGGGTGCCCGAGCCGACGCTGCTCGACCCGTCGGATTCAGCCGAGCGGCTGCTGCGGGCGGCCCGGCCGGTACTCGACGAACTGCGGGTGCAACTTGCGGGCACCGGCTGCGGCATCCTGCTCGTCGACCGGGACTGCCGGGTCGTGTCCCGGGTGTTCGACTCCGGCGCGTTGAAGGCCGCGATGGAGGGATCCGGAGTGCTGCCCGGGGTCTCCCTCAGTGAGGAGACCTACGGAACGAACGCGCTCGGTACGCCGCTCGAGGTCCGGCAGGGGCTCGTCATCCACGGCGCCGAGCACTTCCTCGAATCGTTCCGCCAGTTCAGCTGCTACGGACACCCGATCGTGCACCCGGTCACGCGGCGGATCGAGGGCATCCTCGACATCACCGCGACGGACACGGTCGCGAACCCGCTGTTCGTGCCGTTCGTGGCGCGCGCGGCCCGGGACGTCGAAGCCCGGTTGCTCGAGGGCGCCCGCGAGTCCGACCGTCGCGTGGTCGACGCCTTTCAGCGCGCCGCCCGGCAGCGCGGACTCGCGGTCGCCGCGATGGGTCAGGACATCATGCTCACCAACAAGGCCGCGGTCGAGATGCTCGCACCGATCGACCATGCGGCGTTGCGGGCGCTCGCCGCGGACGTCCCCGCGGGGGAGACCCGGAGGCTGGACTTCACGCTGTCCACCGGTGCGAGCACCGCGCTGCGGATCGACCGGGTCGCCGGCGCCGACAGCGGGGCGCTGTTCCTGCTCGACGTCGGGGGCCCGCGGCCGCCGGTACGGCGGACCGCGACCGCGCAGGATGCGACGTCGCGTCTGCGGCGCCGGTTGCGCGAGTTACGTTCGGGCACTGGCTCGCTCGCTGTCGTCGGTGAGCCCGGCAGTGGTCGGACGTGGGCGGCGCGGCAGTTTGCCGACGCCACCGGTGACGAACTCGAGGTGGTCGATGCCGCGCAGATCGTCGGGGAGGGGGAACACGAGTGGTCGGCGCGGCTGCTCGCGGTCGTCGCACGAGGACCTGCATGTGTGGTGATCGAGCACGTGCACCTGGCGCCGGAGTCCGTGCTGGCGCTCGTCGCCTCGATGGTGGCCGGCTCCGACGGACCGCGGATCCTCCTCACGAGCGATCCCGTCGACAGTGTTCCGCAGCCGGTGCGGGACCTGCTCGCGCGCTGCGGAAATCAGGTGCAGGTTCCCGCGCTGCGCCAGCGGATCAGGGAACTCGACGGGCTCGTCGCCGCGCTCGCCCGCGAACTCGGGCGCGCCGATCTCCGGCTCGGACCCAATGCGTCGGCGGCACTGTCCGAGCACACGTGGCCCGGGAATCTCGTCGAACTCCGTGCCGTGCTCGCCGGCCTTCCCGGCAAGCCGGACGGCAGCCCGATCCGGGTCGAGGATCTTCCCGACGACTACCGGGCGTCCGGGCGGGTAGCCCGGCTGGGCGGTCGTGAGCGGGCCGAACGCGACGCGATCGTCGAGGCGCTCGAGGAGAGCGGTGGAAACAAGGTTCACGCCGCCGCACGCCTCGGAATCAGCCGGACGACGCTGTACAGCCGGATCCGTGCCCTCGACATCACCGTGTGAGCGCGTCGGTCCCCCGCAGCGGAGTCCCGAACCCGGCCCGGTGGTACCCCGGACCCCGGTGTGATGCGCGGCACGTCATCGGTAGATTGATTCGGCGTACGCGCCAACCCCGGCATTTCGGGAAGTCGACGGGTCGGGGTTGGGATCAGATGTGGGGACGGGGGGCGCTCGGGTGAGGCCCCCGGTCGACCTCGGCAACGAAGGAAGCTGAACAGACATGACCGGGCCGGTAGCGTTCACCAGCTATTACTCCGACGAGTCCAACGACAACGGATTCCAGTGGAAGTTCAGGTGCGAGCGGTGCCGCACCGAGTACCGGTCGTCGTTCAAGCAGAACGTGTTCTCGCGTGGACGAGGCGCGCTGCGCGTCCTGCGTAACCTGTTCGGCGACCAGGTCGGAGCCCTGCACAAGGCGTCCTCCGCGGCCGAGAGCTATTCGAACACCTGGGGTGCGTCGGCATCGAGCACCAAGGACAAGGCGTTCGCGTCCGCCGTCGATGAGGTGCAGCAGGAGTTCCGCCTCTGCGGGGGTTGCGGATCATGGGTGTGCGGCCGCATCTGCTGGAACGAGCCGGTGGGCCAGTGCACGCACTGTTCGCCGCTCGCCGCCCACCAGATCGCGCGGGCCCAGGCCACTGCCCGGGACGAGCAGATCCGTCAGGCCGCCCGCGAACAGGATTGGACCGCCCAACTCGACGTCGGGGCGCCGGCGCGCGTGTCGTGCGGTACGTGTGGTGCGCATTCCGACGGCGGCACATTCTGCAGCGCATGTGGAAGTGCCTACAACCTGCGGTCCGACTGCACCGGTTGCGGCCGGCAGGTCCAGGCGGGTGCCGCATTCTGCGGCGGGTGCGGCCGGGCGCAGTAGCGATCCACACACCTGTGGGTGACGACCTGCCGGCACGGCTGTCCAAAGCTTGAACAGTTGCCCGACCACCTCCCGAAGCACGATGTCTGTGTTGCACATCACAGACAGAACTGCAGGAGGTACGGGCATGACAGTTGTTGCCGAGCAGGCCGTTTCACCACGAGTTCGCGAGTTCCTCACCGGTACCAAGCAGCTGTACATCGACGGTGAGTTCGTCGACGCGGCGTCCGGGCGCACGTTCGTCACCCACGATCCCGCGACCGGTGATCGCCTCGCGGACGTCGCCCACGGGGAGGCCGCCGACATCGACCGCGCCGTGCGGGCTGCGCGCCGCGCGTTCGACGAGGGGCCGTGGGCCGCGATGAAGCCGAACGAGCGCGAACGCCTGATCTGGCGGGTCGGTGATCTGCTCACCGAGCGTGCCGCCGAGTTCGGTCAGCTCGAGGCGCTCGACAACGGTAAGTCCGCCGCGATCGCGTCCGCGGTCGACACGGCCTGGGCCGCCGACGTCTTCCGGTACTACGCGGGCTGGGCCACCAAGATCGAGGGCAGCACCGTCAACGTGTCGATGCCGTTCGCGCCGGGCGGTGAGTTCCACGCCTACACGCTGCGCGAGCCCATCGGGGTGTGCGGACTGATCGTGCCGTGGAACTTCCCGCTGCTGATGGCGTCGTGGAAGCTCGCGCCCGCGCTCGCGGCCGGCAACACCGTGATCCTCAAGCCCGCCGAACAGACCCCGCTCACCGCGCTCCTGCTGGCCGAGATCTTCGAGGAGGCAGGATTCCCGCCCGGCGTGGTCAACATCGTGCCCGGCTTCGGTGACGCCGGTGCCGCGCTCTCGGCGCACGATGACGTCGACAAGGTCGCGTTCACCGGTTCCACTGAGGTGGGCAAGAAGATCGTGGACGCCGCCAAGGGCAATCTGAAGAAGGTCTCCCTCGAGCTCGGCGGCAAGAGCCCCAATATCGTGTTCGCGGACGCCGATTTCGATGCGGCGGTGCAGGGTTCGCTCAATGCGTGGCTGTTCAATCACGGTCAGTGCTGTGTCGCGGGTACCCGCCTGTACGTCGAGGACAGCATCTTCGAACGCTTCACCGAGGCCGTGGCGGACGCCGCGAGCAAGGTCAAGATCGGTCCCGGGCTCGACCCCACCACCGAACTCGGACCGCTCGTGTCGCAGGAACAGTTCGACCGCGTCACCGGATACCTGCGCGACGGCCTCGCCGACGGCGCCCGCGCGTTGACCGGCGGCAAGCGCTGGGGTGAGACCGGCTACTTCGTCGAGCCGACCGTGCTCGTCGATGTGAAACCGGAGTTCAGCGTCGTCCGTGAGGAGATCTTCGGGCCCGTCGTCGCCGCGATGCCGTTCGACGCGGACGAGGGCATCGTCACCGCCGCCAACGACTCCATCTACGGCCTCGCCGCCGGCATCTGGACCCGCGACATCTCCAAGGCGCACCGCACCGCACGCCGCCTGAAGGCCGGTTCGGTGTGGGTCAACCAGTACAACGGCTTCGATACCGCGATGCCGTTCGGCGGCTACAAGCAGTCCGGTTGGGGCCGTGAACTCGGTGCGTCAGGCATCGACGCCTTCACCCAGACCAAGGCCGTCAACGTCGCGCTCTGACCGCGGACCCCGACAAGCAGAACAAGCGAGGAGAACCCATGAAGACCAAGGCCGCCGTACTGCTCGAAGCCGGGAAGCCGTTCGAGATCATGGAACTCGATCTGGACGGCCCCGGCCCCGGCGAGGTGCTGATCAAGTACACCGCTGCGGGACTGTGCCATTCGGACCTGCACCTCACCGACGGCGACCTGCCGCCGCGCTATCCCATCGTCGGCGGACACGAGGGGTCGGGCATCATCGAGGAGGTCGGCCCCGGCGTCACCAAGGTCAAGCCGGGCGACCACGTGGTGTGCAGCTTCATCCCCAACTGCGGAACCTGCCGCTACTGTGCCACCGGGCGGCAGAACCTCTGTGACATGGGCGCCACCATCCTCGAAGGGTCGATGCCCGACGGGACCTTCCGATTCCACTCCGGTGGAAAGGATTTCGGTGCGATGTGCATGCTGGGAACCTTCGCCGAACGTGCCACCATCTCGCAGCACTCGGTCGTCAAGATCGACGAGTGGCTGCCGCTCGAGACGGCCGTCCTCGTCGGCTGCGGTGTCCCGTCCGGCTGGGGGACCGCGGTGTACTCCGGCGGCGTCCGTGCCGGAGACATCACCGTCATCTACGGCATCGGCGGGCTGGGCATCAATGCCGTGCAGGGTGCCGTGCAGGCCGGCGCCCGATACGTCGTCGTCGTCGACCCGATCCCGTTCAAACGGGAGACCGCGCTGAAGTTCGGCGCGACCCATGCGTTCGCGACCGCGGAGGAGGCCGCCGAGAAGGTCAACGAGCTGAGCTGGGGACAGGGCGCCGACCAGGCCCTGATCCTGGTCGGCACCGTCGACGAGGAGGTGGTTTCCGCGGCGACCGCCGTGATCGGCAAGGGTGGCACCGTCGTCATCACCGGTCTGGCCGACCCGGCGAAGCTGACCGTCCACGTCTCGGGCACCGACCTGACGCTCAACGAGAAGACGATCAAGGGCACGCTCTTCGGATCCGCGAACCCGCAGTACGACATCGTTCGACTCCTGCGCATGTACGACCAGGGTGTGTTGAAGCTCGACGAACTCGTCACCACCCGCTATTCGCTCGAGGACGTCAATCAGGGCTATGAGGACCTTCGTAACGGAAAGAACATTCGCGGAGTGATCCTGCACGGGCAGTGACGGACTCGCTCGCGCAACGATTCACGTGAACTCCCGCCCCGGCTCGGTCGAGGTCGTACCTTCGAGCCAGGGCGGGAGTGCGCTGCGCGTGTGGCGGGGGCGGACGGAAGGAGCCTGTCATGGGCGAGATCATCGGCACGATAATCTTCGGCGCCGTCATCGGCGTCCTCGCACGGTTGGTCGTCCCGGGCAAGCAGGCGATGGGTTGGATCATCACGGTCGTCATCGGCATCGTCGGGGCGCTCATCGGCTACTGGATCTGGGGCCTCATCAGCGACAAGGGCGACACCTCAGGGATCGACTGGTGGCGCTGGATCATCAGCATCGCGGCCGCCGCCGTCCTGACCCTCGCGTACACGTCGATCACGGCCAAACGGTCCTGACCGGTCTACCCGGCCTCGGCCGCGAGCGCCCGCAGGACCATCCGGCGCAGCACCTCCCGTGTCGTGTCCCCGTTCGTCGTGTCGGCGGACGGGGACACCGCGCTGTACGGGGTCGAGTTGATCAGGCCGAACGTCGCGTGCGCGGCGATGCGCGCACGGATCTCGTCGAGTCCCGGATCGATCCGCCGCAGCACGTCCACCCAGATCTCCACGTACCGTCGCTGCGTCTGCCGTACGCGGTGGCGGGCGTCGTCGGGCAGTGAGTGCAGGTCCCGGTCCTGCACGCGGATCAGGTCGGGCTCACCGAGCGCGAAGTCGAGGTGGAAGTCCACCAGTTCGTCGAGGGCCCCACGGGGGTCCGGTACCCGCTCGGCGACGTCCGTCCCGCCCGCGAGCAGGCGTTCGCTGATGTCGGTGAGCAGTTCGACGAGCAGGGCGTCCTTGTTGGGGAAGTGCCGGTAGACGGCCGGTCCGCTGATCCCGACCGCCGAGCCCAGGTCTTCGAGCCGGACCCCGGGAAAGCCGCGTTCGGCGATCAGGCGCGCGGCGGCGCGCAACAGCTCGCGGCGACGGTCGGCCTTCGCTTGACTGCGCCGGCGCGGGGCCGCTCCCACTTCACGATCGATGTCGGTCATCGGTCACATTTTCCCGTTCGTGTGATCTGGACAACTCAGTTAATCACGGATAACCTGATTTCAGTTAGTCGGCATTAACTGAATCTCATCGTATCTGTCTACCTGCGAGGACGGTGACGTGACAACCGCTCGAACCGCATCAACCACCTCCCATCGGGAGCAGCACCTCGCTCTCGTGGTCGAGTTGCGCGACAAGTTGGCCGCCGCGGCGCTCGGTGGCAGCGAGAAGTCCCGGGAGCGTCATGTCGCTCGCGGCAAACTCCTGCCCCGCGACCGTGTGGACGCGCTCCTGGACCCCGGAAGCCCGTTCCTCGAACTGGCCCCGCTCGCCGCGAACGGCATGTACGACGACGAGTGCCCCGGCGCCGGCGTCATCGGCGGCATCGGCCGGGTGTCGGGTCGCGAATGTGTGATCGTCGCGAACGACGCCACCGTCAAGGGCGGCACCTACTACCCGATGACGGTCAAGAAGCACCTGCGGGCGCAGGAGATCGCGCTGCAGAACAATCTGCCGTGCCTCTACCTCGTCGACTCCGGTGGCGCGTTCCTGCCGATGCAGGACGAGGTGTTCCCGGACCGCGAGCACTTCGGACGCATCTTCTACAACCAGGCGACCATGAGCGCCAAGGGGATTCCGCAGATCGCCGCGGTCCTCGGATCGTGCACCGCCGGCGGGGCATACGTGCCGGCGATGAGCGACGAGGCCGTGATCGTGCGAAACCAGGGCACGATCTTCCTCGGTGGTCCGCCGCTGGTGAAGGCCGCGACCGGTGAAGTCGTGACGGCCGAGGAACTGGGCGGCGGCGACCTGCACTCCAAGGTCTCCGGTGTCACCGACCACCTCGCCGAGGACGATCTCGACGCGCTGCGCATCGTCCGCAAAATCGTCTCCACGTTCGGCCCGCGCGCACCCCGGCCGTGGGAGGTGGCCGAGACGGTCGCGCCCGTCGCTGACCAGGACGAGCTGTACGACGTCGTCCCGACCGACCCGCGGATCCCGTACGACGTTCGTGAGGTGATCACGCGGATGGTCGACGGAGGCGAGTTCCAGGAGTTCAAGGCCGAGTACGGCAAGACTCTGGTCACCGGGTTCGCCCGGATCCACGGGCATCCGGTCGGCATCGTCGCCAACAACGGCGTGCTGTTCGCGGAATCGGCGCTGAAGGGCGCGCACTTCATCGAACTGTGCGACAAGCGCAGCATCCCGCTGCTGTTCCTGCAGAACATCACCGGGTTCATGGTCGGCCGCGAGTACGAGGCCGGCGGGATTGCCAAGCACGGCGCCAAGATGGTCACCGCCGTCGCGTGCGCGCGGGTGCCGAAGCTGACCGTGGTGATCGGCGGTTCGTACGGGGCCGGCAACTACTCGATGTGCGGGCGGGCGTACTCGCCGCGCTTCCTGTGGATGTGGCCCAACGCGCGCATCTCGGTGATGGGCGGTGAGCAGGCCGCCTCCGTGCTCGGGGCGGTCGGGTCCGGGCAGGACCCTGATGCGATTCGCGCCCAGTACGAGGCACAGGGCAATCCGTACTACTCGACCGCTCGGCTGTGGGACGACGGTGTGATCGACCCAGCCGACACCAGAACCGTTGTCGGACTGGCATTGTCGGCGTGCGCGAATGCGCCGCTGGAGCCGGTCTCCTACGGCGTCTTCCGGATGTGAGGCACGAATGACCACCCAGTTCGATACCGTCCTCGTCGCCAATCGCGGCGAAATCGCAGTGCGGGTCATCCGTACGCTGCGCCGCATGGGCATTCGCTCGGTCGCGGTCTACAGCGAGGCCGACACCGGCGCCCGGCACGTCCGTGAGGCCGACACCGCCGTGCTGATCGGGCCCGCCGCGGCCCGCGAGAGTTACCTCGACATCGACCGGATCCTCGACGCCGCGAAACGCACGGGTGCGCAGGCGATCCACCCGGGGTACGGCTTCCTCTCCGAGAACACCGCGTTCGCCGCAGCCTGTGCTGCCGCCGGCATCGCCTTCCTGGGCCCGTCCGCGCGAGCCATCGAGGTGATGGGCGACAAGATCACCGCGAAGAACGCGGTGGCCGCGTTCGACGTCCCGGTCGTTCCGGGCATCGCGGAGCCGGGCCTGACGGACGCGGACCTCGTCACCGCGGCCGGCGACATCGGCTACCCGGTCCTGGTCAAACCGTCCGCCGGTGGTGGCGGCAAGGGCATGCGCCTGGTCGAAGATGCCACCGACCTGCCTGCCGCACTGGCGAGCGCGCGCCGCGAGGCTGCGTCGGCGTTCGGCGACGACACCCTGTTCCTCGAGCGGTTCGTGCTGAGGCCCAGGCACATCGAGGTCCAGATCCTCGCCGACGGACACGGCAACGTCGTGCACCTCGGGGAGCGCGAGTGCAGCCTGCAGCGCCGGCACCAGAAGGTGATCGAGGAGGCGCCGTCGCCGCTGCTCGACGCGCAGACCCGCGCCCGGATCGGCGCCGCCGCGTGCGCCACGGCGCGCAGCGTCGACTACACGGGCGCCGGCACCGTCGAGTTCATCGTGTCCGCCGACCGGCCCGACGAGTTCTTCTTCATGGAGATGAACACCCGCCTGCAGGTGGAGCACCCGGTCACCGAGATGGTGACCGGCCACGATCTCGTCGAGTGGCAGGTGCGCATCGCCGCCGGGGAACCGCTCGGCTTCGCCCAGGGCGACGTCACGCTCACCGGCCACGCGATCGAGGCCCGTGTGTACGCGGAGGATCCCATCCGCGGCTTCCTGCCGACCGGCGGCACGGTGCTGGGCATCGCCGAACCACTCGGTGCGGGCGTTCGCGTCGACTCCGGGCTGCATGCCGGCACCGTCGTCGGCAGCGACTACGACCCGATGCTCGCGAAGGTGATCGCCCACGGCGCCGACCGTGACGAGGCGCTGCGCCGTCTCGACCGTGCGCTCGCGGACACCGCCGTTCTCGGGGTGGTCACCAACATCGACTTCCTGCGGTTCCTGCTCGCCGACGAGGACGTCCGCGCCGGACGCCTCGACACCGGTCTGCTCGACCGGCGCGTCGGGGACTATCGCGCTCCGCTGGCCGACGACGACGTCCTGATCGCCGCGGCAGCACACCACTGGCTCGGATTGTGGTCGGCGGGGACCGGTGATCCGTGGAGCGCGCCCACCGGTTGGCGGGTCGGCGGCAGGCATCCGATCTCGCTGCGCCTGCGCTGCGGTGATCGCACCGAGCACGTCCTGGTCACGGGCGCCCCCGACGCCGGTCTCGTCCGCATCGACGGCGGTGAGAACCGCACGCTCACAGCACGACTCGATGGCGGCAGTCTGGCCGTCGTCGTCGACGGATGCCGCGACGTCTACCGTGTCGCCGCGCAGGGGGACGCCCTGTGGCTCGCCGGGACCACCGGCACGTGGAGCGTCTCGCAGCTTCTCGAGGCCAGCGTCCGCGGCGACGATGCCCACACCGGCGACGCCGAACTGACCAGTCCCATGCCGGGCACCGTCATCGCCGTACATGTCGCGGACGGGGACGACATCGCCGCCGGTTCCGCGGTGGTCGTCGTCGAGGCCATGAAGATGGAGCACACCCTCACCGCGCCGATCGACGGTGTCGTCGAGGTCCTCGTCTCCGCCGGGGACCAGGTCCGGGTCGACCAACCCCTCGCCAGGGTCACTCCCACCACCGAATCCGAGCTGTCTTCCGAACTCGCACCGAAGGATGTCGCGTCATGACCGAGTACCTGTCCACCGGATCGCTGCCCGACGAGTACCAGCAGTTGGCGAAGACCGTCCGGGACTTCGCGCAGAACGTGGTCGCTCCGGTGTCCGCGGAACACGACGCCAACCACACCTTCCCGTACGAGGTTGTCGACGGCATGGCCGACATGGGTCTGTTCGGTCTGCCGTTCCCCGAGGAGTACGGCGGGATGGGCGGCGACTACTTCGCGCTGTGCCTCGCGCTCGAGGAACTCGGCAAGGTCGACCAGTCCGTCGCGATCACCCTCGAGGCCGGCGTCTCCCTCGGCGCCATGCCGGTCTACCGCTTCGGCAACGAGGAGCAGAAGCAGGAGTGGCTGCCGCAGCTCACGAGCGGAAAGTCGCTGGCCGCGTTCGGTCTCACCGAACCCGGTGCCGGCAGCGACGCGGGCGGCACGCGCACCACCGCAAAACTGGAGGGTGAGCAGTGGGTTATCAACGGCAACAAGCAGTTCATCACCAACTCCGGCACCGACATCACCCGGCTCGTCACGGTCACCGCGGTCACCGGAACGACCGCACAGGGCAAGAAGGAGATCTCCACCATCCTCGTGCCGACCACCACCCCGGGCTTCACCGCCGAACCGGCCTACAACAAGGTCGGCTGGAACGCCTCCGACACCCACCCGCTGACGTTCCAGGACGTGCGGGTGCCCGAGGCGAACCTGCTCGGTGAGCGCGGCCGCGGCTACGCGAATTTCCTGCGGATCCTCGACGAGGGGCGCATCGCGATCGCGGCCCTGTCGGTCGGCGCCGCACAGGGCTGTGTCGACGAGTCCGTCCGGTACGCGAAGGAGCGCGAGGCGTTCGGCCGTCCCATCGGGGCCAACCAGGCCATCGAGTTCAAGATTGCGCGTATGGAGGCCCGGGCGCACACCGCCCGGACCGCCTACTACGACGCCGCGGCACTCATGCTGTCCGGCAAGCCGTTCAAGAAACAGGCGTCGATCGCGAAGC
The DNA here is from genome assembly GCF_000738775.1 of Prescottella defluvii. Taxonomy (GTDB): domain Bacteria; phylum Actinomycetota; class Actinomycetes; order Mycobacteriales; family Mycobacteriaceae; genus Prescottella; species Prescottella defluvii. The sequence goes on from NZ_JPOC01000020.1 coordinate 140,920, forward strand.
TCGTCGCGAGCGAGGCCGCGATGGACAATGCGCGCGATGCCACCCAGATCTTCGGTGGATACGGTTTCATGAACGAGTACCCGGTGGCCCGGCACTACCGCGACAGCAAGATCCTCGAGATCGGTGAGGGCACCACCGAGGTCCAGTTGATGCTGATCGCACGGGAGCTGGGGGTGCAGCGGTGACGATGCGCAAGATCGTCCAGCGCGGGCTGTGGTTCGAGGAGTTCGAGACCGGGGTGGTGTATGCGCATCGGCCGGGCCGCACCGTCACCGAGGCCGACAACGTGCTGTTCACGACGCTCACCATGAACACGCAGGCACTGCACCTCGACGCCGCGTTCGCCGCGGAGACCCAGTTCGGGGAGCGCCTGGTGAACTCGATGTTCACGCTGTCCACGCTCGTCGGTCTGTCGGTGGCGCAACTGACACAGGGGACCATCGTCGCGAACCTCGGATTCTCCGAGATCGCGTTCCCGAAGCCGCTGTTCCACGGTGACACGCTGTACGCGGAGACGGTGGTGACAGATCTGCGGGAGTCACGCAGCCGGCCGGGGGAGGGCATCGTGACGTTCGAGCACACCGGACACAACCAGCACGGCGACGTGGTCGCGACCGCCGTTCGCAAGACCCTGGTAAGGAAGAGGCCGGCATGAGCGGTGCACCGAGAGTCGAGAGCATCTGGGCGGGAGCACTTTCCGGACCGGCCTGGTTGTTCTGCCCGGCCGACCGTCCCGAGCGGTTCGCGAAGGCGGCCGAGGCCGCCGACGTCGTGATCCTCGACCTCGAGGACGGGGTGGCGCCCGCGGACAAGGAGGCGGCGCGCCGGGCGCTGGTCGATGTGCCGCTGGACCCGGATCGCACCGTGGTGCGGGTGAACGCGCACGGCACCGACGACTACGCCCTCGACTGCGCGGCCCTCGATCGCACGCCGTACACCGCGGTGATGCTGCCCAAGTGCGAATCCGTGGACCAGGTACTCGATCTCGCGCCGTTGTCGGTGGTGGTGCTCGTCGAGTCGCCGCTCGGGGCGCTGGCCATCGAGCAAGCCGTCCGCGCCGAGAACGCGGTCGGCGTGATGTGGGGTGCCGAGGACCTCGTCGCCGGTCTCGGCGGGACGTCGAGTCGCACGGCCGACGGCCGCTACCGCGATGTCGCGCGGCACGTGCGGTCCGTGGCTCTGCTCGCGGCGAAGGCTCACGGGCGGTTCGCGCTGGACTCGGTGTTCCTCGACATCCCCGACCTCGACGGACTCGCGGACGAGTGCGACGACGCCGTAGCTGTCGGATTCGACGGGAAGGTCGCGATCCACCCGCGGCAACTCGACGTCATCCGGCACGCGTACGCACCGACGTCGGAGCAGTTGGGTTGGGCGGAGCAGGTTCTCGCCGCGGCGTCCCGGGAGCGGGGTGTGTTCACGTTCGAGGGGCGGATGGTCGATGCACCGGTGCTCCGGCACGCGCAGGAGATCGTCCGAAGGTCCGGCATTCCCCGCGCCCCGGGAGAAGAGTGAGCGCATGACGAGTCAGCAGGTGCCGCCCCGGCCGCAGTGGGTGCCGTCGGAGACCGACATCGAGGACGCCCGGATCACCGACTTCGCCCGATGGGCGGAGCGCCGGACCGGACTGTCGCTGCCGGGCTACGACACGTTGTGGCAGTGGTCGGTGAACAATGTCGGAGACTTCTGGCAGGCGGTGTGGGACTACTTCGAGGTGCGGTCGACCACCGACCCGGGTCCGCCGCTCGCCGATCGCACGATGCCCGGTGCGACGTGGTTCCCGACTGCCCGGCTCAACTACGTCGACCACGTGATCCGATGTGCACGCGCCGATCGGCCCGCCGTCCTCCACGAGTCCGAGGACGGTCACTCGGTGTCCCTGAGCTGGGCGGAACTGCTCCGGCAGACCGGCGCGCTCGCCGGCACCCTGCGGTCACTCGGTGTCGGTGAGGGCGATCGGGTGGTGGGCTACCTGCCGAACGTGCCGGAGACGGTCGTGGCGTTCCTGGCGACCGTCAGCCTCGGCGCGGTCTGGGCGGCGTGCGGGCAGGACTACTCGGCGCCTGCCGCACTGGACCGACTCGGTCAGCTCGAACCCAAGGTGCTGATCGCTGCGGACGGTTACCGATTCGGGGGCCGGAACCACCCCCGGCACGAGGAGATCGACGGACTGCGGGGCGGAATGCCCTCGCTCGTCGGCACCGTCGTGGTGCCGCGGCTCGCCGCCGACCCGGTGCCGGACGCGATGGCGTGGGCGGACGCCACCGCCGGCGACGTGCCGCTCGAGCCGGCGGCGGTACCGTTCGACCACCCACTGTGGGTGGTGTTCTCCTCGGGTACCACGGGACTGCCCAAGGGGATCGTGCACGGACACGGCGGTGTCCTTCTCGAACATCTGAAATCCCTTGCCTTGCAGATGGATATCGGCCCCACCGACACCTTCCTGTGGTACACGAGTCCCAGCTGGATGATGTGGAACTTCCAGGTCGCCGGCCTGCTGGTCGGCGCCACGATCGTCTGCTACGACGGCAGTCCCGGGTACCCCGACGTCGATTCGCTGTGGGCGCTGGCCGCCCGGCACCGGGTCACCGTGCTCGGCACCAGTCCCGGGTACGTGCTGGCCTGCGCCAAGGCCGGTGTCGTCCCGCGCCGCGACCACGACCTGAGTGCGCTCCGCGCCGTCGGGATCACCGGCTCGACGCTGCCGGCGTCTTCCTCGAACTGGTTGGCGCACAACGTGGGCGAGTCGGTGCCGGTGTTCTCGATCACCGGTGGAACCGATGTCGTGTCGGCGTTCGTCGGGGGTGCCCGGACGGTACCGGTGTGGCCCGGCGAGCTGTCCGCGCCGTGCCTGGGCGTCGCACTCGACGCCTACGATCCGGAGGGACGTCCGGTCCGTGGGGACGTGGGGGAGCTGGTCGTCACCGAGCCGATGCCCTCGATGCCGGTCAGGTTCTGGAACGATCCCGGCGGGAAGCGTTACCGCGAGGCGTATTTCGACGACTTTCCCGGAGTGTGGCGGCACGGCGACTGGATCACCGTCACCGACCGCGGCAGCGTCGAGATGCACGGACGTTCCGATTCGACGCTCAACCGCAACGGCATCAGGATGGGCAGCGCCGACATCTACCAGGCCGTCGAACGGATGCCCGAGATCGTCGAGGCGCTCGTCATCGGGGCCGAACAGCCGGACGGCGGGTACTGGATGCCGCTGTTCGTGGTGCTCGCGGACGGGGTGGTGCTCGACGCGGACCTCGAGGATCGCATCAAGTCCGTCATCCGGGACCACGCGTCTCCACGGCACGTTCCGGACGAGATCATCGCGGCGCCCGGCGTTCCGCACACCCGCACGGGGAAGAAGCTCGAGGTCCCTATCAAGCGGATGTTCCAGGGGGCCGATGCCGCGAGGACCGTCGACCGGAGCGCGATCGACGCCCCGGAACTCATCGATTGGTACCTCGCCAGGAAGCGGTGACGACGGCCGCCGCCGCGGATCTCCGGGGGCCGTGACGGATATCGCGAACTTCGCAAAAGTGTGCGACGTGATCCCATACGCTGCTCGCCAGTCGGGCGGGAGCGCAGCATCTGCTCCTGGGATTTGCTCGATGTACTGCTCACACGCAAAGGACGCGCCGTGTACCTGAAGAGATCTGCTCACGCGATCGCCGCAGGCGAACGTGACTCCGCGGCAGGCGCGGTCGCGCCCAGGCTCGCGCTCGGGTCCACCACGGAGGCCGGAGAATGACCGAACTGCTGCAGTTCGCGATCCTGGGGCTGGGAGCAGGCTCCGCCTACGCGCTCCTCGCGCACGGCATCGTCCTGGTCTATCGCGGCTCGGGGGTGGTGAACTTCGCGCAGGGCGCGATAGCCATGGTGGCCGCCTACGTGTGCCTGGAAACCCTCCAGCGTGAGCATGGCTGGGGCATGCTGCCGGCCTTCGTGGTCGCGGTTCTGGTGGCCGCGATGATCGGACTGGCCTTCCACCTGTTGGTGCTGCGGTGGCTGATGAAGGCCGCGCCGATCGTCCGGCTGGCCGCCACCCTCGGCCTGATGGTGCTCCTACAGGCGGGGGTGCAGCAGTACTACGGCTCCAAGTCGATCCGGGTGCGGGCGTTCCTCCCCAATGACGCCTACCACTGGGGAGGCATTGTGGTGCAGCAGGATCGACTGATCCTGCTGGGCATCGCGGTGGCGATGACGGCCGTGCTGTGGGGACTGGCCCGGTTCACCCGGATCGGTCTCGCGATCACCGCGGCAGCCGAGAACGAGCGCGCCGCCGCGGCGCTCGGGTGGTCACCCCAGCGGCTGGCTGCGCTGACGTGGACCGTCGGCGGTGCGCTGGCCGGCACCGCCGGAATCCTGGTGGCGCCGTTGACGGGACTCACACCGTCGGCATTCGTCGTGATCGTCACCGTCTCGGCGCTGGCGGCAGCGCTGCTCGGCAATTTCCGTTCCTTCCCGCTCACCCTGCTCGGCGGACTGCTGCTCGGGGTGGGGGAGAGCGTGGTCGTCCTGTACCAGGACGACCTGCGGAACCTTCTGGGGATGGAGACGCTCACCGGTATCAACCGGGCGGTCCCGTTCCTGGTGATCCTCATCGTGCTGGTGGTGCGGGGCAAGGGACTGCCGCTGCGCAGCCACGTCTCGGAGCGTCTTCCCCGGCTCGGGTCCGGTGAGATCCGCTGGGCCGGTCTCGTTCTCGCGGTGGTCGTGGCAGGAGCGGTCATCGCGATCGGCGGTGACTGGTTGCGGTCGCTGACATTGACCCTGGCGGCGGCGGTGTTCCTGCTGTCAATCGTGGTGCTGACCGGTTTCGCGGGCCAGTTGTCGCTCGCCCAGTACACGGTCGGCGGACTCGGTGCGCTGTTCGCCGCACGACTCGTCGGACAGGCCGGCTGGCCGCTGCTGCCCGCGGCGATCGTCAGCGTGGTCGCCGTCATCGCCTTCGGGGTGGTCTTCGCGCTGCCCGCGCTCCGGACGCGCGGTGTGAACCTGGCGGTGGTCACTCTCGGGCTCGGGTTCACCGTCCAGGAGATGGTGTTCAACAATCCGACGCTGACGGGCGACAAGCTCGACGGGGCCGTGAAGATCTCCGAGCTGAGCCTGTTCGGGATCGAGGTGACGGCGTCCCGGCACCCGGAGCGGTGGGCACTGCTGTGTCTTCTCGCGCTGGTCGTGTGCGGGCTGATGGTGGCGAACCTGCGCCGCTCCCGGACCGGACGACGGCTCATCGCGGTCCGCACCAACGAACGGGCCGCGGCGTCGCTCGGAATCAGTGTGTTCGCGGTCAAGATCTACGCGTTCGCGGTGGCGGCCGGGCTGGCTGCGGTGGCGGGAATTCTTCTCGGACTGCGCAACACCGCCATCACCTACGTGGAATTCAACGTGTTCGCCTCGATCAACGCGGTGGTCCAGTCGGTGATCGGCGGGCTCGGGTTCGTGGTGGGCAGTGTCATCGGCGCACTGATGGCGCCCGGGGCGCTCGTCAGCCGCCTGGTGGACGGCCTGGCTGTCGCGAGCCTGCTCGCCGGCGTGATCCTCATCGTCACCCTGCTCACCAACCAGAACGGAATTGCCGACATGCTCTCCCGTCGGCTCGGGTGGATCGGCAGGCTCCCCTGGGGCGGCGCGTCGCGATCGCGTCAGCGGCGGCGGGCACACGAACTCTCGGACGAGCAGCCGGCGGGCACGGTCACGCCGACGCCGCTGTCGGTGCGCGGGCTGACGGTGCGGTTCGGCGGCGTCACCGCCGTCGACGGGGTCGACCTCGACGTCGCGCCCGGACAGGTGGTGGGTCTGATCGGGCCGAACGGGGCCGGCAAGACCACCGTCATCGACGCGATCACGGGATTCGTCGATCCGGCGGCGGGGCAGCTCACGCTGGGGGAGCAGGACATCACCGGCTGGTCGACCGCGCGGCGGTCCAAGGGCGGACTCCGTCGCTCCTTCCAGTCACTCGAGCTGTTCGAGGACGTCACGGTCGGCGAGAACATTCACGCGGGAGCCGACGAGTCCACGTGGAGTACGTGGTTCACCGACCTGGTCCGCCCGGGTCGCCATCCCCTCTCGCCCAGCGCCTCGACCGTCGTGCGGGACTTCGAGCTCGAAGACGACCTGGGCGCACTGCCCGGTGAGCTGTCGTACGGGCGACGGCGGCTGGTGGGTATCGCCAGGGCGGTCGCGTCCGCTCCGTCGGTCATTCTCCTCGACGAGCCCGCGGCGGGTCTGGACGACGCGGAGAGCCGCGAACTCGCGGTCGCGATCCGGCACCTGGCGGTGCAGCGGGGAGCGGGCGTGCTCCTCGTCGAACACGACATGGGTCTGGTCATGTCGACCTGCGACCGGATCGTGGTGCTCGAGGCGGGCCGGGTGATCGCGGCCGGCACGCCCGACGAGATCGCCGCCAGCGCGGCGGTCCGCGATGCGTATCTGGGTACCGGTGACGAGACGGAGGCGGCGCGATGACCATCACGACAGAGAAGACGGTCGCGGCCGAGCCCGTGCTCGAGTGCCGCGGACTGAGCACGGGGTACGCCGGCGCCGTGGTGTGCCGCGACCTCGACATCACCGTGCGGCCCGGCGAGGTCGTGGCGCTCATCGGCGCCAACGGGGCGGGCAAGTCCACCACGATGCTGACGGTGGCCGGGGAGTTGGCACCGATCTCGGGCTCGCTGTCGGTGCTCGGCTCCCCGCGGCGCGCGTCGTTGTCGGCACTGGCGCGGAGGGGATTGAGCTACGTCACCGAGGAACGGTCGGTGATCATGGGCCTGACCGCAGCCGAGAACCTGCGTCTGGCGGGTGTGTCGGTCGACGACGCGTGTGCCGTGTTCCCCGAACTTCGGGCGCTGCTCCGGCGGCCCGCCGGACTGCTGTCCGGTGGCGAACAGCAGATGCTCACCCTGGCGCGGGCCCTGGCCCGCGGCCCCCGGCTGCTGCTCGCGGACGAGTTGTCGCTGGGCCTGGCGCCGCAGATCGTGCAGCGTCTGCTCGCGGTCGTGCGGTCCGCGGCCGACGACCACGGCGTCGGCGTGCTGCTGGTCGAACAGCACGTCCGGCAGGTGCTGACCGTCGCCGACCGGGTGTACGTGATGCGGCGCGGCCAGGTGATCATGGAGGGGACCGCCGCCGAGATCGGCGCCGATCTGGACGCGGTGCAGCGGGCCTACCTGTCCGGTGGGGAGGACTCGGGCAGCGCCGGTACCGGCCAATTCGGTTAACAGTTGTACCCTTGGTCGTTCGTCGAGCCTGCTCGGGCGGACGTCGATCCAACGCAATTGAAGGGGCATCGTGGCAGCCGGAGCGAAATCGTCGGTGGTTCGGGTACCGAAGGCTGGTGAGTTGGTTGCTGCGAACCTACGTCGTCGGATCATCACCGGTGAACTCGGTGCGGGTGATCCCCTGCCGAACGAGTCGGTGCTCATGGAACAGTTCGGGGTGTCCCGGCCCACACTCCGCGAGGCGTTCCGGATCCTCGAGTCGGAATCCATCATCACGGTGCTGCGCGGCGCTCGTGGCGGCGCCCGGGTGATGGCCCCGGACGCGTCGGTCGCCGCGCGCTACACGGGCCTGCTGCTGCAGTACCAGGGCACCCCGCTCGTGGACGTCTACCGCGCCCGCGCCCTGCTCGAGGTGTCGGCGGTCGGCGTCCTGGCCGGGTCCGGCCACACGGAGGCCCTCGACCGACTGGCGGTGCTGATCGGTGAGGGCGCCCAGTTGGTGGACGACGCCGCCGCCTTCGCGCATCACGACGTCCAGCTGCATCAGAGCCTGGTGGATCTGGCCGGCAACGAGACCCTCACGGTGCTCGCGGGCATGCTCGTCCACATCATCGAGGCCCACAACGCGCTCTTCATCGCCGCGCACGGGAACGGGCAGGAACAACCTGCGGCCCGCGCCGCGCAGCGCGCCTACACCAAACTGCTGGACCACCTGCGCCGCGGCGACGCGATCGCCGCCCAGGACTTCTGGCGCAAGCACCTGGACGGAATCGAGAAGTACATGGTGGGTGATTCGGCGACGACGCTCGTCGAGGTGCTGTCCTGACCTCGAGGTGCGGGTCGCGGCCGACGTCCGGGGTCGTCCGGAAGTGCTTTTCGGTGGGGTGTGCCTGTAAGTTGGTCCGAGTGTCCAGCCCAGGATCTTCGGTGATCGACCCCCGTACGTGACCCCTCGGACGACCGGGACGTTGCGAGTGTGATCGAGCACAATCGAAGGTGGTTGGCCGTCCCTCCTTCAACTCGGTGACCTGCGTCTGCCGGTGCTTCCCTGCTGTAACGAACCAGGTCCGATCAGCAGATATACACCCGGGTGCGTGCCGTACCGGCAGATCGTCCCGGTCCTGTGCCGGGCTCGGTCGTGCAGTTGGGCACTCGGTGTCTGCTCGCGCGTCGCTTCGGCGGCGCCGGGGACGGGGGTGCGTGATGTTGGAAGAGAGGCTCTGGGTTTGAACTCGCTAGGCGTCGGTGGACTAGAGGGTGGCGGCTCGATCGGGAACGGCTCCGGCGGGGGGCCGTTTCCGCTGTCTCAGGCGCAGCTCGGCATGTGGTTCGCGCAACACGTCGATCCGTCCGTGCCCGCGAACATCGCCCAGTACGTCGAACTGCGCGGCAGCCTCGACATCGAACTTCTGCACCGTGCCACCGCGCGAGCGGCGGGGGAGACCGGGTCCGCCTACATCCGGATTCTCGAGATCGACGCGCAGCCGCATCAGGTGGTCGACCCGACGCTCGACGATTCCCCCGAGTACGTCGATCTGCGCGCGGAGGCGGACTCGCGGGCCGCGGCGCTCGAGTGGATGCGGTCGGACTACAGCGCGCCCGTCGATCTCCTCCGGGATCGGCTCGTCGTCGGGGCTCTCCTGCACGTCGAGGACGACGTCTATTTCTGGTACAACCGCGCCCACCATGTGGTCCTCGACGGGTTCGGGGCCACCACCTTCGTCAACCGGGTGGCCGAGCACTACACGGCGCTCGCCGAGAACTCCGAGCCGTCGGCGAACCTGTCGTCCCCGCTCGAGAAGGTGTACGACGCCGATCGCACCTACCGGGCGTCGACGCGTTTCACGTCGGACCGCGACTACTGGCTCGAACGGCTGGCGGGCGTCGAGGAGTCGACCAGCCTCGCCGGCCGCTCCGCACCGCCCGCCTCGCTGAGCCGGATCGACAGCACCGCGCTGTCGGACGACGCGGCGGCGCGCATGGAGGCGTTCCTGGGCCGGGAGGACACCACGATCGCGACGGTGGTGATCGCGGCCTTCGCGGCCTACCTCGCGCACATGACGGGCCGCGAGGACGTGGTCCTGAGTCTGCCGGTCACGGGGCGCACCAATGCGGTGCTCCGCCGCTCCGGTGGCATGACGTCCAACGTCGTCCCGCTGCGACTGTCGGTGTCCGCCGACACCACCGTCTCGGAACTGCTCACCCGCGTCGCCACCGAGGTGTCGGGGGCCCTGCGCCATCAGCGGTACCGCCACGAGGACATCCGACGCGACGTCACCGGCACGGCCGGGCAGGCGTCGTTCTTCGGCCCGTGGGTGAACATCATGATGTTCCACACGGAACTGCGGTTCGGTGACATTCTGGGTGAGCAGCACATCCTGTCGACGGGTCTCATCGAGGATCTCGGCGTCAACCTGTACCAGAGCGTGGCCGGAACCCGGACCCACGTGGACTTCGAATCCAATCCCAACCTGTACGGGGACGACGAGGCGCGGCGCAACCACGAGCGCTTCGTCGAGTTCCTCGACCGGTACGTGGCCGCCGGGTCCGATCAGCCGGTGTGGGGCATCCCGCTCGCTACCGAGCTCGAACGCCGGATCGTGTTGGGGGACTGGGTCGGAACCGCCCACAGCATCCGGCCGCGCAACCTCGCCGAGGCGTTCGACGAGCAGGCGGCGCGCACTCCGGACGCGACCGCGCTCGTGTACGAGGGCGAGACGCTCACGTACGCGGAGCTGGACGCGCGGGCCAACGCGCTCGCCCGCACCCTCATCGGGATTGGTGTCGGACCCGAATCGCTTGTGGGGCTGTCGATCCGACGCTCCCTCGACCTCATCGTCGGGCTGTACGCCATCGTGAAGTCCGGTGGCGCCTGGGTGCCCATCGACCCGGATCATCCGGCCGACCGGACGGCGTACATCCTCGAATCCGCCGACCCTGCCTGTGTTCTCACCACAGCACGTGACGCGGTGGACCTGCCGGACGGCACGGTGGCGATCGAGATCGACACCCTCGATCTCCCGGAACTAGACACCAGGCCGGTCACGGACGCCGATCGGCTCGCCCCGTTGCGGCCGGAGAACACCGCGTACGTGATCTACACGTCCGGTTCGACGGGCCGGCCCAAGGGTGTCGCGGTCGCGCACGCGGCGATCGACAACCAGCTCGAGTGGATGCTCCACGAGTACCCGATGCTCGGGTCGGACGTCTACCTGCAGAAGACTGCCACCACGTTCGACGTGTCGTTGTGGGGCTTCTTCATGCCGCTGCGGGTCGGTGCGTCGATGGTGGTCGCTACCCCGGACGGTCACCGGGATCCGGTGTACGTCGCGAACAAGATCGCCGAGCACGCCGTCACCGTCACCGACTTCGTGCCATCGATGCTCAGCGTGTTCGTTGCGAATGCCCCTGCCGGAACGTGTGATTCGCTGCGAGACGTGTTCGTGATCGGCGAGGCGTTGCCGCCGGAGACGGCTGCGGAGTTCCGTGCGCTGTGCGGTGCGGGGCTCCACAACCTGTACGGGCCCACCGAAGCTGCCGTGTCGGTCACCTACTACGAGTCCGGCCCGCAGGACGTGGTGAGCGTCCCGATCGGATTCGCCCAGTGGAACACCCGGGCCTACGTGCTCGACCACCTGCTGCGACCGGCGCCGATCGGACAGCCGGGAGAGCTCTACCTCGCCGGCGACCAGCTGGCCCGCGGCTACGTCGGCCGCCCCGACATCACGTCGGATCGTTTCGTCGCCAACCCGTTCGGCGGTGTGGACGGCATTGGGTCGGCCGGCGAGCGCATGTACCGCACCGGCGACCTGGTGCGCTGGCGCGCCGACGGCACACTCGACTACATCGGCCGCACCGACTTCCAGGTGAAGTTCCGTGGCCAGCGCATCGAACTGGGCGAGATCGAGACGGTCCTGCTGGCGCACGAGGACGTGTCCCAGACTGTCGTGCTCGTGGTGCCGACCGCGACCGGCGACCAGTTGGTGGCGTACGTCGTCCCGGCGCCCGGACGTTCCCTCGTCCCGGCCGAGCTCGCCGAGTTCGCGGGACGCTCGCTGCCCGCCTACATGGTGCCCGCGTCCGTCACGATCCTCGACGGCTTCCCGCTCAACACGAGCGGCAAGCTCGACCGCAAGGCCCTGCCCGAGCCGTTGTTCCTGAGCAACAAGGAATTCCGTGCGCCCCGCACCGAGGCGGAGAAGACCGTCGCCGCGGTGTACTCCGACGTGCTCGGGGTCGAGAAGGTGGGCATCGACGACGACTTCTTCGACCTCGGCGGCAACTCGCTCGTCGCGACGCAGGTCGTGACGCGTGTGGGCGCGGCGCTGGGTGTCCAGCTGGGTGTGCGGGAGCTTTTCGAGGCGTCCACCGTGGCCGCGCTCTCCGCCCGGGCCGCTGCGACCGTCGAACGTGGGCCGGGAACGCCGGTCCTGGGTGCGGTGGCCCGCCCGGAGCGTCTTCCGCTCTCGCTCGCGCAGCAGCGGATGTGGTTCCTCAACCGGTTCGACGCCACGACGGCGGTGTACAACCTGCCGTTCGCGGTCCGTCTGTCCGGTGCGGTCGACCCCGCGGCCTTCTCGGCCGCCTTCGCCGACGTGGTCGGGCGGCACGAGTCGTTGCGGACCGTGTACCCGGAGGTCGACGGCATTCCGCAGCAGGTGATTCTGGCCGCCGATGCCGTCGTGCAGGATCTGGTGCCCGTGTCCACCGCGCCGGACGAACTCGAGGCCGCACTGCGGCGGCTCGCGGCCCGCGGTTTCGACGTGACGACCGAGCCCCCGTTCCGGGTCGAACTGCTGAGGCTGTCCGACACCGAGTACGTGGTCGCGATGGTCCTGCACCACATCGCGGCGGACGGATCGTCGTTCGGTCCGCTCGCCCGTGACCTCATGATCGCGTACGCGGCGCGCGCCGAGGGATCGTCGCCGGCGTGGACGCCGCTGCCGGTGCAGTACGCCGACTACGCGGTGTGGCAGCACGAGACGCTGGGCTCCGAGGGCGACGCCGATTCCGTTGCCGGACAGCAGATCGCGTATTGGACGCGGACGCTGTCCGGGCTTCCGGACCAACTGGACCTGCCCGCGGACCGGCCCCGGCCCGCGGTCGCGTCGAACGCCGGCGCCAAGTTCCGTTTCGAGCTTCCGGCCGCCACCCACGCCCGTCTGCTGGAGGTGGCCCGCGAGCACGGCGCCACGCTGTTCATGGTGGTGCACGCGGCGTACGCGGTGCTGCTGTCGAGGCTGAGCGGAACCTCGGACATCGCGATCGGCACCCCGGTGGCGGGGCGCGGTGACGAGGCGCTCGACAACCTCATCGGCATGTTCGTCAACACTCTGGTGCTGCGGACCCGGATCGATCCGTCGGCGTCGTTCGCCGACCTCCTGGCCGACGTCAAGGACAGCGACCTCGAGGCGTACGGGCACGCCGACGTACCGTTCGAATGGTTGGTCGAGGCACTCGACCCGGTGCGGTCGTCGGCCCGTCACCCGCTGTTCCAGGCCATGCTGTCGGCCGAGGTCACGGGCGTACGCGACCTGAGTTTCGCCGGAGTGCGCGCCACGGCAGCCGAACTGGACGTGCCGATCGCGAAGTTCGATCTGCAACTGCAGATCTCGCAGGGCTTCGAGGAGTCGGGCGCTCCGTCCGCCGTCGCCGCGGTCTTCGAGTACGCGACCGATCTGTTCGACGAGGCGACGATCGCCACCTTCGCGGAGCGCTTCGTGCGCATCGTGGAGGCGATCGTCGGCGACACCACCGTCACCGTGGGAGACGTGTCTCTCCAGGGCGACGCGGAGCGTGCGCTCGTCGTCGAGGGCTGGAACCGGACCGCCCGCGACGTGCCGGCCGCGACGCTGCCCGAACTGTTCGATCGCCAGGCGGGCCGGACGCCGGGCGCCCGCGCCGTGGTGTTCGCCGACGGAGAGTGGACGTACGGCGACTTCGCCGGTCGGGTCAACCGTCTGGCCCGGTTCCTGGTGGCGCAGGGGGTGGGGCCGGAGACCGTCGTGGCCGTCGCGATGGAGCGCTCACCCGAACTGCTGACGGCGCTCCACGCGGTCCTGGCGGCGGGCGGCGCGTACGTGCCGGTCGACCCGCAGCAGCCCGCCGATCGCAACGCACACATCCTCGCGACGGCGCGGCCGGCGTGCGTGCTGACGTCGTCCCGGGACGACGTCGCGCTGCCCGCGGATCTCCCTCGGATCGAGGTCGATGCGCTCGAGTTGTCGGAGTACTCGGACGAGTCGCTCACCGACGCCGACCGGCTGCGGCCGCTCCGCACCGCCAACACCGCGTACGTCCTCTTCACATCGGGCTCGACGGGCCGCCCCAAGGGTGTCGCCGTCTCGCACCGCGCGGTCGTCAACCAGTTGCTGTCGATGCAGGACGAGTACGTGCTGGGCGGGGACGACTCGGTCCTGTTCAAGACCCCGATCACGTTCGACGCGTCGGTGTGGGAACTGTTCTGGCCGTTGGAGGCGGGTGCTCGCATTGTCGTCGCGTCGCCCGACGGGCATCGCGATCCCGCGTACCTCGCACGGGTGATCACCGAGCAGTCGATCACGGTGGTCCAGTTCGTCCCGACCGTGCTCGATGCTGTCGCCGACCACCTGCAGCCCGCGGGCTGCAGGTCGCTGTCGCAAGTGTTCTGCGGTGGCGAGGAACTCACGGCGGCGGTGGTCGCACGAGTGCGCCGCATCTGTGACGCCGCGATCCACAACCTGTACGGTCCCACCGAGACCGCCGTCCAGGTCACTCGCCGCACGGTCGACGAGGGCCGCCCGACGACGGTGCCGATCGGTGCCCCGGTGTGGAACACCCGTGCGCGCGTTCTCGATTCGCGCCTGAATCCGGTTCCGGTCGGTGTGGTGGGTGAGCTGTACGTCTCGGGCCACCAGTTGGCACGCGGATACCACGGCCGCCCCGACCTCACCGCCGACCGGTTCGTCGCCGATCCCTGGTCACCCGGGGAGCGGATGTACCGCACGGGCGACCTGGTGCGCTGGACCGCGACGGAGGCCGGCGCCGCGGGCGAGCCCGCCGGCGAACTCGAGTACGTCGGCCGCAGCGACTTCCAGGTGAAGCTGCGCGGTCTGCGCATCGAACTCGGCGAGGTCGAATCGGCCCTGCGCGAGTACCCGGCCGTCGGCCAGGCGATCGTCGTGCTCCACCACGACGCCCGCGCCGGCGACCAGCTCGTCGCGTACGTCGTGGCCGCGGCCGACGCCGCCACGCCGGACCCGACCGATCTGCGCGAGTACCTCGCACCGCGGCTCCCGTCGTACATGGTGCCGACCATGTTCCTCCCGCTCGCCTCGATCCCGCGGACCACGTCCGGCAAGATCGACCGGCGTGCGCTGCCGGCACCGGTGTTCGCGCTCAAGACCTTCCGCGCCCCGCGCACCCCCGTCGAGGAGATCGTGGCGGACGTCCTCACCGACGTCCTGGGAGTCGACACCGTCGGGCTCGACGACGAGTTCTTCGCGCTGGGTGGCAACTCGCTGATCGCGACGCAGGTGGTCGCACGGCTCGGTGCCGCACTCGACACCACGGTCCCCGTGCGTGTCCTGTTCGAGGCGTCCAGCGTCGAGCAGTTGGCCGTGCGGGTCGAACAGCACGCGGGCACCGGCGGTCGCGCGCCGCTCGTCGCGCGACCGCGTCCCGACCACGTCCCGCTGTCGCTGGCCCAGCAGCGGATGTGGTTCCTCAACCGTCTCGAACCCGAGTCCGCCACCTACAACCTGTCGTTCGGTCTTCGGCTCGTCGGTGACCTCGATGTCGTGGCGTTGCAGATCGCGCTCGTCGACATGCTCGACCGGCACGAATCGCTGCGGACGGTCTACCCGGATTCGCCCGAGGGCCCGCATCAGGTGGTCCTCGACGCGGTGCAGGTCGTTCCGAACCTCACACCGGTGGACGTCCCGGTGCTCGAACTGGATTCCGCGATGACCGATCTGGCCACGCGCGGGTTCGACGTCACGACGGACGCGCCCGTGCGGGCTCGACTGCTGCGGGTCGGCCCCTTCGAGCACGTCCTCGCGATGGTGGTGCACCACATCAGCGCGGACGGCTGGTCGATGGGTCCGCTGGCCCGCGACGTGATGGCGTCCTACGAGGCGCGGATCCGGTGGGGCCAGCCGGTCTGGGGAACGCTGCCGGTGCAGTACGCGGACTACGCGGTGTGGCAGCAGGAGATCCTCGGATCGGCGGAGGACACCGACTCGGTGGTCTCGAAGCAGTCGCGCTACTGGGCGGAGCACCTCGACGGCCTCCCTGATCAACTCGACCTTCCGACCGACCGCCCGCGGCCGGCCCGGCAGTCCTACCGCGGCGGCACCCTCGACTTCACGGTGCCCACCGACGTGCACCGTGCGCTGATCGGCGTGGCGCACGAGCACAATGCGTCGCTGTTCATGGTCGTGCACGCCGCGCTGTCGGTGTTGCTGTCGCGGTTGGCCGCAACCGACGACGTTGCGATCGGCACCCCGGTCGCGGGTCGAGGTGAGCAGGCGCTCGACGACCTCGTCGGCATGTTCGTCAACACGCTCGTGCTGCGGACCCGGATCGACGACGGCACGCGATTCACCGACCTGCTGGCGCACGCCCGCGACGTCGCACTCGGGGCGTTCGCGCACTCGGACATCCCGTTCGAGCAGTTGGTCGAGATCCTCAACCCGGCACGTTCGACGGCACGTCATCCGCTGTTCCAGACGATGCTCTCGTTCGAGAACATGGCGGTCACCAGGCTCGACCTCCCGGACCTGACGATCGACAAGGTCGACGTCGGCGCCGGTGTCGCCAAGTTCGATCTGCAGGTCGTGTGCACCGAGTCGATCGACGGCGGCGACCCGTCCGGCATGGGTGTCGAATTCACCTACGCAACAGATCTTTTCGATGAGGCAACCGTTCGTGCCTTCGGTGCGCGGTTCCTGCGGGTTCTCGAATCGATCGTCGCCGACCCCGATGTGGTGATCGGCGACATCGGTCTCCTCGATTCGTCGGAGCACCGCCTGCTCACCGCTCCGGCCGCCGCCGGCGCCCCGGTGCCGGTACTGCTGCCGGACCTGCTGGCCGCGGCCGCCGACGCCGACCCGGACGCCGTCGCGGTGGTCTCGGGCGAGTCCCGGATCAGCTATCGGGACCTCGACGAGCGGTCCTCGCGGTTGGCCCGACTGCTGGTGTCGCGGGGCGCCGGACCGGAGGACACCGTCGCGATCGCGCTGACGCGCTCGCTCGACTCGGTCGTCGCGGTCTGGGCGGTCGCCAAGACCGGTGCCGCGTTCGTCCCCGTCGATCCGAACTACCCGTCCGACCGGGTGGCGCACATGGTGTCGGATTCGGGTGCGGTCCTGGGCGTCACGCTGGCCGAGCACGCCGCGGCGCTGCCCGAGGGGCTGCCCTGGCTGGTTCTCGACGACGCCGCCGTCACGTCGGCGCTGCAGGCGCAGTCGTCGGTGCGACTGCGCGACGCGGATCGCACGAGCGCCCTCGTCCCGGCACATCCGGCGTACGTGATCTACACGTCCGGTTCGACGGGTGTGCCGAAGGGCGTGGTGGTCACGCACACCGGTCTGGCGGCGTTCGCGGCCGAGCAGGTGGAGCGGTACGGCGTCGAGTCCGGTTCTCGGACGCTGCATTTCGCGTCGCCGAGTTTCGATGCGTCGATCCTCGAACTGTTGATGGCGTTCGGTGCGGGCGCGACGATGGTGATCGCCCCGACGTCGATCTACGGTGGGCAGGAACTCACCGAACTGCTGGCCGCCGGACGGGTGACGCACGCGTTCGTGACCCCGGCCGCGCTCGCGTCGGTCGATCCCGCCGGGCTCGATGCCCTGCGCGTCGTCGTGGTCGGCGGCGAGGCCTGCTCGGACGACCTGGTGGAACGCTGGGTCACGCCCGGCCGGCGGATGTTCAACGCGTACGGGCCCACCGAGGCCACCGTCGCGTCCAACATCTCCGACGCCCTGGTTCCCGGCGAGCCCGTCACGATCGGGCGTGCGATCCGCGGAGCGAACGCGTACGTGCTCGATCGACGGCTGCGTCCGGTCCCGGTCGGTGTCGTGGGTGAGCTGTATCTCGAGGGCCCCGGGCTGGCCCGCGGCTATCACGAGCGGTCCGGTCTGACCGCCGATCGATTCGTCGCGAACCCGTTCGGGGAACCGGGGTCTCGCCTGTACCGCACGGGCGATGTGGTGCGCACCAGTGTCGATCGGGTGATCGAGTACGTCGGCCGCGCCGACGACCAGGTCAAGCTGCGTGGCTTCCGCATCGAACTCGGCGAGATCGAGGCAGCCCTGCTGAAGTCCGACTCGGTCGGGCAGGCGGTCGTACTCGTCAAGCACGACCAGCTGGTCGCGTATCTCGTTGCGGCACCGGGGGCCTCGATAGATTCCGTCGGCGTGAAGGAATCGGTCGGCCGCGTGCTGCCGTCGTACATGGTTCCGGCCGCGGTCGTGGTGCTCGCCGAACTGCCGATCAGCGGCAGCGGCAAGCTCGATCGCAAGGCGCTGCCGGAACCCGAGTTCGAGGTCCGTGAGTTCCGGGCGCCGCAGACACCCGTCGAGGAGATCGTCGCGGGTGTGTTCGCCGAACTGCTCGACGTCGCCCGGATCGGACGCGACGACGACTTCTTCGAACTGGGTGGCAATTCGCTCGTCGCGACGCGGGTCGTGGCGCGCATCGGGGAGAGCCTCGACACGCAGGTCCCGGTACGGGAGCTGTTCGAGGCGTCGACCGTGCAGGCGTTGGCCGCGAGGATCGAGCAGTCCGTCGGCGACGGTCGCCGCAAGCTGGTGGCGACGGTGCGCCCGGACCGGATTCCACTGTCGTACGCGCAGCAGCGCATGTGGTTCCTCAACCGCTTCGACGTCTCGTCGGCCGGAAACAACATTCCGGTCGCCGTGCGACTGTCCGGCCTGCTCGACCGTACCGCGCTGCGTGCCGCCGTCGGCGACGTGATCGTGCGCCACGAGTCCCTGCGCACCGTCTATCCGGAGATCGACGGCGTCGGCACCCAGGTGATCCGCCCCGCGTCGCAGGTCGAGATGAGCCTGGACCCGATCGCTGTCGGTGTCGACGGCCTCGCCTCCGCGCTGGGGGATCTCGCGCGCTCGACGTTCGACGTCACCCGCGAGGTGCCGCTGCGGGCGGCGCTGTACGAACTGTCACCGACCGAGCACGTGCTGGCGCTCGTGGTGCATCACATCGCGGCCGACGGCTTCTCGATGGGTCCGCTCACGCGCGACATCATGGTGGCCTACACGGCACGGTGCTCCGACAGCCGTCCGGCCTGGGAACCGCTGCCGGTGCAGTACGCCGACTACGCGTTGTGGCAGCGTGAGGTTCTCGGAGCGGAGGGCGACCCGGATTCGCCTCTGTCGCAGCAGATTGCGTACTGGGCCGAGCGTCTCGCCGGCGTGCCGGAACAGCTCGACCTGCCCGCCGATCGCACGCGTCCGGCCGTGGCCTCGGGTCGCGGTGCCACCCACCGGTTCGCGGTGGACGCATCGACGCACCGGGCGATCGTGGCACTCGCGCAGCGCACCAACACGACGCCGTTCATGGTCGTCCATGCCGGGCTGTCGGTGCTGCTGGCGCGCCTCGGCGGTACCTCCGACGTCGCGATCGGCACGCCGGTCGCGGGCCGTGGTGACGCCGCCATCGACGACGTCGTGGGCATGTTCGTCAACACGTTGGTGCTGCGGACCGCAGTGGACGGCGGAGAGTCGTTCGCCGATCTGCTCCGATCGGTGCGGGAGATCGACCTCGCGGCGTTCGCGCACTCGGACGTCCCGTTCGAGCGGTTGGTCGACGTCCTCTCGCCGACGCGGTCCCAGGCGCGCAACCCGTTGTTCCAGGTGATGCTCGCGTTCCAGAACCTCGGACGCACGAGCCTCGAACTGCCGGGCGTCACGGTCTCGGAGGTCGAGTTCGACGAGGTCTCCTCGAAGTTCGACATCCAGATCAGCGTCATGGAATCGATCGACGGTTCCGGTGCCGCCGGCGGGCTCACCGTCGAGTTGACCTATGCCACCGATCTGTTCGACGTCTCGTCGATGCGGGTGTTCGCCGAGCGTTTCGTGCACGTGCTCGCCTCGGTGACCGCGGACCCCTCCGTGGTCGTCGGCGACGTCGACGTGCTCGATGCCGCCGAGCGGTCGCTGGTCGTCGACACCTGGAACTCGACCGAGCACGTCGTCGAGGGTTCGACGCTGGTGGAGTTGTTCGAGGCGCAGGTCGCGCGGACGCCGGATGCGACGGCACTGGTGCTCGAGGGTGAGTCGCTGACCTACGCGGAGTTCGCGGTGCGCGTGCGCCGGACGGCGCGGTTCCTGATCGCGGAGGGTGTGGGTCCGGAGTCGCTGGTTGCGGTGGCGATGGGCCGTTCGGTGGAGCAGTTGGTCGCGGTGTACGCCGTGCTCGCTGCCGGTGGTGGGTACGTGCCGGTGGATCCGGATCAGCCCGCGGAGCGCAACGGCCACATCCTCGACACCGCGTCGCCCACCCTGGTGCTGTCCACGGTGCGGGACGGTTTCGAGACGTCGGGGGAGCGGTCCGTCGCGGTCGTCCATCTCGACACCGTCGACGTGTCCGTGTTCTCGGAGGCTCCGGTCGTCGACGCGGAGCGGGTGTCGCCGCTGCGTTCCGGCAGTGCGGCGTATGCGATCTTCACGTCGGGTTCGACGGGACGTCCGAAGGGCGTTGCCGTGTCGCACGGTTCGATCGTGAATCAGTTGCGGTGGATGCAGGGCGAGTACGGACTCGGCGGCTCGGATCGTGTGCTGGTCAAGACGGCGTTCACGTTCGACGCCTCGGTGTGGGAATTGTTCTGGCCGTTGCAGGTCGGTGCGACCGCCGTGGTGGCGACGCGGGAGGCGCATCGGGATCCGGCCGAGCTGGCCCGCGCGATCGCGGCGGAGTCCGTGTCGGTGGCGCAGTTCGTGCCGTCGGTGCTGGGCGCGATGGTCGATCACCTGGACCGCGCCGGCGCGGTGTCGCTGCGTCGGTTGTTCTGCGGTGGCGAGGCGTTGACGGGCGCACTCGTCGACCGGGTCCGCCGGGTCACCGATGCGTCGGTCCACAATCTCTACGGTCCGACCGAGGTGACGGTGCAGGCGACGCGGTCCACGGTCGCGCCCGGCGAATCGGCGTCCGGTGCGGTGCCGATCGGCGCCCCGGTGTGGAACACGCGTGCGCTGGTACTCGACGCTCGCCTGAATCCGCTCCCCGTGGGCGTGCCGGGCGAGCTGTACCTGGCGGGCGTCCAGGTGGCGCGGGGCTACGTCGGTCGGAGCGATCTGACGGCGGACCGTTTCGTGGCGAATCCGTTCTCCGCGAGCGGTGAGCGGATGTATCGCACGGGTGATCTCGTGAAGTGGAACGCGGCCGGCGAGCTGGAGTACCTGGGCCGCACGGACTTCCAGGTGAAACTGCGTGGTCTGCGGATCGAGCTGGGGGAGATCGAGACCGCGCTGTCCGCGCTCGCGTCGGTCGCGCAGGCCGTCGTCGTGGTGCACGACGAGAAGCTGGTCGCGTACGTGGTCGCGGGCGAGGTGTTCGACGTCGACGCGGCGAAGGCCGCGCTCGCCCGGGATCTGCCGTCGTACATGGTGCCGGCGGTGTTCGTGGTGCTCGATGCGTTCCCGCTGAACGCATCGGGCAAGGTGGATCGGAAGGCGTTGCCGGAGCCGGTGTTCGAGGCTGCGGTGTTCCGGGCTCCGACGACGCCGATCGAGGAGATCGTCGCGGGGGTGTTCGCCGACGTCCTGGACGTCGAGCGGGTGGGCCTGGACGACGACTTCTTCGCTCTGGGCGGCAATTCGCTGCTCGGCACGCAGGTCGTGTCCCGACTGGGTGCTGCACTCGACACGCAGGTGCCGGTGCGGGTGCTGTTCGAGGTGTCGACGGTGGAGGGCCTGGCGGCCCTCGTGGCCCGGCTGGCCGGTGCGGGTGCACGGGCGGCATTGACCGCGCGTCCGCGGCCGGATCGGGTGCCGTTGTCGCTGGCCCAGCAGCGGATGTGGTTCCTCAACCGCCTCGAGCCCGAGTCGGCGGTGAACAACATCCCGATGGCGATCCGGCTGTCCGGCGTCGTGGACGTCGAGGCGCTGCGGGGCGCGGTCCGCGATGTCGTCGCGCGGCACGAGTCGTTGCGGACGGTGTTCCCCGACGTCGACGGCGTCGGGACGCAGGCGATCCTGCCCGCCGATCGGGTGGTGTTCGATCTTGCACCCGACACGGTGACCGACACCGAGCTGGGCGGCCGGATCGGGGCACTGGCATCGGCCGGGTTCGACCTGACGACGGACGTCCCGGTCCGCGCCGCGTTGTTCCGGCTCACCGACGCCGAGCACGTCCTCGTGATCGTGGTGCACCACATCGCGTCGGACGGCTTCTCGATGGGACCGCTGACCCGCGACGTGATGCTCGCCTACGCTGCCCGCGCGACGGGGGACACCCCGTCGTGGGCGCCGCTGCCGGTGCAGTACGCGGACTACGCGCTGTGGCAGCGTGAGGTGCTGGGGTCGGAGGACGATCCGGAGTCGCCGATCGCCCGTCAGGTGGCGTACTGGACCGAGCATCTCGCCGATCTGCCGGCCCAACTGGATCTGCCCACGGACCGGCCTCGGCCCGTGGTGTCGTCGAATCACGGTGCGTCGTACACGTTCTCGATCGGTGCGGAGCGCAGCGCGGCCATCGAGTCGTTGGCCCGCACGCGGGGAGCCACCCCGTTCATGGTGGTGCACGCCGCGCTGTCGGCGTTGTTGTCCCGGCTCAGCGGCACCTCGGACATCGCGATCGGCACGCCGGTCGCGGGCCGCGGCGACGCCGCACTCGACGATCTGGTCGGCATGTTCGTGGGCACCCTGGTGCTGCGGACCGACGTGGACGGTGGCGGGTCGTTCGCCGACCTGCTCGCGCAGGTGCGGGCCACCGATCTGGCCGCGTTCGAGCACGCGGACCTGCCGTTCGAGCGGCTCGTCGAGATCCTCGACCCCGAGCGGTCGCAGGGCCGGCACCCACTGTTCCAGGTGATGCTGGCGTTCCAGAACCTCGAGCGCGGATCGCTCGAGCTTCCCGGACTGTCGGTCGCCGCGGTCGAGTTCGACGCCGCGATCGCGAAGTTCGACCTCCAGATGACCGTCGAACCGTCCCCGGACGGGTACTCGGTCGACCTCACCTATGCGACCGACCTCTTCGACGAGTCGTCGGTGTCGGCCCTCGCGCGACGCTTCGTGCGACTGCTCGACGCGGTCACCGCAGAACCCGAGGGGCCGGTCGGCGACATCGAGTTGCTGGACGCGCCCGAGCGGTCGCGGGTCCTCGGCGGTTGGAACGCCACCGAGCACGTCGTCGTGGGATCGACGTTGGTGGAGTTGTTCGAGGCGCAGGTGGCTCGGACGCCGGACGCGACCGCGCTGGTGTTCGAGGGCGAGTCGCTGACGTATGCCGAGTTCGCGGCGCGGGTGCGTCGCACGGCGCGGTTCCTGATCGCGGAGGGCGTGGGTCCGGAGACGTTCGTCGGCCTCGGTGTCCGCCGCTCGCTGGACATGCTGGTGGGCATGTACGCGATCCTGGTCGCCGGTGGCGGCTACGTACCGATCGACCCGGACCAGCCGGCGGAACGCAACGGCTACATTCTCGAGACGGCGGATCCGGTTCTGCTGCTGAGCACCTCGCGCGACAGCGCGGATCTGCCGGCCGGGAAGCGCATCGTGTCCCTCGACGATGTCGACCTGTCGAGCTACTCGGACGCCCCGATCGTCGACACCGAGCGGCGGGCGCCCCTGCGCCCCGACAACGCCGCCTACGTGATCTTCACGTCCGGCTCGACGGGCCGACCGAAGGGGGTGGCCGTCGGCCACGCCTCGATCGTCAACCAGATCGCCTGGTTGTGCGCCGAGTACGAGCTGTCGGCCGACGACGTGGTGCTGCAGAAGACGCCGTTCACGTTCGACGTGTCGCTGTGGGAACTGTTCGGCACGCTGGCGGTCGGTGGCCGCTTGGTGGTCGCCGCTGCCGACGGGCACCGGGATCCGGGCTACCTGAAGGCGGTGATCGAGGAGCAGTCGGTCACGGCGGCGTCGTTCGTGCCGTCGATGCTGACGGCGTTCACGGCCGAACTGGCTGCCGGGGACTGTGATTCGCTGCGGCTGGTGCAGGTCGCCGGTGAGGCGTTCCCGAACTCGGTCGCAGACCGGTTTACCGCGGTAAACAATGCCGAACTGCACAACCTGTACGGGCCGACGGAGTTCGCGGTGCACGCCACCGCCCGTCCGGTGGCGGGCGCCACGGAATCGAGCATTCCGATGGGCACGCCGGTGTGGAACAGCCGTGCGTACGTGCTCGACGCTCGCCTCCATCCGGTGGCGGCGGGCGTGGCGGGTGAGCTGTACCTCTCCGGAGTCCAGCTGGCGCGGGGCTACTTCGGTCGCACCGACCTGACGGCGGACCGGTTCGTCGCGAATCCGTTCTCGGGCAGCGGCGCACGGATGTACCGCACGGGAGACCTGGTGCGCTGGAACGCAGCGGGTGAGTTGGAGTACCTGGGCCGCACCGACTTCCAGGTGAAGCTGCGTGGTCTGCGCATCGAGCTCGGCGAGATCGAGACGGCGCTGCTGGCGCTGCCGGAGATCATGCAGTCGGTCGTGCTGGTCAAGAGCGATCAGCTGGTCGCCTACGTGGTGGCCGACGGGCCGCTCGACGTCGCTGTGATCAAGGCGGAGCTGTCACGGTCGCTGGCGTCGTACATGGTCCCGTCGACGTTCGTGCTCCTGGACGCGTTCCCGTTGAACGCGTCGGGCAAGCTCGATCGGAAGGCGCTGCCGGAGCCGGTGTTCGAGACCCGTGCATTCCGGGCCCCGACGACGCCGGTCGAGGAGATCGTCGCAGGCGTGTTCGCCGAGGTCCTCGACGTCGACCGGATCGGTCTGGGCGACGACTTCTTCGCACTCGGCGGCAACTCGCTCGTCGCGACGCAGGTGGTGTCCCGCCTCGGGGCCGCGCTCGACACGCGGGTTCCGGTGCGGGAGTTGTTCGAGGCATCGACGGTGGAGGCGCTGGCGGCACGGTTGACGGAGCATTCCGGTGCGGCCCGTCGGGCACTCGTGGCGCGGCCGCGGCCGGAGCGGATTCCGCTGTCGCTCGCGCAGCAGCGGATGTGGTTCCTCAACCGCTTCGACACCGAGTCGACCGCCTACAACATCCCCATGGCGCTGCGGCTGTCCGGGGACCTCGACGTGGTGGCACTCGAGCGGGCCGTCGCGGACGTCACGGTGCGGCACGAGTCGCTGCGCACGGTGTTCCCGTCCACGGACGAGGGCCCGCAGCAGGTGATCCTGCCGGCAGACCGCGCCGTGCCCGAGATGGCGCCGATCGACGTCGATCCGGCGGAGGTGGCCGATCGCCTGCGGGCGCTGGCCGGTACCCGCTTCGACGTCACGGCGGACGTCCCGATCCGGGTCGAGCTGTACCGCGTGGGCGCCGGCGAGTTCGTCCTCGGCATGGTGGTCCACCACATCAGTGCGGACGGGGTGTCCCTGGCGCCGTTGACCAGGGACATCATGGCGGCGTACTCGGCTCGCACCGACGGCCGGGCGCCCGGGTGGACGCCGCTGGCGGTGCAGTACGCGGACTACGCGCTGTGGCAGCGGGAGGTCCTCGGTCACGAGGACGATGCGGAATCGGTGTCCGCGCAGCAGCTCGCGTACTGGAGCGAGGCTCTCGCGGACCTGCCGGACCAGCTGAACCTGCCCACCGACCACCCGCGGCCGGCGGTCCAGACGTTCCGCGGCGGGCTGGTCGAGTTCGACATCGACGCCCAGACCCATCGGGGGCTGCGTGATCTCGCCCGCGAGCAGAACGCGACCCTGTTCATGGCGGTGCACTCCGCGTTCGCGGTGCTGTTGTCGCGGCTGTCCGGCAGCGACGACATCGCCGTGGGCACCCCGATCGCCGGCCGCGGCGACGCCGCACTCGACGACCTCGTCGGTATGTTCGTCAACACGCTGGTGTTCCGCACACAGGTCGACCGGGCCGGGTCCTTCACCGACACGCTCGGCCGCGTCCGGGAGACGGACCTGCAGGCGTTCGGACACGCGGACGTGCCGTTCGAGCGTCTGGTCGAGGTGCTCAACCCGACCCGGTCCACCGCGCGGCATCCGCTGTTCCAGGTGGGCTTCTCGTTCCAGAACCACGAGCGCGGCAGCTTCGAGCTGCCGGGGCTCGCGGCCGAGGTCGTCGAGGTGGAATCCGGTGTCGCGCAGTTCGATCTGCATCTGATCATCGAGGACCGGTACGACGACGACGGTGATCCGGTGGGGATGAAGGCATCGTTGACGTTCGCGTCGGACCTGTTCGACGAGCCGACCGTCCGCTCCTTCGCCGACCGGTTCGTCCGGTTGCTGACCGCCTTCGTCGTCAAGCCCACGATGCCGGTCGGCGACGTGGACCTGCTCGACGTGGACGAGCGGGCGTCCCTGCTGGACGGACGGAACGCCACCGCACACCGCACCGAGGCGGCCACGCTGGTCGACCTGTTCGACGCGCAGGTCGTCGCGACGCCCGACGCGATCGCGTTGGTGGCCGGCGACGAACGGATCACGTACGCCGAGTTCGACGCACGCGTGAACCGTCTCGCGCGACGCCTGATCGCCGACGGTGTCGGTCCGGAGTCCCACGTCGCACTGGCGATTCGACGGTCGGTCGACCTGCTGGTCGGCATGTACGCGGTCGCGAAGGCCGGTGGCGCCTACGTCCCGGTCGACCCCGACCAGCCCGCCGAGCGGACCGGCTACATTCTCGAGGCCGCCGCACCGGTGTGCGTGCTGACGACCGCGCGGGACGGCGTCGGCATCGCCGGGACGTGGCCGGTGCTCGAGGTCGACACGGTCGATCTCACCGCGTACTCGGCGGCGCCGGTCGCCGACGCCGACCGTCTGCGGCCGCTCGATCCCCGGAACACCGCGTACGTGATCTTCACGTCCGGTTCGACGGGCCGCCCCAAGGGTGTGGCGGTGGCGCACGCCGCGATCGTCAACCAGTTGCTGTGGATGCGTGCCGAATACGCGCTCGACGGTACCGACGCCGCGCTGCTGAAGACGGCCGCGACGTTCGACCTGTCGGTGTGGGAGTTCTGGTCGATGGCGACGTGCGGTGGCCGCCTGGTGATCGCGGCGCCGGACGGGCACCGGGATCCCGGCTATCTGCTGGACGTGCTGCGCGACGAGCGGGTCACCACCCTGCACGTCGTTCCGTCGATGCTGTCGATGCTCATGACGACCGCCGACGGCGGGCTGCCGGATTCGCTGCGCCGCATCTTCGCGATCGGCGAGGCGCTGCCGGCGGCCACCGCACAGACGTTCCGCGCGCACAACACCGCGGCCCTGCACAACCTGTACGGGCCGACCGAGGCCGCGGTGTCGGTGACGCACCACGAGGTGACCGACGCGGACACCGTCGTCGTCCCGATCGGTGTGCCGGAGTGGAACACTCGCGTGTACGTCCTCGATGCACGCCTGAACCCGGTGCCCGCCGGGGTGACGGGCGAGCTGTACCTCGCGGGTGCGCAACTGGCGCGCGGCTACCACGGTCGGGCGGACCTCACGGCCGACCGGTTCGTCGCGGACCCGTGGGCTGGTGGTGAGCGGATGTACCGCACCGGTGACGTGGTGCGGTGGAATGCCTCCGGTGAACTCGAGTACGTCGAGCGCGCCGACTTCCAGGTGAAGGTCCGCGGCTTCCGCATCGAACTCGGCGAGATCGAGGCGGCGCTGCGGGAACTGCCGACGGTGCGCGGGGCCGCGGTCACCGCACACGCGGACAGCCACACGGGCACCCGCCTGGTGGCGTACCTCGTCGCCGACAGCGACACCGACACGTCTGCGGTGCAGGACGCTCTCTCGCGGACACTGCCGTCGTACATGGTGCCGTCGGCGTTCGTGGTGCTCGAAGCCCTGCCGCTCAACACGAACGGCAAGCTCGACCGCCAGGCGCTGCCGGCGCCGGTGTTCGAGACTCGCGACTTCCGGGCTGCGACGACACCGCTCGAGGAGATCGTGGCCGGCGTCTTCGCGGACGTGCTCGGCGTGCCACGGGCCGGGCTGGACGACGACTTCTTCGAACTGGGCGGCAACTCGCTGGTCGCGACGCAGTTGGTGGCGCGACTCGGCGCCGCGCTCGACACCCAGGTGCCGGTGCGCCTGGTGTTCGAGGACTCCACCGTCGCCGGCGTGGTGGCCGGGGTGACGCCGCTCGTGGGTCGCGGTGCTCGCGCCGCGCTCACGGCCGGGCCACGCCCGGAGCGGATTCCGTTGTCGCTCGCGCAGCAGCGGATGTGGACCCTGAACCAGGTCGATCCGGGTTCGTCCGCGTACAACATCCCGGTCGCGGTGCGACTGTCCGGTGCGCTGGACACCGCGATCCTGCGGGCCGCGGTGGCCGATGTCATCGCGCGGCACGAGGTGCTGCGCACGATGTATCCGGACACGGCCGACGGTCCGGCGCAGGTGCTGGTACCGGTCTCCGACGTGGCACCGGACCTCGCGCCGGCGACGGTGACCGAGGCCGAGATCGTCGACCGCCTCGTCGAATTCGTCGGACGCGGATTCGACGTCACCACCGAGGTGCCCGTCCGTGCGGCGCTGTTCGCGGTGGCCGAGACCGAGCACGTGCTCGCGTTCGTCGCCCACCACATCAGCGCCGACGGCTTCTCGATGGGGCCGCTCGTCCGGGACGTCATGCTCGCGTACATCGCGCGGGTGGACGGTGGTGTGCCGCAGTGGCAGCCGCTGGACGTGCAGTACGCGGACTTCAGTCTGTGGCAGCGCGCGGTGCTCGGCGCCGAGTCCGACCCGGACAGCCCGGTGTCGCGTCAGGTCGCGTACTGGGCGGACGAGTTGCGGGGCGCTCCGGAGCTGTCGGCGCTGCCGACGGACCGTCCGCGTCCGGCCCGGCCGTCGATGGCCGGCGCCACCGTCGACGTCGACATCGACGCGGATCTTGCGGCGCGCGTGGAGAACACGGCCCGCGAGCAGGGCGCGACGACGTTCATGGTGTTCCATGCGGCGCTGGCGGTGTTGCTGTCGCGGCTCGGGGGCTCCGACGACGTCACGGTCGGCACCCCGGTCGCCGGTCGCGGTGAGGCCGCGCTCGACGATCTGATCGGCATGTTCGTCAACACCCTCGCCCTCCGCACACGGGTCGAGCCGGGCGCGCCGTTCACGGACCTGCTGGCCCAGGCCCGGGAGAAGGACCTCGCCGCATTCGGCAACGCCGACGTCCCGTTCGAGCAGGTGGTGGACGCCGCCGGTGCGCGCCGCTCGGGCGCGTACACGCCGCTGTTCCAGGTGATGCTCACGTTCCAGAACATCGACACGGGCACCTTCGCGTTGCCGGGCCTCGAGGTGTCGGCACTGGATCTCGGCGGTGATCAGGCCAAGTTCGACCTGCAGCTCACCGCGGTCGAGCAGTACGACGCCGACGGCGGGCTCACCGGTATCCGGGCGATGTTCACGTACGCCACGGACCTGTTCGACCCCGACACCGTCGCGGTCTTCGCCGATCGGTTCGTGCGGATCCTCGACGCGGTCACCGAGAATCCGTCGATCGTCCTGCGGGCGATCGACGTGACGACCGATGCCGAGCGGGAGGCGCTCGAACCGAAGAAGCAGCTCACGGTCGACGACCTCCCCGAACTGGTCGCGGGCGCCGCGCAGGTCGCGCCGGACACGGTGGCGATCGCGCACGCCGGCACCGACGTCACGTTCGGCCAGTTGCACGCCAAACTGGCGGCGACGGCCACCGCGATGGGCGGGGCGTTGAAGCCCGAGGCCCTGACGACCGTCGCGTTGTCGGGTCTGCTGCCGGGCATCCTCCCGGCGCTGGGTGCCGACGGGTACCAGGCGGCTGTCGCGGGCATGATCGCCGAGGCGTCGGCGATCATCGAGGGCGGACACGAGTGATCGCAGTCGGATGATGCGGGGGAGCCGAGACATCGGCTCCCCCCGCATCGGGCGATCGAAGTTTTCAGATGTCGGGAAGGACACAAAGCACATGGCGGCCCAGCAGCCCGGAGTCGACGCGTTGACGGTCGAGGACCTGCCCCGGTTCCTCGCCGGGGTGGTCGAGGTCGATCCCGAGCGGATCGCCCTGACCGCTGGTGACGACACCGTCACGTACGCACGGCTGAAGCAGGAGATCGAGAACCTCGATGCCGCGATGGGTGGCGTGCTCGGTATCGACGCGCTCGTGCCGGTCGTGCTGTCGACCGTGGCACCGGGTCTGCTCGAGTCCCCCGAGACCGGAGGACTGGCCGGGCTCCTCGGCAGGCTGTTCACCGACGCCGCCGAGGTACTCGGTGACCTGGCCACCGCCGCGCCCGCCCCCGAGTCGGCCGCGACGCTGGCGTCGCTGTTCGACGAGCAGGTGGCCCGCACTCCCGACGCGGTCGCGCTCGAGTTCGACGGAGTCACCCTCACCTATGCGGACTTCGATGCGCGCGCCAATCGCCTGGCCCGGCACCTGATCTCGCGCGGTGTCGGCCCGGACACCCTGGTGGGCCTGGGGATTCGCCGGTCGCTCGACCTGCTCGTCGGTATGTACGCGATCGTCAAGGCCGGTGGCGCGTACGTGCCGCTCGACCCCGACCATCCGGCCGACCGCCTCGGCTACGTGCTCGACATCGCTCGACCCGTCGCGATCCTCACGACGACCCGCGACGGGCTGACCCTCGACACCGACACCCCGATCCTGCCGATCGACTCGCTGGACCTGCAGGCACAGTCGGGCGCTCCGGTCGTCGACGCGGACCGCCGCGCGCCGCTGTCCGCCGACAACATCGCGTACGTCATCTTCACGTCCGGTTCCACCGGGCGGCCGAAGGGCGTCGCGGTGGCGCACCGCGCGATCGTCGCGAACCTGCGCTGGCGTCAGCACATGTACCCGATGTCCGCCGCGGACGTGGTGCTGCAGAAGACGCCGTTCACGTTCGACGTGTCGGTGTGGGAATTCTTCTGGCCGTTGCAGGCCGGTGCACGCCTGACGATCGCGGCGCCGGACGGGCACCGGGATCCCGCATACCTCGCCCGGGTGATGGTCGAGAGCGGCGTGACCGTCGCGCACTTCGTGCCGTCGATGCTGTCGGTGTTCGTGGCATCGCTGGCGAGCGGAGCGACGGGGGATCCGACACAACCGTCGGCCGCGGATGTCACGACGCTGCGGAACGTGTTCGCGTCCGGTGAGGCGCTGCCGCCGCAGACCGCGGCCCGCTTCCGTGAGATCTCCGGAGCCGCGCTGCACAACCTGTACGGCCCCACCGAGGCCGCGGTCGACGTCACGTTCCACGAGGTGACCGCGGACGATCAGGCGACCGTCCCGATCGGTGCCGCGGTCGCCGACACCGACCTGTACGTGCTCGACGAGGGTCTGCGCCGCGTCCCCGCCGGTACCGAGGGCGAGCTGTACCTCGCGGGCGTGCAGTTGGCGCGCGGCTACCTGCAGCGACCGGATCTGACGGCGGACCGATTCGTCGCCGACCCGTACGGCGCCCCCGGGGACCGTATGTACCGGACCGGTGACCTCGTGAAGCTGGGCCGTTCCGGCGAGCTGGAGTACATCGGCCGCACCGACTTCCAGGTGAAGCTGCGCGGCCTGCGCATCGAACTCGGCGAGATCGAGTCCGCGCTCCTCGGCCACCCGGCCGTCTCGCAGTCCGTCGTCGTGGTGCACGCCGACGCCGACCTCGGGGACCACCTCGTCGGGTACGTCGTCACCGACGGCGGTGCCGACGTCGATCGCCACGAACTGGCGGCGGCGGTGAGCACGCGCCTGCCCGAGTACATGGTGCCGTCGCTGTTCGTCGCGCTGGCCGAGTTCCCGTTGAACGCGAGCGGCAAGCTGGACCGCAAGGGGCTTCCCGCGCCGGACTTCTCATCGCTGGCGAGCGAGTACCGGGCGCCGAGCACCGCCACCGAGGAAACCCTCGCCGCGACGTTCGCGGAGGTCCTCGGGGCCGAGCGGATCGGCGTCGACGACGACTACTTCGCGCTCGGCGGCAACTCGCTCAGCGCCACCCGCGTCGTCGCGCGCATCAACGCCGATCTCGGCATCCGCATCGACGTGCGCGACTTCTTCGACGCGCCCACCGTCGCCCGTCTCGCGGCCCTCGTGGACGCGGCGGTGGCAGCCGGCGGCGACACCCGCGCGCCGCTGGTGGCACAGGACCGCCCCGAGACCGTGCCGCTGTCGATGGCGCAGCAGCGGATGTGGTTCCTCAACCGCTTCGACACCGAGTCGGCGGCGAACAACATCGTCGTCGCGATCCGGTTGGCGGGGGCGTTGGACGTCGACGCTCTGGGCGCCGCCGTGTCGGACGTGGTCGCGAGGCACGAGTCGCTGCGCACCGTCTTCCCCGAGATCGACGGCACCGCGAGCCAGGTGATCCTGCCGGCCGATCAGGTGGTCGTCGACCTCGCGGCAGAGGTTGTGAGTGAGACGGAGGTGGCCGGCGCTGTCGCCGAGACGATCTCGCGGGGATTCGACGTCGCCGCGGCCGTCCCGTTCCGGATGCGGCTGCTCGCGGTGACGCCCACCGAGCACGTGCTGGTGGTGGTCGTGCACCACATCAGCGCCGACGGCTTCTCGATGGGGCCGCTCACCCGTGACATCGCCGCGGCCTATGCGGCCCGCTCCGCCGGGACCGCCCCGACCTGGGCACCGCCGGCAGTGCAGTACGCCGACTACGCGCTGTGGCAGCGCGCCGTCCTGGGCAGTGAGGACGACCCGGAGTCCGTCGTCGCACGACAGGTCGAGTTCTGGCGGGACACGCTGGCGGACCTGCCCGATCGACTCGACCTGCCGATGGATCGTCCGCGCCCGGTCGTGGCATCGAATGCCGGTGCATCGCATCGATTCTCGATCGGCTCCGAACTCGCCGCCAGGATCGATGCCGTCGCACGCGAGCACGGCGCGACACCGTTCATGGTGGTGCACGCGGCGCTGTCGGTGCTCCTGGCGCGGCTGAGCGGCACCACCGACATCGCGATCGGTACGCCCGTCGCGGGCCGGGGTGAGGCCGCCCTGGACGACCTCGTCGGCATGTTCGTCAACACCCTGGTGCTGCGGGCCGACGTCCGGAGCGAGCGCCCGTTCGCCGACCTGCTCGCCGGGGTGCGGGCCACCGATCTCGCGGCGTTCGGTAATGCGGACGTCCCGTTCGAGCGACTGGTCGAGGTGCTGAACCCGGCCCGGTCGCAGGCCCGGCATCCGCTGTTCCAGGTGGTCCTGTCGTTCCAGAACATGGACCGCACCGAACTGGCCCTCGGCGACCTCACCGTCTCCGGTGTCGACTTCGACGCCGCAGTCGCGAAGTTCGATCTGGCTGTGACGCTCGCCGAGACCGGCACGGGTGCAGCAGGGTTCGACGTCGACCTCACCTACGCGACCGACCTGTTCGACGCATCGACGATGCGTGGGTTCGCCGACCGGTTCGTGCGCGTACTCGACGCCGTCACCGCCGACGCCACCGTCCCGGTCGGGGACGTCGACCTCCTGGACGCCGCGGAGGCATCCGCGCTGACCGCGACGACCGACGACGGTGCACCGGCGCCGCTGCTGCTGCCGCAGATCCTCGCGGCCGCCGCGGACACCGATCCGTCGAAGATCGCACTCGTGTCCGGTGACGAGAACATCACCTACCGCGACCTCGACGAGCGGTCCTCGCGTCTGGCCCGCACGCTGATCGCGCGCGGCGCCGGACCGGACTCCGTGGTCGCCGTCGCGGTCACCCGCTCGTTCGAGTCCGTCGTGGCCGTGTGGGCCGTGTCGAAGAGCGGTGCCGCGTTCGTGCCGGTCGACCCGAACTACCCGGCCGACCGGGTGACGCACATGGTGTCGGATTCGCGTGCACTCCTGGGCATCACCGTCACCGAGCACATCGGTGCCCTGCCCGGCTCGCTGCCGTGGGTCGTCGTCGACGACGCGGCGACCGCCGCCGAGATCTCCGCGCAGTCCGCGGCCGCCGTCACCGACGCGGACCGCACTCGGCCCGTGCATGTCGCCGACGCCGCCTACGTCATCTACACCTCCGGTTCGACGGGTGTGCCGAAGGGCGTGGTGGTCACGCACACCGGTCTGGCGGCGTTCGCGGCCGAGCAGGTGGAGCGGTACGGCGTCGAGCCCGGTTCTCGGACGCTGCATTTCGCGTCGCCGAGTTTCGATGCGTCGATCCTCGAGCTGTCGATGGCGTTCGGTGCGGGTGCGACGATGGTGATCGCCCCGACGTCGATCTACGGCGGCCACGAACTGGCCGAACTCCTTCGGACGCAGCACGTCACGCACGCGTTCGTCACGCCGGCCGCGCTCGCGTCGGTCGACCCCGCGGGTCTGGACGCGCTGCGCACGGTCGTCGTCGGCGGCGAGGCCTGCTCGAGCGACCTCGTCGCCCGGTGGGCGCCCGGCCGGAAGATGTTCAACGCGTACGGGCCCACCGAGGCCACCGTCGCGTCCAACATCTCCGACGCCCTGGTCCCCGGCGAACCCGTCACGATCGGCCGCGCCATCCGCGGCGCCACCACGTACGTCCTCGACGCCCGCCTGCGTCCGGTTCCCGCCGGTGTCCCCGGCGAGCTGTACCTCGCCGGTGCGGGTGTCGCCCGTGGCTACCTCGGTCGTCCCGCCCTCACCGCGGAACGCTTCGTGGCCAACCCCTTCGGTGCACCGGGATCGCGGCTGTACCGCACGGGCGACGTGGTGCGCACCGGTGCCGACCGTGTCCTCGAATACGTCGGTCGCGCCGACGACCAAGTCAAGCTGCGCGGCTTCCGCATCGAACTCGGCGAGATCGAGGCGGTGCTGGCAGCACACGACGCGGTCGCGCAGTCGGCCGTCGTCGTGCTGCGGGATCAACTGGTCGCGTACGTCGTGGCCGCCGCCGGTCGGTCCATCGACGCCGCCGAGGTCACGGAGTTCGCGGCCCGCTCGCTCACCGCGTACATGGTGCCCGCAGCGGTGATGGTCCTCGACCGTCTCCCGCTCACCGGCAGCGGCAAGCTGGATCGGAAGGCCCTGCCGGAACCCGAGTTCGAGTCGCGCGAGTTCCGGGCCCCGACGACTCCCGCCGAGGAGGCCGTGGCGTCCGTGTTCGCCGACGTCCTCGGCGTCGACGGGGTCGGCCGGGACGACGACTTCTTCGCGCTCGGCGGCAACTCGCTGCTCGCGACGCAGGTGGCCTCCCGGCTGGGCGCAGCGCTGGACACCACCGTCCCGGTCCGGGTCCTGTTCGACGCGTCGACCGTGGAATCGCTCGCGGCCCGGGTGTCCGGGTCCACCGTCGGCCGGACGAAGGCACTGGTCGCCGGTCCGCGACCGGACCGGATTCCGCTGTCGCTCGCGCAGCAGCGGATGTGGTTCCTGAACCGTTTCGAGCCTGAGTCCGCGGTGAACAACATCCCGCTGGCGATCCGCCTGTCCGGCGACCTCGATGCCGAATCCCTCTCCGCCGCCATCAGTGATGTCCTGGACCGGCACGAATCGCTGCGGACGGTGTTCCCGGACGTGGACGGGATCGGCTACCAGTCGATCCGCCCGACGTCCGAGATCGCGGCCGCCGTCACCGCCGAGGCCGTCGTCGAGACCGACCTCCCGGCTCTCGTCGAGCAGATGGTCACGGCCGGATTCGACCTGACCGCCGACGTCCCCGTGCGGGTGCGGTTGTTCGCGCTGTCGGCGACCGAGCATGTTCTCGTCCTCGTCGTGCATCACATTGCCGCCGACGGCTTCTCGATGGGACCGCTGATCCGCGACGTCATGGCCGCGTACGCGGCACGGATCGACGGCCAGGTACCGGGATGGTCGCCGCTCGCGGCGCAGTACGCCGACTACACCCTGTGGCAGCGGGAGGTTCTCGGATCCGAGGACGATCCGGATTCGGCGATCTCGCGGCAACTCGGCTACTGGAAGCAGACCCTCGCGGGTCTTCCCGATCAAATGGACCTGCCGGCGGATCGGCCGCGCCCGGCCGTCGCCGGCTACCGCGGCGCCCGCCACACCGTCGAGGTCCCGGCCGACGTGCAGTCCGCCGTCGCCGAACTGGCCCGCGCGCGCGGGGTCACGCCGTTCATGGTGGTGCATGCGGCGCTGTCGGTGCTGCTGGCGCGGCTCAGTGGGACGTCGGACATCGTCGTCGGCACGCCGGTCGCCGGCCGCGGTGAGCAGGTGCTCGACGACATGATCGGCATGTTCGTCAACACGCTCGTCCTGCGGACCGAGGTGGACGGCGGCCGGTCGTTCGACGAGCTGCTCTCCCAGGTCCGGGCAACGGATCTGGCGGCGTTCGGGCACGCGGACGTGCCGTTCGAGCGGCTCGTGGAGGTCCTCGACCCGGCGCGGTCGCAGTCACGGCATCCGCTGTTCCAAGTGATGCTCACCTACCAGAACCTGGGCCTGAGCGCATTCGAACTCGGTGGCCTCGGCGTCTCCGAGGTCGACTTCGACTCCGTGACCGCGAAGTTCGACCTGCAGGTCACCGTCACCGAGTCCGACACCCGCGCACTGACCATCGACCTGACGTATGCGACGGACCTGTTCGATGCCGACACGATGCGCACCTTCGGTGACCGCTACCTGCGCATCCTGTCCGCGGTGACGGCCGCGCCCGCGGCTGCAGTCGGCGACATCGGCCTGCTCGGTGGGGCCGAGCGGGGCCGCGTCGTCGAGGAGTGGAACGCGACGTCGCGGCCGGTGCCGGATGCCACGTTGGTGGATCTGTTCGAGGCTCAGGTGGCGCGGACGCCGGATGCGGTCGCGGTGGTGTTCGAGGGCGAGGCGCTGTCGTATGCCGAGTTCGCGTCCCGGGTGCATCGGACGGCGCGGTTCCTGATCGCGGAGGGTTTCGGCCCGGACTCGTTGGTGGGTCTGGGGATGCGGCGGTCGCTGGATCTGCTGGTGGGTATGTATGCGGTGCTGGCTGCCGGTGGCGGCTATGTGCCGATCGATCCGGATCAGCCGGCCGAGCGCAACCGCTACATTCTCGAGACCGCGAATCCCGCCCTCGTGCTGTCCACGTCGCGGGAGGCGTCGGAGCTTCCCGCCGCGGTGCAGATCGTCGAGTTGGATTCACTCGACGTGTCGGGCTTCTCTGATGCTCCGGTTGCGGATGTGGATCGGGTTGGGTCGCTGCGTGGTTCGAGTGTGGCGTATGTGATCTTCACGTCGGGTTCGACGGGTCGTCCGAAGGGTGTGGCGGTCGAGCATGCGGCGATTGTGAATCGTCTGGTGTGGATGCAGGCCGAGTACGGTTTGACCACCGATGATGTGGTGTTGCAGAAGACGCCGTTCACGTTCGATGTGTCGGTGTGGGAGTTCTTCTGGCCGTTGCAGATCGGTGCGCGCCTGGTGGTGGCATTGCCGGATGGGCATCGCGATCCGGGGTATCTGGCGAAAGCCATGGTCGAGCACGGTGTGACGACGGCGCATTTCGTGCCGTCGATGTTGTCGGTGTTCGTGGCATCGCTGGCGAGCGGAGCGACGGGGGATCCGACGCAGTCGGCCGTTGCCGATGTGGATTCGGTGCGGTTGGTGTTTGCCTCCGGTGAGGCGTTGCCGGCGCAGACCGCGGAGCGGTTGCGTGAGGTGCTGCCGTCGGCCGCGTTGCACAATCTGTACGGGCCGACCGAGGCTGCGGTGGATGTGACGTTCCACGAGGTGACGGCCGCGGATGTGGCGTCGGTGCCGATCGGCGGCCCGGTGTGGAACACGCAGGTGTTCGTGCTGGACGGGCGGCTCAACCCGGTGCCGGTGGGTGTTCCGGGTGAGCTGTATCTGGCGGGCGTGCAGTTGGCGCGCGGCTATGTCTCGCGTGCGGATTTGACTGCGGATCGGTTCGTGGCGAATCCGTTCGCCGAGAACGGGACTCGCATGTATCGCACGGGCGATCTGGTGCGGTGGACGGCCGACGGCGAGCTCGAGTACATCGGGCGCACCGATTTCCAGGTGAAGCTCCGTGGTCTGCGGATCGAGCTCGGGGAGATCGAGACGGCGCTGCTGGCGGTGCCGGAGGTCGCGCAGTCGGTGGTGCTGGTGAAGAACGACCAGCTGGCCGCGTATGTCGTCGCGGATGCCGCGCTGGACATTCCCGCGGTCAAGGCGCAGCTGGGGACGTCGCTGGCGTCGTACATGGTGCCGGCGGTGTTCGTGGTGCTCGATGCGTTCCCGTTGAATGCGTCGGGGAAGTTGGATCGGAAGGCGTTGCCGGAGCCGGTGTTCGAGGTGGCGGTGTTCCGGGCTCCGACGACGCCGATCGAGGAGATCGTCGCGGGGGTCTTCGCGGACGTTCTCGGTGTCGAGCGGGTGGGCCTGGACGACGATTTCTTCGCGTCGGGTGGTAACTCGTTGCTGGGTACGCAGGTGATCTCGCGGCTGGGTGCTGCGTTGGACACGCAGGTGCCGGTGCGGGTGTTGTTCGAGGCGTCGACGGTGGAATCGCTTGCGGTGCAGGTGGAGTCGCTGGTCGGTGGGGGTGCGCGGAAGGCGCTGGTGGCGGGTCCGCGTCCGGTGCGGGTGCCGTTGTCGTTGGCGCAGCAGCGGATGTGGTTCCTCAACCGCCTCGATCCCGGGTCGACCAGCTACAACATCCCGCTCGCGATGCAACTGACCGGCGCACTCGACGTCGACGCGCTGCACGCCGCCCTGCGTGACGTGCTGGTACGCCACGAGTCGCTGCGCACCCACTACCCGGAGGACGCCGACGGGCCGCACCAGTCGATCGTCGCGGCCGACGACGTGGAGTTCGACCTCACCCCGGTCGCCGTCGACGCCACCGAACTGCCGGCGCGGCTGCTGGAGCTTCTCGGGCAGGGCTTCGATGTGCGCAGCGCGGTCCCGTTGCGTGCGGGCCTGTTCCGCCTCGACGACGCCACCCACGTCTTCGCGTTCGTCGTGCACCACATCAGTGCCGACGGTGTGTCGATGGCGCCGCTGGCCCGGGACCTCGTCGCGGCCTACGCGGCTCGCGTTCAGGGCGAGGCGCCGCAGTGGGCGCCGCTTCCGGTGCAGTACGCCGACTTCGCGCTGTGGCAGCGCGAGGTCCTCGGCGCGGCCGACGAACCCGGAACGGTCGCCGCCGAGCAACTCGACTACTGGGTGCGTGCGCTCGCGGGCGCGCCCGATCAGCTCGAACTGCCGACCGACCGGCCCCGTCCGGCGGTGGCGTCGATGCGGGGCGCCGAGACCGAGTTCACGATCTCCTCCGAACTGCACACGTCGCTCAGCGAGCTGGCGCGCACAGAGGGCGCGTCCCTTTTCATGGTCGCCCACGGTGCGCTGGCCGTTCTCCTGGCACGACTGAGCGGCACGTGGGACGTCACGGTCGGCACCCCGATCGCCGGGCGTGGCGACGCTGCGCTCGACGACCTCGTCGGCATGTTCGTCAACACGCTCGCACTGCGCACCGAACTCGCGTCGTCGATGCGGTTCACCGACGTGCTGGCGCGCGCCAAGGAGACGGACCTGTCCGCCTTCGGGAACGCAGACCTGCCGTTCGAGCGGGTGGTCGAGGCCGTCTCGTCGGATCGTTCGTCGGCGCGGCACCCGCTGTTCCAGACCGTGCTCTCGTTCCAGAACCAGCAGCAGGCGAAGCTCGAGCTGCCCGGACTGACCGTCGGCAGCGTCCCGGATGCCGACCGGGCGGCGAAGTTCGACCTGCAGCTCACCCTGATCCCGACCGACTCGGGGAACCTCGAGGCGATCCTGACGTACGCCACCGACCTGTTCGACGAGCCGACGGTGGAAATGCTCGGGCAACGGTTCGTCCGCATCCTCGAGGCCGTCGCCGCGGACACCCGTGTGGTGGTCGGCGACATCGACATCGTGTCCGACGCGGAGCGCGCACAGCTGCAGAGCGTCGCGTCGGCCGGACGCGCGGCGAGCGTCGAACCGGACGCCGTCGTCGTCCCGAGCGACAGCACGGTGCCGCAGATCCTGGCGGCGGTCGTGGAGGCCGACCCGGAGGCTCCCGCGATCTCCGAGGACGGCGAGGAGGTCCCCTACGGCGAACTCGACGAGCAGTCGTCCCGACTGGCGCGTCTGCTGATCGGCGCGGGTGTCGGCCCCGGCCACGGGGTGCCGATCGTGCTGCCGCGGTCGGCGGACGCGGTGGTCGCGGCGTGGGCGGTGCTCAAGAGCGGCGCTGCCCTGATGCCGATCGCGGCGGCCGACGTGGATCGGATTCCGTCCGACCTGCCGGCGAAGGTCGGCCTCACGACGTCCGAGCTCGTCGGCACCCTTCCCGACAGCGCGGACTGGATCGTGCTGGACAGCGATGCGGACCGGATCCGCATCGACGAGCAGTCGGGACGACCGGTCACCTACACCGAGCGCAATCGCCTCCTGAGCTCCGACGATCCCGCGCTCGTGCCCTCCGACGGATCGCCCGCACTCACCCACGGACACGTGGTGGCGCTCGCGGAACGGGACCGCGCTCGCTACGACGTCACCTATGAGTCCAGGACCACGTGCACCGAGCCCGTGAGCAGCGTGTGGTCGGTCATCGAGTTGATCGTGGCATCCACCGCGGGCGCGGTGACCGTCGTCTCGGCGGCGCCGGACGGTAACGTCACCGACCTTCTGGCCGACGAATGGGTGACCCATGCATTCGTGTCGGCGGCCTGTGCGCAGGCCCTCGACGTGGCGGACCTCGAGGATCTCGAGGTCCTGGTGCTCACCGACGGTGCCCAGCCGGAGGCGCGGCCGGACGTCCGGCGGGTCGTCGCCGATGCGGAGGTGTGGTCCGCGTGAGGCGATAATGATGGCTGGTCCCGGGCGATGTAGGTGTAAGGAAAGAGTCACTGTGGTGCGTTGTGAGATGCCAGGCCGTCGCATGTCGGCGATCGACACCCGAGGTGTTCGGAACGCATGAACGAGCAGAGTCGGGAACTGCACGGGAATGACGGGGACGAACGCAAGCGCACCAGGCGCCCTCGGCCGGAGCGCCGCGAACGCCCGGCGCGGCGGAGCGGCCCTCGGACGACGACGCTGCCGCAGCTGCTGGCCGCCGCCGTCGAACGTGACCCGGCGGCCACCGCGCTGGTGTGCGCGGACCGCTCCCGCACCTACGCCGACCTCGACGCGTGGTCCTCACGACTCGCCCGGGTACTGATCGAGCGGGGCATCGGTCCCGGCGACTCCGTGGCCGTGGCTGTCCCGCGGTCCATCGAATCGGTGTCGGCGGTGTGGGGTGTCGCGAAGTCGGGTGCCGCCTACGTACCCGTCGACCCGAACTACCCGGCCGACCGCGTCGAGCACATGATCACCGATTCGGGTGTCGTCGTGGGACTGACGACCGCCGAGTCCCGCGCCGCGCTCCCGGACACCGTCGAATGGCTGGTCCTCGACGACGACTTCGAGAGCGCACTCGCCGACCGCTCCCCGGAACCGATCTCGTTCGCCGACCGCACCCGGACATTGGCCGGAACCGACCCCGCCTATGTGATCTACACGTCCGGCTCGACGGGCCGGCCGAAGGGTGTCGTCGTCACCCAGGCCGGTCTCGGCGACTTCTGCGCCGAACAGGTCCGGCGGTACCGGCTCACCCCGGCGGCCCGGACACTGCACTTCGCGTCGCCCAGCTTCGACGCCTCGGTGCTCGAACTGCTGCTCGCGGTGGGCGCCGGTTCGACGATGGTGATCGCGCCGCCCACGGTGTACGGCGGAGCGGACCTCGCGGAACTGATTGCGTCACATCGCGTCACACACGGATTCGTGACACCGGCCGCTCTCGCGTCGGTCGATCCGTCTGGGCTGGACACCTTCCTCGACGTCGTCGTCGGCGGCGAGGCGTGCCCGCCCGACCTGGTGACGCGCTGGGCCACTCCGGGGCGCCGGTTCTTCAACGGCTACGGCCCCACCGAGACCACCATCATGACCGCGATCTCCGATCCGCTGGTCCCCGGCGAGCCGATCACGATCGGTGGTCCCACCCAGGGCATGTCGCTCGTCGTGCTGGACGATCGGCTGCGCCCCACCCCCGTCGGTGTCGCGGGTGAGCTCTACGTGTCGGGCCCGGGTGTCGCGCGCGGCTACCACGATCGATTCGCGCTCACCGCCGAGCGCTTCGTCGCGTGCCCGTCCGGTGAACCCGGAAGCCGGATGTACCGCACCGGAGACGTGGTGCGCTGGAACGCGAACCAGCAGATCGAGTACGTCGGGCGCTCCGACTTCCAGGTCAAGATCCGCGGATTCCGGATCGAGCTGGGCGAGATCGACGCCGCGCTCGGAGAGCACGACGACGTCGACTTCGCCGCCACGGTGGCACACGAGGCGACGACGGGCAGCAAGGTCCTCGTCTCCTATGTGCGCCCGGTCGCGGGCCGGCAGATCGACGTGCCCGCGCTGCTCGAGTTCGTCGGCCGATCGCTGCCCCGGCACATGGTGCCCGCGACGGTCATGGTCCTCGACACGATCCCGCTCACCCCGGTCGGCAAGCTGGATCGTCAGGCGCTGCCGGCGCCGGTGTTCGAGGCGCGCGAGTTCCGGGCGCCGGCCACCCCGACGGAGGAACTCGTCGCATCGGTGTTCGCCGACGTGCTCGACGCCCCGCAGGTGGGACGGGACGACGACTTCTTCGAGCTCGGCGGCAACTCGCTGATCGCAACGCAGGTGGTCTCCCGACTGTCCGCCGCAGTGGATGCCCAGATTCCGGTGCGTGCGGTGTTCGAGGCATCCACCGTCGAGGCACTGGCCGCCCAGGTCGCCGCGGCCTCGGGCGGCACGGCCCGCCCGGCGCTGACCGCCCGCCCTCGGCCCGAGCGGATTCCGCTGTCGCTGGCGCAGCAGCGGATGTGGTTCCTGAACCGGTTCGAACCCGAGTCCACCGTCAACAACATCCCGGTCGCAATCCGGCTGTCCGGCACACTCGACGTAGCGGCGCTGCGGGCCGCGGTGCGCGACGTCGTCGACCGCCACGAGTCGCTGCGGACGGTGTTCCCCGACGTCGACGGCGTCGGCCACCAGGTGATCCGCGAGTCGAGTGAGATCGACGAACTTCTTCCGGTACAGGACGTTTCGGCCGATGTGATCGTCGACCGGGTCGCCGCGCTGGTCGGGGCCGGATTCGATCTGGCCCGCGACCTCCCGGTCCGGGCACGGCTGTTCGCGGTGTCACCGACCGAGCACGTGCTCGTGTTCGTGGTGCATCACATTGCGGCCGACGGTTTCTCGATCGGACCCCTGACCCGCGACGTCATGCTCGCCTACGCGGCGCGGTCCGCGGGGACACTTCCAGGCTGGGCGCCGCTCGAGGTGCAGTACCCCGATTTCACCCTGTGGCAGCGTGAGGTTCTCGGTTCCGAGGACGATCCGCAGTCGGTGCTGGCACAGCAGGTCGCCCACTGGACATCCGCGCTCGCCGGTCTTCCGGACCAGCTGGACCTGCCCGCCGACCGGCCGCGTCCCGCGGTGGCGTCGAACCGCGGTGCCACCCACCGGTTCGATCTCGACGCCGAACTGTCGGCGGCGATCGCCGAACTGGCCCGCGCGCACGGGGTCACCCCGTTCATGGTGGTGCATGCGGCACTGTCGGTGCTGCTGGCGCGGCTCAGTGGGACGTCGGACATCGCGGTCGGCACGCCGGTCGCCGGTCGTGGCGAGCAGGTGCTCGACGACGTGATCGGCATGTTCGTCAACACGCTGGTGTTGCGTGCCGACGTGCACCCGGCAGCGACCTTCGGCGAACTGCTGGCGCAGGTGCGTACTTCCGACCTCGCGGCGTTCGGGCACGCGGACGTGCCGTTCGAGCGACTGGTGGAGGTCCTCGACCCGGCGCGGTCGCAGTCACGGCATCCGCTGTTCCAGGTGATGCTCACGTTCCAGAACCTCGGGAAGGCCGAGTTCGCGCTCGGTGACCTCGCCGTGTCGGAGGTCGACTTCGACTCCGCCACCGCCAAGTTCGACCTCCAGGTGACGATTCTCGAGACGGGCGACGAGTCCGGGTACTCCGTCGCCCTGACATATGCGACGGATCTGTTCGACGAGTCGACGATGACGGGCTTCGGTGAGCGGTTCGTGCGGGTGCTCGCAGCCGTATCGGCCGACCCCACCTCCGTGGTCGGCGAGATCGAGTGGCTGGACGCCGACGAACGCGACCTGGTGCTGCACGGCTGGAATGCGACGCCCCACCCGGTGCCGGATGCCACGTTGGTGGATCTGTTCGAGGCTCAGGTGGCGCGGACGCCGGATTCGGTCGCGGTGGTGTTCGAGGGCGAGGCGCTGTCGTACGGCGAGTTCGCGGCGCGGGTGCATCGCACCGCGCGTCTGCTGGTGGATCGCGGTGTCGGCCCGGACTCGTTGGTGGGTCTGGGGATGCGGCGGTCGCTGGATCTGCTGGTGGGCATGTATGCGGTGCTCGCTGCCGGTGGCGGATATGTGCCGATCGATCCGGATCAGCCGGTCGAGCGCAACGGCTACATTCTGGACACGGC
The DNA here is from genome assembly GCF_000738775.1 of Prescottella defluvii. Classification (GTDB taxonomy): domain Bacteria; phylum Actinomycetota; class Actinomycetes; order Mycobacteriales; family Mycobacteriaceae; genus Prescottella; species Prescottella defluvii. The sequence goes on from NZ_JPOC01000020.1 coordinate 184,601, forward strand.
AGCGCCGGCGTTGGTGCTGTCGACGTCGAGGGACGGTTTCGAGGCCGCGGGGGAGAGGTCTGTCCCCGTCGTGCATCTCGACGAGACCGATGTCACGGGGTTCTCGGATGCTCCGGTGTCCGATGCGGATCGGGTTGGGCCGCTGCGGGGTTCGAACACTGCGTATGTGATCTTCACGTCGGGGTCGACGGGTCGTCCGAAGGGCGTGGCGGTCGAGCATGCGGCGATTGTGAATCGTCTGGTGTGGATGCAGGCCGAGTACGGGCTGACCACCGATGATGCGGTGTTGCAGAAGACGCCGTTCACGTTCGACGTGTCGGTGTGGGAGTTCTTCTGGCCGTTGCAGATCGGTGCGCGCCTGGTGGTCGCATTGCCGGACGGGCATCGGGATCCGGGGTATCTGGCGAAGGCCATGGTCGAGCACGGTGTGACGACGGCGCATTTCGTGCCGTCGATGTTGTCGGTGTTCGTGGCATCGCTGGCGAGCGGAGCGACGGGGGATCAGACGCAGTCGGCCGCGCAGACGGTGCCGACATTGCGACACGTGTTCGCCTCGGGTGAGGCGTTGCCGGCTCAGACCGCGGAGCGGTTCCGGTCGATCTCGGGTGCGGCGTTGCACAATCTGTACGGGCCGACCGAGGCTGCGGTGGATGTGACGTTCCACGAGGTCACCGAGGCTGATGTGGCGTCGGTGCCGATCGGTGCGCCGGTGTGGAACACACAGGTGTTCGTGCTCGACGGGCGGCTCAACCCGGTCCCGGTCGGTGTTCCGGGTGAGTTGTATCTGGCGGGCGCTCAGCTGGCGCGCGGGTACGTGGGCCGTAGCGATCTGACGGCGGATCGTTTCGTGGCGAATCCGTTCGCCGAGAACGGGGCTCGCATGTATCGCACGGGCGACCTGGTGCGGTGGACTGCGGCCGGTGAGCTCGAGTACATCGGGCGCACCGATTTCCAGGTGAAGCTCCGTGGACTGCGGATCGAGCTCGGGGAGATCGAGACCGCGCTGCTGGCGGTGCCGGAGGTCGCGCAGTCGGTGGTGCTGGTGAAGAACGACCAGCTGGCCGCGTATGTCGTCGCGGATGCCGCGCTGGACATTCCCGCGGTCAAGGCGCAGCTGGGGACGTCGCTGGCGTCGTACATGGTGCCGGCGGTGTTCGTGGTGCTCGATGCGTTCCCGTTGAATGCGTCGGGGAAGTTGGATCGGAAGGCGTTGCCGGATCCGGTGTTCGAGGTGGCGGTGTTCCGTGCTCCGACGACGCCGATCGAGGAGATCGTCGCGGGGGTGTTCGCGGACGTTCTGGGTGTCGAGCGGGTGGGCCTGGATGACGATTTCTTCGCGTCGGGTGGTAATTCGTTGCTGGGTACGCAGGTGATCTCGCGGCTGGGTGCTGCGCTGGACACGCAGGTGCCGGTGCGGGTGTTGTTCGAGGCGTCGACGGTGGAATCGCTTGCGGTGCAGGTGGAGTCGCTGGTCGGTGGGGGTGCGCGGAAGGCGCTGGTGGCGGGTCCGCGTCCGGTGCGGGTGCCGTTGTCGTTGGCGCAGCAGCGGATGTGGTTCCTCAACCGCCTCGATCCCGCATCGGCCGTCAACAACATTCCCCTCGCGATCCGGCTGTCCGGCGCCCTGAACGTCGAGGCCCTGCGTGCCGCGATCCGCGACGTTCTCGCGCGGCACGAGTCGCTGCGCACGGTGTTCCCCGACACGAACGGTGTGGGCCACCAGTCGATCCAGGATGTCGACGACGTGGACTTCGCCGTCGAGATCGAGCCGCTCACCGAGGATGCGCTCGTCGGACGGATCGAGGACTGGGCCCTGTCCGGCTTCGACCTGACCACTGAACTTCCCGTCCGCGGGCGGGTGTTCGCGCTGTCGGCGACCGATCACGTGCTGGTGCTGGTGCTGCACCACATCGCATCGGACGGCGTGTCGATGGGCCCGCTCACCCGTGACGTGATGACGGCCTACGCGGCGCGTGCTGCCGGGCAGGCGCCCGGTTGGGTTCCGCTCGACGTGCAGTACTCCGACTACGCACTGTGGCAGCGTGAGGTGCTCGGCGCGGAGAACGACACCGAGGCAGTGATCTCGCAGCAGGTCGAGTACTGGAAGACGGCCCTGGCCGGTCTGCCCGACCAGCTGGATCTGCCGTCGGACCGGTCCCGGCCGGCAGTGGCCTCCAACAGTGGTGCCACACATCGGTTCTCGATCGACCCCGAGTTGCAGGCCGGTATCGACCGCGTTGCCCGCGCGCACGGGGCGACTCCGTTCATGGTGGTCCATGCGGCGCTTGCGGTGCTGCTGGCCCGGCTCAGCGGCACGTCCGACATCGCTGTCGGCACCCCCGTCGCGGGGCGTGGCGAGGCTGCGCTGGACGACCTGGTCGGCATGTTCGTCAACACGCTGGTCCTGCGCACCGAGGTCGACGGTGGACAGTCGTTCGCCGATCTCCTCGCGCAGGTCCGGTCCACCGACCTGGCCGCGTTCGAGCACGCCGATCTGCCGTTCGAGCGACTGGTCGAGATCCTCGACCCGGAGCGGTCGCAGGCCCGGCACCCGCTGTTCCAGGTGGCTCTGGCCTTCCAGAGTGGCGTGGCCGGTCAGTCCCTGGAACTGCCCGGACTGACCGTGTCGGGAGTCGACTTCGACATCGCACTCGCGAAGTTCGATCTGCAGGTGACGGTGGCCGACCTGACGGTCGAGATGACCTACGCCACCGACCTGTTCGACGAGGCCACCGTCCGGGACATCGGCGCGCGATTCGTCCGCGTCCTCGAATCGGTGGTCGCGGACGATTCGGCCGCAGTGGGGGACGCCGTCCTGCTCGCGGAGTCCGAGTTCGACGCACTCACCCGCGTCGCGGGACCCACTGTCGACCACCACGCGACGTTGACCGAGATCCTCGGTCGCCACGTGACCTCCGATCCCGCCGCACCCGCGCTGAGCTGCGGTGACACGACGCTCACCTACCGTGACCTCGACGAGCGGTCCAGTGCGCTGGCCCGTGAGCTGATCGCCCGCGGGATCGGACCGGAGAGCGTTGTCGCGCTGTCGTTCCCGCGCTCGTGGGAGATGGTGCTGTGTGTGTGGGCGGTCGCGAAGACCGGTGCCGCCTTCGTCCCGGTGGACCCGACGTACCCCGACGATCGCATCGAACACATGGTGACCGATTCCGCTGCCGCACTGGGCATCGCGGCCGAGGACACGATCGGCGACCTCCCCGGCGCCGTCTCGTGGTGGTTGCTGGGTGACCTCGAGGATGCGGCGGCCACCGCCGGTCGTGCGGTGACGCCTGTCGGCGACACCGACCGGACGCAGCCGCTGCGCCTCGACCACGCCGCCTACGTGATCTACACGTCCGGATCGACCGGCAAGCCCAAGGGCGTCGTCGTGACGCACCGCGGGCTGTCGGGCCTGGTGGACCAGTCCGTCGAGCTGTACGCCGTGGACGCCTCCGATCGGGTGCTGCACATCTGCTCACCCAGCTTCGATCCGTCGGTGTTCGAGTGGGCGCTGGCCGCCGCTGCCGGTGCGGAACTGGTCGTGGTGCCCCCGTCGATCCTCGGTGGGGAGGAACTGCACGCGCTGCTGGCACAGCGCCGGGTGACCGTCTCGATCATCACCCCTGCGGTGCTGGGATCGATGGATGCCACCGGCCTCGACGACCTGCGTCTACTGTCGGTCGGCGGTGACGCCTCGACCACCGAACTGGTGGGACGCTGGGCGCCCGATCGGCAGTTCTTCAACGCCTACGGGCCCACCGAGACGACGATCGTGTCGACCCGCGGTGAACTGTTCGCGGGCAAGCCGATCACCGTCGGCGGACCGGTGCCGGGCGTCGGCGCCCTGATCCTCGACACCCGGCTGCGGCCCGTCCCGGTGGGCGTCGCGGGTGAGCTGTACCTGTCGGGTGGCGCCCTCGCCCGCGGCTACCACGGCCGCAGCGGTCTGACGGCGGACCGCTTCGTCGCGAACCCGTTCGGGGAGCCCGGCGAACGGATGTACCGCACCGGAGACGTCGTCCGGTGGACCGCATCTGCGAGCGGAGCGGCGGGGGAGGACACCGACCTGTCGATCGAATACGTCGGACGCTCCGACTTCCAGGTCAAGGTGCGCGGCTTCCGCATCGAACTCGGCGAGATCGACTCGGCACTGACCGATTGCCCCGGAGTGTCGTTCGCGACCACCGTCGGACATCGGATGCCGTCCGGGCAGACCGCCCTCGTGTCGTACGTCCTCGCCGACGACGGCGTCGACACCGACACGATGACGCGGCACGTGGAGTCGCTGCTGCCGTCGTACATGGTCCCGGCGTCCGTCATCGTTCTCGACGAGGTCCCGTTGACCGCAGTGGGCAAGCTGGACCGGCAGGCGCTGCCGGAACCGGTCTTCGAGGCCAAGGCCTTCCGTGCACCGGTGACCGATACGGAGGTGGCGGTCGCGGACGCCTTCGCCGGCGTCCTCGGCGTCCAGCAGGTCGGCCTCGACGACGACTTCTTCGACCTCGGCGGCAACTCGCTGGTCGCGACGCAGTTGGTGTCCAGGCTCGGTGCGGTGCTCGGGGCCCGGATCCCGGTGCGGGAACTGTTCGAGGCGTCGACGGTGGAATCGCTTGCCGCACGGCTGGGGTCGCGGTCCGGTGGCGACCGCAAGGCCCTCGCCGCCCAGGCGCGTCCCGACCGCATCCCGCTGTCGCTCGCACAGCGGCGCATGTGGTTCCTCAACCGACTCGAACCCGAATCGGCGGCCGACAACATCCCGACGGCGGTGCGCATGACCGGCGCCCTGGACGTGGAGGCGCTGCGGGCCGCGGTGGTGGACGTGGTGACCCGTCACGAATCGCTGCGGACCCGGTACCCGGAGGTGGCCGGCGTCGGCTACCAGGAGGTGCTGCCGGTCGAGGAGGCGCTGGCGGAGTGGGACTTCGGTCCCGAGCGGGTGTCCGCCGACGACGTCCGCGACCGGGTCGGCGCGATCACGTCGAGCAGTTTCGACGTCACCGCCGAGGTGCCACTGCGCATCCGGCTGTTCGAGTTGTCCCCGTCCGAGCACGTCCTGGTCGTCGTGGTGCACCACATCTCCGCCGACGGCGTCTCCATGGGGCCGCTGATCCGCGACGTGATGACGGCCTACACCGCGCGGTCGGCGGCGTCGGCTCCGCCGTGGGCAGAGTTGGATGTCCAGTACGCGGACTATGCACTGTGGCAGCATGATTCGCTCGGCGCCGAGGACGACTCCACGTCGGTGATCGCTCGGCAGATCGACTTCTGGCGCGACCGACTGGCCGGCATCCCCGACCAACTCGACCTCCCGACCGACCACCTGCGTCCCGCACAGCAGACCTATGCGGGCGCCACCGTCGGCGCGCAGATCGACGCGGCGACCCACCGCGGACTCGTCGAACTCGGCCGGGCCCACAACGCCAGTTCGTTCATGGTGATGCACGCGGCGCTCGCGGTGCTCCTCGCGCGCCTGTCCCGGTCGCAGGACATCGTGGTCGGCACACCGATCGCGGGCCGTGGCGATGCCGCGCTCGACGATCTGATCGGCATGTTCGTCAACACCCTCGCGCTTCGGGTCCAGGTGGACCCCGCCGAGACCTTCGTGGACCTGCTCGCGCGGGTGCGCAGCGCGGACCTCGACGCGTACGGCCACGACGACCTGCCGTTCGAGCGACTGGTGGAGGTCCTCAATCCGGTTCGGTCGACGGCCCGTCACCCCCTGTTCCAGGTCGGATTCTCGTTCCAGAACATGCGGATCGGATCACTCGCCCTGCCCGGCCTCGAGATCGCACCACTCGAGATCGACTCCGATCTGGCGAAGTTCGATCTGCACGTGACCATCGTCGACAACACCGACGACGACGGGAACCCGGCGGACTTCGCCGTCCAGTTCACCTACGCCACCGACCTGTTCACCGAGACCACCGCCCGGCGGTTCGCGCAGATGTACGCGCGGATCCTGCACGGCGTGGTCGCGGACGCGTCGGTGCCCGTCGGCGACCTCGAGATGATCGATGCCGACGAGCGCGAACAGGTGCTCCGCCGGTGGAACGCCACACAGCACCCGGTCGACCAGACCATGACGCTCGTCGACCTGTTCGACGCCCAGGTCGCTCTCGTACCCGACGCGCCGGCGCTGGTGGCGGACACGGAGCGGCTGACCTACGGCGAACTCGATGCGCGGATCAATCGTCTCGCGCGGCGACTGATCGCACTGGGCGTCGGACCGGAGAGCCGGGTCGCACTCGCGATGCGCCGCTCCGTCGAACTGATCATCGGCATGTACGCGGTGTCCAAGGCCGGTGGCGCCTACGTGCCGATCGATCCGGACCATCCTGCGGACCGGATCGCCTACATCCTCGAGACCGCCGATCCGGTCTGCGTACTGACCACCGTCCGTGACGGGTTCGCGGGGGACCCACAGACTCCCGTCGTCCACCTCGACACCTTCGACGGCACCGAGTTCGACGCGGGCCCCGTCGCCGATCACGAGCGCACGTCACCGCTGCGCCCGGCCAACACCGCCTACGTGATCTTCACGTCCGGTTCGACGGGACGGCCCAAGGGCGTCGCCGTCAGCCATGCGGCGATCGTCAACCAGTTGGAGTGGAAGCGAACCGAGTACGGGCTGGACGCGTCCGACTCCGCGCTGCTCAAGACCGCGGCGACGTTCGACCTGTCGGTGTGGGAATTCTGGTCGGCGTTGACGTCCGGCGGACGTCTCGTCGTCGCCACGGCGGACGGCCACCGCGACCCCGGATATCTCAACGCGCTGGTGCACAGCGAAGGGGTCACGACGCTGCACGCCGTGCCGTCGATGCTGCAGGCACTGCTCGTCGAATCCGGGGACCGGCTGCCCGAATCCCTGCGCCGGGTCCTCGCGATCGGCGAGGTGCTGCCGGCCGACACCGCGGCGCGCTTCGCCTCCGCCGGTACCGCGGACCTGTTCAACCTCTACGGTCCGACCGAGGCCGCGGTGTCGGTCACCGCGCAACGGGTGCGGGACACCGACGGATCCGCGGTGCCCATCGGCGGCCCCGAATGGAACACCCGCCTGCTCGTTCTCGACGATCGCCTCCGTCCCGTCCCGGTCGGCGTGCCCGGCGAGTTGTACCTCGCCGGCGCCCAGTTGGCGCGCGGCTACTTCGGTCGCCCGGCACTGACGGCCGACCGATTCGTCGCCGACCCGTACGGGTCGGCGGGGGAGCGTATGTACCGCACCGGCGACGTCGTCGCGTGGCGCCCGGACGGCACCCTCGCCTACGTCGGCCGCGCCGACTTCCAGGTCAAGGTGCGCGGCTTCCGCATCGAACTCGGCGAGATCGAGGCCGCGCTGCGGGCGAGGCCCGACATCGCCGAGGCCGCGGTCCAGGTGTGGAGTGATGCACGCGCCGGCGACCGCCTGGTCGGCTATGTCGTGCCATCCGGGACCGATGCTCTCGACCTCGACGAACTCGGATCAGGTCTCGCAGCGGCGCTGCCGTCGTACATGGTGCCGTCGACGTTCGTGGAACTCGAGGCGCTACCGCAGAACATCAACGGCAAGATCGACCGGAAGGCTCTGCCCGAGCCGGTGATCGAGGCGCGGGAGTTCCGGGCCCCGGTCACGCCGCTCGAAGTAGCCGTGGCTGCGGCATTCGCCGACGTCCTCGGCATCGAACAGGTCGGCCTCGACGACGACTTCTTCGAACTCGGGGGCAACTCGCTCGTCGCGGTCACCGTCATTTCCCGGCTACGGAGTGCTGCGAACGTCAGCATCCCGCTGCAGTGGATGTTCGTGGAGCCGACCGTGGAAAGCATCGCGGCGCGCATCCAGTCCGGTGCGGCGACCGGCTCCGGGATGACGGAGTCGGGCGGGCTCGACGTGGTTCTGCCACTGCGCGAGTCGGGGAACGAAGCGCCGCTGTTCTGCATCCATCCGATCAGCGGCCTGTCTTGGGGATTTACGGGGCTGTCGCAGTACGTCGGCCCGGACCGGCCGATCTACGGTCTCCAGTCTCCGGCACTCGGCCAGGACACCGAACTTCCCGCGACGATCGAGCAGTGGGCGGCGCTGTACGTCGACGAGATCCGTCGCATCCAGCCGCACGGGCCCTACCACCTGCTCGGGTGGTCGATGGGGGGATCGGTCGCGTACGCGATGGCAGTCCAACTGCGGGCCCTCGGCGAGGAAATCCGCACGCTCGCGATGCTGGACAGTTTCGTCTCGGATCCGGAGAAGGACATCGAGCTGCATCCCAGTCCGTCGCTCGCCGACCTTCTCGGTGACTTCGCGGCCCAACTTGCCGGCGGCGACGTCGCGCTGGCCGAGATGAACGAGGAGAGAATCGAACAGATTCTGCAGGGCCTGCCGGCGCCGTTCGACAAGATCACCGAGCACGGCTGGGGACGGATCCTCGATGGCATTGCTCATTCGTCGGCGCTACTGGACCGTTACCGCCCCGCGGAGTTCGACGGTGACGTGTTGTACTTCCGGGCCGCTGCGAATGCCGATGCCGATGGTGACGTCGGCGTCGACGGATGGCGACCCTCCGTGTCCGGCACCATCGAGGTCGTTTCGGTACCGGTCGAACACCGGAAGATGACCTCCCCTGCGGGGCTCGAGGTCGTCGGACCGAGCCTCGAACGGTATCTGCGCGACTAGCGGGAGGATCAGCAGGGCACCGCGTTGCGCGCGCCGTAGCCCGGGTCGAGCGCGCTCTGCACCCGGTGGACCGAGCGCGGATCGCTCAGAAGTCCCACATGCGACACGGTGGCACCCGGGCAGAGATCCTGGATCCACTCGTTGCGCACCGACACGCCAGGGTCGGGTACGAGGAACGACCCCTCGGGCGGGGTGATGATCGCGTCGCTCCGGGACGCGACGACCGTGTACTCGATGCCGGAAATCGTCTCGCGGCCGGCATTGAGGTCGGCGAGGAACCGGGATCCGATCATCTGCTGGTACGACGCGACCCCGAAGCCGACCCCGGCGAGCCATTCGTTGCTCCGTTCGTCGGTGAGCCGCAGCGACGTGAAGGCGTCGACGAAACGCTGAAATCCGTTGAACGTGGTGCCGTGCGTCGTGGGACCCAGCATCACGAGACGGCCGACCTTGTTGCGGGACGGGTCGACGGCATCGGCCCCGCCCTCGAAGCGCAGGTACTGCCGGGCCATCGTGCCGCCCTGGGAGTGGCCCACGATGTCGACCTGGGCGGTGCCGGTGCGGGAGCGGACGGTCTCGACGAATCCGGCCAGTTCGCGCGCGGAGCTCCGGATGTCGCCCGTACCCCACGAGTGCGCCGAGGCGCCGTAGTTCAGTGTGAACACGCAGTAGCCCGAGTTCGCCAGCGCGGGAGACAGCGCACTCCAACTCTGCATGCTCATACCGGTGCCGTGTACCAGAACGACCGGCCGGGGGTGCTGCGCGCTCGGCCGGCAGGACCAGTCGTTGGCGCCCACCGGTGCGGCATCGGCCGACGCGGGTGCGGTGCCGGCCGCGGGCTGTGCGAGGCTCCCCGGCGCAGGCTCGGCAGTCGCGGAGGCCGGGTGAAGGCCCATCGCGCCGAGGAAAACCGCTGCCGTGGCGGCGAGGACGCGCGCCGTCGAGCGTTGCCGAATGGCCATTCTGGGGCTCCTGGAAAGCTGTGGAGATGCAGTGATTCGCTGAATTGATATCAGACGAAAGAGGCATTCAACCCGCTATCCGGATGAATGATCGGCTGCGTTGGGGTAGTACCGGGGACCGAACCGATCAAGCGGCCGGCCAGAGGTGGCCCAGAGGTCGTCCGGTAGGCACCGGACGACCTGTAGTCGGCGAGTGTTCCGGCTCAGCCGGTCGCGGCGGCGCGCCGGTAGCCGCGGATCGCCGGGTAGATGAACACCGCCATCATGCCGAACGACCACGCCAGCGTCTGCAACACCGGTTCGAGGACCGGGCCGCCGACCGCGAGACCGCGCATGGCGTCGATGGCACACGACATCGGCTGAGCCGAGACCACCGGTTGCAGCCACGTCGGATAGGCCATCACGGGGACGAATCCGGAGTTGAAGAACATCAGCAGCGTGCACGCGATGGAGACGAGTTCAACGAGCGGAGCGTCGCCGGCGACCGTGGCCAGTGCCGTCACCATCATCGCGAAGCCCATCCCGAAGATCACCGGAATCACCAGCAACAGGATGCTCGGGAGGATCCCCTGATTCATCCGGAATCCGAGCGCGAACCCGACCGCCAGGATGATGACGGTCGTCGCCAGAACCCGCACGGCCTCCGCCATCATCCGCCCGACGAGGCCCGCGGCACGATGGATGGGCAGCGTCCAGAACCGCGACAGCAGACCCGTTTTCCGTTCGGTCCGCAGACCCACCGCACTCACGATCGAGCCGAACATCGCGCCGACGAGGATGATCATCGGAACCTGCCCGTAGATCGCGGGCATGCCGGTCGCTGCCGTCACGGTGTTACCGATGACGACCCGGAACATGATCAGCGTCAACGCCGGATAGAGCAGCGCCTGGATCATCGTCGACGGGTCGCGTGCCCACCGCATCAGCAGTCGTTTGCACTGGATCGAACTGTGCGTCCACAACGACTGCATCGACTGCTCGTCCCACGCGTTCACCGGGCGCGGGAAGCCGAGGCCACCGTCGTCGATCCGGCGATCCGGCGACGTCACGGCTGACCGGGAGAACTGGGAGTGTTCAGTCATCGTCGCCTCATACTTGCCCACCAGGCGAGCGGACCGAACACCGCTGCCAATCCGACGCACCATGCGGCTGCGGGGAACAACGTCGACGCCGACACCCCGCCCTCGGCCATGTCGCGCATGGCGAAGGAGAACTGGGAAATCGGCTGGTTACGGACGAACGGCCGGATCCATTCGGGGAATCCGGATTCCGGGACGAAACCACACGACAGCATCCCGAGGATCAGCTGCGGAAGGGCGAGCGCCTGCGCGGTCGCCTCGGGCGACTTCGACAGCGTGCCGATCGCGTCGGCACCGAGCGACAGGGTGAGACTGATCGCGAGGGCCATCACGCAGAAGAGGACCGCCGGAACGAATCCCGCACCGAACCGGAACCCGATCGCATAGCCGTACGCGAGCGCCGCCCCGAGCGCGATCGCCGAGCGGACCAGCGCACTGGTCATGCGGGACAGCAAGGGCACCGGACCCGACACCGGCATCGTCTTGAGCCTGGTCGTCAGCCCGTGCAGCGCCTCGACCGACGCCAGCTGCGACGCCGAGATCGCGGTGAAGGCCATCGCCTGCAACACGATGATCGGCATCAGGAACTGCGCGTAGTCGATCCCCTGCAGCTTCATCACGAACCGCAGCGGTAGATAGAAGCCGATGGTGAAGATCAGCGGAGCAATGATCGCGACGGCGAGCTCGCCCGTCTTCACCATCGTCTTGAGAGTCCGGCCGGTCAGCGCCACCCACTGCTGGAACCCGTTGGGGTCCGGACGGCGGTGCGAGCCGATCCGCCGTGCGGGCACGCTCACCGCGGCCTGCTTCGACGACGCGGACACCGAGATCCCCTTCGCGGCAGCACTCTCCGCCGAGGTCGTCATCGCTGATTCTCCGGTGCGGAATGGCCGGTCAAGGACAGGAAGACATCGTCGAGGGACGGTCGGCGCAACGCGATGTCGGCCAGTTCGATCCCCGCGGCATCGAGTCGTCGCAGCGCCTCGGACAGCGTGCCGGCCCCGTGCGGGGCCGGAATCGCGAGCCGATCGCTGTCCTCGGAGATCTCGGCACGAACCTCGATCGGAACCAGATTGCCGAGCGCATGCACCGCCCACGGCAGTTTCTGCGGATCGAGCGGAACGATCTCGCAGTAGCTGCCGCCGGTCCGCGCCTTCAGTTGGTCGGCCGTGCCCTCCGCGATCACCGTGCCGCGATCGATGACGATGATGTTGTCGCTGAGCAGGTCGGCCTCCTCGAGATACTGCGTGGTCAACAGCACCGTGATGCCCTGCGCCTTCAGCGTGTTGACGAGCGACCACACGCCCTGTCGACTGCGCGGGTCCAGGCCGGTCGTCGGCTCGTCGAGGAACACCACCTCGGGGCGGACCACCAGACCGCACGCGATGTCGATGCGGCGGCGCATGCCGCCCGAGTAGTTCCGCACCGCGCGCTTACCGGTATCGAGGAGATCGAACTCGGCGAGCAGTTCCTGGGCGCGCTGGCGGGCCGACGCGCGGTCGAGACCCATCAGCCGGCCGAACAGCTCGATGTTCTCGCGGCCCGACAGCGTCTCGTCGAGCGCGGCGTACTGGCCGGTCATCATGATCGACCGGCGGACGTCCGCGGCGTGGCTGACCACGTCGTGGCCGGCAACCATCGCTCGGCCGCTGTCGGGTCGGAGGAGCGTGGACAGCACCTTGACCGTCGTGGTCTTTCCGGCGCCGTTGGGCCCGAGAATGCCCAGAACAGTTCCGCGCTGGGCCTGGAAACTGACGCCCTGCAAAGCCTTCACATCGCCGAAGGACTTGTGGACATCGTCGACCAGTACCGCTGCGTCCTGGAATATGGGCATCGACACTCCGCTGTTTCACCTGGGTTCGGATGGGTGACCGCTCACAGGGTCCACGTGTCCATCCGTCGACGTGTAATCCCTCCGCTCCCGCAAAATGTTACCCGGCGCTGTGACGCGGGTCGTTCTGTGCGGTTTGCCCCGAGCGTCGCCCCGCGGCTCGGGATCCGTCGATTTCCCGGTCGGCCGTTTGTTTGATCAGTGCCAAATTCCGACGGTCTCCAGGTGCCGCACCAGGCGTTTTGCGCCGTCCTCGAAATGCGCGTGGGTCTCCGCTGCGACCGCCACGGCGTCGCGCGCGGCAAGCGCCGACAGCAGGCGTGTGTGACTCGCCACCGCCTCGTGCCCCCAGTCCGGGTCCGACGAGTAGAAGTGCGCCGGTGTGTAGCGCGTGGCATTGAGAAGGAACCACGACAACTTCCGCGCACCGGCCAGCCGATTGAGGATGCGGTGGAAACCGAACTCGAGTTCCTCGATCCGGGCGGCGTCCCGGTCGGCGACCGCACGCCGCAGCTGTTCGTTCACTGCCCGGAGCTCCGCGAGGGCGTCGTCGTCGACCACCTCTGTGGCCCGAACAGCCAGTTCCTCGGCGATCCGGCCCTGCAACCAGAAGAGGTCGTCGACGTCGTCACGACTGAGTGGGGCGACGACGTAGCCCCGGTGGGGGACCAGTTCGACGAGGCCCTCGCCGCGCAGCGTCAGTAGTGCCTCGCGTACCGGCGTGACGCTGACCCCCAGTTCGGCCGCGGTCTCGTCGAGGCGGATGAAGTCCCCGGGCCGCGCACCGCCCGACATGATCAGATTCCGCACGTGCACCGCGACATCGTCGGAGAGCTGCGGCCGGCGGTGCAACGTGCGCGGTGACGTGGGGCGAGGGGCGGCGGACGAGGTCATGAGCACTCCTTCGCGGGACGGGAACTCCCGCTGTCGTCTGCAGCCACCGCGGAGGGTTCGCGATCCGAACCGGTCGCTGTGACGCGTGCAACAGTTGATCGGATCGAATATATCGGGTGGGTGCCGCCCGACCCGCATCCGCAGCCGATCGACGCCGGCGCTCGCACTCAGGCCGGCGTCACCCACACGGTGATGTCCGCGCGGACCACCTCGGTGCCGTCCCTGTCGGTGAGCGAGACCGGGATGGTGAGTTCGGTGCCGGAGGTGATGGCCGGGAAGTCGGGGAGTGCGGACAGCGACGCGGTCGCACGCAGTCGGGTCTGCGCCTTCGTGACGTAGCGGACGTTCATCGACTTGGGAATCCATCTATGCGTGGACGGCACCGTGGCTTCCGCCAGCATGCCCATCGCGGCCTCGGCGAGATTGCAGGCGGCGATCGCGTGAAAGGTCTTGATGTGGTTGTGGACTCCCCACCACTTCGGGGCCGAGATCACGCAGAGTCCGGGTGCCAACTGCTCCACGCTCGGCAGCACGGTCGCGAAGTAGGGGACCCGGGCGCACATGCCGATCGAGAACAGTGCGCGGCCGAATCGGTTGGCGGGCAGGCGTTGCCAGCTTCGGTAGGTGGCGGTCGCGGTCGTCATGGAACGCAACCTTACTCATCGGTAAGATGTTCGGTGGTGATTCGAGTCGACAGCAGCCGTTGACCTCGGGCTTGTCCGTGAACCTGTCCCGGGATGTGATTTGAACTCTCGGGTCCACTACGGCATACTGATCGGGTTGCCTTGACTGAGACGTGATCCGTCGCGACTCGGGTCGGGCGGGATGAACGTCGAAGATCGCGTCGAAAGACCTGGTCACGGCGAATGCAAGACGGAAGCAGTACCCAGCTTTGCGCCCATTGCGGGTGCATCCGGTTCGAGTTTCCGAGGCTTCTGGAGAGCGATCTCCGGGGCCCGGGAATAAGTGGCAGGGCGACACGCCCGACCGCGTGGACCGGAGAACCATGACAGATGAACAGCGGCAGCGGATCGAGTGATGTCTCGGTCGCCATTCCAATGTTCGTGTCGTGTTTCAGTCCGGGGACTGTGCAGACGAGGTAGTCCCCGGCTCGATCGGGTTCTACGAAACGCGGCAAGAAAAGGACACTAAGCGTGGCGGGACAGAAGATCCGCATCAGGCTCAAGGCCTATGACCATGAGGCGATCGACGCGTCAGCGCGCAAGATCGTCGAGACGGTGACCCGTACCGGGGCCCGCGTGGTCGGCCCGGTGCCGTTGCCTACCGAGAAGAACGTGTACTGCGTCATCCGCTCGCCGCACAAGTACAAGGACTCGCGCGAGCACTTCGAGATGCGTACTCACAAGCGGCTGATCGACATCCTCGACCCGACGCCGAAGACGGTTGACGCGCTCATGCGTATCGACCTTCCGGCCAGCGTCGACGTCAACATTCAGTGAGCTTGGGAAGACGCAGCGGAGATAACACATGACTAATCAGATCAAGGGAATCCTGGGCACCAAGCTCGGCATGACCCAGGTCTTCGACGAGAACAACCGGGTCGTCCCGGTCACCGTCGTCAAGGCTGGGCCCAACGTCGTCACCCAGATTCGTACCGAAGAGCGTGACGGCTACAGCGCCGTGCAGCTGGCCTTCGGCGCCATCGACCCGCGCAAGGTGAACAAGCCCACCTCGGGCCAGTTCGCCAAGGCCGGCGTCACCCCGCGTCGCCACATCGTCGAGCTTCGTGTCGCCGACACCTCGGAGTACGAGGTCGGCCAGGAGCTCACTGCCGAGGTGTTCGAGGACGGCGCATACGTCGACGTCACCGGCACCAGCAAGGGCAAGGGCTTCGCCGGCACGATGAAGCGTCACGGCTTCTCCGGCCAGGGTGCCTCCCACGGCGCGCAGGCTGTCCACCGTCGCCCGGGCTCCATCGGTGGCTGTGCCACCCCCGGTCGCGTGTTCAAGGGCATGCGCATGTCGGGCCGCATGGGCTCCGACCGCATCACGACGCAGAACCTCTCGGTCCACAAGGTGGATGCCGAGAACGGTCTGCTGCTGATCAAGGGTGCGATCCCCGGCCGCAAGGGCGGCCTCGTGATCGTCAAGACCGCAGTGAAGGGTGGTGCGTCGGCATGACCGAGACCGCAACCAAGCTGACCCTCGACGTCAAGGCTGCCGGTGGCAAGACCAACGGCACTGTCGATCTCCCCTCGGAGATCTTCGACGCGACCGCGAACATCGCTCTGATGCATCAGGTCGTCGTCGCGCAGCTCGCCGCCGCACGTCAGGGCACCCACTCCACCAAGACCCGCGGTGAAGTCCGCGGTGGTGGCAAGAAGCCGTACCGCCAGAAGGGCACCGGCCGCGCACGTCAGGGCTCGACCCGTGCACCGCAGTTCGCCGGCGGTGGCGTCGTCCACGGCCCGCAGCCGCGTGACTACAGCCAGCGGACCCCCAAGAAGATGAAGGCTGCTGCTCTGCGTGGCGCCCTCTCCGATCGGGCTCGCAGCGAGCGCATCCACGTCATCACCGAGCTGGTCGCCGGGCAGGTCCCGTCCACCAAGTCGGCGAAGTCGTTCCTGGGTGAGATCTCGGATCGCAAGAAGCTTCTGCTCGTCGTCGGGCGCGAGGACATCGCTGCCTGGAAGAGCGTGCAGAACCTGGAAGGCGTGCACCCCATCGCACCCGACCAGCTCAACACCTACGACGTGCTCAACAGCGATGACGTCGTGTTCAGCCTCGAGGCTCTGAACACCTTCATCGCGGGCCCGGCCAAGAACGAGGAGGAGAGCAAGTGACCACCATCGCCGACCCCCGCGACATCTTGCTGGCCCCGGTCATCTCCGAGAAGTCCTACGGACTGATCGAGGAAGGCACCTACACCTTCCTGGTGCACCCGGACTCGAACAAGACGCAGATCAAGATCGCCGTCGAGAAGGTCTTCGGCGTCACGGTGACGAGCGTCAACACCGCCAACCGTCAGGGCAAGCGCAAGCGGACCCGCTTCGGTTACGGCAAGCGCAAGGACACCAAGCGTGCGCTCGTGACCCTCTCGGCCGACAGCAAGCCCATCGAGATCTTCGGAGGCCCGGTCGCGTAAGCGGGCGGGACTTGACGAGATATAGAGGACGAGAAGACTCATGGCAATCCGTAAGTACAAGCCGACTACCCCGGGCCGTCGTGGCTCGAGTGTCTCGGACTTCGCCGAGATCACTCGGTCGACGCCCGAGAAGTCGTTGGTTCGCCCGCTGCACGGTCGCGGTGGTCGTAACGCCCACGGTCGCATCACCACCCGTCACAAGGGTGGCGGTCACAAGCGCGCCTACCGGTTGATCGACTTCCGTCGCAACGACAAGGACGGCGTGCCGGCCAAGGTCGCTCACATCGAGTACGACCCCAACCGCACCGCCCGCATCGCGCTGCTGCACTACGCGGACGGCGAGAAGCGCTACATCATCGCCCCCAAGGGCCTGGTGCAGGGTGCCCCGATCGAGTCCGGCGCTACCGCCGACATCAAGCCGGGTAACAACCTGCCGCTGCGCAACATCCCCACCGGTACCACCATCCACGCAGTCGAGCTGCGTCCGGGTGGCGGCGCCAAGATGGCCCGTTCCGCCGGCGCCAGCATCCAGCTGCTGGGCAAGGAAGGCACCTACGCCACGCTGCGTATGCCGTCCGGTGAAATCCGTCGCGTCGACGTGCGCTGCCGCGCAACCGTCGGCGAGGTCGGCAACGCCGAGCAGTCGAACATCAACTGGGGCAAGGCCGGCCGTATGCGCTGGAAGGGCAAGCGCCCGACCGTCCGTGGTGTCGTGATGAACCCGGTCGACCACCCGCACGGTGGTGGTGAGGGTAAGACCTCCGGTGGTCGCCACCCGGTCAGCCCCTGGGGCAAGCCCGAGGGCCGCACCCGCAAGAACAAGGCGAGCGACAAGCTCATTGTCCGCCGCCGCCGTACCGGCAAGAACAAGCGCTAGGAGGGAGTGAAGGATGCCACGCAGCCTTAAGAAGGGCCCGTTCGTCGATGACCACCTCCTTGCGAAGGTGGACGTGCAGAACGAGAAGGGCACCAAGCAGGTCATCAAGACCTGGTCCCGTCGTTCCACGATCATCCCGGACTTCATCGGTCATACGTTTGCCGTCCACGACGGACGCAAGCACGTTCCGGTGTTCGTGTCGGATGCGATGGTTGGCCACAAGCTCGGAGAGTTTGCACCGACCAGGACGTTCAAGGGCCACATCAAGGACGACCGGAAGAGCAAGCGTCGATGAGTACTGAAACACAGAACCCCACTGCGAAGGCGGTCGCGCGCCACGTGCGCGTGACCCCCATGAAGGCGCGTCGTGTTGTGGACCTGGTCCGCGGACGCTCGGTCGAGGATGCACTGTCGATCCTCAAGTTCGCGCCGCAGGCCGCCAGCGAGCCGGTCGCCAAGGTGATCGCCAGCGCAGCCGCCAACGCGCAGAACAACCTGAACCTGGATCCCTCCACTCTCGTCGTCGCGACGGCGTTCGTGGACGAGGGCGCGACCCTCAAGCGGTTCCAGCCGCGCGCTCAGGGCCGGGCCTTCCGGATCCGCAAGCGTTCGAGCCACATCACGGTCATCGTGGAGAGCCGGACCAACGTGTCCGGTGCCTCGGGCCGTAATCGCCGGAAGGGAAGTGGTCAGTAGTGGGCCAGAAGATCAACCCGCACGGCTTCCGTCTCGGCATTACGACCGACTGGAAGTCGCGCTGGTACGCAGACAAGCAGTACGCGGAGTACGTCAAGGAAGACGTCGCGATCCGTAAGCTCCTCGCCACGGGCATGGAGCGGGCCGGCATCGCGAAGGTCGAGATCGAGCGCACCCGTGACCGTGTGCGTGTGGACATCCACACCGCACGCCCGGGCATCGTCATCGGCCGCCGCGGCGCCGAGGCCGATCGCATCCGCGCCGAGCTCGAGAAGCTGACCGGCAAGCAGGTCCAGCTGAACATCCTCGAGGTCAAGAACGCGGAGGCCGAGGCTCAGCTCGTGGCACAGGGTGTCGCCGAGCAGCTCTCGAACCGTGTCGCGTTCCGTCGCGCCATGCGCAAGGCCATCCAGTCGGCCATGCGTCAGCCGAACGTCAAGGGCATCCGCGTGCAGTGCTCGGGTCGCCTCGGCGGCGCCGAGATGAGTCGCTCGGAGTTCTACCGCGAGGGTCGCGTTCCGCTGCACACGCTGCGTGCGGACATCGACTACGGCCTCTACGAGGCCAAGACCACCTTCGGTCGCATCGGCGTGAAGGTCTGGATCTACAAGGGCGACATCGTCGGTGGCAAGCGTGAGCTGGCCGCAGGCGCTGCTGCTCCGGCGGATCGCCCGCGTCGCGAGCGTCCGAGCCGCCCGCGTCGCTCCGGTGCTGCCGGCACCACGGCGACCAGCACCGAGGCCGGTCGCGCTGCGACTGCAACCGCCGATGCTCCCGCTTCTACCGAGCAGAAGGAGGGCTGACGCATGTTGATCCCACGTCGGGTCAAGCACCGCAAGCAGCACCACCCGAGCCGTTCGGGTGCCGCCAAGGGCGGTACCCAGGTGGCCTTCGGTGAGTACGGCATCCAGGCTCTCGAGCCCGCCTACATCACCAACCGGCAGATCGAGTCCGCTCGTATCGCCATGACTCGCCACATCAAGCGTGGCGGCAAGATCTGGATCAACATCTTCCCGGATCGCCCGCTCACCAAGAAGCCTGCCGAGACCCGCATGGGTTCCGGTAAGGGTTCGCCGGAGTGGTGGGTCGCGAACGTCAAGCCCGGACGGGTGATGTTCGAGATGAGCTACCCGAACGAGGAGATCGCCCGCGAGGCCCTGCGCCGCGCGATGCACAAGCTCCCCTGCAAGTGCCGGATCGTGACGAGGGAGGAGCAGTTCTGATGGCAACCGCAAGCCCCGCTGCAGAGCTCCGCGAGCTGACCGAAGAAGAGCTGGTCACCAAGCTCCGTGAGTCGAAGGAAGAGCTGTTCAACCTTCGCTTCCAGATGGCCACCGGTCAGCTGGACAACAACCGCCGGCTGCGCACGGTCCGTCACGAGATTGCGCGCATCTACACCGTCCTGCGCGAGCGTGAGCTCGGCCTGGCCTCCGGTCCGGACGCAGGTGACGCGGCATGAGTGAGGAAAAGGCAGTGAGCACCAACAGCACCGAAGAGCGCGGCAGCCGCAAGGTCCGCATCGGCTACGTGGTCTCGGACAAGATGGAGAAGACCATCGTGGTCGAGCTGGAGGACCGGGTCAAGCACCCGCTCTACGGCAAGATCATCCGGCGGACCTCGAAGGTCAAGGCGCACGACGAGAACGGTATCGCCGGCGTCGGCGACCGCGTCCAGCTCATGGAGACCCGACCGCTGTCGGCGACCAAGCGCTGGCGTCTGGTCGAGGTCCTCGAGAAGGCCAAGTAAGAGCCGAAGAGTGTATCCAGTACGATGGTGGGGTTGCCCTGCGAAAGCAGTGGTGGCCCCACCATCGGCGGGTACAGACCGCGCGCGTCGGGTCGGAATCTGCCGCGCATGATCAGCGCGAACCACTGCGGTTCGCACTGGTCGAAACAAGCCAGGTCAAGGAGAAGTAAGTGATTCAGCAGGAGTCGCGACTGCGCGTCGCCGACAACACGGGTGCCAAGGAGATTCTCTGCATCCGCGTTCTCGGTGGCTCGTCTCGTCGCTACGCCGGGATCGGCGACATCATCGTCGCCACCGTCAAGGACGCGACCCCGGGTGGAAACGTGAAGAAGGGCGAGGTCGTCAAGGCCGTCATCGTCCGTACCGCCAAGGAGCGTCGTCGTCCGGACGGCTCGTACATCAAGTTCGACGAGAACGCTGCCGTCATCATCAAGGCGGACAACGATCCTCGTGGTACCCGAATCTTCGGACCCGTCGGCCGTGAGCTGCGCGAGAAGAAGTTCATGAAGATCGTCTCGCTCGCCCCGGAGGTGCTGTGATGAAGGTGCACAAGGGTGACACCGTGCTGGTCATCTCCGGCAAGGACAAGGGCGCGAAGGGCAAGGTCATCCAGGCCTTCCCCGCGACCAACAAGGTCCTGGTCGAGGGCGTGAACCGCATCAAGAAGCACACCGCGGTCTCTGCGAACGAGCGTGGCGCCTCCTCGGGCGGCATCGTGACGCAGGAAGCACCGATCAACGTTTCCAACGTCGCGGTCGTCGACTCGGACGGTAACCCCACTCGCGTGGGCTACCGCACCGATGAGGAGACCGGTAAGCGCGTTCGGATTTCCCGGAAGAACGGGAAGGACATCTGACATGACCTCCACTGAGAACAAGATCCAGCCGCGCCTGAAGCTCCGCTACCGTGCGGAGATCAAGGACGCGCTGAACGCGGAGTTCGCGTACGCGAACGTCATGCAGATCCCCGGCGTCGTCAAGGTCGTCGTCAACATGGGTGTCGGCGACGCCGCCCGTGACGCGAAGCTGATCAACGGCGCGGTTGCCGATCTCGCTCTGATCACCGGTCAGAAGCCTGAGATCCGCAAGGCTCGCAAGTCCATCGCGCAGTTCAAGCTGCGTGAGGGCATGCCGATCGGCGCGCGCGTCACGCTGCGTGGCGACCGCATGTGGGAGTTCCTGGATCGCCTGGTGTCGATCGCGCTGCCCCGTATCAGGGACTTCCGCGGTCTGTCGGGTAACCAGTTCGACGGCAACGGCAACTACACGTTCGGCCTCAACGAGCAGTCGATGTTCCACGAGATCGACGTGGACAAGATCGATCGTCCGCGCGGTATGGACATCACCGTCGTGACCACCGCCACCAACAACGAAGAAGGCCGTGCGCTGCTCAAGCACCTCGGCTTCCCGTTCAAGGAGAACTGAGCCCATGGCTAAGAAGGCACTGGTCAACAAGGCCAACAAGAAGCCGAAGTTCGCGGTGCGCGCGTACACCCGCTGCCAGAAGTGCGGCCGTCCGCACTCGGTGTTCCGCAAGTTCGGCCTGTGCCGTATCTGCGTTCGCGAGATGGCGCACGCCGGCGAGCTGCCGGGCGTTCACAAGAGCTCCTGGTAACCCCTTCCGGGCTACACAGATTTCCGTTCCGCATCCGCGGAACGGTGAAGGTAAGAACCACTTCGTTGTAGGCCCACGACCGGGCCGGCTCCGCTCCCCAGATTCGTCGGGGGAGCGGAGCCGGGATCGGTGTTGCATGGGAACCCCAGCGAGAAAGGTGCACAGGTCAACTCATGACCATGACTGATCCGATCGCAGACTTCTTGACTCGTCTGCGTAATGCCAACTCGGCGTACCACGATGAGGTGAAGCTGCCGCACTCGAAGATCAAGGCGAACATCGCCGAGATCCTCAAGCGCGAGGGTTACATCGCGGACTACCGCACCGAGGATGCCGAGGTCGGCAAGACGCTGATCGTCGACCTCAAGTACGGCCCGAGCCGCGAGCGCAGCCTCGCCGGCGTCCGCCGTGTTTCCAAGCCCGGTCTGCGCGTGTACGCGAAGTCCACCAACCTGCCCAAGGTCCTGGGCGGCCTCGGCGTGGCCATCATTTCCACGTCGTCCGGTCTGCTCACCGATCGTCAGGCGGCCAATCAGGGAGTGGGCGGGGAAGTCCTCGCCTACGTCTGGTAAGGGAGGCCACCACTATGTCGCGTATTGGAAAGATTCCGGTCGCCGTCCCCGCGGGCGTCGACGTGACCATCACCGGCCAGGACGTCGCGGTCAAGGGGCCCAAGGGCGCCCTGACGCTGACCGTCTCCGAGCCGATCTCGGTTGCCCAGGAGGACGGTGCCCTGCAGGTCACCCGTCCTGACGACGAGCGTCGCAGCCGTGCGCTGCACGGTCTGTCGCGCACCCTGGTGCAGAACATGATCGTCGGTGTGACCGCCGGTTACAACACCAAGATGGAGATCCACGGTGTCGGTTACCGTGTGGCGCTGAAGGGCCAGGACCTCGAGTTCTCCCTCGGCTTCAGCCACCCGGTCCTGATCGAGGCTCCGGAGGGCATCTCCTTCGCTGTCGAGACGCCGACCAGGTTCTCGATCTCCGGCATCGACAAGCAGAAGGTCGGCCAGATCGCGGCCAACATCCGTCGTCTGCGTAAGTCCGACCCGTACAAGGGCAAGGGCATCCGCTACGAGGGTGAGCAGGTCCGTCGCAAGGTCGGAAAGACGGGTAAGTGATATGAGCCAGACTGCAAATCAGAAAGCCAAGCGGATCCCGCTGGGCAAGGACGCGTCCACGACGCGTCGTCTGTCGAAGGCGCGTCGTCACTTCCGTCTCCGCAAGAAGGTCTCCGGCACCCCCGAGCGTCCCCGTCTGGTGGTGAACCGCTCCGCGCGGCACATCCACGTGCAGCTGGTGGACGATCTGGCCGGCAAGACCCTCGCCGCTGCGTCGACCATCGAGGCGGACGTTCGTGCGCTGGACGGCGACAAGAGCGCCCGCGGTGCCAAGGTCGGTCAGCTGATCGCCGAGCGTGCCAAGGCAGCCGGCGTGGACACCGTGGTCTTCGACCGCGGCGGCCACACCTACACGGGTCGCATCGCGGCCCTGGCTGACGCCGCTCGCGAAGGCGGGTTGAAGTTCTGATGACCAACATTACTAACGGAAGGAATGCCTGATGCCGGGACGTCAAAGGCGTGACGGCGGAAGCGGACCCGCCGGACAGAATGGGCCGAACAGCGGCAGTGGCGACAACCGTGGCGGCCGTGACCGTCGCGACAACCGCCGCGACAACGCTGCCGAGAAGTCGAACCACATCGAGCGGGTTGTCTCCATCAACCGTGTCTCGAAGGTCGTCAAGGGTGGTCGTCGCTTCAGCTTCACCGCTCTGGTGATCGTGGGCGACGGCAACGGACTCGTCGGCGTCGGCTACGGAAAGGCCAAGGAAGTTCCCGCGGCCATCCAGAAGGGTGTCGAGGAGGCTCGCAAGAGCTTCTTCCGCGTGCCGCTCATCGGCAGCACCATCACGCACCCGGTGCAGGGCGAGGCCGCTGCCGGCGTCGTCATGCTGCGTCCGGCCAGCCCCGGTACCGGCGTCATCGCCGGTGGCGCGGTGCGTGCCGTGCTCGAGTGCGCGGGTGTCTCCGACATCCTTGCGAAGTCGCTCGGTAGCGACAACGCGATCAACGTCGTGCATGCGACCGTTGCTGCCCTCAAGGGTCTGCAGCGTCCCGAAGAGGTTGCGGCTCGCCGTGGCCTGCCCATCGAGGACGTTGCCCCCGCCGGCATGCTGCGCGCTCGTGCACAGGCTGGGAGCGTGAAGTAATGGCACAGCTCAAGGTCACTCAGGTCAAGAGCACCATCGGCACCAAGCAGAACCAGCGGGACAGCCTGCGCACCCTCGGACTGAAGGGCATCCGTAAGACGGTTGTCCGCGAGGACAACGCGCAGAACCGCGGTCTGATCAACGTGGTGCGCCACCTCGTCACAGTTGAGGAGGTCTAACCATGACCATCAAGTTGCACCACCTCCGCCCCGCGCCGGGCGCCAAGACCGACAAGACTCGCGTCGGTCGCGGTGAAGGCTCGAAGGGTAAGACCGCGGGCCGCGGTACCAAGGGCACCAAGGCTCGCAAGAACGTTTCGGCCGCCTTCGAGGGTGGACAGATGCCGCTTCACATGCGTCTGCCCAAGCTCAAGGGCTTCACGAACCCGTTCCGCACCGAGTACCAGGTCGTCAACGTCGGCGACATCGCTCGTCTGTTCCCCGAGGGTGGACAGGTCGGCGTTGCCGAGCTCGTTGCCGCTGGCGCGGTTCGCAAGAACCAGCTCGTGAAGGTTCTCGCCGAGGGTGAGCTCACGGTTGCCGTTCAGGTGACCGCGAACAAGTTCTCCGGCGCTGCCAAGGAGAAGATCGCTGCTGCTGGTGGTTCCGCCACCGAGCTGTGATCTCGCTCAGCTAGTCGTCGAATGGCCGCAACTCTGCCCCAACGGGTCAGGTTGCGGCCATTCGTCGCTCTGCAGGTCGTTCTGTCGGCATAATGTTGAGTGTCCGGCCCCGGGAACGGGGCTGTGTTTTCATGTGTCACTGTTAGAGTTCTAGAGTTCTGCAATCCATGGGACGGGTCAATCGACTTGGCTCCCCGTATGTCGTGCGCCAGGAGGATCTTTGCTTTCCGCCTTTGTCTCGGCCATCAGGACGCCTGACCTGAGGCGGAAGATCCTCTTCACTCTCGGTCTCGTCGCGCTGTATCGCCTTGGCGCGACACTGCCGTCTCCTGGTGTCGACTACGGCAATGTCCGTGAATGTATCGACCAGGTGTCGGGCGGCGAATCCGCCGGCATCTACTCGCTGATCAACTTGTTCTCCGGCGGCGCGCTACTGCAGCTGTCGGTGTTCGCGATCGGCATCATGCCGTACATCACGGCGAGCATCATCGTGCAGCTGCTCACCGTCGTCATCCCGAAGTTCGAGGAACTCCGCAAGGAGGGCCAATCGGGCCAGGCGAAGATGACGCAGTACACGCGTTACCTGTCGATCGCTCTCGCGATCCTGCAGTCCACCGGCATTGTGGCTCTCGCGGCGCGAGGGCAGCTGCTGCAGGGCTGTTCGCAATCGATCATCGCCGACGAGAGTGTGTTCGGGCTGATCATCATCGTGCTCGTCATGACCGCCGGTGCGGCGCTCGTGATGTGGTTCGGTGAGCTGATCACCGAGCGCGGCGTCGGCAACGGAATGTCGCTGCTGATCTTCGCCGGTATCGCCTCGCGCATCCCGTCCGAGGGCAATGCGATCCTCGAAAGCCGCGGTGGCCTGACGTTCGCGCTCGTGTGTGTGGCCGCGCTGGCCATCATCGCCGGCGTCGTCTTCGTCGAGCAGGGCCAGCGGCGGATCCCGGTGCAGTACGCGAAGCGCATGGTCGGCCGCAAGATGTACGGCGGATCGTCGACCTACCTGCCGCTGAAGGTCAACCAGGCCGGCGTCATCCCGGTGATCTTCGCGTCGTCCCTGCTCTACCTGCCGAATCTGATCGCGCAGCTCACCGGCGCCAACACGAGCGCCGATCCGAGCTGGTGGCAGCGGTTCATCAACGAGTACCTGGTGAACCCGGCCAACCCGGTCTACATCCTGATCTACTTCGGCATGATCGTCTTTTTCACCTACTTCTACGTTGCGATCACCTTCAATCCGGAGGAACGCGCGGACGAGATGAAGAAGTTCGGCGGGTTCATTCCGGGCATCCGCCCGGGCCGTCCGACCGCCGACTACCTGAACTACGTACTGAGCCGTATCACCCTGCCGGGCGCCATCTACCTCGGCACCATCGCGGTCCTGCCGAATCTGTTCCTCGATATCGGCAATTCGGGCGGCGCGGCGAACCTGCCGTTCGGTGGCACCGCGGTGCTGATTATGGTCAGTGTGGGCCTCGATACCGTGAAGCAGATCGAGAGCCAGCTTATGCAGCGAAACTATGAAGGGTTCCTCAAGTGAGACTTGTCCTCCTTGGTCCTCCCGGTGCCGGTAAGGGCACCCAGGCCGCGATCCTGTCCGAGAAGCTGGGCGTTCCGCACATCTCCACCGGCGACCTCTTCCGCGCGAACATCGGGCAGCAGACGCCGCTCGGGCTCGAGGCCAAGAAGTACCTCGACGCAGGGGACCTGGTTCCCAGTGAGATCACGAACAACATGGTGAAGGCCCGCGTCGCCGAGCCCGACGCCGTCAACGGCTTCCTGCTCGACGGGTTCCCCCGCACGGTGGATCAGGCGAAGGCGCTCGAGGACATCCTCGAAGGCCTCGGTGCCAAGCTCGACGGTGTGCTCGCATTCGACGTCGACGACGACGTCGTGGTCGAGCGGATGCTCGCCCGCGGTCGCGCGGACGACACCGAGGACGTCATCCGCAACCGCATGCGCGTCTACCGCGAGGAGACGGCGCCCCTGCTCGACCACTACGCCGGCCAGATCGTCACCGTCGATGCTGTCGGCGCTGTCGAAGAGGTCAACGCCCGCGCTCTGGCCGCGCTGGGGAAGTAATGGCATTCGGCCGCAAGCGCAAGGTCGTTCCGTTCCGCACCGCGGGTGAGCTCGACGCCATGGCTGCTGCGGGCGCGATCGTCGGGACCGCCCTCGTGGCGGTGCGGGACGCGGCCAAGCCCGGTGTCAGCACCCTCGAGCTCGACCGGGTCGCCGAATCCGTCATCCGGGATGCCGGCGCGGTGCCGTCGTTCCTGGGCTACCACGGGTTCTCCGGCTCCATCTGCTCGTCGGTCAACGATCGCGTCGTGCACGGGATCCCGTCCGCGGACGACATCCTCGTCGAGGGTGATCTGGTCTCGATCGACTGTGGGGCCATCCTCGACGGTTGGCACGGCGATTCGGCATGGACGTTCGGTGTGGGTCAGCTCAGCGAGGCGGATGCTCAGCTGAGTGAGGCGACGCGGCTGTCGATGGAGGCCGGGATCGCGGCGATGGTCGAGGGCAACCGCCTCACCGACGTCTCGCATGCGATCGAGTTGGGCACGCATGCCGCGGAGAAGTTGCACGGCAGGCCCTACGGCATCGTCGACGGCTACGGCGGTCACGCGATCGGCCGTGAGATGCACATGGATCCGTTCCTGCCGAACGAGGGTGCCCCGGGTAAGGGCCCGCATCTGGTGATCGGGTCGGTTCTCGCGATCGAGCCGATGCTCACTCTCGGCACGTACGAGACCGAGGTCCTGGGCGACGACTGGACTGTCGTCACGACCGACGGAAGCCGTGCCGCCCACTGGGAGCACACCGTCGCGGTGACCGAGGACGGTCCGCGGATTCTCACGCTCCGTCCCGGAGACAACTGAAGATCTGCAAGACGCCGAACGGGCAGTGGATTGATCCACTGCCCGTTCGGCGTTTTCGTGTCTCGGCCGGGAGCGGCCGGGTCAGGCGTCGAGCAGGACGGTGACGGGTCCGTCGTTGACGAGGCTGACTCGCATGTCTGCGCCGAACCGGCCGGCCTCGACGGTTGCCCCCAGTTCCCGGAGTGCGGCGGCGAAGGCATCGACGAGGGGTTCGGCCACGGCGCGCGGCGCGGCCGGTGACCACGACGGTCGGCGACTCCGGCGGGTGTCGGCCATGAGGGTGAACTGGCTGACGACGAGGATCGGTGCGTCGACGTCGGACGCGGAGTTCTCGTCGTCGAGGATGCGCAGTCTCCACACGCGTCGCGCGAGGTTCGACGCCGCGGTGGGGTCGTCGTCGTGTCCGACGCCGAGCAGGACGAGTAGCCCCTGCCCGCCGTCGGCCGGTTCGATCCGGGCGACTTCCTCGCCGTCGATCTCGACGGCGGCCGAGGTGACGCGTTGGACGAGTGCGCGCATGAGCGGTGCGGATCCCTTCTCGAAGGATTGGGGGAGCGGTTCCCGGTGGAGTCTGCGGCGACTCGAGGACCCATTTGGCCTGGTTGGGAAATGCCGGTAAGATGGATCAACGGTGCGCCCTGCGTATCGGTTGACTGGCTGTCCGGCCTCGTGTCGGGAAGCGATCGTCGACCGGTAATGCCTGCGGGGTCGCCCTGTAGCGGATACCGGTGACGGTAGCCGATGCATCCAAACGCCACTCAACGGATCGCGGAGGATATGGCTAAGAAGGACGGGGCCATCGAGGTCGAGGGACGAGTTGTCGAGCCGCTGCCCAATGCGATGTTCCGCATTGAGCTGGAGAACGGCCACAAGGTCCTCGCACACATCAGCGGCAAGATGCGGCAGCACTACATTCGCATCCTTCCCGAGGACCGCGTGGTCGTGGAGCTGTCGCCCTACGACCTGTCGCGTGGACGCATCGTTTACCGCTACAAGTAAAAGCTTCCCCGGCCACATCCGGCCGGGGAAAACTGTGTCCGCCGTCCGGCGGACAGACAACAGGAGATCAGACGCAACGTGAAGGTTCAGCCTAGCGTCAAGAAGATCTGCGAGAAGTGCAAGGTGATTCGTCGTAACGGGCGCGTCATGGTGATCTGCGAGAACCTGCGTCACAAGCAGCGTCAGGGTTAATCCCAGCAGTACACGCTCTCTTCGAGATCTGCTTGGCAACAAGCGCAAAGAAGACCTCTCAGCACCAACCGCAACCCGGGCCCAGGGAGAAATCCCGAAGGCAGGTGGCGGTCGACCCCCGGCACGGAGGCCGGGGCCCCACTGCGATTCGAACGCAGAGTCTTACGCAGGGGACGGACTGGGAGCAGACCTCCGCACACCGATAGGAATGCCACATGGCACGTCTCGCAGGTGTTGATCTTCCTCGCGAAAAGCGCATGGAGATCGCACTGACCTACATCTACGGCATCGGCCGTACCACCTCCCAGGCGATCCTGGCTGCCACGGGTGTCAACCCGGACCTGCGCAGCAAGGATCTGACCGACGAGGACCTCGCCAAGCTCCGCGAGTACATCGAGGAGTCGGTGAAGGTGGAGGGTGACCTGCGCCGCGAGGTGCAGGCCGACATCCGTCGCAAGATCGAGATCGGCTGCTACCAGGGCCTGCGCCACCGTCGTGGTCTGCCCGTGCGTGGACAGCGCACCAAGACCAACGCTCGCACCCGTAAGGGTCCGAAGCGCACCGTCGCAGGAAAGAAGAAGTAATGCCCCCCAAGTCACGTAGCACCGGTCCGAAGAAGACCCAGAAGGCGCGTCGCAGGGACAAGAAGAACGTCCCGCACGGTGCCGCTCACATCAAGAGCACCTTCAACAACACGATCGTGTCGATCACCGACCCGGCCGGCAACGTCATCTCCTGGGCGTCGTCGGGCCACGTGGGCTTCAAGGGCTCGCGTAAGTCGACGCCGTTCGCTGCTCAGCTCGCTGCTGAGAACGCTGCCCGCAAGGCGCAGGAGCACGGCGTGAAGAAGGTCGACGTTTTCGTCAAGGGTCCGGGTTCGGGCCGCGAGACGGCGATCCGCTCGCTGCAGGCTGCAGGCCTCGAGGTCGGCACCATCTCCGATGTCACCCCCCAGCCGCACAACGGCTGCCGTCCGCCCAAGCGGCGTCGGGTTTAAGTAGCGGGAAGGATAGGTAAAAGAACATGGCACGTTATACCGGACCCATCACCCGCAAGTCGCGTCGTCTGCGCGTCGACCTCGTCGGAGGCGACCAGGCGTTCGAGCGGCGTCCTTACCCGCCGGGCCAGCACGGCCGCGCGCGCATCAAGGAGAGCGAGTACCTGCTCCAGCTGCAGGAGAAGCAGAAGGCTCGCTTCACCTACGGCGTCATGGAGAAGCAGTTCCGTCGCTACTACCAGGAGGCGGTCAACCGTCCCGGTAAGACCGGTGAGAACCTGCTCCAGATCCTGGAGTCGCGTCTCGACAACGTCGTGTACCGCGCAGGCCTCGCTCGCACCCGCCGTCAGGCGCGTCAGCTGGTCACGCACGGTCACCTTCTCGTGAACAACAAGAAGGTCGACATCCCCAGCTACCGCGTCTCGCAGTACGACATCATCGATGTCCGCGAGAAGTCGCTGGCGACGCTGCCCTTCCAGATCGCCCGCGAGACCCAGGGCGACCGCCCGATCCCGGGTTGGCTGCAGGTGGTCGGTGGACGTCTTCGCATCCTGGTGCACCAGCTCCCCGAGCGTGCGCAGATCGAGGTTCCGCTGCAGGAACAGCTGATCGTCGAGTTCTACTCGAAGTAAGGCGTGATGCCTGTGAGTGGCTGGTTCGCCGGCCACTCACAGGCCCCAGGCCTTTCCCATCGTGGGCGTCAAATAGCGGACGCCCGTACAGGAGGAAATCCAATGCTCATTTCTCAGCGACCCACGCTGACCGAAGAGGTCATCGCTGAAAACCGCTCGAAGTTCGTCATCGAGCCCCTCGAGCCTGGCTTCGGGTACACCCTCGGCAATTCGCTGCGCCGCACCCTGCTGTCGTCGATCCCCGGCGCTGCTGTCACCAGCATCCGTATCGACGGCGTCCTGCACGAGTTCACCACCGTCCCCGGTGTGAAGGAGGATGTCACCGACATCATCCTGAACCTCAAGGGCCTGGTCGTGAGCTCCGAAGAGGACGAGCCGGTCACCATGTACGTCCGCAAGCAGGGCCCCGGTGCCGTGACTGCAGGCGACATCGTTCCGCCGGCAGGTGTCACGGTCAACAACCCGGATCTGCACATCGCCACCCTGAACGACAAGGGAAAGCTGGAGATCGAGCTCGTCGTCGAGCGCGGTCGCGGCTATGTCCCCGCCGTCCAGAACAAGGCGTCCGGTGCCGAGATCGGCCGTATCCCGGTCGACTCGATCTACTCGCCGGTGCTCAAGGTCACCTACAAGGTGGAAGCGACTCGCGTCGAGCAGCGCACCGACTTCGATCGGTTGATTCTCGACGTCGAGACCAAGAATTCCATCACCGCTCGGGACGCGCTCGCTTCTGCGGGCAAGACCCTGGTTGAGCTCTTCGGCCTGGCCCGTGAGCTGAACGTCGAAGCAGAAGGCATCGAGATCGGACCCTCGCCCGCCGAGGCCGATCACATCGCTTCCTTCGGACTCCCCATCGAGGATCTGGACCTGACGGTCCGTTCCTACAACTGCCTCAAGCGCGAGGGTGTTCACACCGTCGGCGAGCTGGTTGGTCGTACCGAGTCCGATCTGCTGGACATCCGCAATTTCGGACAGAAGTCCATCGACGAGGTGAAGGTCAAGCTCCATTCGCTCGGCCTCGCACTCAAGGACAGCCCTGCGTCCTTCGACCCCACCACGGTTGCCGGTTACGACGCCGCCACCGGAACGTGGAGCGACACGGATGCCGGTTCCTTCAGCGACGCTGACGGGGCCGAGCAGGACTACGCCGAGACCGAACAGCTTTAACCCGTAGCCCCCGGCACATGGGCAAATGTGCTGGGCGAGCCCTAGAGGAGCTTCAATGCCCAAGCCCAAGAAGGGTGCCCGCTTCGGCGGGTCGGCGTCGCACCAGAAGGCGATCTTCGCGAATCTCGCGACCGCTCTCTTCGAGCACGGCCGAATCACCACCACGGAAGCCAAGGCCAAGGCCCTGCGTCCGTACGCCGAGAAGCTCGTGACCAAGGCCAAGGGTGGAACCCTGGCCGACCGCCGCGAGGTTCTCAAGGTCATCCGCAACAAGGACGTCGTGCACGCCCTGTTCGCGGAGATCGGCCCGTTCTACGCCGACCGCGATGGCGGTTACACCCGCATCATCAAGACCATTCCCCGCAAGGGCGACAACGCTCCGATGGCCATCATCGAGCTCGTCCAGGAGAAGACGGTCACCTCCGAGGCCGACCGCGCTCGTCGCGTCGCGGCTTCGCAGGCCCCGGCTGAGGAGAACGTGGTGGAGGCCGTCGAGGCCGACGCCACCGACGCCGAGGTCGATAACGCTGACGCTGTGATCGAGGCCGTCGAAGACGAGACCGCGACCGCAGCCGACGCCGACGAGGCCAAGAAGGACTAGTCCACTTGGTTTCGGCATCTGCCGCATCGAACGAACCCGCCGCTCCCTCCGGGGACGGCGGGTTCGTTCGCTTGCGGCTCGACATCTCGTACGACGGAACCGACTTCTCCGGGTGGGCACGTCAGCCCGGTCGCCGCACGGTGTGCGGTGAGATCGAGGAGAAGCTGAGTGCGATCGTGCGCACACCGGTGTTGCTGACGGTCGCCGGTCGTACCGACGCCGGGGTACATGCGAGCGGGCAGGTCGCGCACGTCGACGTCCCGGCCGACATGATCCCGGACGATCCGTCCCGGATGGTTCGACGGCTGGCACGGTTCCTGCCCAAGGACGTTCGGGTGAAGGCGGTCTCGTTCGCGCCCGAACATTTCGATGCCCGGTTCTCTGCGATCCGCCGGCACTACGAGTACAGATTGACGACGGCGCCGTACGGTGCGGAGCCGCTGCGGGCCCGGGACACGGTCGCGTGGCCCAAGGACGTGGACGTGGACGCGATGCGGGAGGCGTCGGCGCGACTGCTGGGCCTGCACGACTTCGCCGCGTTCTGCAAGCGCCGCGAGGGCGCGACGACGGTGCGTGAGTTGCAGCGCTTCGACTGGGCTGTGTCCGATGGCCGCTCCGCGGGCTCCGCTCCCGAGTCGGGCCACGAGCTCACCGCGTTCGTCAGCGCCGACGCGTTCTGCTGGTCGATGGTGCGCAGCCTCGTCGGTGCCGCGCTGGCGGTCGGTGAGGGTCGGCGCACGGTCGACTGGATGGCCGGCCTGCTGTCCGAGCGTGAACGCGCCAGCGCGGTGGCCGTCGCTCCGGCGCACGGGCTTTCGCTGGTGCGGGTCGACTATCCCGCGGACCAGGATCTGGCGGCCCGCAACGAGGCCACCCGGGAGATGCGCACGGCGATCGAGCCGGGTGGCGCCGGTTGCTGCGGCGGTTGAGGGTCAGCCCGCGAGCTGGCGGGCGATGACGAGGCGCTGAATCTGGTTGGTGCCCTCGAAGATCTGGGTGATCTTGGCTTCGCGCATGTACCGCTCGACGGGGAAGTCCTGCGTGTAGCCGTAGCCGCCGAACACCTGTACGGCATCGGTGGTGACCTTCATCGCGGCGTCGGTCGCGACGAGCTTCGCGACGGAGGCGTTGCGGGAGTAGGGCAGGCCGGCGTCGCGGCGTCGGGCGGCATCGATGTAGGTGGCGCGGGCGGAGTCGACGGCGGCGGCCATGTCGGCGAGGACGAAGCCCAGACCCTGGTGGTCGATGATCCGCTTGCCGAATGCCTTGCGCTCCTTGGCGTAGGCGACGGCGTCGTCGAGCGCGCCCTGTGCCAGGCCGACGGCGACGGCGGCGATGCCGAGTCGACCGGAGTCGAGGGCGCTGAACGCGATGGGCAGGCCCTGTCCGGTCTTGCCGATGAGCCGCTCGCCGGGGACGAAGGCGTCGTCGTAGTGTGCGGCGGTGGTCGGGACGGCGCGTAGTCCCATCTTCTCCTCGGGCTTGCCGAAGCTGAGGCCCTCGGTGTCCTTCGGGACCAGGAAGCACGAGATGCCGCGGGCGCCGTCGTCGCTCGTGCGGGCGAAGAGGGTGTAGAAGTCGGCGCGACCGCCGTTGGTGATCCATGCCTTGCTGCCGTTGATGCGGAAGCCGCCGTCGACCTCGGTGGCCCGGCACGTCAATGCGGCGGCGTCGGAACCGGCCTGCGGTTCGGACAGGCTGTAGGCGCCGATGGTCTCGCCGCCGAGCATGTCGGGCAGCCACTGCGCCTTCTGCTCGTCGGTGCCGTGGGTGGCGAGGGCGAAGCAGGACAGGCTGTGCACGCTGGTGGCGACCGCGACGGCCGCCCAGCGCGCGGCGATCTCCTCGAGCACCTGCAGGTAGACCTCGTACGGCTGGTCGCCGCCGCCGAACTCCTCGGGGTACGGCAGGCTCAGCAGGCCGGCCCGGCCGAGGGCGGGGAAGACGCCGTCGGGGAACGTCTCGTTCTTCTCGTGGCCGTCGACGATCGGTGCCAGCACCTTGTCCGCGACGTCGCGGGTGAGGTCGATCAGATCGTGGGCTTCCTGGGTGGGCAGCAGGCGTTCGACGGGCACGGCGTTCTCCTCGCGAATGTGACGAGCTCGAAAAATAGTACTGATGACGATACTCCAGTACTGTTTTGAGTATGGCAACCCCGGTGAAGATGACGGCCCGACGACTCGCGCTGTTCGACGCCCTCGTGGACCTCATCCTCGCGGAGGGGTTCGCTCATCTCACCCTCGACGACCTCGCAGCCCGCCTGCACTGCTCCAAGTCCACGCTGTACCGGCTCGCGGACAGCAAGGAACAGCTGGTGCGGGCCGCCACGGTGCACTTCTTCCGCGGCGCGACCGACCGGGTCGAGGCGAGTCTCGCCGGGGCCGTAGGCGCCCGCGAACGCATCCGGATGTACCTGGAGGCGGTGGGGGAGCAGTTGCGGCCCGCGTCGGCGCGGTTCATGGAGGATCTCGCCGCGGAATCGGCGGCGCGCGAGGTGTACGAGCGCAACACCCGGTTCGCCGCCCGGCGGGTCCAGGAACTGATCACCGAGGGCGTCGCCGCCGGTGAACTGCGTGACGCGCACGCGGCGTTCGTCGGCGACGTCGCGGCAGCGGTGATGGTGCGGATCCAGCAGCGTCAGGTGTCGGCGTCGACGGGGCTCGACGACGCCCAGGCCTACCAGGAACTCGCGGTCCTGCTGACCCGCGGACTCTGACCGCACGCTCTACGATCGGACCGGAAAGGGGGCGTGCCGATGACCGAACCGGGCCGACCGCTGCGGCTGGAAGTGATCGTGGGAAGTGTCCGTGCGAAACGGTTCGCGCCGGTGGTCGTGGACTGGGTCGTCGAGCGGGCCCGTCGTCGCGAGGAGTTCGACACCTCGGTCCTCGACCTGGCAGATTCCCCTCTGCCCCTGGATCTTTCGCCGACGCCGGAGGCCGAGCGGTTCTCCCGACGGATCGGCGACGCCGACGCGTTCGTCGTGGTGACCAGCGAGTACAACCACGGCTACCCGGCGGCACTCAAGACCGCACTCGACACCGTCAAGTACGAGTGGCGGGCCAAGCCGGTGGCGTTCGTCGCGTACGGCGGAATGTCGGGTGGGCTGCGCGCGGTGGAGCAACTCCGCCAGGTGGTGGCCGAACTGCAGATGGTGTCGATCCGGGAGACCGTCAGTTTCCATCAGGCGCGCAAGCACTTCGACCCGACGGACGGCGCCGCGAACGACGCGGCTGAGCGCATGCTCACGCAGTTGTCGTGGTGGGCCGACGCCCTCCGCTCCCAGCGGGAACGGCGACCGTATCCGGGCTGACGGTCACCGGGCGCCGACGAGTCCGGTGGGCGTACGTCCGCGTCCGATGAAGGCGGTCTCGGACGCGATCGTCACCAACGCCAGTTCGACGTGTCGGTCGCCGGTGGTGAGCACCACCCGATCGCCGGCCGCACCCGGTTGCATGATCGCGAGGTCGGGAGCCGTCGGTGGCCACTGGCGGGGATGGCTGTGGAGATGGATGGTCGTGACACCC
The DNA here is from genome assembly GCF_000738775.1 of Prescottella defluvii. Taxonomy (GTDB): domain Bacteria; phylum Actinomycetota; class Actinomycetes; order Mycobacteriales; family Mycobacteriaceae; genus Prescottella; species Prescottella defluvii. The sequence continues at coordinate 219,883 of NZ_JPOC01000020.1, forward strand.
GCCCGCGCCGGCGGTGCCGGGACCCCGTCGACGACGACCGTGTCGAATCCCGTGTCGGACCAGGAGGATTCGCCCGCGGCCCGCAGTCGGGTCGGGGTTGCGACGACGCCGATCAGCATCGCCCACGCGTGCGGACGATCGGTGTGGATCAGGACGCGGGCGCCGGTCGCCACCGCCCGGAACACCACCTGCTGGGCCAGATACAGCTCGCCGGCCAGGTACACGTCGACGACGCCGCGACCGGTGACTCGGGCCGTCACCGCGTGTCCGTGGGCGTCGGAGCCCACCAGTTGGCCGCAGCCCGCGACGGGCAGTGCGAGCGCGTCGAGGTCGGCTCGGTCGATCTCGGACAGCGGCGTCAGGCCGTCGAGGTGCGGCGAGGACGTGGGCAGGTGGGACAACAGGGCGTCGCGGTGGCGACCCTGCATGGTGATCACGCCCGGAACGGCGAGTTGCTCCGGTGTGCTGCGCACCGTGCGGCGGAAGGCCGCGCCTGCCCGGACCGAGCCCGGCCGGCCCGACGGGCGGAGCCGGATCGCCACGGTGGTTCCCACGCTCGGTGCGGCCCACACCGCGGTGAGCACCTCCCGGGAGAGCCGGCGGGGATCGATGGCGTTGCCGACGTTGACCACTCCCGGCAACGGCACGTGGGACCAGTCCTGATCCATCGCGGTCGGGTGCACGCCGCGGCAGATCCGCGCCGAGGCCGACTCGATCTCCGATGCCGTCAGGATCCGCGATCGGCATCCGGCGTCGGCGAGTGCGCGGACCACGCGACGCGCCGCGACGGCCACCGTGCGCGACGCGCCCTCCTCACCGCCGCCCCTGCGGGCGACGGACTCCGGGTGGTCGGCGGCATCGAAGCGCAGCACGATCCACACACCGCGCTGCGCGACGGCGGGCAGCGGCCCGACCAGGCTGTCGTACACGTCGGCGGCGGGCGTGCCGGCGACCGCGCGACTGCCGTGGCTGACGATGTCGATCCCGCTCAGGCTGACGTCGTGCTGTTCGAGGCAGTCGGCGAGGGCCGACACCGGAACGCACTCACCCGAATCGAACGACTCGCGCGTGATCCGGGTCCAGCCCCGCTGCGGCGGGAGCAGCTCCACGACAGCCAGGACCTGACCGTCGATCCAGTGCAGCCCCACCGATTCGCCGGGTGAACGGAAGTCCGCGGAGTGTCCTGCGACGGGCCGGCGGTTGCGGAGGAAGAGCCACACGGACCCTAGCCAGGACAACGTCATCCGCCCACCGACCCGGGCGAACATCACGCCGCCGGCGACGAAGGCCGAGACGGCCGCGGCCCACAGCGGCAGCCCGGCGAGCAGCGCGAGCAGGCACGCGACGGCCGCGAGAATCTGCGCGACGATCACGGTCGCCACCGGTACGGCGGGTGTGTGCCGACGGCGTCGGGCACGGAATTGGTCCACGGATCCTCCCCGATACCTGAACCAGACGGACCGAGTTGTCGACCGCCGAAGTGTGTTTCCAGGCGAACTGTACTGTGTGGGTCCGTAGCGTGCGCCTCATGGGGGAGGGAACATGGCAGCACAGCCGACGACGCGATGGCAGGTCAGTGGATATCGATTCCTGGTCCGTCGCATGGAACATGCGCTCGTCCGACGGGATGTGCGCATGCTGCACGACCCGATGCGATCGCAGTCGCGGGCACTGGCGGTGGGTGTGGTCGTCGCGTGCCTCGGCCTGGCGGCGTGCGCGGCGCTCGCGTTGATCCGGCCCCAGGACAAGATCGGCGATGCCTCGATCGTCGTCGGAAAGAGTTCGGGCGCAATGTTCGTCGTCATGAACGGCACGCTGCACCCGGTGCTCAACCTGGCATCGGCACGGCTCGTGATCGGCGACGCGGCTCGCCCGGTGATGGTCAAGGAGTCCGAGATCGACACGCGGCCACGCGGCGCCCTCGTCGGGATCCCCGGCGCACCGTCGGCGCTCCCTGCCGGCAGTGGCGCAGACGGTCGACCCTGGACGGTGTGCGACACGGTCGCGGCGGGCGGAAGTGATTCCGTCACAACCACAGTGGCTGTCGGTGAACCGGTGTGGGGTGAACGTATCGGTCGGCTCGGGTCGGACGAGGCGCTGCTGGTGTCGCACGCCGACGAGATGTTCCTCGTGTACGACGGTCGCCGGGCTCCGATCGACCTGAGCGACCAGTCGGTGTCCCGGGCTCTGGGGCTGGAAGGGGCACGTCCGCGCCCGATCAGCCGGGGCATGCTCAACGCGATCCCCGAGTCGCTGCCGATCACACCGCCCCGCATCGAGGACGCCGGGAACACGCCGGAGTTCGAGATGGCCGGACGGACAATCGGTTCCGTCGTCAAGGTGATGCGCGGCGACGACGCCCGCTACTACGTGGTGTTGCGCGACGGCGTGCAGGAGGTCAGCGCCGCGACCGCTCTCCTCATCCAGTTCTCCGACTCGCAGGGACAGTCGGAGATGGCCGCGGTGACGCCGGACGCGCTCGCCGCAGTGCCCACGGTGCACGGTCTCGACGTCTCGACGTTCCCCAGCGTGCCCCCACGACTGGTCGGAGCGGCCGACGACCCGGTCGGCTGCCTCACCTGGACGCCCCAGGGATCCGCCGCGGGTGCCGAGGCCGGCAGGGTCGACGCGGTGCTCGAGGTCTCGGCCGGCCGAGACCTGCCGATCCCCGACCAGGCGCGTACCGTCCGACTCGCGCAGGCGGACGGCCCCGGGGACAACGCAGACGAGGTGTACGTGAGCCCCGGTAGCGGCGGGTTCGTGCAGACCACCGGCCTCGAGTCGGGCAGTTCTCGCAAGGGCGGCATGTTCTTCGTCGCGGACACCGGCGTTCGGTACGGCGTCAAGAACTCCGACGCCGCGAAGGCCCTCGGCTTCGAGGTCCCGGGTGCCCCGGCGCCGTGGCGGATCGTCGATCTCCTCGCTCCGGGACCGACTCTCGGCAAGGAAGAAGCTCTCGTCGCACACGACGGCGTCGCACCCGACAGCAATCCGGCGCCGGTGGCAGCGGGGAACTGACCGGGCACGAATCCGGCTGCGCCGGAAGCCGAGTGCGTCCGATCTACCTCCGTCGTCGGCGCAGTGGAAACGACGCGAGGACCCCGAGCGCCGCCACCACGACGATCGCGCCCGTCGCGGCCAGTGCCACCGTGCGCGGGCGGGTGTCCTCCTCGACCGGGCGCGGCGCCGCAACCGGGACCGACAGTGGCCGCCCGGCGGGTACTCCGCCGGGCGGAAGATCGGCAGTGACGGCGGCGGCCGGGTCGACGACGCCGTGACCGACGAATGGATTCCACCCCTCGGCCGGTGCATGTGCGGTGGCCTCGATCCGCTCGATCACCTGCTGCGCCGTGAGCTGTGGGAAGCGGGCGCGGACGAGTGCGACAGTCGCCGAGACCAGTGGCGCGGCGAAACTCGTTCCGGCGAAGGGGCTCCGCTGTCCCTGCGCAGTCACCCATTCGCGGGTCTGACCGTGGCCGTCCGGGCTCAGGGAGACGATGCCGGTTCCGGGGGCGGCGACGTCCACCCACGGCCCGCCGAGGCTGAAGCCGGATGCCGAGCCGTCCGGATCGACCGACCCGACGGTGAGGACGTAGTCGTCGTACCACGCCGGAGTCGCGATGGTGGCCACCGAATCCCACCGATCGGCGTTCGGGTCGAGGGGGTCGAGAGGCGGGTTCTGGGCGGTGCATCCGCCGGACTGGAAGTTGCCGGCGGCCGCGACGACGACCGCGTTCTTCACGGTCGCGGCGTACTGGACGGCGGCGCCGAGGGATTGGTCACCGATGCCGTCCACCGCGGAGCGGCACGCCACCTCCGAGATGTTGATGACGGTGGCGCCCGCGTCCGCGGCCTCGCGCACGGCCATCGCCATGGTCTGGGTGTTGCCGTAGCCGCTCGAGTTCTGGACGTCGTTCGGGTCCTGGCTGCGGCGGACCTCGGAGAAGTTGGCGCTGGACTGCCGGATGGTGAGGATCCGCGCATCGGGTGCGCCCCCGGCGAATCCGGAGCCGGGGACGACGTTGGCGGCGATGAGTCCCGCCACGATGGTGCCGTGGGCGTCGCAGTCGTCGGTCCCGTCGCCGGTGGAGACGAAGTCACCGCCCGCCGTCAGCTGGGGCAGCCTGGGGTGGCGGGCCACACCGGTGTCGATGACCGCGACCACCTGTCCGGCGCCGCGGGTCAGTGGCCATACCGCCTGAAAGTCCATGGTGCGCTGTGGCAGCGGTATCTCGGGGCTCTCGCTCATCGGCAGGGGGTCCGCGCACGCGTTGCGCTGCTCGGTCGGCGCCAACGGGGCCGGCCGCGTCCGCGCCGGCAGCTTGCCCGGATCGATCGGAGCCGGGACGACGGCCCCGCCGACACCCGCCCCGATCGTCGCCGTCAGGGCAACCAACGCGGTGGCGGCGGCGGTGCCCGACCATCGCCGCCGACGTGCCCGGCTCACAGTCCCCGGACGGCCGCGAAGAGGCCGGACACCCAACAGACCAGCGGCACGACGGTGGCGATCACGGTGTAGTCCACCAGTTCGGCTGCCCGCCGTTGGACCGGCGAGAAGTTCCGTTGCGGCGCGACGATTCCCAGTGCGAGGGCCGCGACGACGACCAGTGCCGCGACGGCGAACAGTCCCAGTGCCGCGTCGGGGACGGCGAATGCGGTACCGGCACACAGCAGGACGACGATCGCGCCGCCACCGCCGATCAGCGGCACCGCCTGCTCCGCCGACGTGTAGGTCCGCCCGCGGAACATCAGGACGGTCGCTGCGGCCACGGCCAGTGCGGTTCCCGGCCAGTAGATCCCGGACCCCGTCGTCGGGACCGACGCCAGCAGGGCACCGGACACGGTGAGCAGCATCATCGCGCAGACCAGGCCCGTCAGGTATCGCCGCGCGCGGTCGGCGCGCATGGCGACGGACTCGAACGACGGGACCGCGCGGGCGTCGTCCGGATCGTCCTCCGCCGGATCGACCGAGGTGCCGGGAGCGGGTACCGGAGGCAGCGGGAGTTTCGCGAGCAGCATCGCCACCCGTGCCGCGAACACCAGTCCGATCAGCGCGGTGCCCACGAGTATCGAACCGATCGCGCGCGGCGACTGGTCGGTCAGCGTCGCCAGCAGTGCGGCGCCGGACCCGATCGCCGACATCGCCGCGGCCGCGGTGAACACGCCGTACCCGACGCCCGCGGTGCGCAACGCGAGGATCGAGGTGGCGCCCACCAGGACCAGTCCGAGGAGGACGTGGGGTGCCCCGCGGTCGCCGGGGACCAGCAGGACACCGGCCGCGAATGCCGTCGGCAGCGCGGCGGTGCACAGGGTCAGGGCGGCGGCCGCGTCACCGTAGACCCGGCTCACGACGACACCGGCAACCACGAACAGGATCAGCGTCACCAGCGCGCACACGGCGCCCACGAGGGATTCGGTGGCGCCGTCGGCCTGCAGCAGCGCGACCGACCCGGCGACCGTCGCGGCGATCGCGAGGGCGGACCCGGTCAGACGGGCGATCCGCGGAGTCCACGCCCGGGTGTGGCCGGTGTCGGCGACCGCCACGTTGTACATGATGTCGTCGAACAGCGGTGGGGGAGATCCGGCCTCGGCGCTGTCGAACACCAGGAGTTCGCCGTCGAGCACCGCGTGCTCGCGCAGACTCAGTGCGGGCGAGAGCGGCGGCTGGCCCAGCCGCGCGAGTGTCCATCGGGCCGGTTCGGTGCGCTCACCGGCGACGTCGAAGTCGTTGGCGGCACTGTGGCGATCGACCAGGTCGGCGATCCCCGGGATCAGCAGTTCGACCGGAACCGTGTTGGGCAGCGCGAGGTCGATCTGTGTGTGCGGCGCCAGAATCGTCAGGCGGCACAGGTCGGCCGCTCCCCGTGGCCGTGAACCGGTACCTGCGCCGGCCGCGTGCCCGGCATGCAGAACTGTCACGCTCATCCCCCCGGATTCCGCGGTACGGATCCCCACCCGAACCGCTCACTTCGAAACATCGGCACTGTACCGCTCCGAGCCGTCGGGCCACTACCGCGAGGTGTCGGCGCCGTACTGTAGCTTCACAGATCGCGAGTCCGGAGCCCGTGGGGGGTGACTCGGTCCGGCCTGATCGGCCGACCGCGCGAGGACTGGCATTTCACGGGGGGTGGAGGCATGGGGACCGCGCATTTCGTGCGGAAGGCGCGTCGTGAGGCGCCGCGCACGCCGGGCGGCGAGGTGAGCCTGCAGAACCCGCCCGAGATCCCCCGGATCACTCCCGGCAACCTGATGACGAAGCTGCTCCCGCTCGTGATGGTCGCCGCCATGGTGGGCATGGTGGCGCTGATGTTCACCTCCGGGATGTCGGCCAACCCGATGGCGCTCATGTTTCCCGTGATGATGATGGTGTCGATGCTCGGCATGCTGGCGGGCTCCGGGCGCGGTGGGGGAGCGAAGGCCGCCGAGGCCAACGAGGAGCGCAAGGACTACCTGCGGTACCTCGATCAGCTGCGCCGCGACGCCCTCGACACCGGGCAGCAGCAGCGCAAGGCCCTCGAGTGGAGCCATCCCGATCCTCGGGCACTGTGGACGCTCGCGGGAACCGGTCGCATGTGGGAGCGCCGGATCACCGATCCCGACTACGGGCACGTACGGGTGGGACGGGGAAGCCAACGACTCGCGACCCGGCTGATCCCACCGGAGACCGGGCCCGTCGAGGACCTCGAGCCGGTCTCGGCGGTGTCGCTGCGCCGGTTCGTCCGTGCGCACTCGGTGGTTCCGGAGCTGCCGACGGCGGTCTCGCTCCGCGGATTCGCCGCGATCTCGATCGACGGAGACCGCGACGACGCACGCGGGTTGGTGCGCGCGATGCTGGTCCAACTGTGCACGTTCCACGGACCGGACCATCTCCAGATCGCGATCGTGTGCGGCCCGGACACCGCCCCGGAATGGGAGTGGGCGAAGTGGCTGCCACACGCCCAGCACCCGGATTCGCTCGACGGCGTGGGCTCCGCCCGCATGGTCTACGGATCGGTTCTCGAGCTGGAATCGTCTCTCGGACCGCAGTTCTCGATGCGTGGGAGATTCTCCCGGAGCGCGCCGCCGACCGCGGGGGTACCGCAGATCGTCGTCGTGATCGACGGGGGAATCCTCGACGGCGACACCGGCGCCGTGACCGACGGCGGCCTGGACTCGGTGACGCTGCTGGACCTCAGCGGCTACTGCCCCCGGCTCACCGCGACCCGCGGACTGCAGTTGGTGGCCGCCGCCGGCTCCCTCGGTGCCCGCGGTGGGGCCGGGACGGAGACGTTCGCGGCGGTGGACACGCTCACGCCGCAGCAGGCATTGTCCGCCGCGCGCCGACTGGCGCCGTATCGGATCGCCAGCCGGGCCGCGGCCGACGTCGGCGACGACGGTGGTGCCCCGGTTGCGGCGGGATGGAGCCAGTTGCTCGGGCTCGGCGACGTCGGGCGGTTCGATCCCGCTCGCGCGTGGGTGCCGCGGCTGGGCCGGGACCGACTCCGGGTGCCCATCGGGGTCGGGGTGGACGGCAGCCCCGTCGAACTCGACCTGAAAGAGGCCGCCGAGAACGGCATGGGCCCGCACGGCCTGTGCATCGGTGCCACGGGGTCGGGCAAGTCCGAGTTCCTGCGGACACTGGTTCTCGGGTTGCTCGCGACGCACTCGCCGGAGGCGCTCAATCTGGTCCTCGTGGACTTCAAGGGCGGCGCGACCTTCCTCGGACTCGACGAGGCCCCGCACGTCGCGGCGGTCATCACGAACCTGGCCGAGGAACTCGCGATGGTCGATCGGATGAAGGACGCCCTCGCGGGCGAGATGAACCGGCGGCAGGAAGTGCTGCGGGCCGCAGGCAACTTCGCGAACGTCACCGACTACGAGAAGGCGCGCGCCGCCGGTGCCGACCTCGCGCCGCTGCCGGCGCTGTTCATCGTCGTCGACGAGTTCTCGGAGTTGCTCAGCCAGCAGCCCGAGTTCGCCGATCTGTTCGTCGCGATCGGACGGCTCGGCCGGTCGCTGCACATGCATCTGCTGCTGGCGAGTCAGCGACTCGAGGAGGGCAAGCTGCGTGGGCTCGACAGTCACCTGTCGTACCGGATCGGTCTGAAGACGTTCTCGGCCAACGAGTCCCGGACCGTTCTGGGGGTGCCCGACGCCTACCATCTTCCGGCCTCGCCGGGTGCCGGGTACCTCAAGTGCGATTCGGCGGAGATCGTCCGGTTCGCTGCGTCCTACGTGTCGGGTCCCTACGAGTCCGAACGGGTGCGCCGGACGTCGGGCGCGGTGGCAGCGGCGGCAGACCTGCGTCCGCGGTTGTTCACGGCCGCCCCGGTGGCCGTACCCGTCGTCGTCGAACCGGTCGTTCCGGTCGAGCCCGACCCCGTGTGCGAGGGCGAGGGCGAGGGCGAGGCCGATCCGCGTTCGGTCCTCGAGGTCCTCGTCGATCGCATCCGCGGCCGCGGCCCGGCCGCACACGAGGTGTGGTTGCCGCCGTTGGACGTTGCGCCCACCCTCGACCGGATCCTGCCGCCGCCCACGACGGCCGATCCGGTGCCGGCGGTCAGTTCGCTGCGCACCCCGATCGGCATCATCGACCGGCCGTTCGACCAGAGACGGGATCTGCTGGTGGCCGACCTGTCCGGGGCCACCGGAAACGTCGCGGTGGTCGGCGGACCGCAGTCCGGGAAGTCGACCCTGCTCCGGACACTGATCATGTCCATGGCGGCGACGCATTCGCCGCGGCAGGTGCAGTTCTACTGCCTGGACTTCGGTGGCGGCACGCTGGCCGGCCTGACGGGACTTCCGCACGTCGGATCCGTCGCCAACCGCCTCGACGTCGACCTGGTGCGGCGCACGGTCGCCGAGATGACGACGATCGTGCGCCGACGCGAACGGCGATTCCGCGAACTCGGCATCGAGTCGATGGCGGAGTTCCGGCGGCTGCGTGGCGCGGTCGCCGACGTTCCGGCCGCAGCCGCCGCAGCGGCGGGCGCCGCGCAGGACCCCTTCGGGGACGTGTTCCTCGTCGTCGACGGGTGGCCGAGTATCCGTCAGGACTTCGAGGCACTCGAAGCGCAGATCGGCGCCCTGGCCGGGCAGGGGCTGTCGTTCGGCGTCCACGTCGTGCTCGCGACGCCGCGCTGGGCCGATGTCCGCCCGGCGCTCAAGGATCAGCTCGGCACGAGAATCGAACTGCGCCTGGGGGATCCGACCGACTCCGACGTCGGGCGTGCCAAGGCGATGCTGGTGCCGGCGGGACGGCCCGGCCGCGGCATCACCCGCGACGGCCTGCACCTGCTCACCGCCCTGCCTCGACTCGACGGTGTCTCCCGCAGCGACGATCTCGGTGCGGGCGTCGCGGATGCCGTCGCGCGGATCGGCGCGCGCCACGCGTCGGACTCGGGTCCCGGTTCGGGCTCGGTGGCACCGCGGGTGCGGATGCTGCCGGATCGCCTGCTGCGGGAGGATCTGCTCGCCGCGGCCGGCGAGCGGTGGCCGGCTGCCGGTGCGCCCGGCGGTGCGTGCCTGGCGGTGCCGATCGGGATCGACGAGGCCGAGCTGGCGCCCGTGTACCTCGATTTCGCCGATCAGCCGCACTTCCTGCTGTTCGGCGACAGCGCGTGCGGCAAGACGACATTGCTGCGCGGCATCTGCCTGGGGCTGATGGAGTCGAACACCCCGCAGCAGGCGAAGCTGATCATCGGCGACTACCGGCGCACCATGCTCGGCGTTGTCGAGGGCGATCACCTTGCCGGATATGCCGCCTCGGCAACAACATTCACGACCATGATGAACGATCTCGCCGGGATTCTGGCGAGCCGCATGCCGGGGCCCGACACCACTCAGCAGCAACTCCGCGAACGGTCGTGGTGGTCGGGGCCCGAGATCTACGTCGTCGTCGACGACTACGACCTCGTCGCGACGTCCAGCGGCAACCCGCTGACGCCGCTCGTCGACTATCTCGCACACGCGAAGGACCTCGGTCTGCACCTGATCGTGGCCCGGCGGTCCGGAGGTGCGTCGCGTGCGTTGTACGAGCCGGTGATCGCGCGGATGCGGGACCTGGTGCCGGCGGGCATGGTGATGAGTGGCAGCCGCGACGAGGGCAATCTCGTCGGTACCGTCCGTCCGAGTGAACAGCCGCAGGGCAGAGGTACTTTCGTGGCGCGCAGCGGAACGTCGCTGATGCAGGTCGCGTGGCTTCCGCCGTTGTGACCGGTCCCGGTACCGCCGCTCGTGTCCATCTCGCGGACGGCGCAGTGTGGGTGTGCTCCGTGCGCGGGGTGGTCCGGGTCCCCGACGTTTCGGTTCAGGACGTCGTCGAGTGCATCGACGACGACTGGATGTCGCTGGGCGGGCATCCGGTCGCGACCGTCGATGTGGCGGCCGCCGCGATCCGACGAGCCTTCGACGCAGCCGTCGGTGGAATCGGATTCGTCGCCACCGCGACGGTGATCCATCCGTCGCACTGGGGACCCACGCGGTGCGGCGTCCTGGAGTCGGCGGCCCGTCGCTCCGCCCACGAGGTGCAGATGCTTCCGGTCGCGCTCGCGGCGGCGTGCCCCGGGGACCTCCGACGGTGGACGGTCGTCGAATGCGGTCCACTGTCGACGACGGTCGTGCTGGTCGAGCGGGCCGAGAACGGCCAGCCGCGGATCGTCGCCTGCGAACTGCTCGCGGACGTCGGGATCCTCGATCTCCGCGAGGACCCCGACGGGGTGCGCAGGATCGACCGTGTGGTGCGCGCCATCGGTGGGGACCGTGCGCCCGACGTGGTCCTGTGCACCGGCACGGGCGACGACACCGTGATTGCCGAAACCGTCTGCGCGGGAATCGGAGCTGAGGTGTCGATGGTGGCGGACGCGATCCTGGTGTCGGCCCCGGCTGTCGGGCCGGTCGTCGGCACCGCAGGTCCGGCGCCGGATGCGCTGTGGCCGAACGCGGCGCCGGCGCAGTCTCCGGGCCGGTCCGGGCGCCGGAAGCGGTTGCGCGGGAAGGGCGGACGCGCCGTGGTGGCGGTGATGTCGGTGCTCGGTGTGCTGGCGCTCGGGGTGGGCGCGTCGGCGATCTGGCAGGCGCGGGAGCCGGAGCCGTTCGTGGCAGGTGCGGCCGGGCCAGCCAGGGAGGCTCGACCTGGCACCCGACGGTGGGCCGGATCATCGTGTCCTGGTGATGCCCACCGAGATTGCGGCGGGGTCCGATCTGGCGGCGGTGGCACGTTCGCTCGAACAGCGGATGGCCGAGCGCGGCCCGGACAGTCCGTTCTCGGAGTTCGTGCCCGAGACCGAGTTCGCCGACCGTCGTGTCATCTCGTACCTCGAGTCGCCGGACGAGCGCACCGGGGTGCGGTGGTACGTGCTGGTCGAGAACGATGCCCAGGTCAGTGTCGGTTGCCGCTTCCTCGGCGGCGACTGGGACGCGGCCGCCGGTTCGTGTGAGCAGGCCGTCGGCGGTGTGACGGTCGGCGCGGTCTGAGGGGCGCCGCCGCGAGAGTGGTCGTCGCGGAAAAAGTTCCGGGACCACTGTCGAGACCATGGAGGCCACCTCCCGTCGCGTCAGCGACGTGCGGTCGGAGATCCAGGGCCTGCTGAGCACCCTCAAGGGCGAGGTGGACGGGGTCCGCGGCGGTTGGGAGGGTTCGGCGGCCATCGCGTTCCAGAGCCTGATGGAGCGGTGGGACGGCAGCGCCACCAAGCTCAACCAGGCGCTCGAGGCGATCAGCGAGAACATCAAGTCCAACAGCGTCTCCTACGACTCCGCTCAGCAGGACCACACGAGTTCGCTCAACAACGTGGCGAGCAGCCTGAACATCTGAGCCGGATCACCTGAATCCCACACCGCACAGGACACACAGGAGAAGCAATGACGATGCGTTACTCGTTCGGTCAGATCGAGGCCCTCAAGGTTCGGATCGACTCGATCCAGGCCCAGATGAACTCCAAGCTCGACGACCTCAAGGCGCACGTCGCGCCGATGGTTGCCGACTGGGAGGGCTCGGCGTCCGAGGCGTACCAGGCGCAGCAGGCCAAGTGGGATGCTGCGGCCCTCGAGCTCAACCAGATCCTCGACGCCGTCGGCCGGGTCGTCGGCCAGGGCAATGCGGACATGCAGCAGGTCAACTCCGCCGCGGCCAACAGCTGGGCGTAGTCCGCTACGTCTGACGCGTGTGCCCCGACGG